>NZ_CP030261.1:1814839-2419785 GCF_003312915.1 Flavobacterium fluviale | reverse complement strand
CAATTCCAGATCTTGTGCCTTTATAAACTGTATAGAAAATACGAATATAATAACGAGTAGTTTTTTCATATTTTTCATTTTAAAAGAATCTTGGTGATTTATCAAATCCTTTTCCTAGTAAATCTAAATCGAATAACAGCATAATTTCATGCGTTCCAGAGTTAAACTGGCCAAAGTTTGTAACTGTATAATCGTAAGCATAACCAACTCTAAGTGTAGGTGTAACATTGATATTAAACATTGCACTTACCGAATCATCTATTCTATAAGCAGCTCCAAATTCAAACTTTTCGTTGTACAAAACATTTGCGGTAACATCTAAAGTTATTGGACCTCCTTTGACAAATTTGGACATAAATGCGGGCTTTAATTTCAACATATCATTAAGCTGAAAAACATAACCTGCCGTTAAAAAAGTATGTATTTCTTCTGAACCAAAAGCATTTACTCCTGATTTTTCTTCGATATATTTAGATTTGAGCAAATTAGGAACAGATAATCCAACATACAGATTGTCTCTAAAATAATAAGCTCCAACTCCAATATTTGGTTTAGTTGCATTTATATTCTCTGAAAAAGCAAAATCAGTCTGCGGATCTGTGAAACGAAAACCGTTAAAATTGCTTTGCATAGATGAAAATCCAGCTTTTAAACCTAATGAAAGTTTGTTTTGTCCGCCTAATTTTAAGACATACGCAAAATCGGCATAGACATTATTTTCTTTTTTGGCACCGTCTCCAATATCATCTGAGATGAACGAGATTCCTGCTTCTATTTTATCTGTTATAGCAGTGTGTCCAAAAAATGTAAATGTTTTTGGGGCTCCAACTGCACCGACCCATTGTGTTCTGTACAATCCTCCGAAATTCATCATTGCAGGAACTCCTGTTGCGTACGCGGGATTTACGACACTCATATTATACATATAATGTGTGTATTCTGGATCCTGCTGTGCAGAAGCTGATAAATAGAAAAGGAAATTTATTAAGAGTAGTATTTTTTTCATTTGAAAATTATATTAGAAATATAAAAAGAGATTTATCGATTTAAATAAAGACGGCCTTGCTGCGGCGGTTTATTATCTTTATTAAAATGAAGCACATAAAAATAAACTCCGTTTGGTGCTACTCCGCCGGCGATACCGCTCTTTTCATAGTTCATTCCATCCCAGGCTGGTTTATTCTTGTCTCCTTTATACATTCCGTTTCCGTATCTATTATAAATTTCAAGTGTATAATTTGGGTATAAAAATTCAATATCTTTTATCACAAATGAGTCGTTTGTTCCATCACCATTTGGAGAAAATCCGTCGGGAACAAAAAAGGTATTTGGTACATTATCACACGCTGTTAATGTTACTGTGACTTCAATATATTCTGAAGAGAAGCAATCTGCGCTTGGAAAATTAAATCCATAATATCTTCCTTGTTCTATTAGAGGAGTTGTTCCAGATAATAAATTTCCATTATCGGGAGCATCATACCAAACTACAGTAGAAGGAATATTGGTATTATTGGATAAATCTGCAATGGTTGGATTATTTAATCCGCAGAAATTTTGTCCATCTGAATTTAATACCGGCGCCGGCGAATCTTCTATCGTAACTACAACTGTGGCCGCTTCTGAAGTACAGCCTGCAGGAGATGTTTCTCTTACATAATAATTGCCAGATTCTAAAACCAATGTACCAGCCAATGGTGTCGTCGATGTTGGCGAATTGTACCATTTATATTGATTCCCGTTTGGAACTAAATTAGCCACTGAAGCCTCATCAACTTTACAAAAAGACTGCGGATTTACAGCGGGCGGAACTGGTATTGGATGTATAATAAAACTGTCTAAGACATTATTTAAGTTAACATCACAGCCTGTGATATTGTTCTTTAAATTTGTCAATGAAATAATTGTCGAACCTGTATTTAAAAGTAAAGCTGCAGGAATTTGAAATTCTGCTCTTCCATTAACAGGTTTCAGAATAATTGTTTCTGAAGCAACATTATCTCCAAGAAAAACGTAATTTATTGTAACATCTGTAAGATTTCCTAAACCAGAAACCACTGCTGAAACTGGATCATTTAAACAGCGATCATTTACTGCAACAGCAACTGAAGCTGCATTTGGAAGCGGATTGATAATTAGATTTCCTCTTCCATTTGCTGTATTGGTACAGCCTGTAACCGTATTGGTAATATTAGTTATAACTATAGATGAGGCACCGCTATTTAGATTTAAGTTTCCAGGAATTATAAAATTTGATTCACCGCCAGCTACAGTTATATTCTGAATCTGCCCTAACGCAAAATTATCGCCTGTAACATTGTATACAATGTTATAATTACCATCTGGCAATAAAACTGCATTTGTTAAATAAGCTTGGGCATCTTTATTCTGACATGTTGGGTCAAAATTCAGTACTGCACCATCTAACCGTGGAATTGGATGTATTTCAAGAACATCAGATAGATTATCAATAATATTTGCGCAGGCTCTTCTGCTTGCCGTTGATACTATATTGGTAATGGTAAGTGTAAATTTTCCAACTTCTCTAAAATAAGAAGGCGAAACTGGAAAATTAAGAACTCCATTTACAAAACTTGAAATAATTCTTTGAGTTCCTGCATTTGGTCCTGACACATTAAAAGTAACTTCATACTGTCCGTTAGGAATAGCTTGAGCCCCTTGTGTTATTGTTGCAGAATAAACTGCTCTTGGAATTTCGGGTTCGCAAATATCCTTAATGACATCAATTTTTGCTCCTGTAAAATCCAGACGTTTTTCTATCGTAATACTAATTGTTGCCGTTTTGTCGGGACAAACTTTATTATTTGGAGAAGCATATACTTTATATTCATACTGATATTCTCCTGGGCCGCGTGCATTGTATAATTCCTCCAAATTCACATTATGATCGGTAGTAGAAGTAAGTCCTGGACCACTCCATTCTCCACCACTGTCTTCGTCTGTAAGTCTGGTATGTAGATCTAAATCTGTATATTGTGAGATCTCCGTATCGGCACAAATTAATAAGTCGTCAGGTCTTCCTTCTTTCGGTGCCTTCACTACTGTTACAATTACTGTTGAAGAAGGCGAAGCAGTAGAACAAGCCAGTACAGCTGGAACGGTGTAGGTATATTGGTAGACGCCATTTTTCTCTCTAATTGGAATAGAAGATTCTGGTAAAGGTTTTCCATCGCTATCCGTCCAAACTCCATTCGTATGCGGCGCCATAACAGTACCGTTGAAAGCGGTAAAAAGATTGAAAAAATTTTCGTCGCTGCATACCGTTGCGTAGGGAGCTGGTACACCGGCGTATGCACCTATCCTTATGGTTACTCTTGCAGTATTATTTACACAACCTGCCGTACTTGGAGCCGTATAGGTATAAACATAAGTACCTCCTTGACTTATAAGGTGTGCATTTAAAACTCCATTGACCGCATCTAGTCCACGTGGGTTTGTATTAGCTGTCCATGTCCCTCCCGGAACTGGAGAATTTCCTAATAAGGAAAACAAAGAAATGCGCTGATTTGCAGGATCTGAAATAGTAGTACACAAATCTAATTGCGCATCAGAACCTGCACATTGTGCAGAGGTTATTGTTGGAAAAACCAGCAAGAAAATAAAAACAAATAAAAATTGTAAGAAATTAATGTAGTTTTTGACCATAGATTAAATTTTTGTTAAACATAGTAAAATATCTAAGTAAAAAACTACTTTTTGAAAACGTTTTTCGAAAATATTCAAAAATTATTTACAAATAATTGGCATCCTCTTATTTTAGTTACTTAAAAAAATTTAATATTTATTTTTAGAGCTCATCTTCAAGTTTAAACCTAAATTTTAGTACAACGCTATTTCGCTCTACTTCAAGGGTTATCCAAACATCCTCTTCAGATTTTAAAAGATTATTAATCTGCTGCAGTGTATATCTGTACGGCTGAGTTCTGTTGATACTTACAATTATATCACCTTTCATCAATCCGCTTTTTTCTGCTGCAGAATTTTTACGGACATTCACAATTTCGTAAATAGGTTTAAGGGCAAATTTGTATCTGAAATCGTTATTGTTTTTATTCTTATCCTGCAAATCTTCAACCGTAGTAGAAACACGTACCATTTCTAAACGCACAGTTTCCTGCACCCACTGTAGTCCGTGATGCTGAACCGTAATTCCACTTTTATTATAGGTGAAAGGTTCTGAGTATTTAGCGTTTTTCTTCAAATACATTTTTTTATCTGTATAGTCAAAAACTACATTAAATCTTTTAAGAATTTCACCTCCAATCGAACCAATACGTCCTGGAACCATCTTCACGTTACGAATAGATATTGAATCTGGAAAAGAAACAATAGGCTTTTTAAATTCAAACTCGTCAATAGCAAACTTGTCTATTTTAGCCCGGTGGCCTTCGATATCGCCGCTAAATCCCTTTCCAAGAAAATCAGGAAAATTTTTAGATGGAAGCTTAATACTGTTATTTTCGAATATCCAAAAGGCGTCACTATTTCCAACATCTATTAAAAGTTTGGCCGGAATTTCAACATTATTAACCGTGGCAGTGGTTACCAAATAAGGTTTTGATCTTTCTATAGTTATAGGGATCATTTTATATTTGTTGTTTAATTTCTCCTGAAACTTATCAGATCTTGCGTGAACTATAATTTTCTTTTTCTGATAATTAATTTCAACAAAATTGTTTCTAAAGAATTTATGACCGATAATTCCATTTACAGGAATTCCTATATGAGAAGACAAATTAAAACTTTGATCCAAAATAATAAATACCATATGATCACTGGACTTTAAACCATGAGTTTCCAATATATTTTTAGTAGATTTTAGTCCTTCAATCTCGTCTTCGCTTCCCAGTCCACGAAGTTTAATTTTTTCAATATTATTAAAACTAACTTCCTGCTTGTCTTCCATACTAAACAAAATAGTTTCTTCAACTCCTGAATCTAGTAGAAAGTTAAGTTCGATTCCGTTTACTTTTATCGGAATAAATACAAGATTATTAATTAACTTAAAAGGTATTACAGCCTTAGAAGAATTGTTTTGTAAAAAAAAACCGCCTTGGCTGAAAAGCAAAAAAGGTAAGAATAACCCAAAAAACAATATCGTATATTTTTTCATTGACAATTTTTTATTATAAAATTACTAAATATATCTATAATTGTTACATTTCTCCAAGTACTCGTATTGTTTACGTTAAATTCGAAAAAAAAATGCAAATTTGCACTTCAATAATTTATACTCATGCCTACAATTTCACACAAGGGAAGAAACATGCCCGAATCTCCGATACGCAAGCTTGCTCCTTTTGCAGATTTAGCAAAGAAAAAAGGACACAAGGTGTATCACTTAAACATTGGCCAACCGGATATCAAGACACCGGAAGTGGCCATCGAGGCGGTAAAAAATATTGATTTAACTCTTATAGAATACAGTCCGTCTGCCGGATATGAAAGCTATAGAAAAAAATTAGCTCATTTTTACCAGCGCCAAAATGTAAACGTTAATACAGAAGACATCATTGTTACTACTGGTGGTTCTGAAGCCTTACTATTTGCGCTGGCCACAATTACAGACCCTGGAGATGAAATCATCATTCCAGAGCCTTTTTATGCTAATTATCACGCATTTGCATCATCAACAAGCGCAACTGTAATACCACTTGTTTCTACTATTGAAACAGCTTTTGCACTGCCAAGTATAGACGAAGTTGAAAAATTAATAACACCAAAAACAAAAGCCATTCTGATTTGTAACCCAGGAAATCCGACTGGATACTTATACTCTGAGGAAGAAATTAGACAATTGGCCGGTTTGATCAAAAAACACGACCTCTATTTAATTGCTGATGAAGTTTATCGTGAATTTTTGTACGATGGAAATGATTCACATTTTTCGGTAATGAATCTTGAAGATGTACAGCAAAATGTAATTATGGTCGATTCTGTTTCTAAACGTTACAGTATGTGCGGGGCAAGAATTGGTTGTCTGGTTACTAAAAACAAAGACGTTTTAGCAACCGTAATGAAATTTGCGCAAGCACGTTTGAGTCCGCCAACAATTGAACAGATTGCCTGCGAAGCTGCGATTGATACCCCGCAAAGTTATTTTGATGAAGTAATTGCAGAATACAAAGAACGCCGCGACACTTTAATTGCCGAATTAAACAAAATCGACGGAGTTATTGTAACAAAACCTAAAGGTGCTTTTTATTGTATTGCCGAGCTTCCAATAAAAGATTCTGACGATTTTGCACAATGGCTTTTAGAAAGCTATAATTTAAACGGCGAAACTGTAATGATTGCTCCTGCCAAAGGTTTTTATTCAACTCCTGGCATGGGATTAAATCAGGTAAGAATTGCTTATGTATTGAATAAACAGGATTTAATTACTGCCGTAAATATTTTAAAAGAAGCTTTATTGGTTTATAACAACAGATAATCAAGTTTTTAAAAACAAATTTCAAAAAGACAATAACCCTTTCGTTATTGTCTTTTGTGTTTTAAAGTCAAGATCTTGGAACTCTAATTTAAATTATATGCAAAAAGGAACAATTAAATCGTAAAAACGATAGAAAAGGTTTCCTATTTATTAATTATCTTTACCGCCTTAAAAAGATATACCCATTATAATAGTAGTTTTTAATGATAAATAACGAAGATTTTTTAGACGAAATAGGTGACAGTCATTTCAGCAGTAACGCCAAAAACCCTTTAAGAGAAGACGCTTTTGACTTAACTGATGATGAAAAAATAGAAAAAATAAAAAAAGATGTCGAAAACATTCTACAAACTCTTGGAATGGATTTGACAGACGACAGCATTAAAGGAACTCCAAATCGAGTTGCAAAGATGTTTGTTAAGGAGATTTTTGGAGGTCTTAATCCTGCAAAACAGCCAAAAGCTTCTACTTTTGACAATAATTACAAATACGGTGAAATGTTAGTAGAAAAAAACATTACCGTTTATTCTACCTGCGAACACCATTTACTTCCAATTATCGGACGTGCTCATGTTGCTTACATCTCAAGCGGAAGAGTTATTGGTTTATCTAAAATGAACCGTATTGTTGAATATTATGCTAAAAGACCTCAGGTTCAAGAGCGTTTAACAATGCAGATTGTACAGGAACTTCAAAAAGCTTTAGGAACAGAAGATGTTGCGTGTGTTATTGATGCTAAACACCTTTGCGTAAATTCACGCGGAATTAAAGATATCGAAAGCAGCACTGTAACTTCTGAATTTGGTGGAAAATTCAAAGACCCTCAAACGAAGAGAGAATTCTTAGACTATATTAAATTAGAAACTCAATTTTAAAAGTTTATTGTTTTTAGACAGGAGTTTGCTGTTCTGATGATAAAATAGATAGAATTGAGGATTTGCAAATTTTGAGATTGGCTAGAGATTTCTGTCAGGTGATTGAATTTAGTTCAAAAGACCCATTTAATTATTTAGCGATCAAATGATTGAAAATCCATCTTGTTTGCAGCTAAAATGCAATCAGATAAATAGTTAAAAAATACTATCTTTCTAAAGAATAAACAAAGTTACTAGAAACGATTAAACGTTTTACATAATCAAAAAAAACCAACATTTAAACGATTAAACAACTAACGGTTAAACGATTAAACAATAAAAAAAATATGCCACTATATAGCAGTCAGCCCTTAAAAATATACAATTCACTTTCAGGTGAAAAAGAAGATTTCAAACCAATCCATGAAGGAAATGTTGGAATGTATGTTTGTGGACCTACCGTATATAGTAATGTCCACTTAGGAAATGTGAGAACTTTTATGTCTTTTGACGTAATTTTTAGATATTTTCTGCACTTAGATTACAAGGTGCGCTATGTTCGAAATATTACCGACGTAGGACATATCGTTGACGATGTTGACGAAGGCGAAGATAAAATTGCAAAAAAAGCACGTTTAGAGCAGTTAGAACCTATGGAGGTTGTACAACGCTACACTGTCGATTTTCATGATATCTTAAAAGCATTCAATTTTCTGCCTCCAAGCATTGAGCCAACTGCAACTGGGCATATTATTGAGCAAATTGAAATCATCAAAAAAATTATAGCAACAGGAATCGGCTACGAAGCTAACGGATCTGTATATTTTGATGTTGTAAAATATAACGAAACCAATAATTACGGTGTTTTAAGCGGTAGAAATATCGAAGATATGCTAGCCAACACACGTGATCTTGACGGACAGTCGGACAAAAGAAATCCGCAGGATTTTGCACTTTGGAAAAAAGCAGAACCAGAACATATCATGAGATGGCCCTCACCATGGAGCGATGGTTTTCCTGGCTGGCATCTTGAATGTACTGCAATGAGTACCAAATATCTTGGAAATCATTTTGATATTCACGGAGGCGGAATGGATTTAAAATTTCCTCACCACGAATGTGAAATCGCACAAAACGAAGCCTGTACAGGTCAATCTCCAGTTAACTATTGGATGCATGCTAACATGCTGACTTTAAACGGAAAGAAAATGGCTAAATCGACTGGAAATAATATTTTACCAGGCGAAATTCTGAGCGGCGATAATAATATTCTAAGCAAACCATTTTCGGCTTCTGTTACTCGTTTCTTCATGCTGCAGGCACATTACAGAAGTATTTTAGATTTTTCTGATGATGCAATTGTTGCTGCAGAAAAAGGATACAAAAGATTAATGGAAGCAGTTGATGCTTTACCAAATATCGCTGCAGCTAATACCAGTTCTATTGATTTTGCAGCATGGAAACAGCTATGCTACGATGCAATGAATGACGATTTTAATACGCCTATTTTAATCGCACAGCTATTTGAAGCCGTTCGCTATATCAACTTATTAAAAGACGGCAAAGAAACTATTACTGCAAATGATTTAGCAGATTTTACAACAGCTGTAAATGCTTTTGTATTTGATGTTTTGGGTCTTAGCGATGAGAAAAATGCCGATGGAGATAATGATAAATTAGAAGGTGTTGTTAATATGCTTATCGGAATGAGAAATCAAGCTAGAGCAGACAAAAACTTTGCCCTTTCAGATCAGATTAGAGATCAATTAATTGCTTTAGGAATCCAACTAAAAGACGGAAAAGAAGGAACATCATTTAGCATTCAATAAAGAAATTAAAGTTTTGGATGTAACAAAATTCTTGTAAAGACAACAAATAGAAGTCTGAAAAACTAGACAATAAGTATTGATAAAATGTTATCCAAAATTCTAATATACCCATTTGTGCTCTTGGTTCGTTTTTATCAAACGGCAATTTCTCCGTTTACACCGGCATCCTGCAGATTTGAACCTACTTGTTCGACCTACATGATCCAAGCTTTGCAGACCCATGGATTATTCTACGGCGGGTTTTTAGGAGTAAAACGCATTTTAAGCTGTCATCCTTGGGGAAGAAGCGGTTACGATCCTGTACCAGAAAAGAAATGCAGCCATAAACATTAACCTGTTATAAAACGAGACTTTACATTAAATATTTATTTTCACAATATATAAAACATTTTACATGACACACGCCTTAAATTTTGTTTGGAATCCTTCAGAGGGAATTAATTTAGGATTTTTTATGATTCGCTATTACAGCTTAATGTTTGTAATTGCTTTTCTTTTAGGATGGTTCCTAATGAAAAAGATTTTCGAAAGAGAAAACGAATCACTAGAAAAATTAGATTCTCTATTTGTTTGGACAGTTCTGGCAACTTTAATTGGTGCACGTCTAGGACATGTTTTCTTTTACGATTGGGAATATTTCAGAAATCATTTATTGGAAATTTTCCTTCCTGTCAGATTCGAACCAAAATTTGAATTTACAGGTTTCCAAGGACTAGCAAGTCATGGAGCTGCGATTTCTATTATTGTCGCCATGTATTTTTACAGCAAAAAAATATTAAAGCGATCACTTTTATGGATCTTGGATAGAATCGTAATTCCTGTTGCCAGTGGTGCTATTTTTGTTCGTTTGGGGAATTTCTTCAATTCAGAAATCATTGGAAACGAAACTACATCTTCATTCGGAGTTCGTTTTTTACACGATACATTCAGTAAAAATGAAGCTGTACAAAAAACTGGAATTGCAGATCCAATCGAAGCCTACAATGCAATCGCAGCAGATCCAAAATTTGCCAATGTATTAGCCGAAGTTCCTGCAAGACATCCAGCCCAATTGTACGAAGCATTCTCTTATATATTTGTATTTGCTATTTTGTACTTCTTATACTGGAAAACCAATACAAGACTAAAAACCGGCTATTTATTTGGATTGTTTTTAGTTCTTTTATTTGTAGTACGTTTTATTGTAGAATTTGTAAAAGAAAGCCAAGGCGGTATAGAAGAAAACTTAGGTTATTTTTCTACAGGACAATGGTTAAGCATTCCCTTTATTATAATCGGATTATTTTTCATTATTAGAGCACAAAGAAATCCTTTAGCGCAATCATAAGAATATATTTCTCAAATAAAGAAATGCCCAATATCGCTTGATATTGGGCATTTCTATTTATAGCTTATACGAAAATACTAAACTCTACATTCTTTGTGTTATAACCCGCATTTGAGCTTCCTAAGCCTGCATTAGATACATGTCGCAAACTCGGACGAATATCAATTTGAAATATATCGTAAGAAGCCGTAAAACCAACGGCTAAAACATCTGCAAAAGCAAAACCTTTAGACATTCTTTCTGTTTCTGCATCTGTTATCAATGGGCCTATACTTCCTACAGCATAATAGGAAAATGTTTTTTCAATTGGTTTTCTAACTACAAAGCCTAAATTAAGAACAAATTGTAAACATTTTTGAGTTGCATATATTCTATTCTTTTCTCTTCAAAATTTGGCGTTTCTGGCTTTACGAAGTATAAATTTAATAGCTGATGTCTGCCAAAATTAATTTCCGGCTGTACCAAAATATCGTAAGCAAAATTTTCAGTTTTCTTGAGATTATAATAAAGCTGCGCTTTATAAAAATGGTTGGTAAAAGTATAATCCGTATTATTGAATTCGCTCCCGAAACCATAACTCATTCCTATTCTGAAATGACTGTTTTTTCGCTGCGCATTGATCTGACATACTCCAAACAAGAGGACTGCCAAGAATATTCTTTTTCTATTCATAAATAGGATTTGGATCACAAATACAAACATAAAAAAAAGATCCAGTTTTCACTGGATCTTTCTTATAATAAAAACAAAGTTTAATTACGCTTTGTTGTGTTTGTCTTCGATTGTATGTTTCTCATCATTAGAAATCGTATCAACCAATACTGGAGTTGCGATAAATAATGAAGAATAAGTACCTACGATAATACCAATTAACATAGCAAAGATAAATCCTCTAATTGATTCTCCACCAAAAATAAACATTGTCAATAATACAATAATCATCATTAATGAAGTATTCAACGTTCTTGATAATGTAGTATTAATAGAAGCATTTACTATATCTTCGAAGCTACCTTTACGGTTTCCGATGATAAACTCTCTTACCCTGTCAAATACAATTACAGTATCGTTCATAGAGTAACCAATTACAGTTAAAATCGCAGCGATAAAGTGCTGATCCATTTCCATGTGGAATGGCATGAATTTGTAGCATAAAGAGTAAATTCCTAATACAAAGATTACGTCATGCGCAACAGCTGCAATCGCACCTAATGAATACTGCCATTTACGGAAAGAAACCATTAAGTATAAGAAAATAACTGCCATTGCACCAAGAACTGCCCAGTATGAGTTAGTTTTAATATCCTCAGAGATAGAAGCCCCAACTTTAGAAGCTTGTAATACACCTACTTTTTTACCATCAAATGAGTTAATGAATTTCTCATAAGAAGTATTTGGGAAATATTTCTGTAATGAAGCGTATAATTTTTGGTTCACTTCTTCATCAATAGCTACACCATCTTCTTTAATTTTATATTTAGTAGTGATTTTCAACTGATCATCATCTCCTAAAATTTTAGCCTCAACCGGAGTTCCAAAAGCAGCAGATAATTCATCTGAAACAGCAGTTGCATCAACTGGTTTTTCAAATTTAACTTGGAAAGTTCTACCTCCAACAAAATCAACACCTTCATCTAAACCATTAATAAAGAAAATAGAAGTTAAACTTACTACTGTTACAATAGACGAGAATATATAAGTGAATTTTTTAACTTTAATGAAATCAAAGTGGAAATTAGTAAACCAATTTTTAGTAATGTTTGTAGAGAAAGTTAAATCTCCTTTTCCAGCGATATTTCTATCAATAAAAATTCTAGCAATAAAGATTGATGTAAACAATGAAGTTACAATACCAATTAATAACGTTAAAGCGAAACCTTTGATAGGACCAGTTCCGAAAATAAACAAGATAGCTCCAGTTAAAACGTGAGTAACGTTAGCGTCAATAATAGAACGCATTGCACCATGCCATCCGTAAGAAGCAGCAACTGCCTCAGAAAGCGATTTTCCTTCACGTAATTCCTCTTTCGCTCTTTCGTATATAATAATGTTCGCATCTACCGCTGTACCTAATGTTAACACGATACCTGCGATACCTGGCAATGTTAATACAAAGCCAAAACTTGCCATAATTCCGAATAAGAATAGTAAGTTTAATAATAAAGCAAGGTTTGCATACCATCCAGCTTTACCATAATAGAATACCATCCAAACGCAAACTAATAAGAATCCTAATACAGAAGAAATTGTACCTGCATCAATAGCCGCCTGCCCTAGAGAAGGACCAACTACTGTTGATTGAATAATATCTGCAGACGCTGGTAATTTACCTGCATTTAATACGTTAGCTAAATCTTTAGTTTCAGCAACATCAAAGGAACCTGTAATTTCAGATCTTCCTCCAGCAATAGGACCACTTGTAACACCTGGAGCAGAATAAACGATATCATCTAAAACAATAGCGATGTAACTTTTTTGAGCAAATGCTCTTCCTGTTAATTCTTCCCAAACTTTAGCACCTTGGCTGTTCATCTGCATAGAAACTGCAGGCTTACCCATTTGGTCAAAAGTATCTTTTGCATCAGTAACAACACCACCGCTCATTGCTGGGTTATTGTCTCTGTTTCCTTTTAAAGCGTATAATTCAACAACTTCAATATCTTTTGCACTTGCTAAATCTTTTGCTTTTTGATCTTTTATAGTTGTTGGTTTACTCCAAACAAATTTTGCATAATGCTGGTCAGCTGCCAATAAAACTCTAATTTCTGGTCTTTTAAAATAACTGTTGATTACAGCAGTATCTTTTGTAGCAAAGTAACCTAAAACTGGTCCACCGCCTTGACCTAAAATTTTGTCAAATAAAGGATTGTTTCCTTTTTTAGTATCTGTAGAATCTTTAGCATCTGTTAATAAAGCATTTAATGAATCTTTAGCAACAGTTTTAGTTTCAGTTTTTTTAACTTCAGTTTTCTTTAAAGCTTCGTTAGCAGCTACTAAGAAATTCCCGATTTCTTCAACTTTATAAGTTTCCCAAAACTCTAATTGAGCTTTTCCACCTAATAATTTTTTAATTCTATCAACATCTTTAGCACCTGGAAGCTCTACTAAGATTCTTCCTGTTTCTCCTAATTTTTGGATGTTTGGCTGTGTAACACCAAATTTATCGATACGCTCTCTTAATACTTTAAAAGCACTTTCTACAGACTCATCTACTTTTCTTTTGATAACTTTTTGAACCTGTGCGTCAGACATTTGAAAATCTACACCACCTTCTCCTTGAAGACTTCTATTAGCGAAAATATCTGGAGAAGCTAATTTTACGCTTCCTTTTGAATTTGCTTCAAAAGCTTCAAAAAACTTATTTAAATATGTTTTGTTACCTTCTAAATTTGCAGATGCATCAGCTAATGATTTATTAAAAACTGGATTTTTAGAATTATTAGCTAAACCTTTTAAAACATCTTTAATAGAAATCTGAAGAATAACGTTGATTCCTCCTTCTAAGTCAAGACCTTTATTAAGCTGCTTGTTTTTCACTTCATTGTAAGTGAAATCCGTAAAACCAAGATTTAATACTTTCTCTTTACCAATAGAATCTAAATATTTCAGCTCCTTATCAGGATTATCTCCTGCAAAAGCTTTAGCTTCACTTTTGACACCATTTGCCACAAAAGTGAATGATAGTTGGTAAATACTCACCAATGCAAATAGAATTGCGAAAAATTTAATAAGTCCTTTATTCTGCATTATTACTAAAAATTAATTATGTTTTATTTTTGTTTTTGTTTTAAAGTCCCATAAAATAAGCCCTGACATGATTTTTTAAAACAAAAATACGAGATCACGAATTACCAATTTTTTTTTAAACCGAGCAAATATATAATTAACGAAAATATTAACCAATTTATTTATTGATTAATCTCAAAAAAAAAGCTGCAAAAGTGCAGCCTTTTCTCTTTTTTGCCGTTTTTATTATACTAAAATCGTTTTTAAGGCATCATTCATACTACGAACTGCATCTGCACTTTTCGCAAATAATGCTTTTTCCTGATCATTTAAGTTAATATCTAAAATTTCTTCTACACCATTTTTACCAATTATACATGGCACCCCAATACAGATATCGCTTTGTCCATATTCTCCTTCTACGAAAACAGAACACGCGATCATTTTCTTTTGATCGTTCAAGATACTGTCCACTAAATAGGCTACAGAAGCTCCAGGTGCGTACCAAGCAGAAGTTCCTAATAAACCAGTAAGCGTTGCGCCTCCTACCATAGTATCTGCCGCTACTTTTTGTAATACTTCTTCTGAAAGAAATTCTGAAACTGGAATTCCGTTATATGAAGCCAGACGCGTTAATGGAATCATGGTTGTATCACCATGGCCTCCAATTACCATTGCTGAAATATCATTTGCAGGTTTATCTAAAGCCAATGAAAGATACGTTCTAAAACGAGAACTATCCAAAGCTCCACCCATTCCTATAATTCTATTTTTTGGAAGACCAGTCGCTTTTAAAGCCAGATAAGTCATAGTGTCCATCGGATTCGAAACTACAACAATTATTGTATCTGGAGAATATTTCAATACATTTTCAGCAACTGTTTTAACAATTCCTGCATTTATACCAATTAATTCTTCTCTTGTCATTCCTGGTTTTCTTGGAATTCCTGATGTAATTACTACTACATCACTTCCAGCAGTTTTAGAATAATCGTTGGTAACGCCAGATACTTTAGTATTAAAACCAGTATTTGTCGCGCATTGTGTAATATCCAATGCTTTACCTTCGGCAAAACCTTCTTTAATATCCAACAATACTACTTCGCTGGCAATTCCTCTATAAGAAATAACATCAGCACATGTAGCTCCAACATTTCCTGCTCCTACAATGGTAACTTTCATATTTTATACTTTATCGGTTATTAATTATTTGTCTATCCCTTAAAAGACAATTCGTTTAATTGTCTAGTAAATTTAAACAATTAAACGAATTGAAATTATTAATTTTTTATTTTATGCGTCGATATTTGCGTAAACTGCATTTTTCTCGATAAATTCTCTACGAGGCGGTACTTCGTCACCCATTAACATAGAGAAAACTCTATCTGCTTCTGCTAAACTATCAATCGTTACCTGACGTAGTGTTCTGAAGTTTGGATCCATTGTAGTTTCCCACAATTGCTCCGCGTTCATCTCTCCAAGACCTTTATAACGCTGAATTGCGGCGCTTCCACCCATTCTCTCGTTTGCTTGATCACGCTGTACATCATTCCAAGCATATTCTTTTTTGTTTCCTTTCTTAACTAAATACAAAGGAGGCGCTGCAATGTAAACGTGACCTTCTTCAATTAGCTCTTTCATGAAACGGAAAAAGAACGTTAATATTAAGGTAGAAATGTGACTACCATCGACATCGGCATCACACATGATGATTACTTTATGGTAACGTAATTTTTCAATATTAAGAGCTTTACTGTCTTCTGCAGTTCCTACAGTTACCCCTAAAGCAGTAAATATATTTCTAATCTCTTCGTTTTCGAATACTTTATGATGCATCGCTTTTTCAACGTTCAAAATCTTACCACGTAATGGCAGAATTGCTTGAAAGTTACGATCACGTCCTTGTTTTGCTGTTCCACCAGCCGAATCTCCCTCGACTAAGTAAACCTCACATCTTGCAGGATCCTGCTCAGAACAATCTGATAATTTCCCTGGAAGTCCGCCACCGCCCATAACGGTTTTACGCTGCACCATTTCACGTGCTTTTTTCGCTGCGTGACGTGCCTGAGCCGCTAAAATTACTTTTTGGATGATTACACGAGCATCATTCGGATTTTCTTCCAAATAATTCTCAAGCATTTCCCCAACAGCTTGTGAAACTGGAGAAACTACTTCTCTGTTTCCAAGTTTAGTTTTAGTTTGTCCTTCGAATTGTGGTTCTGCAACTTTTACCGAAATAATAGCTGTTAATCCTTCACGGAAGTCATCTCCTGCGATTTCGAATTTCAATTTATCTAACATTCCAGATGCATCTGCGTATTTTTTAAGTGTTCTTGTCAAACCACTTCTAAAACCTTGTAGATGCGTTCCTCCTTCGTGTGTATTAATATTATTTACGTAAGAAAAAATATTCTCAGTATAACTTGTATTATAAATCAAGGCAACTTCAACTGGAATTTCACCTTTATCGTGATCCATGCTGATTACGTGAGAGATAATTGGCTCACGGTTTCCATCTAAGTAGCGGATATATTCTTTAAGACCTTCGTCTGAATGAAATACTTCACTTTTAAATTCACCTTTTTCGTCAACTTCTCTTTTATCTGTAAAGGTAATCGTGATTCCTTTATTTAAGAAAGAAAGCTCACGCATACGTGCTGAAAGCGTATCGTATGAAAATTCAGTAGTCTGAGTAAAAATTGTATTATCTGGAAAGAAAGTCTGGCGTGTACCTCTCTTATCTGTTTCTCCAATTTGTTTTACAGGATATAAAGATTTTCCTCTTTCATATTCCTGCTCATAAATCTTACCATCTCTAAATACAGTAGATTTCATGTGAACTGAAAGGGCATTTACAACTGAAACCCCTACCCCGTGTAAACCTCCGGAAACTTTATATGAATCTTTGTCGAATTTACCACCGGCTCCAATTTTTGTCATTACAACTTCAAGTGCCGAAACACCTTCTTTTTTATGTAAATCAACTGGAATACCACGTCCATTATCTTCAACTGTAATCGAACCATCTTCGTTTATTGCAACACCAATGGTATCACAATGCCCTCCCATGGCCTCATCAATAGAGTTATCAACAACCTCATAAACTAAATGATGCAGTCCTCGAACTCCTACATCTCCAATATACATCGATGGACGCATTCTTACGTGCTCCATTCCTTCTAATGCCTGAATACTATCTGCTGAATAATTGTTCTTCTTGATTTCTTCGCTCATATAATTTATTCTAATAAATGTATTTACTGTCTAACACGCAAATATATAAAAACGCAGGCTATATACCCATTAAAATACGACTTAAAGCACTTAAGTTATTAACACAATTGTCTGAAAAACCTAAAAATAACTTCAAAAATGAATTTAAATTCAAATTTTCTTTAATTCCAAATTCCAAAAATGGAAATAACGTAAAAAATGAATCTTTTTTAAATTCCGATCGCTTAAATTTCAAATTCCAAAAGCAATAATGAATTATTAGAAAAATCATTTTTTGAAATTCCAAATTCCAAAAATTAAAACATATAAAAAAACCGAAACTACAATTGAATGCATTTCGGTTTTGTTTTTGATCCAAAATTGGAGTTTGGAATTTATTTTATTTGAGTTTTCAACTTTCGAATTTAACTCCTAAACTGCAACTCCAGATTTTACTTTCTCAAAGTTTCCTTGTAAATGCGCAGCGTTCGCTCTTCCACTTGGATCAAGGTTTTCCTGCCATTTTGGAATCCATTTGCGCACTGTTTGTGCAGCACTTACCTGTGGATAATATTTATGGAAAATTGATCGATATAAATAAGCTTCTTTTGTTGTTGGCGAATTGTATGGAAATTCAACACTAGCACCAGCCAATTGTTCATCTGTCACCTGCGAAGCACAATATTCAATTAACTCATCGACCCAATTGTATCCAACTCCATCTGAAAATTGTTCTTTCTGGCGCCATAGAACATCTGCCGGCAAGTAAGGATCTTCAGGAGTATCAAAAGCTTTTCTTAAAATGTATTTTTCAACTCCATCATAAGTTTTAGGCTGTTTTTCTTCTGTTTTAATACGGATATTTACATCTAAAAATTCTGTATCTAAAAACGGAAACCTCACTTCTAGTCCGTGTGCCATTGTTGTTTTATCTGCACGCAGCAAATCAGCTGTAAATAACTTCTGAACTCTCTCTATTGTTTCATCCTGAAATTCTTCTGCAGATGGTGCATTTCTAAAATACAAATGACCTCCAAAAACTTCATCTGCTCCTTCTCCTGATAAAATTACTTTAACTCCTTGTTCAGCAATTGCTTGAGACAATAAATACATTGGAACTCCAGATCGTACACAGATAATATCGTACGTTTCAATATGATAAATTACTTTTTCTAAAATCTGCACACCTTCCTCTACAGAAAAGTGAATTTCGTGATGATCTGTCCCTAAAAATTCCGCTGCTTTTCTTGCGGCAATATTATCTGGTGAATCAGCGTCTAATCCAATTGAAAAAGAATGCAGTTTTTCTCCGTTCCCTTTTAATAATCTAGAAGCAATTGATGATGTTAATGAAGAATCTAATCCTCCTGAAAGTATAACACCAACTGAAACATTTGCTAATAAACGTTTGCTTGTTGCATTTATTAAACTTTGACGAATTGAACCTAAGTCCAAAGAATGATCTGCATTTTTATGATCTTCGTATTCAGGGTGGTAATATTTTACAAAACCAGTTTTTGCGGTATAATAATGTCCTGGAGGAAAAGTAGAAAATGACTTACATTGATCTGCAACAGCTTTCATTTCTGAAGAAAAATAAATTCTCCCTCTTTCATCTAAACCATAATACAGCGGTTTAACACCTATAGGATCACGACCAGCTATGTATTTATCACCATCGATAACTACGAAAGCAAAGTCACCATCAAGTTTATTACAGAAATCATAACCAAACTCTTCATAAAGATGTACAATTACCTCAGAATCAGAAGCCGTTCTAAATGTATGATGTTTTAAAACAGTATCCTTAAGTTCTTGATAGTTATAAATTTCGCCATCATGCACCATCCAGGCATTTTGAGTTCCTTGAATTGGCTGCTTTCCCGAATTAAGGTCTATTATCGACAGGCTTTCATGACAAAGTATACTGCCATTTTCCATAATATGAATATCACTTTCATCAGGTCCTCGATGTGACATTCTTTCAGAAAGTTGTTTTACAAGCTTGGGGTCTTTTCCTTTACCAATAACGGCCAATAATCCAGACATACTATTCTATTTTTTTATTTTTTTCTGCTGTACAAGATCTTAACATCATCTGCACATTAAAAAATCATTAAAATTTTTCACTAAAAGCAAAACTAAATATTATTTTCTGCTTTTCTACATTTTCGAAACTAAAATTTCAGCGAATTACTTTATTTCGGCGAATGCCAAATATAAAAAAGTAAGTTCAAATCAATATTAGAAAAAAAACTACAAAGAACTGAAATAGAGATTTTAACAATTTTAGACAAGAAAGACGTTCTTAATAAGAACGTCTTTCTGCAATATATATACTAATTCAAAAAATTAAACTCGTTTTTAAGCTTTAGCATAAGCATCATCGTGAACACTTGCCACTGCTCTACCAGAAGGATCATTCATGTTTTTGAATGCCTCATCCCACTCCAAAGCAATTTTTGTACTACAAGCCACACTTGCTTCCTGAGGCACACATAAAGCTGCTGCATCACTTGGGAAATGTTCTGTAAAGATCGAACGATAGTAATACTCTTCTTTTGAAGTTGGCGTTTGTAACGGGAATTTAAATCTAGCGTTTGCTAATTGCTCGTCTGAAACTTCTCTGGCTACCACTTCTTTTAAAGTATCAATCCAGCTGTATCCTACTCCATCAGAAAATTGTTCTTTTTGTCTCCAAGCTACACTTTCTGGAAGCATATCTTCAAAAGCTTTACGAACTACCCATTTTTCCATCGGATGCTCTTTGTTGATCATTTTATCTTGTGGGTTGATGCGCATTGCAACATCCATAAATTCTTTATCTAAAAATGGCACACGACCTTCGATTCCCCAAGCTGCTAAACTTTTGTTGGCACGTAAGCAGTCGTACATATGAAGTTTTCCTAATTTACGAACGTTTTCTTCGTGAAATTCTCTAGCATTTGGCGCTTTATGGAAATACAAATATCCTCCAAATAACTCATCTGCACCTTCTCCAGAAAGAACCATTTTGATTCCCATTGATTTGATAACTCTCGCCATTAACCACATTGGAGTCGAAGCTCTAACTGTAGTTACATCATACGTTTCTAAGTTATAAATTACATCACGAACAGCATCCAAACCTTCTTGGATAGTGAATTTAATTTCGTGGTGAATCGTTCCGATATGGTCTGCCACTTTACGTGCCGCAGCTAAATCTGGAGAACCTTCTAAACCAACTGAAAAAGAGTGCAATTGCGGATACCAAGCATCTGTAGTGTCGTCTGACTCAATTCTTTTTTGAGCAAATTTCTTAGCCACAGCCGAAGTAATAGACGAATCTAAACCTCCAGAAAGTAAAACTCCATAAGGAACATCACTCATTAATTGTCTGTGAACCGCTGCTTCTAACGCTTTTTTGATTTCCGGAATACTTGTTTCGTTGTCTTTTACAGCATCATATTCTGTCCAGTCTCTTTTGTACCATTGTACAAATTCGCCATCTTTGCTTGATAAGTAATGCCCTGGAGGAAATAATTCAATTTTGGTACAATATCCTTCTAACGCTTTCAATTCAGAAGCAACGTAAAAAGTTCCGTGCTGATCCCATCCAATATACAATGGAATAATTCCCATATGATCACGAGCAACAAAATACTCGTCTTTATCAACATCATAAATTGCAAATCCAAAGATTCCGTTTAATTCATCAACAAAACTTACTCCTTTTTCTTTATATAAAGCTAAAATAACCTCACAGTCACTTTCAGTTTGAAAGTTATATTTTCCTTCAAATTGTTTACGTAAATCTCTGTGATTGTAAATCTCACCGTTTGCAGCTAAAACCAATTTTTTATCTTCTGTAAATAAAGGTTGTTTTCCTGAAGCTGGATCTACAATTGCCAAACGCTCGTGAGAAAGAATCGCTTTATCATTGCTGTAAATTCCGCTCCAGTCTGGTCCGCGGTGACGAATGATTTTTGACATTTCTAATACTTGAGGTCTTAACGCTTCGGCTTTTTGTTTAAGATCAAAGGCACATACAATTCCACACATAATTTTATATTTTAATTCTTTAAATTTTAATTTGATAGGGCAAAGATGTAATATTAGTTACAATTGAAAAACATAAATATGCATTTCAATTACATTTTATAACCATAACTTTGTTTTTACATATAAAATGTAAAATTTAGAAGTAAAAACAAGCTTGAAACTTGAAAATTTTAATCTTGACTACAAAACCAGTTAAAAAATGAAAGTGTAAAGCAGTTTTTTGAATTAAATTCTGAGTTATTCCAGTATCATTAAAAAATTCGCAAAAAGAAGAATAATCAGTGCTCAGAAATTATTATTATCTAGCGCTGTCTAGATTTTAGGTCTTACTTTTCATCTTAACGAAGGAAAGATCACACAAGTAAGTCCGCATGCTAATTCGCCAATCTTTATCAAGTTTCTAGTACAATACCTCCTTCTTCAGGGTGAGAAACTTTGCGGTTAAGGCAGTGCTTTAAAAAAATAAACTATTCCTATAATTATTAACATCCCAATTAGCAGCCAATGCTCAAAGGTTTTTCCTTTAATTTGGAACTTATAAAGCTTATCATTTTCCGTAACATCTTTTTTCCATAATTTATGAATCTTATAAAAGGCATAAGAAGCACCAAAGAATGAAAAACTACATATTAAGTGCATAAAATTCATCTACTAGCTAATTTGTTCAATAGTATAATGTGTCTTATTAATCTCAAACTCAAACCCCACTTTATTCCCCATCAAATGATTTCCTAAAGGAGATTGCGGAGAAAGCGCAATCACATTTATGCCGTCAATGGTAATTTTAGGAAGTGCAACGCTCACGTATAAATAGATTCCGTTTGCTTTTACTAAACTTCCTAAAACAATATTTTCGGTTATTTTAAGCGGATCAATTTTATCTAAAATTGCTTTTTGAGCAATAGCTTCTTTCAATTTATTCGTTAGCTTTTCCTGTTCTATGTGCATCATTGATAGCGCGGTTTCGTGTTTATCCCCCGCAGAACCTTTGGCATCGTTTTTAGAATCTTCGGTTAAGTTTGAAATCATGTCTTTAAAAACATCAATTCTGTCCTGAACCATTTGTATATAGTGGGAATATATTTTTTCTTTAAAAGTCATTTTTTTGAGGTACTGAGGTTTTATGGCACAAAGATGCAAAGGTTTTTCCTTTATTAAAAAAAACAGCCACGAATTCACGAATCTACTCCAAAAAATTCATGAGTTCATGGCTGAAAAAAAAGGCACTTTTTATATTATATATAATTTTTGTGCCTTGGTGTCTTTGTGGCTATGTTTTAAAAATCAAATTTATAATTTGCTCCTCCTAAAACTTGGAATCCTTGTACAGGATAATTTAACCATTTTTCATAAGCCTGATTTCCAATATTATTCAATTTCAAGAAAAACGTTAAACGTTCGTTGAATTTATAACCAACATGGGCGTTTGCATCAAAATAACTTTTTAAAGTTATTGGAGCATAATTTGCCATAATTCCAGAATTTACCTGCATGTCTTTTCTTTCACCCACATAAAAAACATTCAGCCCAGCGTATAATTGCTTAGTAATATTAACGTCTAAAGTCGAACTTAATTTCATTGTTGGTAAATTCCAGGCTTCAACTGCGTTATCTGTATTATAACTATTAAATGTTCCGTTGATTCCAAAAGTTACATTCTGAGAAAAATCGGCTTTTAATTCTCCGTAAAAACGGAAAGTTCTAATATCCTCGTATACTACTCCAAATGAATTCCCAAAAGCATAATCTTCATTTGTAATTACTTCTGTGTAATCATTTGCTTTAAATAACGCTTTATCTTTTTCATTCATGTAAGAACCTGTCAAATTATAATTGACATTATTTGCCAGCTTTCCTTTCAATCCTGCAAAAACATTGTATTGTGTACTAGACGGACGCATATTTAAAGTTGGAGACAAAAACGGATTTTCAGTCACAAAATCGGCGTAAGAATTCTGAGCTAAACCACCATTTACTCCGGTGTAGAAAATCATTAAATCACCCACTAATTTATAAGAAGCATTTACTTTTGGATAAATATAGAATTTATTGCCGCTGTTCTCAGAATCTGCGCTGTAGAAAACACCAGCTCCTAATTCTAATGTCCAATCGTTTTCATTAATTACAAAACTCGGCTCAATTCCAACATTTGTAAAACTGTATTTCAAAGCTTCTGTATTATCTTGTAAATAATTATTTTTAAAAGAGCCGCTTACGTGATCTACAATAACATTTGTTTTGATTGCCTGATCCATTACATCGACAGTAAACGTAGGTTTTACAAAAAATCTATTTTCTGATGAAGAATAGCTGTCTGAAAAATGAGTGAATTTTGTAGAAAGATTACTAAAAATACTTTCTGTAAATTCAGCATTTCCACCAATCCAAAAAGTATTATAAGAATGATCTGGATTTATACTATTCACTAAATCATAACGCTGATCTGGAATTGTAGAACCAAAATCCGACGGAAGTCCGTACCAATTATAGATCTGATTTTGATAACCTAAATCAATATTCCAAGAATTATCTCTATTGTTTTGACCGTAACCAATATTAATTGCGGTATCGTAAAATTCATCGTTTAACTCTACATCTTTTATTCCGCCCTGCGAAGAATGATGACGAAACATTCCTGCCAGATAATCATTATTCCCCAAATCCTGATTTACAAATAATTCTGCGTTTAAAGTACTGTAATTACCTAATCCTAAAGTGGCATAATTATTAAATAATCTTTCTTTTTTAGCTTTTTCAACACCTTCTGCTTTTCCTTTAGAAGGTGTAAAAGTAGAAGCCACAGGAACAGATAAAATACTGTATTTAATAACTTCTTTTGGCTGATTGCCGCTGTCTTCAAGCGAAGGAGTTTCTTTCACTTTAAAAGCATCAGAAATAGTCGGCGAGTAAGGTTTTACAACATTTACAGTCTCCGTTCCGATACTTTCATTTTTCTTCTGCGCAATCGAAAACTGAGCTGTCAATAACACTAACAAAATGATTATTTTATGTCGGCAGTTTAATTTCATATTTCTTTCTTTTTGAGAGAAAAGAATACAGAAGTAAGAACATAGACTTCTCTTCTTTTTTTCTAATTCCTCTATATACTGTTATTTATTTCTTGATTTTATAAATCTATCTTCTTTACTCTTTATTCTGTTATTTTAGACTAAGCTTCCCACTCTCCCTTAGCAATAAATTGTGCTTTTCCTCCAATGTTAATATCATATTGATCATCAACTAATTTTCCTTTAAAATAAATCTGCGAAGGTCTATTAATAAAATCTCCCTGATAATTAATTAGATCTATTTCTTTCGTATTGTATTTTAGCAGAGACGCTTGTAAACATGTGCTTGCACTTCCCGTTGCAGCATCTTCTAATAACTGATTATGCTCTATATATAATAATCGGCTCATTACTTTTGAACCTTCGAAATAGTAAAAATATAAACCTCTATGATCGGTTTTGCAGTGCTGCTTCATCCATTTATCTGCTTTATCTTTATCTAAAACTAGATTTTCTAAAGCTCTTTTACTGCTTAAGGGAACCATAACAAAGGCACTTCCGGTTGTAACTTCCTGAATTGGAAATTGATTTTCAAAATCGCTGACCTGCAAATTGCTAAAAAGCGTAAAATCTTCTTTCGAAAAAACATCCCAAAATTTTGGCTGAGCTGCTTTTAACCAAATCAAATCTTCTGTCTGATGAATTGGAATTTCTCCAATCGGAACTTTAAGTTTGATTTCGTTTGGCGAATTTTCGAATACTTTATTCATCAAAACCCATGAAGTTCCAATAATTGGATGTCCTGCAAACTGCATTTCATGCGCCGGAGTAAAAATTTTAATTTCAGCTTTGTTATTTTCTCTGTCCAATTTGGTCACAAATGTGCTTTCTGCGAAATTAATTTCATGAGCAATTTGCTGCATTTGTTCAGAACTTAGATTCTCTGCATCCATAAAAACTGCCAGCTGATTTCCAGCATATTTTTTATCGGCAAAAACATCAACTATATAAAAGGGTAAACTCATAACTTGTAAAATGTATTTTGTGACATGTAAAATGTAAAGACATTTAACGTTTCACTTCTAACTTCTAACTTATTTATTAATCGACGAATTTGTTTTAGATTCTTCTAATTTTATCGCGCTCAATTCTTTTTTCGCTTCTTCAACCACATCTGGATAATCGGTAAAGTTGTTAATTACGTTATCTAAAATGTACGTTGCCTGATAGCTGTCTTTCAATCCGTAGAAGTTTTTCGCCATCAAAACCAAACCTTTAGCACCATAATATTTATAAGCAGAATAGCTTTTTGCTAATTTCTGAACGGCAGTGTTTGAAGCATCAAATTTTCCTTCTTTTGTTTTAAAATAAGCATCGTAATACAAGGCTTCTGCTGCTAATTCTCCTTTAGAAGTTGTCGCTAATTTTGCATAAGCAGTTTTTGCTTTATCTTCATTTCCAGTCTGGATAGCTGCTCTTGCAACGATAATTTGTGCATCTGCTTTTACACCGGCGTCAGCTTTTGGATTTTCTAGTACTTTTTCAGCAGAAACAACCGAATTGTCATAATCTTTTTTATCATAATAACACTTCATCAAATTCGCTTGAGCAAAGTTTTTATTCTGAGGAAAATCTGCTTCACTATCTAGACGTACTAAAACTGGAATGGCTTTATCGCAGTCTTTTGCTTTTAAGTAAATTTGAGCTAATCTGTTTAATGCCTGCTCCGTAAATTCATTTCTCGGCTGATCAATCACAAACTGATAATTCGCAATAGATTTAGTTTCAGAACCTTCTGCGTAGTACAATTGTGCCAAATAGAAATTAGCTTCAAGCGCGTGCATTCCATTCGGGAATTTACTCACATAACCAGCAAAGCCAGTTATTGCAGTTTTAGCATTATTTTGATTGTATTGTTTGAAAGCGGCATCGTATGTATCATTGTCTAAGTCAGCATCTGTAACGGCAACAAAATCCAGTGTACGAACCCAAGTTGCGTATTCATCTACTTTTCCAGTATCAACATAAATTAATCTTGCTGTAGAAACTGCTTCTAAAGCCTCTGGAGTTTTTGGAAATTCTGCTGCAACTTTTTTGAACTTTGTTAAAGCCTGCTCATCACGATCCGAATTGTAATAAATCAAACCTTGTTTTAAGATCGCTTTTGAAGTAAATGATCCGTTTTTAAATTCTGAAATCAACTGATCATAAGCTTTTAACGCCTGATCATTTTTCTTTTCTGCAACATACGTATTTCCTAACTCGTACAAAGCATCATCGCGGTAAGATGATTTGTTGTACATCTTAACAAAATTGTTCAGTTCATCAATTTTTTTCGCATTATTTGACATGAATCCGTAAGAAAGTGCCTTTTGAAATTGAGCGTAATCTGCATCCACACCTTTTGCTGCAATTGCTTTTGAGTATGCTTCGTTTGCTGCACTGTATTTTGAAGTCACAAAGCGACAGTCTCCCAAACGCAAATAAGAATCGTTTAAACGAACTTTATCTGAAGGAGAATTATCAATTTGCGCTTGAAAAGAATTAGCCGCCTGATCGTATTCTTTCAGTTTAAAATAAGTGTAACCAATATTATAATTGATATTTTTATATTCATCTGTCGATTTTGCGGCTGCCATTCCTGCAAACTGTTTGTAAGTCAGCAAAGCATTTTGCATATCATCATTAAGATATTCTGTTTCGGCTTTCCAGAAAGTAGCACGAGCTGTAAATTCAGGAGTTTTTTGCTCGCTTACAGCACTTTTAAACATTCTGCCAGCTTCTTGATAATTAGATTCATTATACAACTCTAATCCGCGGTAAAATAATACTTTTTGGTACGCAGCTTTGTTTTCTGCAGTTCTGTTTTTTTCTAATAAAGCCAGCGCTTCTTTGTAGTTTTTAGAAGAAATATAAGAGTCCACCAATAATTTTTCTACTTCTGCACGGCTTGAATTGTTTGGATATTTTTTTAGGAAATCCAACAAAATTCCTGGAACAGCTTGATAGGCATTTCCAATATCATAACTCAATTTAGCGTAATTTAAAGCCGCATCTTCTTGAATCTGCGCATTGAAATCCATTTCAGAAGCATTTTTAAAAGCATTTAAAGCTTCCTGCTTTTTACCAATATTCAAATAACTCAGCCCTAAATGGTAGTATGCATTTTGTGCCACGAAATCTTTTCCTTCAATAATTTTATTGAATTGAGAAATCGCTTTTTCATAATTTTTCTGCTCGTAATACGCGTAACCTAACTGATAAAAATCGGTATTATTCCACTTCCCTTTTTTACCTTCATATTTTTCTAAAAACGGAATCGCTTTGCCGTACTGTTTTAAATTGAAATAACTTTCTCCAATAATTTTATTCAACTCAGATTGTTCTAAAGCATTCGATTTTGCCATTGCAGTCTGCCCTAAATCAATTGCTTTTTGGAAATTTCCAAGTTTGAAATTCATATCAGCCTGATAATAGGAAAGCTTTTCTTTGTATTTTTCTTCGCCTGAAACTTCATCAAAATATTTAGTCGCTTCTTTATAATCGTCGCCTTCATAAGCCATAAATCCTAAATAATATTTAGCTTGAGAACCGTATTCTTTAGAATTCACTACTTTATTAAAATAATTGGTCGCTTCTTTTTTCTTTTTTGCATTAAAATAGCTGTAACCTTTCATGAAATTAAACTTATCCGACTCGGTTTTACTCATGTAACTTTCGTCTACTTTGTCAAACCACTGTAAAGCTTTTGGATAATTTCCCTGATCGAAAAAATACTGCGCCGCTTCTATATAAGCCTGATTTTGTTTGGTGCTCGTTGGATAATCGCTGACAAATTTTTCTACTAAAGCATCAGCATTTGCCTGATTGGTTCTTATCGCACAGTTGGCAATGTAAAACGCACAGTCTGACTGCACTTCCTCGGTTGTTGCGTTGCTCTTTACGTGTTGAAAGATAAGTTGTGCCGAAGCATATTGTTTGTCATTATATAAAGCCAGTGCTTTGTCAAAATCCTTTAAATCGTAAGTATATATAGCTGATTTTTGTGCCGAAACTGTGGTCGAAATAAGGATAATTTGGAATAAAAAGAACCAGGAAAGTTTACGCATTTTTGTAATATTTAGTATTCAAATGTATCATTTTATAACGTTTATAACGAAACGTTTTGAGGTTTTATTATGAACAAATTAATAAACGGATGTGATTTTCTGCGTTACAAAACTTCAAAATATTGGTTCTCAAACTTTCAAAAAAACAAATAAATCAAAACCTTTTAAGCAATATAGGCATTAATAGACTTTACTTGGCAATTATTAAAACGAACTTACAGAACTCACAGTGCAATTATTTAAACTTTTTCTTAAGAAATGATTGAAATTTATTTTGAATACAACCGTTATCTTATTACTTTTACGATTCAAATCAATTTATTATGTCACAAACCGTACTATCTCTTAAAGAAGTCACTATATATCAAGAAGGAAGAAAAATTATCTCTCATATTAATTTAGATGTTAATCACGGTGAATTTATCTACATCATCGGAAAAACAGGTTCTGGAAAAAGTAGTTTCTTAAAAACTTTATACGCTGATTTACCATTAGTTGAAGGAGAAGGACATATCGTTGAATTTGATTTGGCAACGATAAAAGAAAACGACATTCCGTTTTTGAGACGTAAAATCGGAATTGTTTTCCAAGACTTTAAATTACTTCCAGACCGTTCTATCAAAGACAATATGCTTTTTGTTTTAAGAGCAACCGGCTGGCACGAAAAAGATGCAATGCTGCACAAAATTGATGAAGTTTTGGATAAAGTCGGCATGAAAGATTTCGTGAACAAAATGCCGCATCAGCTTTCTGGAGGAGAACAACAACGTGTTGCAATTGCAAGAGCGCTTCTTAATGATCCAGAATTTATTCTTGCCGATGAACCAACAGGAAATCTTGATCCGCAGACGAGTTCTGAAGTTTTAGAAGTATTAAAAGCGATTAATGCAACTGGAAAAACCGTCATCATGGCAACACACGATTATGCATTATTGATGAAATTCCCTTCTAAAACACTAAAATGTGAAGATGAAAGAATCTTCGAAGTGGTGCAAAGAAGCGTGTAATGCTTTCGATTTTAATTCCGGTTTACAATTATTCTATTTTTTCGCTTGTAGAAACGCTGCACAAACAAGTTTTGGAATGTAATATTCCTTTTGAAATTATTTGTTTAGATGATGCATCGCAGGATTTTTTAATTGAAAACCAAAGAATTAATAAATTCACAAACGTCTCTTACAGCGTTTTGCAAAAGAATATTGGACGAAGCGCGATTCGGAATTTATTAGCCGAAAAAGCGGTTTACGATGATTTACTTTTTCTTGACGCCGATACTTTTCCTGTGCATGAAAATTTTGTTTTGAGTTACATTTCACAAATTAATAACAGCGAAAAAGTAGTTTATGGAGGTATTTTATATCAAAACATAAAACCGCCGAAAAATGAACTGCTGCGCTGGATTTACGGAATAAGAAGAGAAGCGTTAAAAGTCTCTGACCGAAATAAAAACACTTATTTGTCTTTTTTGAGCTTGAATTTTTTAATCAAAAAAAGTGTTTTTTCAAAAGTTCGTTTTAATGAAAGTATTCCAAATCTTAGACATGAAGACACTTTGTTTTCTTTTGAATTAAAGCAGAAACAAATAGAAGTAATTCATATCGAAAATCCAGTTTATCATTTAGGAATTGAAGATAGTAAAACCTTTTTAAGAAAATCTGAAGAAGCCGTTTTAGGTTTAAAAAACTTAGTCGAATCTGATTTAATTGCTCAAGATTATGTCAAGTTATCTTATTATTTTCAAACTATTAAAAAATATGGTTTAAAAAACATAATTGCTTTTACTTTCAGAATTTTCAAACCTTTATTTATCAATCAGTTATTAAGCAAAAACCCATCTCTTTTTCTTTTTGACCTTTACAGACTGGGTTATTACTGCTCTTTAAAAACACATTGAAAATGGCTTTTTTCTCTATAATAATTCCGCTGTACAACAAAGAAAATTTTATCGAAAGTACGATACAAAGCATTTTGAATCAGACTTTTCAGGATTTTGAAATTATTATAATCAACGACGGATCAACAGATAAAAGCGAAGAAAAAGTTTTGGGATTTAAAAACTCTAAAATTCACTATTTTTTTCAAGAAAATAAAGGCGCTTCTGAAACTCGTAATTTTGGAATTACAAAAGCATCGGCCGCTTATATCACTTTTTTGGATGCTGATGATTATTGGTATCCTGATTTCTTGAGCGTTATGTTTGAGAAGATAAACCAATTTCCAAAACATAAAATATTTACTGGAGCGATTGAGATTGAAACTCCTAAAAACACAATTCCAGCTCTGTATTCTATTGAAAAAACAAACGAATCTGAAATTGTAAATTACTTTAAAGCAAGTTTAAAACAATCTGTTATTTGTACTTCTTGTGCTGTTTTTCACAAAAGTATTTTTGACGAAATTGGATTGTTTGACCCCAAAATAAAAAGCGGTCAGGACACCGATTTATGGATTAGAATGGGACTTGTTTATCCTGTATTATTTTCATGGCAAATTCTCGCAAGATACGTTTATGATGATAAAAGTTTATCTAAAAACGATGCGTTTTTAACTGCTAAAATGGATTTCACTAAATTTTTAGAAGCTGAAAAATCAAATCCTGACTTGAAGCTTTTTTTGGATTTGAACCGTTTTTCGCTCGCTGTTAAAAGTAAAACAGCCTCAAATAAAACACTTTTTAATTATTATTACAATGGAATTGATTTGGATAATCTAAGCTTAAAAAAGAGATTTTTATTAATGCTTCCTTCTTTTTTACTGCGAATATTAATCGAAGTAAAACTAAAATCAGCAGAAATGGGAATAGGTTCATCTGTTTTTAAATAACTTGAATTTTTTGTATTCCCGAATGTAATCTTCCTCATTAAATTCTGCTGAAGAAAGAACCAGGCAAACACTTCCGGAAGAAAAATTCTGAAGTTCTCTCCAAATTCCAGACACAATAAGCAATCCAACATTCGGCTTGTTAAGCGTAATAATTTGTTTATTTTTTCCGTCTTTTAAAATCACATCAAAACTGCCGCTTAACGGAATTAAAAATTCTTGCTGCTCCTTATGGGCATGACCGCCTCTTTTGCTTCCGCTCGGCACATCATATAAATAATAAACCCTTTTAGAAACAAACGGAATTGTATCTCCTTCAACAACAGATAGATTACCCCTCCTATCCTGAATTTTAGGAATTTCGATTAACTGAATATCTGAAATACTTGTCATTTTTGATTAATTAGAAGGTTTTTCCATTGTTTAGCAATATTTCTCAGCGATAAATGTTTTACACTTTCTGCTGCATTGTTTTTGCAAAAATGGTACAATTCGCTATCATCTGCAAACCGTTTTATGGCTTCGGATAAAGCTTTAACATTGTTGTTTTCAACTAGTAAGCCATTAATTTCATTCTGAATAATTTCTCTAGGACCCGAATTGCAATCGACAGCTACAACAGGAGTTCCTAGAGCCAGCGACTCTACAATCGAAAGCGGAAAACCTTCGTAATAACTTGTTAGAATAGTAAATTTAGCTTTGCGAACTTCATCAAACGGATTTTGCTTGAAAGGAAAAATAGAAACGTAATTACTTAAATCTAGATCTTTAATTTTTTGCTGTATAAATTCTAAATCATTTCCATCTCCTAAAAGATGCAGTCGAAAGCCTTTTAGAAAAACTTCAGATTGTAAAAAAGCTTCCAGCATCAATGTAAAATTTTTCACTTTTTCATCAAATCGTCCAAAAAACAAAATCACTTTTTGGGTTTCAGAAACTTCTTTTCTGATTTCGCCATCAGCAATAAAAAAAGGATTATATATTGTAATGGTATTTTTAAGATTATAAAGCTGCTTTACTTTTTCTTCAATTGTTTTCGATACACAAATCAAAGCTTCAGTGTTTTTATAAATTATTCTAGACCAAAATACCGACGAAGGAAAATAATTCTTAAAATTATAACTGTGCACAACGTAATAGATTTTGGTATTTCGATAAATTAATCTCGTAATTAATTCTCTCAACAATACATTTCTAGTTCTGCCGTCTATTACAATTTCTATATTATTTGTGGTTAAATAACGCCTTAATAAGATTCCTTTTTTAATTTTTTTGAAGAAAGAAAAACATCCAGAACTTTCTTTTTCTAAATTATATAAAGTTCCTGTGTACGAATAATCTACAACGTCATTTACAACAATAGAATGCACTTCAAAGCCAGATTCTTCTAACATTAAAGTCAGTAAAGCTGCGAAACGTTCTGCTCCTCCTTTTCCTAAAGAATTTGAAACAATTGCAACTTTCTTTTTATTCATGTTTTTAACCAAAAAAGTAAATATATTTGTCAAATATACACATAAATGAAAGTTTTACTGGTAGGCGAATACAGTCATTTGCACAATTCTTTGAAAGATGGTTTGCAAAAATTAGGACATGATGTTTTTATTATTGGTCAAAATGACGGTTTTAAAAACTTTCCAGTCGACTTTCCTATTCAGAAAAAATGGGATTCTGGTTTTTTAAAAAAAGTAAAAATTGCAGTTTATAAACTTTCTGGATTCGACATTAGTTCTTATTTGACATACCGCCAATTTTTAAAATTCGAAAAAAAATGTTCAGGGTTTGATGTCGTGCAGTTAATTAACGAAAACAGTTTTCATTGCACGTATTATTTCGAGAAGAAGATCATTTCGAGCCTTTTAAAAAACAACCAAAAATTATATTTGTTAAGTTCTGGGTACGATTATTTAAATGTAAAATATTGCTTTGAAAACCCTGATTTTAAATCTGTAATTCCGTTATATCAGAATCATAAAATTGATCAAAAATCATTTGCTAATGTTTTGAAATTCCGCAAGAAAGAGTTCTTCAAACTGCATCAATATATTTACGAAAACTGTAATGGCATTATTGCTTCAGATTTAGATTATCATCTTCCTCTTAAAGGAACCGGTAAATATTTAGGGATGATTCCAAACCCAATAAATACCGACAAGCTTCAATTTCAACCTCTTAAAATCATCGGTAAAATCATTATTTTTCATGGAATCAACAATGATAATTATTTAAAAAAAGGAAATGATTATTTTGAAAAAGCTTTAGAAATAATAGAAAGAAAGTACGATTCTAAAGTTGAAATAATTACGGTTCGAAGTGTTCCATATTCAGAATACATTAATCTTTACAATCGTTCCCATATCTTATTAGATCAAATTTATGGATACGATCAGGGCTACAATGCTTTGGAATCAATGGCAAAAGGAAAAGTGGTTTTTACTAATGCCGAAACTGAGTTTACAGAATATTACAATCTTACTGAAAAAGTATGTATAAACGCTATTCCTGACGTAGATTATTTAGTAAATGAATTGTCTTTTTTAATTGAAAATCCTGAAAAAATTACAGCAATAGGAAAACACGCCAGAGACTTTATAGAAGAACATCATAATTATATAAATATTGCACAAAAATACGTGCAGAAATGGAACGAAAATTAAAACAAACTTTTCCTAAAATAGATCGCAAGGATTATCAAATAACATAAATTCTGGAAAGCGTAAGCTATTACAACTCCCTCTATTTGAAATATTTGAATATAATAAACACTAGCCGTATACAGAATAAATAAAGAAAATAATTCTGTAAGTATAAAAGCCGAAGTCAATTTTTTTGCAAAAAACTGATAGCCTAAAATCAAGGCGCAGACTTTAAAAACATCTCCCAAAAACTGCCACAAAAACAAATCTGCGACAGGCAGAAATTCTTTGCTAAAAAGAAGTCTTACTACAAAAAACCTTATGGAATAAAGAAAAATCAGTCCTAGAATAAAAACAGGAAGAATGAATTTATAAAACTGCCAAAAAATACTTTTAGTTTCTTGGTTAGTTGATGCTTTTGCTAGTTTTGGCAAAAAATAAACGGTCAAAATAGTGCTGACAAATAAGAGGTAATAAGATGAAATTCTCGTCATAGTTTCCCAATAACCTGCTTGTTCAATTCCTAAATTCTGAATGATATGATTTCGAATTGCCAGAAAAACAAATGGTCCCAGAACCGAAGAAACCAATGCCATCAAGGAATACGAGGAAAGATTTTTTATGATTTTAAAGTCAAATAAATCAAGTTTTACCATTTGAAAAAAGTTGATTTCTTTTTGAACGAGATAAAACGTAACAAAAAATAACAACGCCGGCGCAATTACAATTGCTAATAATGCACCATTTGTTTGAAATTGTAAAATCAAAAAGAGAGAAACCAATAAGCCAATTGTGTTTCCGATGATATTGATCCAGATTACTTTCTGAAATTTTCCTAAACCATTGATTAAAGCGACAAAAAAAATGGAAACGGCATAGCAAGGCAAAGCCAAAGCCAGCACTCTGAAAACCATCAGATATTCTGTACTGTTTCCAAAAATTTGAGTATTCCAATACGAGGCTGAAAAAAATAAAATACTACCTAAAAAAACGGCAGTAATCAATAAAGCTACAATAACGGTAGTTGTAATTTTTTGAAGTTCAACTTTATTTTTTTCATTTTCGGCTGTGTATTTTACGATGCCATTTTGAAATCCTAAAGTGGAAATATTTTCTAATGAAGTTAAAAAATTACGAAGATTTCCAACCAAAGCCATGCCGCTTGGTCCGACAAAAACGGCAAGTATTTTTGAAGTAATTAAACCAATTCCGATTTTTAAAACAACGCTGAAACTGTTTAAAGAAGTAATCTTAAACAAACTGGTTTGACCTATTTTTTTATAAAAATTCAAACTTAATATTGATTTAGAATTTCAATTATAAAATCAACCTCAGATTCTGTTAAAACGGGACTCATTGGCAAGCTTAAAACTTCATTATGAATCTTTTCTGTTACAGGAAATGATAAATTATTCCATCCAAAAGTTTCGGAAAAAAAAGCTTTTTGTTTGTGGGGCGGAATTGGATAATGAATTAATGTTTGAATATTATTTTGGACCAAATAATTCTGTAAATCGTTTCTATTTTCTGTCCGAATAACAAATAAATGGAAAACATGATTATTTGAAAAATCCCAAAATGGCAATTTTATTTTATCATTTTTAATTTCAGACAAATAGCGTTTTGCAATCTTTCTTCTTTTTTCATTATCAGCATTTAAATTAGGAAGCTTCAAATTTAAAAATCCAGCTTGAAGTTCATCTAATCTCGAATTAATGCCAATATATTCGTTGTGATATTTTTGCTCAGAGCCGTAATTTCGAAGCGAAAAAAGCACTTTCGCCAGTTCAGCATCATTTGTTGTTATTGCACCGCCGTCGCCTAAACAGCCAAGGTTTTTTCCTGGATAAAAACTAAAAGCGACTGCTGATTTAAGTCCCGAAGCCTCTGGATCGATTTTAGATTTTATATTGTTTTCTGCTCCGTGAGATTGCGCCGCATCTTCTACAACAATAAGATTATATTTTCCTGCAATTTTATTTATTTTATCCATTTCCGATAGCTGCCCGTATAAATGAACAGCCAAAATGGCTTTTGTTTTTGAGGTTATTTTTTCCTCTATTAAATCTGGATTTATATTGAAAGTTTCTAATTTAGGCTCCACCAAAACTGGGACTAAATCGGCTTGCAAAATGGACAAAATACTCGCTATATAAGTATTTGCCGGAACGATAACTTCGTCTCCTTTTTGAAGTTTCCCGAGTTCTATATAACCTTTAAAAATCAGAATTAAAGCATCTAAACCATTTCCGACTCCAATGCAGTATTTAGATTGGCAGTATTCGGCAAATTTTCTTTCAAACATTTCCACTTCTTTCCCTAAAATATACCAGCCGTTATGTAAAACAGTTTTCAGTTTTTCCTGAAAAGCAGTTTCATAAGGTTCGTTGATTTTTTTTAGGTCTAAAAATGGTATCACTTTATTTCAATTTTATAAAAATCCTGGCTGTAAACGGAACAGCCTAATTCTTGTTTCTGCGTTAAAAGTCCATGATTATAGCCCGAGTCATTTTCTTCATCCACAATTCCCATATCAAAAAACTGTTTCCCTTTTCGTTTGTATTTGTGAAGCAAATTAATAAACAAAAAATCAAGGGCACGAAATTCTTCTCCCTTTTTTGAAGTAGCACCATACTGCGATTTAATGACATTTTTGGTTTCAAAAATCGTAATTCCTGCAATGATTTCATCATCTTTATATGCAGAAAACTGTTTGATACTTAGAGGAAACTTCGTTTTTAAAAGTGTGATTTCTTCTTTGGAATGAACAGGTTTTGTATCAAATTTTTCTAATAATCTTGGTTCTAAAATTTTTTTCCAAAATGGATCGAAATTCTCTTCTTCTACGATATCTAAAACAAGGTTTTCAATTCTTCTAAAATGCTTCATTTTGCTTTTAGAAATTTTTAAAGGAATTGTAAGATTAACTGCCAGATTCATTTCTTTTCGTTCTAAAACGGCTCCTCTTTTCAGCAAAAAAAAATCTATTACTGCATTTCCTTCAGAAAAATAAAAATCTGGAATCGGTTTATAATAAAAGGTTTCGATTTTATTTTCTTTGAAAAAAAGTAAAATTTCATCTAAAATTACTTCGGCTTTTTCTGCTTTCAGTTTAGATAAAAAGACCAATCCTCCGTATGTAAGTCCTTGATGAGAATACACTGCATTTTCTCGTTTATTAGCTGGAAGAATGGCACGTAGTTTCTCATCTTCAAAAACTAAAAGAGAAAAATCTTCAAAGCGGTCACTATGATATTCCATAAAATCGCGGTGAAATAAAAACGTGGCATTTTTGGCCTCGGCGACAAAATCGTTCCAAAGTGCAAAATTGCTCGAATTATATTTTTTTACGGTATATTTTGTCATCAATTATTTATGATCAAATGCTTTTAAATGCCATTTGTATTTTACAGCCAGCAGTCTAATTACAATAATTACGAGTGAAGTAACCAAATATAAAACATCGACATTTAAATTTAGTGTTCTTAAACCAAAGAATACGAATCCGCCGAAAATACAGATTGTAGCATATATTTCTTCTCTAAAAACGTTCGGAATTTCGTTGCACAAAATGTCTCGAATTACACCGCCAAAACAAGCTGTCATTGTTCCTAAAGCAATACAAATTCCGGGATGCAGTCCAATCATAATTCCTTTTTCGAGACCGATTAAAGTAAAAACTCCCAAGCCAATTGTATCAAATAGAAATAAAGAAGTTCTAAGTTTATCGAATTTTTTTCTAAAAATAATAGCTAGAAAGAAACCTAAAATAATCACGTATACGTACTGCATATCACGCATCCAGCCCACCGGAGTTCGACCAATAAGAACGTCACGAAGCGTTCCTCCTCCTACTGCGGTAACAAACGCAATTATAAAAACTCCAAACGGATCTAGTTTTTTATGCATCGCCGTTAAAGCGCCAGACATAGCAAACGCCATTGTACCAATAATATCTAAAAGATGAAACATTTTTTCTTAAGTTACAAAGATCTAAAAGTGCAAAGGTGCAGAGATTTTATTAATTGTTTCTATTTTTTTAGTACTATTTTTATTTCAGGATTTATTCTTTTTACTGCTTCTAAAAATCTGATTTTATCTTTTGGTGAAATTAAAAGCGTATCAAATTTATTATATAAAATTTCTAATCGGTTAAATGCCAGTGCAGGCGAACTTATAATATTAAAAGTTTCCGATTTTTTTTTTATGTCCTTAATTTCAATCAAAAAATTAAAGAAATAACTGCATTTTATTTTTAGCTTATCGCCTTCAATACTATAAACAGTTGTTGAAAATGAATAGATAACATAACTAATTACTACGATTATAAAAATAAAACCAACCCAATTTTGATCGTAAGCTAATCGTATTAGTATCAGCGTAAATAATAAGCATACCAAAATTACAAACCACAAATCAATTTTAGATTTGAATTTTTCCATTTTTTAACTCTATTATTTTTTAACGTAAATTGGACTTCTTTTTAATAAATAAGTAACAGAATCCATCCAGCTGTCTTTCACCGCTAGAAAAGGTTTACGAGTTTGAGAGTATATTTTGTCTTTGTTTTTATACATATCAAAATATACGGTATAATAGTAATAAGTCTGATTATTTGATGTTGTAGTCGAGATGTCGCTTGTTTTTACCTTTTTATTATTGTCGCTTACTTTTGCATTTCCGCTGTTATAAGTTGTCGCAGTCGCACCAGTTCCTATTGTGTATGAAACTTTAGCTGCTACAATATTATCAACACCAAGTATTTTTTCAAGGTCATCAATTGGCGTCTCATCAATATTATTGTGGTCTATTCCTGCTTTGTGAAGCAGACTGTTTGTTGTTCTTAAATCTTGGACTGTTAACGGAAAAATATTTGAAGATTTATCCAGCAGTTTATTATAAAGATCGTTTTGAGCAAATTTAGCCATGTCTTCTGAGCTTTCCTGAGTATCTGAATTCACATAAGGAACCGGAAGCACAGCTATTGTATTTGGCTTCATTTGTGATGCTGTAATTGCTGATGATCCAGAAGATGGTGAGCTATTGCCAGAATTCACATCAAAAGTTTGTGATCTTCCACTGGCAAAATCAATTCTGGCAATCTGTGAAACATCAAGCGAAATTTGAAGTGTTTCGCCTGGTAGCGAATATTCAACGGTTTTATCAGACATTTTTGAAATCGTACATTCAATAATCTGATAATCTCTTTTTATTATTTTATCCAATTTTTTTCCGCCTTGAGCGAAACTAAAAACAACGGCAAATAACATTAATATGACAAGGAGTGACTTTTTACTTTTCATGTTCAGAAGTTTTTTAATTAAAAAATACCATAACTAAATAATCAGTTAAATATAAAAAATTTAAACCTAAAACATTCAAAATAATTCTCATTCCTTAAAGAAAAATTTTACATATGCTGCGTGTAGAAGTTGTAATCTTTTAAAATAACCCTGATAAAATCGCTGTTATTTCCAGATTGATTCTTAATTCCGGTTACGCTTTCAATTTTGGCTACCAATTTATAAATGATTTCATGATCATTTTTAGCCTCGGCTTTTTGATACGTTTCCTTGATAATTCGCATATCGTTGTCCGAAAGTTTTATAACTAACGGATAAGTCGGCACATAAGCATCTCCAATTTCTTCTAAAATAGTGTGACTGATATTAATTTTATTCTTTAAAGTAATAACGGCTGTACCCGCTGCCATATCGCCTAGACGCTGTGATTTTTGGCTGGTTATTATCGAAATAAGCCCTGGAAGTCCAAAAAGGCTAAAAAAATCAATAACCCTAAAAAACCAGCGTATTAAATAGTCTCCAAAACCCGCTTGATATCCGTCGATTTTGACCACTTTAATTTTAACTAGTTTTTTCCCAAGTGACTGTCCTTCAAAAATACTTTCAAAAAATAAAGAGTAAACTATAACCGGCGAATAGATAATTAAATAAACTGCTCCTTTAGACCAGCCGTCTAGATTAGCAAGCAGTCGATCGAATTGCAGCCAGTTGAATAGAACCACTGAAATTGCAGTACAATATGAGATTATTATAAACAAATCAATAAAAAAAGCACCCAGCCGCTCGCCTATAGAAGCGGCAATAAAATTTATTTTGACATTTTGTGTCGTATTAATAGATAATTCTGACATATTTTATATTTTAGCCAACAATGAGAGAAATCGCCTTTATAAAACAAAACAAAGAAAAATGGCTCGAATTCGAGCTGGCAATTTTTGGTAAAGCTAAAAAAAATCCTGATGAATTAGCTAATTTGTACATTCAAATGATGAATGATTTGTCGTATGCCCAAACGTATTATCCTAAAAGTAAAACGGTTGTGTACTTAAATCATCTCGCTTCTCAGATTTACCAAAAGATTTACAAAACTAAACGAACAGACTCCAATCAAATTATAGATTTTTTTAAAATTGATGTTCCGCTTTTGGTTTACGAATACAAAAGATATTTGCTTTATGCTTTTGCATTATTTTTTGTTACTGTTTCAATTGGAGTTCTTTCTGCCCGCTATGATCAAGATTTTGTCCGCTTAATTTTAGGAGACGAATATGTAAATATGACTATGGCGAACATCAAAAAAGGCAATCCGATGGCCGTATATGGCTCTGGAAGCAATTGGGGAAGTTTTATCGGCATTACGGTGAACAATCTTTTTGTAGGTGCCAAATGTTATTTTTACGGAATTTTTGCGGGCATTGGGACTTTTAGCATTTTTCTTCAAAACTGTATTATGCTGGGTTCTTTTCAATATTTCTTTTACGAACAAGGTGTTTTCTGGAAAAGCGTTCGAGGAATTTGGATTCACGGTGCTATGGAAATTTTCGCAATTGTTATCGAAACAACAGCCGGTTTTATTTTAGGAGCTTCTATCCTATTCCCTAAAACTTTCTCCAGAATTAATTCTTTTAAAATTGGTTTTAAAAACAGTTTTAAAATATTTTTAAGTACTTTTCCTTTTACAATAAGTGCTGGATTTTTAGAAGGCTTTATTACGCGATATTCTATCGATATGCCTAATTGGTTAAGCAGTTTAATTATTTTGGCGACGCTTGCACTTATTTCATTTTATTACTTGATTTATCCTTTTATGGTGCACAAAAAAATACATTCTTTAACTGCCAAAAATCTTTAAGACCAAGTAATGACAAGATTATTATTTATTTTTTCTTTTCTTTTTTGCTGCGGTATTTCTATGGCACAGGATTCGGTTGTTACAACTCCGGAACCTCCAAAAATTGCTGTAATTAAATATACGGAAAAGGATATTCAGGTTGATTCGAATACTGTCGAAGCCAAGCATTTTGAGAAAAACTTCAAAAAAAAATATACTGATCCAGAATTTGTATACGAATATAAAGCTCCAGAAAAAAGCTGGTGGGACCACTGTATACATTGGCTGGCTGGAATCTTTTCAAGTTTATTCAACTTTAAAAGCGTAAAGACATCATTGAATTTTGTCGTTATATTATTTAGGATTATTGCTGTCTTAATAGTCATTGTTTTGATTTATTTCATAGCACGAGCGTTGACTAAACAAGAAGGAAAATGGATTTTTGGAAAAAATGCCAATAAAAAAGCCATTTTTTATTCGGATGCTGAAAAAAATATTCATCTTTTAGATTTTGAAAAACTAATAAAAGAAAGTATCGAAACGGGGGAAAGAAGAGCTGCCGTACGCTATTATTATCTGTGGCTTTTAAAAGTAATGGCGCAGCATAATTACATTGAATGGGATATCGAGAAAACAAATTCTGATTATTTGTACGAGTTACAACAGCCTGCTCATAAAGAGGAGTTTACCTATCTTTCTTATTTGTACAATTATATTTGGTACGGCGAATTTGAGATTGATGATGCAATATTCAGTAAAACTGAAAACAGATTTAAAAAAGCTTTAAAAACCTTCGGCAATGGATAAAAACATGAAAATATACATTGCTATACTGGTTTTGCTTTTCGGTATAGTACTTTTAACAGACAAGGGGAAACCAAAACCTATTGACTGGACTCCTACGTATTCTGTTAATGATAAAATTCCGTTTGGATTATACATTTTAGATCAAGAATTTAATGGCTTTTTTAAGAAACAAAAAGTCAAAAAAATCTCAACTGAAACGCCTTACGAATATTTAGATTCCCAATATGATGAAAATGAAAATGTAGAAAACTACAAAATTAAAGGTACTTTCATCAATATTTCTGAAGCCAATAATATTGACGATCAGTCTATGAAAGAGATTTTATATTTTGTCTCGCATGGAAATAAGGCTTTTTTAAGCATGAGAGCATTTCCAAAATTATTGCTGGATTCTTTAAAAGTAGAATTGAAAACAGATTTTATGCCGTCTGAAAATGTTTCGATCTGGATGGCTAATAAAAAGGTAAGCACAAAAAAATATACTTTTAATACTGGCTTAAGCGATTATTTTTCTAAAATAGATACTTTAAACACAAAAGTTCTTGGTTATCAGAACAGCAATAAAAATAAAAGACAAATTAATTTTATTGAAGTTCCGTACAAAAATGGATATGTGTATTTACACACACAGCCGGTAGCGTTTACGAATTATAATCTGCTTAAAAAAGATCATTACCAATATGCCGAAAATGTATTGTCTTATTTTACAAAAGGAAATATTTTTTGGTATACTAAAAGTTTCAATGATAAAAGAATTTCAAATTCTCCTATGCGCTATATTTTATCGCAGCCAGCTTTAAAATGGGCATGGTATTTAGCCTTAATTGGTATTTTGATTTTTATGATCTTTAATGCAAAACGTAAGCAGCGTATTGTGCCGATTATAAAACCGTTAGAGAATTTAACGGTGGATTTCACGAAAACCATCGGAAATTTATATTATCAGGAAGGAGATCATGCTAATATTATTGACAAAAAGATTATTTATTTCCTAGAAAAAATAAGAACCGATTATTTAATTGACACGTCAAAATTAGATGATGATTTTATTGCAAAACTGCATCATAAAACAGGCAAAGACGAGAAAGACATTCAAGAACTTATCGACTTAATAAATCATCACAGAAAGAGTTATCACGGAAGCCTGGAAGAAGATTTGATCCGAATAAATACAGCAATAGAAAAGATTTTACATTAATTATTTTAGCCAGAGATTAATACAGATTAGTCAAAATCACTTAATCCTTTAATCTGAGGCAAGAAAAAACAAATAAAAAAACAGACCAAATTATGGACGACATCAATACAACATCAAACGAAATCACAAATGAAAATGTGAATTTTGAAACTAGAATTAATTTAGGGCCTCTTTTAGAGCACGTAAATACAATTAAAAAAGAGATTGAAACTGTAATTGTTGGGCAGCATAAAATGGTGGACCAGCTTTTGGTTGCAATTTTGTCAAACGGTCATGTTCTTCTAGAAGGTGTTCCTGGAGTTGCGAAAACGATCACAGCCAAATTATTATCAAAAACATTAAACATTGATTTCAGCAGAATTCAATTTACGCCCGATTTAATGCCTTCTGATATTTTAGGAACTTCGATTTTTAACCTAAAAACTTCAGAATTTGAATTCAAAAAAGGACCGATTTTCTCTAATTTAATTTTAATTGATGAGATAAATCGTGCTCCTGCCAAAACACAAGCCGCGCTTTTTGAAGTTATGGAAGAGCGTCAAATTACAATCGACGGATCTGGTTATCAATTAGAAACACCGTTTTTGGTAATTGCAACCCAAAATCCAATCGAGCAAGAAGGAACTTATCGTCTTCCAGAAGCGCAGTTAGACCGTTTTCTTTTCAAAATCACTATCGATTATCCAAAATTAAATGAGGAGATTTTGATTATTCAAAGAGAACATTCTTTACAAGATCACGGAAAACTAGATGCGATAAAAACAATCCTTTCATCTGATGAAATTAAGCAGTATCAAGGTTTGGTAAAACAAATTAGAGTTGAGCAAAATTTACTGGAATATATTGCAAGAATCGTGGTTAACACACGTGAAAACGCCTTTTTATATTTAGGAGCTTCTCCTCGTGCTTCAATCGCTATTTTGAATGCCTCCAAAGGTTTTGCTGCCATCCGCGGGCGTGATTTTGTTACGCCAGAAGATATAAAAGAAGCTGCAATTCCTGTTTTACAGCATCGTGTTATTGTAACGCCAGAACGTGAAATGGAAGGCATTACGAGTTCAGAAATTATTAAACAGATTATCGAGACTGTAGAAATCCCAAGATAATTGTTAATTATAAATGGTTAATGGTTAGTGTTGAGACAAACTTGAAACCTGAAACCTGAACCTGAAACTTGAAACCTGAAACTTGAAACATCGAAAAAATGAAGTTCATAAAAAGTCTATATCTGAATAATTTCTTCTTCTATGTGCTTTTAGGCATAATAGGATTGTTTATTTGTGCTTTTATTTTTCCGAATCTTTATAATGCGGTTTGGCTTATTGTTTTGGGTTTGGTGACTTTTTTAGGTCTTGATATCCTGATTTTATATTTAGCAAGAACTGGGCTTGAAGCAGAAAGAATTACGCCGGAAAAATTATCGAATGGAGATTTAAATACCATTCGAATCAACTTGAAAAATCATTATAATTTTCCTGTTTCGGTTAAGATAATTGATGAAATTCCGTTTCAGTTTCAAGTTCGTGATTTCAAGATTGTAAAATCAATCAAAGCATCAACGCAAAAAGAAATTAGCTACGAACTTCGCCCGACAGAACGCGGCGAATATCATTTTGGAGCTTTAAATGTTTATGTATCTTCTCCTTTAAAACTAATTGCTAGAAGATTTGCTTTTGACAAAGACCAAATGGTTCCGACGTATCCATCTTATATTCAGTTAAGAAAATACGATTTAATTGCTTTTTCTAATAATCTTTTTCAATACGGAATTAAAAAAATCCGCCGAATTGGACACACAATGGAATTTGAACAGATTAAAGAATATGTACAAGGCGATGATTTAAGGACATTAAACTGGAAAGCTACTGCCAAAAGAAATTCTTTGATGGTCAATCAGTTTCAAGACGAAAAATCACAAACTGTTTATATGGCAATTGACAAAGGCCGTGTCATGCAAATGCCTTTTGACGGCTTAAGTTTATTAGATTATGCTATAAATTCGGCTTTGGTTTTATCAAATGTCATTCTGAAAAAACAAGATAAAGCAGGACTTTTTTCATTTTCTAAAAAGGTAGAAAACAGAGTTTTTGCCGAAAGAAGAGCTTCTCAAATGCAAAAGATCTTAGAAACTTTATACAATGTAAAAACCGATTTTTTCGAAAGCGATTACAGCCGATTATATGTTGATATTAAGAAAAATATCAATCAAAGAAGTTTAATTATTCTGTATACCAACTTTGAAACAATGGACGGACTGAATCGCCAGTTACCTTATTTAAAAGGAATTGCAAAAAGTCATTTATTGGTTGTTGTTTTCTTTCAAAATACCGAACTGAATTCGATCATCAATAAAAAAACAAGCACGATTCAGGAAGTTTATGACAAAGTGATTGCTGAAAAATTTATGTTCGAAAAACGATTAATCGTAAACGAACTGAAAAAATACGGAATCCATTCGGTTTTGACACAGCCAGAAAATCTTACGCTTGACGCCATTAACAAATATTTGGAAATTAAGTCTAGAGGAATTTTATAAATTTTCCCTTCTATTAAGTTAAAGTTACCTTACCTTATCACGTAAAAATTAATTGATTAAATTAATTAGTTTTGAAAAAAAATCAAAACGATTCATTGTAATTTCAATTAATAAAAAATGAAAAAATTAATCCCAATTCTGTTCATTTTATTAAGCTTTAAATCTCTGGCACAAAAAACAGAAAACATAATCATCATTACTACAGATGGTTTTAGATGGCAGGAAGTTTTTAAAGGAATTGACCCAGCTATTGCCAATGATAAAAAATTCAATCAGGGAGACAGCGCCTATATTTATAAAAAATATTCCAATCCTGATATCAAAGAAGCTCGTAAAAAATTAATGCCTTTTTTCTGGTCCGAAATCGCTTCAAAAGGTCAGATTTACGGTAATCGAGATTTAGGAAATAAGGTCGATGTTGCCAATCCGTATTGGTTTAGTTATCCAGGCTACAGCGAAATAATGACTGGAAATGTTGACCTGAAAGTAAATTCAAACGGCTATAAAGCCAATCCCAATGTAAATGTATTAGAGTTCTTGAACCAGCAGTCTAAGCTAAAAGGAAAAGTTGCTGCTTTTGGTGCTTGGGATGCTTTTGATAGAATTCTGAACGAAGAAAGAAGCGGGTTTCCTGTCATTTCTGCTTTCGATAAAGTAGGAGGAAATAAGCCAACTGCAATGCAAAAACTGCTTAACGAAATGCGTGACAACTCCTATAAGCCTTTTCACCAAGACGAATGTTTAGATGTTTTCACACATTATCAGGCATTAGACGAATTAAAAAATAAAAAGCCTAAAGTGCTTTACATTGCCTATGGCGAAACCGATGAGTGGGCACATCATGCACAATATCGTTCGTATTTAGATGCTGCAAACCAAGTCGATAAATGGATCGAGGAAATTTGGAATTTTGTTCAAAATGACCCGCAGTACAAAAACAAAACTACTTTATTTATAACGGTTGACCACGGCCGAGGCGACAAAGTAAAAGCACAATGGACAGATCATGGCTCTGACGTTCCTGGCGCATCTGAAATTTGGTTTGCTGCAATGGGACCTGAAATTGGTCCAAAAGGCGAAATTAAAACCGAATCTCAATTGTATCAAAAACAATTTGCCCAAACTTTAGCAAAAATTATGGGATATGATTTCAAGACTGATCATCCTGTAGAAACTGAGATTAAAGAAATTTTTAAGAAATAATTTTTAGCCACGAATTCACGAATTTTATTTTTTTTATTGTAAAAGAATTATTCGTGGATTCGTGGCTATTTTAAATTCTTGCAGGAAGAAAAAAACTCTGTACCTTTGCCCCTCTGCAACTTTGAGCCTTTAAAAAAATGAAACAAATCACTTCAATTCAAAATCCGTTTATAAAATCTTTGGTTTTACTTCAAGAAAAATCCAAAGCTAGAAAACAAACTGGAACATTTTTAATTGAAGGTTTAAGAGAAATTTCATTAGCAATAAAAGGCGGTTACGAAATTGAAACGGTTTTATTTTTACCAGAATTAGTTTCTGAAACTGAAATCGACAAACTGATCAATAATCCGTTTCAAATTATAGAAATCAACAAAGAAGTTTATCAAAAACTGGCTTATCGCGATACTACCGAAGGAATTTTAGCTGTAGCAAAAACCAAATCGCTGCAATTATCCGATTTAAAATTATCTGAGAATCCATTAATTCTTGTTGTTGAATCACTTGAAAAACCAGGAAATATTGGTGCCGTTTTACGTACTGCAGACGCAGCCAATTTAGATGCTGTTTTAATTGCCAATCCAAAAAGTGATTTATACAATCCGAATATTGTGCGTTCAAGTGTGGGCTGTCTTTTTACCAATCAAATTGCAAGCGGAACCACTTCTGAAATTATTGCTTTTTTAAAAGAAAAAAAGATTAATTTCTATAGCGCAACTCTTCAAAATTCAACTTCTTATCATACTCAAGATTTTACTGCTCCAACCGCTTTGGTTGTGGGTACAGAAGCAACTGGTCTAACGCAGGAATGGCGTGAAGCTGCTACTCAAAATATTATTATCCCGATGCAGGGCGAAATTGACAGTATGAATGTTTCTGTTGCTGCCGCGATTTTAATTTTTGAAGCAAAAAGACAGAGAGGGTTCTGATTTTTGATTTTTGATTTTTGATTTTCTAAAAGCTGCTTCGCTCCTTTTTGGAATTTGGGAGTTAAAAAATTTGGGAATTTTACCCTTCAAAAATCTACAATCTTTCCCGAAACTTCGGGACTAAAATCTACAACCGCAAAACCTTGTGTATATAGAAACTAATTCTTATTTTTAGTACTTGAACTATGCCGTTATGACAGAAATAGATATTGAAAAAGAAAATAAAGCTATTGCGCAGGAATACAAGGAATTACTTCGAATAAGTTACCAAACTTTAAGCCCAGCTGATAAAAAATTAATTCGAAAAGCTTTTGATGTTGCTGTTGATGCCCACAAAGAGCAGAGACGCAAATCGGGAGAAGCGTATATCTTTCATCCTATTGCAGTTGCAAAAATTGTTGCCTCAGAAATTGGTCTGGGAGCGACTTCTATTGCCGCGGCTTTACTTCATGATGTTGTAGAAGATACTCCAATTACGGTTGAAGATATTGAGCGATTATTTAATCCGAAAGTAGCGCAATTGGTTGAAGGCCTTACTAAGATTTCGCTAGTTCAAAAAGATTTGAATGCTTCAATGCAGGCTGAAAATTTCAGAAAAATGATTCTGACATTGAATGATGATGTCCGCGTTATTCTGATCAAATTGGCCGATCGTCTTCATAATATGCAGACAATGGATTCGATGGCGGAATATAAACAGACCAAAATCGCATCTGAAACTTTATATATTTATGCTCCTTTAGCCCACCGTTTGGGACTTTATAATATTAAAACCAAACTTGAAGATTTAGGTTTAAAATATACCGAACCAGCTGTTTACAATGATATTGTCAGTAAAATTCGTGAAACCAAGGAAGAACAAGATGCTTACATCAAAGATATTTCTGATGTTTTAAAGAAATCGCTAGACAATGAAGGCATTGATTATATCATCAAAGGCCGACCAAAATCCATTTATTCTATCCGTAGAAAAATGCGTGCGCAAAATGTTAGTTTTGATGAAGTTTACGACAAATTTGCACTTAGAATCGTTTATAAATCTGATGCACACGATGAAAAATTTGTGGCATGGAAAATATATTCAATCGTAACGGATCATTACAGACCGAGTCCGAGCCGTTTGCGTGATTGGATTTCGTCTCCAAAATCTACTGGTTACGAAGCACTTCACATTACAGTAATGGGCCCGAAAGGACGCTGGGTCGAAGTTCAGGTTCGAAGCGAACGTATGGACGAAATTGCTGAAAAAGGATATGCTGCTCATTATAAATATAAAAATGGAGCAACAGAAGAAAGTGGTTTAGATGTTTGGCTGAATCTGTTGAGAGAAGCATTAGAAAATCCTGAAACCAATGCCGTAGATTTTGTAGAAGATTTCAAAATGAATTTATATTCAAAAGAAATTTTCATTTTTACGCCAAAAGGAGAAATCAAATCACTGCCTAAAGGAGCGACTTCATTGGATTTTGCTTTCAGTATTCACTCTGAAATTGGAATTAAAACTCGAGGAACGCGCGTAAACGGAAGATTAGTTCCTTTAAACTACGAACTTAAAAGTGGGGATCAGGTTGAAGTAATTACTTCTCCAAATCAGAAACCAACAGTAAACTGGCTGGAATACGTAACGACTTCTAGAGCAAAAAATAAGATCAAAAACGTTCTAAACGAGAACACTAAAAAGATCGCAGAAGAAGGAAAAGAATTGCTTGTTAGAAAACTAAAACATTTAAAAATTACTTTTAATGAACAGGTTACAAACGAGTTAGTTAACTTCTTCAAACTAAAAACAAGTTTAGATTTATTTTACAGAGTCGGAATCGGCGCGATTGAAAATCAGCAGTTAAAAGATTATGCCGCTCAGAAAAGCAATTCGTTTATCAATTTCTTTAAAAATAAAATCAAAAGAAATAAAGATACAACTGCAGCTGAGGATATTCATAAACCAGTTATCAGCAGTAATTACGACATGCTGGTTTTCGGAACTGAACACGACAAACTCGATTACAAACTTTCGCAATGCTGCAACCCTATTCCAGGTGACGATGTTTTTGGTTTTGTGACTATTAACGAAGGAATTAAAGTACATAAAAAAGATTGCCCAAATGCAATTGGAATGCAGTCTAATTACGCTTACCGAATCATGAGCGCCAAATGGATTGACTCTTCGCAAGAGGAATTCAAAGCGATTATCAATATTACCGGAATGGATGTTTTAGGACTTACCAACCAATTGACAAGGGTAATTTCGAACAATATGAGTGTGAATATCCAAAGTATTTCACTGAGTACAGATGCAGGAATTTTTCACGGTCAGATTGCGGTAATTGTAAAAAATAATACCATTTTGAAGAAAATGATTAATGCAATTAAGAAAATTGACGGAGTTGATAAAGTTACCAGAGAATACAGAACCTAACTTTTTAACCTATCTATAAGGGTTTTATAACTAAACTTTAAACCCGAAACTTTTATTGATTAAAAATAAAAATTTATCTTTGCCGGATATGACACTCATTTCAACTGACAACACTAGAAATCAAGAAATTGTAAAAAACGTTTTTACAATGTATCTTGAACAAAAAGGGCATCGCAAAACTCCTGAGCGTTATGCTATACTTCAGGAAATTTACGACAGCGAGGAACATTTTGACATCGAAAATTTGTATATCAAAATGAAAAACAAAAACTATCGTGTGAGTAGAGCTACTTTGTACAACACGATTGAGTTATTGTTAGACTGCGCTTTGGTTAGAAAACATCAATTTGGACAAAATCAAGCTTACTACGAAAAATCATATTTCGACAAACAGCACGATCACATTATCATGACTGATTCTGGAGAGGTAATTGAATTTTGTGATCCAAGAATTCAAACCATCAAAAAAACAATCGAAGAAATATTTGATATTGAAATCACGAATCACTCACTTTATTTCTACGGAAACAAAAAGCAAAGCTCAAATTCATAGTCTGTAAAATTAGACTTTTCAAAAAAAATAAAAAAAAGAAAAAATTAACTACATAATCAGTAGGGCAACTTAGATTGCCTCAACGCAAATTAAAACAGAATGACCGTAGATTTATTACTAGGATTACAATGGGGAGATGAAGGTAAAGGAAAAATTGTTGACGTACTTACCTCAAATTACGATATTATTGCACGTTTCCAAGGAGGACCAAATGCAGGACATACATTAGAATTTGACGGAATTAAACACGTACTTAGAACAATTCCTTCTGGAATTTTTCATAAAAATTCAGTAAATATCATCGGAAATGGTGTTGTAATTGATCCAGTAGTTTTTCAAAAAGAAATTGAAGGTTTAGAGAAATTCAACCTTGACATCAAAAGTAAATTGATCATTTCTAGAAAAGCGCATTTAATTTTACCAACACACCGTTTGCTTGACGCTGCTTCTGAAGCATCAAAAGGAAAGGCAAAAATTGGTTCTACACTTAAAGGTATTGGACCAACTTACATGGACAAAACTGGTAGAAATGGTCTACGTGTTGGAGATATCGAATTAGAAGACTTCAAAGATCGTTACAGAGCATTAGCAGACAAACATGAAGCTATGATTGCTTTTTACGATGTTAATATTCAATATAATTTAGCTGAACTTGAAAAAGAATTCTTCGAAGCTATTGAAGAACTTAAAAAGTTAGACTTTATTGACAGTGAAGAATACATGCACCAAGCTCAAAAAGCAGGTAAATCTATTCTTTGTGAAGGTGCCCAGGGATCTTTATTAGATGTTGATTTCGGAACTTATCCTTTCGTAACTTCATCAAACACTACTGCAGCTGGAGCTTGTACAGGTTTAGGAATTGCTCCTAACAAAATCAAAGAGGTTTACGGAATTTTCAAAGCTTACGTTACACGTGTAGGAAGCGGACCTTTCCCAACTGAACTTTTTGACGAAGTTGGTGCTACAATGGCAAGAGTTGGTAACGAATTTGGATCTGTAACAGGAAGACAAAGACGTTGCGGATGGTTAGATCTTGTTGCTTTAAAATATGCTGTACAAGTAAATGGAGTTACTCAGTTAATGATGATGAAGGGTGATGTTCTTTCTGGTTTTGAAACTTTAAAAGTTTGTACTGAATACAACTACAAAGGACAAAACATCTCGCATTTTCCTTATAACATTGAACCAGAAAACGTTACTCCGGTTTACAAAGAGTTTAAAGGATGGAAACAAGATTTAACAGGACTTACAACTTACGATCAATTGCCTGTTGAGCTAAAAGAATATATTGAGTTTATTGAAAAAGAAATTGAAGTACCAATCAAAATTGTATCGGTTGGACCAGATAGAAAACAAACAATAACAAAATAATACATTTAAACGCTCTGATAATCAGAGCGTTTTTTTTGAATATTACTGACATGAGAAAAAATCCAGAAATTGAGATTACCGAAACCAAGTTATTATCAGATAACTGGTATGTATTAAATAAAGTTACTTTTAACTATAAAAAAGAAAATGAAAAAGTAGAATCGCACATACGAGAAGTATATGACCGCGGCAATGGCGCTGGTATCTTATTATATAATTCTGCTAAAAAAACAGTTATACTAACCAGACAATTTCGTTTACCAACTTATCTTAACGGAAACAAAACCGGAATGATGATCGAAGTTTGCGCAGGACTTTTGGATAAAGATAATGCTGAACAAGCTATAATTCGTGAAACAGAAGAAGAAACAGGATATCGCTTAAAAAAAATCCAAAAAGTGATCGAAACTTATATGTCTCCAGGATCTGTAACTGAGATTTTATATCTTTTCGTTGGAGAATATGACGAAAGCATGAAAGTAAGTTCTGGAGGAGGATTAGATGCCGAACAGGAAAATATTGAAGTTTTAGAATATACTTTTGATGAAGCTTACAAAATGATTGAATCTGGAGAAATTACAGATGCTAAGACTATTTTGCTTTTACAACATGCTAAAATAAAAGGTTTAGTTTAATTTTTTTGAGTATTTTAATTCAAAAATTAGTTAATAGTAAATTTAATCCCGCAAGCAACAAATGACATTATCTATTAAGCAGAAATATATTAAAATATTCATTATATCTTTTCTTGTCATTAATATTATAGCATTTTTTCATGCGTATAAGTTTACTCATTTTAGTGCTAGTACTTCTGAAAAGACAAAAACTCCAAATAAACTAACCACGCTAGAAAAAGCAAAAACATTATTTTTTGGAGTGAATAATCCGAAACCAAAAAACAAAAGATTTCCCAGCCAAAAATTCCACACTTTACAAATAAAAAGTAATAAAAGGATCGAATGTTGGCTGATTAAAAATCAAAAATCTAAAGGAACAGTTATTCTCTTTCATGGATATGGATCAGAAAAATCCTCAATGATTGATAGATCTAATGAATTTATAAAATTAGGTTTTAGTACTATGCTTGTCGATTTTATGGGAAGTGGGAACTCAGAAGGAAATCAGACCACAATTGGCTACAAAGAAGCAGAACAAGTGAAAACTATCTTCGATTGTGTAAAACAATCTGGCGAGAATAATGTAATTCTATTTGGAACTTCAATGGGAGCTGTTTCTATAATGAAATGTATTAATGAATATAAAATCAAACCAAACGCAATTATTATTGAGTGTCCATTTGGTTCAATGTATCAGACTGTTTGCGCAAGATTTAAAAAAATGAACGCTCCAACTTTCCCGATGGCAGGAATTCTACTTTTTTGGGGCGGAATTCAAAATGGCTTTTGGGGATTTAGCCACAATCCAACTGAATATGCCAAAAATATATCATGCCCAACATTACTGCTTTACGGCGAAAATGATAAAAGCGTAAGCAAAAAAGAGATAAATGAAATTTATAAAAACCTTCAAGGAGTAAAAAAACTAGCTATTTATCCAAAAACAGGTCATGAAAATTATTTAATAAAAAACAAAGTCGAGTGGACTAAGGATGTTTCCGATTTTCTTATAGATGAAATAACGCCCTAATTTTAAAAAATTAATAAAGCACGCTCAAAAAGAAAGTAAAATTTATTCAAATGTAAATCAAACAAACAATTCAAAAAATTATGTAACCCTTTTCAGCTATCACATTTATAACTTTACATTCATAAAAATACAACCTATGAAAAAGTTATATTACACAGCAAACGCGTTACTTATTTTGATTTTGACTTTAGCAGTTTCTTGCAAAAAAAGCGATACAATCAATTTAACTGAGAATAATAAAACCACTAAAAAAGCAATTGAGTATAAAGAACCCAAATCTGCTATTACATATAAAGTTGAAAACACTAAAGACTGGCTGAAAATTAACGAAGCCGACAGCAGCAAAATGGATATTGTTTATGCCTTAAACAGAACCGATAAAGCTAACTTTAAAAAATTGGATTCTGTTGTAATTCCAGGAGATTTTACTGGTGATTTGGTATACTACCTTCCATTTCCATTGCATGTTTCCGCCTTACAGGAAGTTTCAAAAATAATTCTATTTTCATATCCGACGCAAACTTTTGCTGCTTACGAAAATGGCGAATTAGTTTATACAGGCCCAACCAATATGGGAAGAAAAAAAGACCCGACACCAACTGGATTATTTTTTACCAATTGGAAAGCAGAACAAACTACCAGTACATTTAATGACGAATGGGATTTAAAATGGAATTTTAATATCGAAAATAAACTTGGAGTTGGTTTTCACCAATATGAACTGCCTGGCTATCCAGCTTCGCATTCTTGTCTAAGATTATTAGAGAAAGATGCTAAATATCTTTACAAATTTGCCGACGAGTGGATTTTAAAAGACAAAGAAAATGTAAAAGTAAAAGGTACTCCAGTTGTAGTTTTTGGAAGCTATGATTTTGACGGACCAAAACCTTGGCTAAAATTAGCCTCTGATCCCGAAGCTTTAAAAATATCTGAATCGGATATTGAAACTCAGGTTAAACCTTTTCTAAAGGAAATTCTAGAAAATCAAAATCTAAGAGAAGCCGAGCCAACTAAGACTATATAATATATTTATAAGTATAAAAAAGTCAGCTGAAACAATATTTAATCGTTTCAGCTGACTTTTTTTTATGATCTCAATATTATAAAAAATAAAACTTCAACTATCAACCATCAATAAACCTCAGTCCCTCTGCATCTTTGAACCTCTGCACCCATAAAAATAATAAATAAGCGATCGTTCATTTATTATTTTTTTATATCTTTGTATCATAATTAATTTAGAATTATGAGAACTAGAGATACCAATAAAGAAGAAATTGTAAAACAGAAAGCAATCGAAATGATTGTTAAGCAAGGCGTCGAAGGCTTTGGAATGAACCGTTTGGCAAAAGAATGCGGCGTTTCTGTTGCAACACTTTATATTTACTATTCAGATAAAGAAGATTTGATTCGGAAGATTGGAATTGAAATTGGCAGTAATCTCTTCAATAAAATGCTTAACGGATTTTCTCCAGAAATGTCTTTTAAAGACGGATTGAGAAATCAATGGGAAAATCGTATTGACTTCATGCTCAATTTTACTTTAGAAGCAACTTGTTTCGAACTCCTGAAACACTCCACTTATGGAGATGCAATTTTAGCAGAAATTACAGGTGATTTTAAACAAACTATGTCTCAATTTATGCTTTCAGCAATTGAAAAAAAAGAGCTTCTACCAGTTACTTTCGAAGTGTTTTGGAGCATTGCTTACGGATCTCTCTATTCTCTTTTAGAACTTCATCGAGAAGGAAAATCGATGTCTGGAAAACCATTTGTTTTTAATGATGATTTAAAAAATGAAGCTTTCAATTTAGTTTTAAAAGCTCTTACTCCTTAATAATATCAAAATTTATTTCAAAATTCAACATCATATTAAATTCAATTTTAATAAAATGAAAACTTCAATTATAGAAAATAAAAAAATCGCCATTATTGGCGGCGGGCCTGTTGGACTTACAACTGCACGAATTTTACAAATAAATGGTGCGGATGTTACGGTTTACGAAAGAGATATAAATGCTCAGGCTCGAACTTCGGGTGGAACGCTTGATATACATTCAGATTCTGGACAGTTTGCAATTCAAAAAGCAGATTTAATGGAGGAATTCCTCAAATATGCCCGACCGACTGGCGAGAAAATGGCCGATATTGACGGAAATATTACATCAGACGAAATGCCGGATGAAACAAATGCTTTTTCACGCCCAGAAATTGACCGAAACGATCTTCGAAAAATAATGCTGGATAATCTTGAAGAAAATACAGTTGTCTGGAACAGTCAATTAATTAATATTGAAAAAATTGAAAATCAATATTTTTTAGAATTCAAAAATGGGAAAACCGCAGTCGCTGATTTCGTAATTTTGGCAAACGGAGGAAGATCGAATGCTAGAAAATTTGTGAGCGACCAAGAACCCCAGCTTTCGGGAACTTATATCATTCAAGGAGAAATCTCAAATCCAGATGAAGATTATCCAGAGTTTAAACCTAAATACGGTAACGGAAATGCGATGGCAATGGGAGAACAAAAAATGTTTTACACCCACACCATGCGAGACGGATCAATACATTTTGGAGTTTCTTTTAAAGCTGATGAAGATTGGATTTCGAACCACGGAATTAATTTCGAAGATGATCAAGCTGTGATTTCTTTTTTAAACGAAAAGTTTAAAAACTGGGGAGACGATTATAAAAAATTCTTTAACGCTTCTACTGAATTTTCAGGTTTACCTTTAAGATTATTTTCTTTAGAAGAGCCTTGGAAACAACATTCCAACATTACTCTTATCGGCGACGCAGCGCATTTAATGCCTCCATTTGCTGGCGAAGGTGTAAATATGGGATTATTTGATGCTTATCATTTAACTAAAAATCTAACTGATGGAAGATTCGAAACAATTGACGATGCAATTGCTGATTATGAGAAAAAAATGTTTGGTTACGCTTTAGAAGCACAGCGTATGACAAAGAAAATGGAAGATTTACTGCATTCTGATATTGTTGCACAAGATATTTTAGACAGCAGGTTTTAACCTTAAAATTTTGTAGTTTAGTTAAAAAAATAAATGACAGCTTCAGAAAATAATAGAACTTGCAAAAAAGGGCATCATTATTCCAAAACGAGTGACTGCCCTACTTGTCCTATCTGCGAAGCGGAAAGAAAACCGAAATCAGGATTTTTATCTGTTTTATCAGCTCCCGCTCGAAGAGCTTTAGAAAGTAAAAATATAAATACGGTCGAAGATTTATCTAAGTATAGTCAAGAAGAAATTTTATCTTGGCATGGAATTGGTCCAAGCAGCATTCCAAAATTATTAGAAGAATTAAAAAAGAATGGTCTTAGTTTTTAAAGATTAACAACTAAAAAAGGCGTAAGAACTAAATCTTACGCCTTTTGTTTTTATATCAAAACTTAAATTATCTAGAATAATTTGGAGCTTCTTTTGTGATCGTTACGTTATGTGGATGACTTTCAGTGATTCCACTTGAAGTAATTCTAACGAAACGCCCAGATTCTTGTAAAGTAGGAATATCTTTTGAACCACAGTATCCCATTCCAGCACGAAGACCTCCAATGAATTGAAGCATACTTTCGTTTAATTCACCTTTATAAGGAACACGTCCAACAATTCCTTCCGGAACTAATTTCTTAACATCGTCTTCAACATCTTGAAAATAACGGTCTTTAGAACCTGTCTGCATAGCTTCAACAGAACCCATTCCGCGGTAAGATTTGAATTTTCTTCCTTCGAAAATAATAGTTTCTCCTGGAGATTCTTTTGTTCCCGCTAATAATGAACCCAACATTACACAGTCAGCACCTGCAGCGATTGCTTTAGGAATATCACCTGTATAACGAATTCCACCATCAGCAATTACAGGAACACCAGTTCCTTTAATAGCTGCAGCAACTTCCAAAACTGCTGAGAATTGAGGAAAACCAACACCCGCAACAATACGTGTAGTACAGATAGAACCAGGACCGATTCCAACTTTTACACCGTCAGCACCGTTTTCTACTAAATATTTAGCAGCTTCTGGTGTTGCAATGTTTCCAACAATAACATCTATTTGAGGGAATTTAGATTTTACTTCTTTTAATGTGTTTACCACACCTTCAGTATGTCCGTGCGCTGTATCGATAATGATTGCATCTACACCGGCATTTACCAAAGCTTCAGCTCTTTGAACGGCATCTCCAGTAACTCCAATAGCAGCAGCAACTCTTAAACGACCAAATGAATCTTTGTTAGCGATTGGTTTTTGAGTTAGTTTTGTAATATCTCTAAACGTAATTAAACCAACTAATTCGTTTTTCTCGTTTACAACTGGTAATTTTTCGATTTTATGACCTTGCAAAACCACTTCTGCCTGCTCTAAAGAAGTTCCTTCAGAAACAGTTACTAAGTTTTGGCTTGTCATAACCTCTGCGATTGGTCTTGCCCCATTTTTTTCGAAACGTAAGTCACGATTGGTAACAATTCCTTTTAAGATTTTGTTTTCGTCAACGATTGGAATACCACCGATTCCGAATTCTTTCATGGCATTTTTAGCGTCAGCGATTGTAGAGTTCATTGGTAATGTTACCGGATCGATAATCATTCCTGCTTCAGCACGTTTTACTTTTCGAACTTTTCCTGCTTGTTGTTCGATAGTCATATTTTTATGTAAAACACCTATTCCGCCTTCTTGCGCCATAGCAATTGCCATTGCACTTTCTGTAACAGTATCCATAGCAGCAGATACAATCGGAACGTTTAATGTGATGTTTCTTGAGAATTTTGATTTGATACTCACTTCGCGGGGAAGCACATTCGAGTAGTTAGGTACTAATAATACATCGTCGTAAGTTAAACCTTCGCCGATAATCTTGGAGTTGTGTGCTATCATGTTGCAATTTCTAGTTGAATTGCGTGCAAATATAGTGAATAAATTGGAAACTTGAATACTAACTTATTCATAAATTTAACTTTACAAGAATAGACTTACAAATTTATAATTTGAAATTCCAATCTTTTGAAATCCCAAATTCCAATCTTTCTGAATCCCAAATCCCAATCTAATTGGAATTTGGAATTTAAAAAATTGAAAGTTTTTTGAATTAATCCTCTCGATCCTGGAACACAAAATTGATTCCGATCTGAAATGCCGCGCTTCTAGCTTTGGACAAATCTTTGTATTCGAGAATATTATTCACCAAAGCATAAATATTGACTGGACCAATTGTTCCTGCGAGTCCGAGTCCTATATTTTTATTTGAAAAAGTATCAAAAGTATAAGTGGCTTTTACATCTAATTTTCTAAAAATATTTCTTCTGTAAAAAGCGGTCAAAGCAACTAAAGGTTCGCGTGGAGTTGTCATGCCAAAAAGCTGCGCTCCTACTGCATTTTTATAATATTTTTCGACTTGCCCTCTGCAATTACATTCGTCATCTGGACGCGCTTCTCCAAATGAATATTGAATAGAGGAATAAAATTTAGTAGGACGCCAAGTTGTATATTTATTATAAAGTGTATCTCTCGGAATAGCTTCTTCAAATTCGTCAAAAACATTTTCTGGATTATCAGTACCTAAAAAATCAGGATTTACACCATTGTATTGATAGGTTCCTTTGTAGGTAATTGTCTCAATATCTTTAGACTGTCTTATAAAACCCAGATCAATTATACTTGCAGTAAGCTGTAAATTGTCTTTTATGTAATAGGTAATTCCAGCATCTACTCCAAGTCCTAAACTACCGTTAAAGAAAGTATTATGTGCGATATCTTTGGCTACGTTTCCTTCGTATTCATCTTTTGTGAATTTAGAAATTCCAGAAGTTTTTAATTCTAAATTGGAAGAAATGATTTGATTGTACAAATTTGGAGTTCCAGCATCTTGTCCTGTATAAATGTAACCTGAATTTTTTGTAGAAGTAGCATTTGCACCACTTGAATAGATTTTTGCACGTCCACCAAAAACAAATTTATCGTTTACTTTTTTATGATAGCCAATATGAAGCACAGAAAGAACCTCAGCTTTGGCATTTATATCTCCCAGATTAAATGATTTGCCGATGTAATCTCTATTTCCGTTTAACGCCAATAAAGCAGGGTCTTTTGGAACATACATGAAAAGATCGAATTCCTGATACAATCCGAACGAAACGTACGAACGGCTTTCTCTTCCTCCTACTCTAAAACCAGCAGAGAATATTTCTAACTGCTGATTGGTTACTACTTTATCATTACTAGACGATCTATTAATTACGTCTCGAACTTTTTGATTAAAATCTACTCCATTATCGGCAAATAAATCATACGCCGAAAAGCTGTTAGAACCTACATTGGCAGAAACTCCAGATAGAACTGGAAAACCAAAATAGTATTTATAAGAAACATCGGCTCCAGGATTTACGAGAGACGACTGCGGAATAGAAGTGAAATTATACAGCAGTTCTTTATTTTGAGAAAAACAAGAAAGCTGAAAAACGATGCAGAAGATCAGATATATTTTTCTCATTCGATCACTAAATAAGCTGTTGCACTTGATCTCAATTTTAAATTTCCTAAACTTTCATTATTTAATGGCGGCCCGGCGGCGATTATAACGACAAAACCGATTTTTGTGGTTTGTTTTAAAAGATTTAATCGCTCGTTTTCAAACACTTCTGTTGGATATTTTATAATATTTGTTGTTCCTTGGTAAGAGGGAACGGTGTAAGAGATAGTTTCTAGTATTTCATCAGCGTCATTCATCAAGAGCAGATTGACAACAAAACTGCGATCAATATTATTCTCAATTTCGAAATTAAATTCTGCTTTCATCAACCTATTGGTAAAAAAGCTTTCTTTAAAAACGTCAAAGCTTCTGGTATCAAAAGCAACATTAGTTCCGCCATCATCTATAAGCTGATTAGCAGGAATATCAAAATATGCAAGGTTTGCTACAAGGACTGGTTCTAACTTCAAATCTTTTACCTGATCAAAATCCAAATCACTTGAACAGGAAAAAAATAAAAAAGCCAAAAGAATTATGCTTGAAATTTTACGCGAAGAATTCGATTTCATGACAAAAATTATATAATAATAAATGTAACGCTTAATGCTTACAATCATTATCTAAGGTAAGAAAAATAACTATTTTTTAATGAAACTTTCCAAACAATTTTGAAGCTTCATTATAAGCGCTTTCAAAACTTAGAGAGTTTAAGCCTGTTATTTTCTTATTAGCAGTAAAATAGGAAACCAGTTTTTCTGTCGGCATATTTCCAGTTAATTTATCGGTTGCCATCGGACAGCCTCCAAAACCTTGTATTGCACCGTCAAAACGAGTACAGCCTGCTTTTGCGGCCGCGTCAATTTTCTCAAACCAGCTTTCTGGTGTTGTATGCAGGTGAGCGCCAAATTCTATTTGAGGATATTTCGGGATTAAATGCGAAAACAAATACGTAATAACATCTGGCGTAGAACTCCCAACAGTATCTGAAAGTGATAGAATCTTTACTCCCATTCCTGCAAGTTTTTCTGTCCATTCGCCTACAATTTCAACATTCCAAGGATCTCCGTAAGGATTTCCAAAACCCATTGAAAGATAGGTGACTACTTCTTTGTTTTTCTTAGAAGCAACTTCTAAAATTTCTTCAAGCGTAACCAAAGATTCTGTAATCGTTTTATGTGTATTACGCATCTGGAAATTCTCGGAAATAGAAAAAGGAAATCCTAAATATTGAATCTGCTCATATTCTGATGCTTTAACCGCTCCCTGTGTATTGGCAATTATAGAAAGCAGTTTACTTGATGTTTGAGACAAATCAAGCTGCGCTAAAACCTCGGCAGTATCCTGCATCTGCGGAATAGCTTTTGGAGAAACAAAACTTCCAAAATCAATAGTATTAAAGCCTACTCTAAGCAAAGCTTGTATGTAGGATACTTTATTTTTGGTCGGAATAAAATCCCTAATGCCCTGCATAGCATCTCTAGGGCATTCAATAATTTTTATTTCTTTATTCAAAGCTTACTCATTTGTAAAAGGCTAAGTTAGTTTCTTTTTTAAATAAATAAAAGATAATTTTAGATAATACAGTTATTACCTAATATCGTAATAGAAATAATTATTACTTAAAACCGTAATAATTTAAAATATTACGGAAAACAGTAATAAATAGATTTATTACTTATATTTGTAATACAAAGTTTATTATTTTTTAATTATATTTGATTATGACTAGCGTAATTACAGGCGATATAATTGGCTCAAGACAGCAAAAATCAGATCATTGGGTAGATGATTTAAAAAACATCTTAGCTCCATTTGGATCAACACCCAATAAATGGGAGGTTTATCGCGGAGATGAATTTCAAATTGAGATTCCAAATCCAGAAGATGCTTTATTAGCTGCCATTTTGGTAAAAGCGCATTTACGAGCTATAAAATCAGATGCGAGAATGAGTATTGGTTTTGGAGATAAAACTCATAATGCCAAAAGAATATCAGAAAGTAATGGTTCTGCCTTTATACATTCTGGAGAACTTTTTGAGACTTTAAAAAAACAGAAAGTCACATTAGCGCTTCGAACGGGAGATAATGGTTTTGACGAAAAACTAAATTTAATGCTGCAGTTAGCCTTAACTTTTATGGACAGCTGGCTGGTACAATCGGCAGAATTTGTGGCCGTCGCGATAGAAAATCCTACTTTATCTCAAGAAGAATTAGGACAAAAACTAGGAATTAACCAAGCTGCGGTAAGCCGAAGACAAAAACGCGCTCAGTTTGATTTGGTTATGAATTTAGACCGCTATTTTAGAAAAGAAATAAAACAAATTACAGCCTCATGATTTTATTTATAAAACTGCTTTTAGCTCATTTACTAGGAGATTTTATCTGGCAGCCTAATTCTTGGGTAGCCGATAAAGAAATTAAAAAACATAAAAGTATTTACTTGTATGTTCATATTTTACTTCACGGAGTTTTGGCTGCAATTGTGGCTGGAGAAGTCAGTTTTATACCTTATGCGGTTTTAATCGCTGTTACCCACGGTATCATTGACTTAATTAAACTCAATTTTCAAAAAGCAAAAACAAAGCGAACGTGGTTTGTTGCAGACCAAATTGCACATATCATTATTTTAATTGCCGTTGTAATGCTTTACGAAAATAAAGGCTTAATCTATTTTTGGCAAAATAATGAATTCTGGATATTAATCACCGGAATTTTATTGGTAACCAAACCGACTTCTATTTTCATAAAAACTATTATTTCGATTTGGAGTCCAGAAAGTCAAAACAGTCATCAAGACAATTCTCTTGCCAATGCAGGAAATTACATTGGTATATTAGAACGTTTATTTATACTTTGTTTTATCCTAACTGCTCATTTTGAAGCTATCGGATTTTTATTGGCTGCAAAATCTATCTTTAGATTTGGAGATTTAAAAGAAGCTAAAGACCGCAAGCTCACCGAATACGTGATGATTGGCACCTTACTTAGTTTTGGAATCGCAATAATTGCCGGATTAATTCTTCAGGCACTTCTCTTACAACTGCCCTAAAACTTTTTTATTGATTGCTTTTATCAGCGCTGGACCTTCATAAATAAAACCTGTATACAATTGCACTAAACTTGCTCCTGCATTTAATTTTTCGATCGCATCATCTGCAGAATGAATGCCGCCTACTCCAATAATTGGGAATGCTTTATTGCTTTTTTCAGAAAGAAAACGAATTACTTCTGTAGAGCGTTTTGTCAATGGTTTTCCAGACAAACCTCCCATTTCTGACTGATTTGCAGATTGTAAACCATCTCTTGAAATTGTAGTATTGGTTGCAATTACTCCTGCAATCTGTGTAGTTTTCACAATATCTATGATATCTAACAACTGCTCATCTGTAAGATCTGGAGCAATTTTCAATAAAATTGGTTTTACTTTCTGCGTACTTGTTTTCTGCTTTTCAATGTTTCTATTTTGCAAAGTCTGCAGCAAAGCAGTTAAAGGTTCTTTGTCTTGTAAAGCTCTTAAATTTGGTGTATTTGGCGAACTTACATTCACTACAAAATAATCTACATGATCAAACAAAGCATCAAAACAAATGATATAATCGTCTACGGCATTTTCGTTTGGAGTCACTTTGTTTTTTCCAATATTTCCTCCAATCAAAACACCAGAATTTTTCTTCAAACGTTCTACAGCTTCCAAAACGCCGCCATTATTAAACCCCATTCGGTTAATAATTGCCTTATCTTCTTTCAAGCGAAACAAACGTTTTTTTGGATTTCCTTCCTGACCAACCGGCGTAACGGTTCCAATTTCAATAAAACCAAAACCAAAATCAGAAAGCTCTTTATACAACTTTGCATCTTTGTCAAATCCTGCTGCAAGTCCAACGGGATTTTTGAATTTAATTCCGAAAACTTCTCTTTCTAATCGAGAATCTTTTACTTCATAAATTGATCTTATAATTGACGAAACTCCTGGGATTTTTGAAATGAATTTAACAAATGAAAAAGTAAAGTAATGCACTTCTTCAGGATCAAACCAGAAAAGTATCGGACGAATTATCAATTTATACATAAGTGTGTTGTTGTTATTTTGGGTGCAAATTTAAATATTATAGTTTAAAAAGGTGCTTTTTTCCAAAAACAAATAATTTCAATTTTGTTTCATTCTTCAAAACATAAGGAAAAAAATAAGTCAAAAATTCCATTTTTTAACGTTGCAAGTTATAATATGCAACAACTTCAATCTCCTAAACTACCTGCTCTGGATTTTTTATTAATTAATTTTGAAGCAATTAAGAATCTTTTATACAAATCAATCCAACTATATGTATAAAGAAAACCCAACAAATCGAAACGCTGTCATTATATTATTAATTCTCTTTTTATTAATTGGTTTTAAAGGATTTTCACAGCATGAAAAAGACACTACAAAACTGATGAATGTTCGTTATGGCGAAAAAGGAATTGAATTACAAACAAGAGATAATAAGTTTCTATTTCAATTGCAAAGCAGATTTCAGTTTCGTTTTTCTACTCCTTATGATGCAGATCCTGTTACTTACGATGATTATGCACAAGATGCGCAGACGGTTTTTAAAATAAATCGTGCCAGATTAAAAGTTGGCGGTCACGCTTTTGAACCTTGGTTAAAATACTATTGGGAATACGAACTAAGTCAGTCCAACTTACTTGACTTTAGAATTATGATCGAAAAATGGGAGTGGCTGAGTTTTAAAGTCGGACAATGGAAAACCGAATTTACCCGCGAACGTTTCATTAGCAGCGGCGAACAGCAAATGGCCGAGCGATCTTTAATTAATCGTCCATTTACAGTAGACAGACAATTGGGAGTCGAAGTTTACGGGCATTTGAAAGGCAAAGGTATTGCCGATTTTAATTATTGGGCAGCGGCCTTGACTGGAACGGGACGAGGAAGTACGGTAAATGATGACAGCCATTTAATGTATTTTGGAAGAGCACAATGGAATTTCTTAGGTCGATTTTTGGATTTTGAAGGCTGTGATTTAGAATTTCACGATAAACTTACACCAATTGCAGCTTTTTCAGCCATAACAAATAGAAGTCCATACACTCGTTTTTCTCAAGCTGGCGGAGGTTCCTTAGAAGGATACGAAAATGGTTTGCCGGGTCAGTATAGAGTTAATCAATGGAATGTAGAGACGGCTTTTATGTACCGTGGTTTTTCCTGGCAGAGCGAATGGCATACCAAAGAAATTATTGATAAATTAAACAATAACGATACTACGACACTAAAAGGATATTATGTACAGGCTGGATATTTCTTTCATAATGTTTTCGACTGGTGGCCAAAGCATTTAGAAATGGCAGGAAGACATGCTGCTTATAGACCAGATAATTCTATACGACAAAATAGACAAGATGAGTCCACATTGGCTTTTAACTGGTTTTTTAAAGAACATAAAAACAAATTGACTTCTGAAGTAAGTTATTTTAGTTTTGAAGACAAAACTTTACCGCTTGAACAAGGCTGGCGTTTTCGCATACAATGGGATATTTCATTGTAAGAATATTCATTTCCAAAAATTAAAAATACTTTCTCAAATCTTACATACAAATTCTTTTTTTTAATAACTTTATCTAACTTAAAATACTGAAAATGAAAAATATAAATAAAACAATACATAAAGTTGTACTAACATGTCTAGCTGGATCGTTTTTTTTGATTTCTATTGACAGCATAGCACAGCGCCGAGTTGGAGGAAATGGTGGCGGAGTACACAGACCCAGCGGAGGCACACAGACAAGACCGGCGGCAACAAGACCTGCAAATCAATCTAGACCAGCAGTAAATAGGCCTTCTACCAGCAAACCAGCAGTAACTAGACCTGGATCTAATGGTTCGGGAACTAAAGTTACAAGACCTACTAATAGTTCCAATACTAAGATTAACAACAGAAACAATACAACAAACCGTAATTCTAATAACACCATAAATTCAGGCAATAGAAATACAAACATAAGCGGCAATACAAGAAATGTTGACCGAAGCAGAGATATTACCATAAACAATAATAGAAATACTGTCGTGAGAAGAAATACGGTTGTTTATGCACGTCCTCCGTACGTATATGGCGGTTATAGATATCACGCTTATAATCCATACTATTTTCATCCTTACAGACCTTATTACTATGGTCCAACATGGCATCCTTGGGGATTTTTTGTAGCAACTTTAGCGGTTACAGCAATAGTAGTAAGCGTCGAAAGTTCACAATATCATTATGATCAAGGAGTTTGGTATGCACCTTCTAACGGAGGTTACACTGCCGTTCCTGCACCTGTCGGCGGAACTGTTAATAATATTCCAAGCGGCGCACAAACCGTTAATACCGGAACGGTAAATAATTATTACTACGGAGGAACTTACTATGAAAAAGACGGCAGTACTTATAAAGTAGTACCTCCAACAGCAGGGACAATTGTAGATAATTTACCCGAAGGCGGTGAAGAAGTTACGATTGGAGATGTAAAATATGTCAAATTTGGAGAAACTTACTATCAGCCAGTTCAAGTTGATGGCAAAGAAAAATACGAAGTAGTCCTTGTTGAAAAAGACAAATAATTTATTAATCCCATATAATTACTATAGTATTAATAATTATTTTTATAATTTTATCCCATCTATTTGACAACCAATATCAGATCAAAATCATTTACCATGAAAAATAAAACTTTTTGGATTTTTGCTGTGCTGACAATTTCTATTATTTCACTTGCTTATAGCTATACCAAGTTAATGTTGCCGAAAAAAGATATAGCTGCTGAATGTCATGAAATTCCAAACACTTCAGAAGCTTCAGCATTTAAGCCAACTATTGAAAACAAAGATAAACCTGCAGGAAAAGCTCCAGAGGGCATGGTTTGGATTCCAGGCGGCGAATTCTCAATGGGAAGCAATGTTGAAGATGAAAGTTTATGCAGTATTAAAGGTGTAACGAAAGACGCTGCTCCTATTCACCGAGTTTATGTTGATGGATATTATATGGATAAAACCGAAGTCACCAATGAAGAGTTCGAAAAATTTGTAAAAGCCACTGGCTACGTAACGGTTGCGGAGCAAAAACCAACTAAAGAAGAATTTCCTGGTGCAAGCGAAGAAGATCTTATAACGGGTTCCGTTGTGTTTACACCTACTCCATCTGCTGTTAATTTAAACAATTTTCTGCAATGGTGGCGTTACGAACCTGGTGCTGACTGGAGACACCCTGATGGTCCTCAAAGCACAATTAAAGGAAAAGAGAAATATCCTGTTGTACATGTGGTATATGAAGATGCAGCAGCTTATGCAAAGTGGGCTGGAAAAAGGCTTCCAACTGAAGCAGAGTGGGAATTTGCAGCTCGTGGCGGTAAAACAGGTAATCTATATGCTTGGGGAAATGACTTAAAACCTAAAGGAAAATTTCAAGCTAATATATACCAAGGACATTTCCCTATAAAAGATGGCGATACTGGAGAAGACGGATTTAAAGGAATTGCTCCTACAGCTCAATATGCACCAAATGCTTATGGCTTATATGATATGGCAGGAAATGTATGGGAATGGGTAAATGACTGGTACAGTGTCGACTATTACAAATCATTGGCCGATAGTGGCAAAACAGTAAAAAATCCGCAAGGACCTGATGCTTATAATAATCCAAATGATCCGACAGAAGTTAAACGAGTTCATCGAGGCGGTTCTTTTTTATGTACCGACCAATATTGCACACGATACATGGTTGGAACAAGAGGAAAAGGAGAAATCAGATCTGCCGCAAACCACGTAGGTTTTAGATGCGTAAAAAGCAAATAATATTAAAAAAACAAATGAAAGGGATTCTGCACAGAATCCCTTTTTTTATTAATTCAGATATGGAAAGCTAAATTATGCAGGAGAAAAATTTTCTATATTTGCTAAAAAATCAAAGAAATGCAACATATCATAGATCGTTTTATTAGTTATATAACAATTGATACAGAATCAGATCCAAATTCGCAAACAACGCCAAGTACTGAAAAGCAGTGGAATTTAGCCAATAAATTAGTTGAAGAACTAAAAACAATCGGACTTGAAGATGTAACTATTGATGATAAAGCGTATATCATGGCAACGCTGCCAAGCAACGTAGATCACGAAGTTCCAACAATAGGTTTTGTTTCTCACTTTGATACTTCGCCAGATTTTAGCGGTGCCAATGTGAAACCTCAAATCGTAGAAAATTACGATGGAAAAGATATTGTTTTGAATGCAGAAAAAAATATTGTTTTATCTCCAAATTATTTCAAAGACTTACTGCAATATAAAGGACAAACCATTATTACAACTGACGGAACAACACTTCTTGGTGCCGATGACAAAGCGGGAATTACAGAAATTGTTTCGGCAATGGAATATCTAATTCAGCATCCAGAAATTAAACACGGAAAAATCAGAATTGGTTTTACTCCAGATGAAGAAATTGGACGCGGTGCGCATCATTTTGATGTGGAAAAATTCGGAGCACAATGGGCTTATACGATGGATGGAAGTCAGATTGGCGAATTAGAATATGAAAATTTCAACGCAGCTGGAGCTAAAATTACTTTTAAAGGAAAGAGTGTTCATCCTGGTTATGCAAAAGGAAAAATGATTAATTCTATGCTTTTGGCAAATGAATTTATTAATGAACTTCCAAAAGGAGAAACCCCAGAAGAAACAAAAGGTTACGAAGGGTTTTTTCACGTTCATCACATAAAAGGAAATATCGAAGAAACAGTTTTAGAATTGATTATTCGTGATCACAATAAAAAGAAATTCGAAAAGCGAAAAGAGCTTATAGAGAAAATTGCCAAAAAATTCAATAAAAAATTTGCTAAGAAATTTGGTGAAGATATCGTAATTGCGGTGGTAAAAGATCAATATTACAATATGAAAGAAAAGGTTCTTCCGGTAAAACATATTGTTGATATCGCTGAAAAAGCAATGAAAGAATTAAATATCAAACCGATCATCAAACCAATCAGAGGCGGAACTGACGGATCGCAATTATCTTTTATGGGATTACCTTGTCCGAACATTTTTGCGGGCGGACACAACTTCCACGGAAAATACGAATATGTTCCTGCCGAAAGCATTCAGAAAGCAACAGACGTAATCGTCAAAATTGCTGAACTTACTGCAATCCCAGGTATTTTTGATAAATCAGAAAAAACTAAAACAAAAAAATAAATTGGAATCGCAATCCGATAATAAAGGCATTTGGAAGTACAGTGATAAATGGGAAGAAGAACTGATTCTCCTCAAAACTATCATCGACAAAACAGAACTAACTGAAACCACAAAATGGGGCGGTCCAGTTTATGTTTATAACAAAAAAAATGTAATCGGAATTGGCGGTTTTAAAGATTATTTTGCCATTTGGTTTTTCAATGGCGTTTTTCTCAAAGACACTAAAAACAAACTCGTAAATGCTCAGGAAGATAAAACTAAATCTTTACGGCAATGGCGTTTTACTTCTAAAGACGCAGTAAACGAAGCTGTTATTTTAGAATATATTGTTGAAGCTATTGAAAATGAAAAAGAAGGAAAGATTATAAAACCTTCTAAAAAAGAAGCAATTGTTTCGGAATTGTTAGATCAAGAAATGGTTAAAAATCCAGCTTTAAAAGAAGCATTTGCCAAATTTTCGCCCTATAAACAATATGAGTTTTTAGAATATATTGAAACAGCAAAACAAGAAAAAACGAAACTTTCGAGAATCGAAAAAGTGATTCCGATGATTTTGAACAATGTTGGATTGAATGATAAATACAGGTAAGTTAAATTTCAATATTTAAAATCCAAATTCCAAGTAATTATAGACCTTTGTCAAAGTTTAAAACTTTGACAAAGGTTTTTTTTTTTTAGGAACATTCACCACCTGCTAAACACTGCCCATGGTTTCAACCACGGGAACTTAATCATAATCACAATCCATATTCCCCTGACTGAAACCACTGGCTATATTTTTCATACAAATGAATTAAACTCTTTGAGGAGCTCCTTGCGAAGATTTCTCTCTTCGTTCGAAATGACAAAACTGTAGTGAATTTTTGAAAAACAAAAAAATCCCAAACTCCATTATAAGAATTTGGGATTTAAAATATTGTAATTTAAAATTTATGCTTTCTTATTCAAAGCAGCACTCAATTCAAGAGAAATAGCTGAACGCTCTAATTTTAATTTTCCAGACATGGTTTCGATTACAACTGTAGTTTCTGCTAATTCTGCAATTTTACCGTGGAAACCACTTTTTGTAACTATTCTGTCACCTATTTTTAGGCTGCTTTCAAATTCTTTTTCGTTTTTAGCTCTTTTTTGTTGTGGTCTGATCATAAAGAAATAGATTACCACGAACATCAATAGAAATGGCGCAAATTGAGTTAATTGTCCCATAATTTAAATTTATTTTTGATTTATATATTAATACCTTTTTAGCTCTTCGACTTAGCAAGATGCAAAGCCTTTGGAATTTGGAATTTAGAAATTTTGATTATTTAAATCATTACATCAACCCTCTTCCTACTTTCACCATTTTTTTATTGGCTGTAAGTTCCTTAACAAGGTTATCTAAAATTCCGTTGATAAAAATACTACTTTTTGGTGTAGAATACTCTTTAGCAATTTCTAAATATTCGTTAAGAGTTACTTTTACTGGAATTGAAGGGAACTTTAAAAATTCGCAGATTGCCATTTTTAGGATAATTGTATCAATTTCGGCAATTCTTTCGCTGTCCCAATTTGGAGTTTTATCGTCGTATTCTTTTGCAAAAGCAGTTTCATTTAAAACAGTTCTTCGAAATAAGTCTTTTGCAAAATCTTTATCTTCAACATCTTTGTACAATTTCGGCACTCTAAAATCGTCTGGATCTTCTGTTTTAATTGCTTTCAATTGTTTTACAATATGCGTATTTACAACGGGAATATCATCAACCCAAGTCAATTTATCGTCTTCTAAATACTCGTATAATTTTTCGTTTGGAACAATAACATTTTCGAACAAATCAATAATAAATTGTCTGTCTTCTTCGAATGTATTTACATTGTTACTCATGTAGTTTTTGTACAAATCGCTGGCTTTTACATCATTTAAAAGTAAAATGATATAATCATCGTTTAATGACCAGTTATTGATTTTACGATTTTCTAGAGCGATACTAAGAGAATTGCTTTCGGCAAGAAGTTGAAAAATTTTGTTCTTTACAAACTTTTCATTCGGATTACGTTCTGCGGCAGTTGCCAGGTGTTTTTTACTTGAAAGATGCAAAAAGACAGCTTCTTTTTTGCAGATTTCTATCAATGAAGAAAGCATTATAAGATATAAGTCCTGAATATTATCAATACTATAAAAAAGAAATTTTTCTTCTTTTTCCATATTATCAGAACCGCTTTGGTGCATTGCATAAATGGATTGCATTACTTTAACGCGTATGTGTCTTCTATTTACCACCTTGTAAGAACATTTAAAAATTAGTCTGCAAAATTAGGAATTTCAATCCTGATATTAAAATTAATTCGTAAAAAAGTATTTAGTTTTAATCGCGGTATTCAGTCTCGGTCGCAGTATTCAGTCTCAGTCTCAGTCGCAGTATTCAGTATTAAGTATTCAGTATTCAGCTAACTAATGAAGTCCTCAAAAAAAACTGTAAACTGCGACTGAAAACTAAAAAAAATCCCAGCTTCCAGAAAAAACTGAAAACTGAGACTGAGACTGTAAACTATAAAAAATTACTTCGCAGCGTTCTCGATTCTTCTTTGATCAATACGGTTTTGAGCAATTGTAAGAGCCGCTTTATGAGTCGTCATATTATTTTGAGCTGCAAAATCTATAATTTCTAAAGTAGTATTATAGATATTTTCAGTTTTACTCATAATTTCAGCTTTGCCGTAATTTGCTAATTCAGCGTAAACATTGATAATTCCACCCGCGTTGATTAAGAAATCTGGAGCATATAAAATACCTCTTTCCTGCAATCTCGCACCGTGAACATTTTCGTCTGCTAATTGATTGTTGGCAGCACCAGCAATAACTTTAGCTTTAATTTTGTTTACTGTATTATCATTAATTGTTGCTCCCATTGCACACGGCGCGTAGATATCAACATCTGCTGTATATAAATCTTCGCCGGTATAAATTGTTGCATTATATTTTGAAGCAACTTGGTATAATTTTTCTTCGTTGATATCAGTAATAGTTACCTGCGCTCCTTCTTTAGTCAAATACTCCACCAAAGTTTCACCCACGTGTCCAATTCCTTGAACCAAAACTTTTTTACCATCTAAAACATCAGTTCCAAACTGACTTTTAGCAGCAGCTTTCATTCCTAAATAAACTCCGTAAGCAGTTACAGGAGAAGGATTTCCAGACCCGCCTCTTTCTTCAGAAATACCAGTCACATAAGGTGTTACATCTCTTACAGTATCCATGTCTTTTGTTTCCATTCCGACATCTTCTGCAGTAATATATCTTCCGCTTAATGAATGAACGAATTCACCAAACTTACGCATTAATTCAGGTGTTTTTTGAGTTTTAGCATCGCCAATAATAACAGCTTTACCTCCACCAATATTAAGTCCAGTAATGGCAGATTTAAAAGTCATACCTCTTGAAAGACGTAAAACATCATTTAAAGCTTCCCATTCTGTGTTATAATTCCACATTCTAGTTCCTCCCAAAGCTGGACCCATAACCGAATTATGAATACCAATAATTGCTTTTAAACCTGTATCTTTGTCATTGCAAAATACAATTTGTTCGTGATCGTCAAAAGATAATTGACCAAAAACAGGATCCATTTTTTGAAGTTCCTTTCCAGTTGCGAAAGTTGCATCCATAGCGCTAGTATTAATTAGGTTAAAATTATGAATTTGTCAAAAAGACTTCTCAAACATAATTAAAAAATACACATGTGCTAATTTTTTATCTATAAAATAACAATTTTACAATATAATTGTTTTGATTAAATTGCAATTTATTATAATTTTAATTAGTAATAATTCACAATTTAAAATCAATTCTATATCATATTTCTTAAAAAAATGAAAGAATTAAGCTATTTAAACAAATATTTCATTAAGTATAAATACAGTTTTTCGCTGGGCATTTTAATAACCATAATCGCACAAATATTTTCATTATTTACTCCAAAATTAATCAGTAAGTCTTTAAACGCTATTGAGAATTTTGATAAATTATCTCCGACTGACCAAAAATCAGAAGTCGTAATTGCAGCTTTCAGACAAGATCTGATTCATAACGTATTGCTAATCATAGCCACTACGATCGTAGCTGGATTTTTAACTTTTTTAATGCGCCAGACTTTAATCGTTATGTCGCGTCATATTGAGTTTGATTTAAAAAATGAAGTTTTTAGACAATACGAAAATCTTTCTCAGACTTTTTACAAGCAAAACAGAACAGGAGATTTAATGAACCGAATAAGCGAAGACGTTTCTAAAGTTCGTATGTATGTCGGACCTGCAGTTATGTATACTATTAATACATTTATTCGTTTCGCGATTGTTATACTATATATGTATAATGTTTCGCCGCTTCTTACCTTATATACTATATTACCGCTTCCTATACTTTCGTATTGTATTTTTAAATTAAGTTCAGAAATCAATAAGCGAAGCACTACTTTTCAGCAATACTTATCAAAAGTTTCGAGTTTTACTCAGGAAATATTTTCTGGAATTCGTGTCATCAAAGCTTATTCTCTAGAAAATCAGCATCAAAATAATATGGTAGACCTTGCCGAAGAAAGCAAACGCAAAAGTTTAAGCTTAGCCAGAGTGCAGTCTTTATTTGGTCCCTTAATGATCGCCCTAATCGGAATCAGTAATTTGGTTGTAATCTATTTTGGAGGCGTAATGTACATCAACGGAACCATTCCGAATATTGGAACTATTGCAGAATTTATTTTATATGTAAATATGCTGACTTGGCCTGTTGCTTCTTTAGGATGGGTTTCGTCAATGGTGCAGGAAGCAGAAGCTTCTCAAAAACGTCTAAATGAATTTTTGAAAATCGAACCCGAAATAAAAAACAACAATGAAAATTCTTCAGATATTCAAGGAACAATAACTTTCGACAATGTTTCTTTCACTTATCAAGACACGAATATTGAAGCCTTAAAAAATGTTTCATTTACAGTAAAAAAAGGAGAAACGCTGGCCATTTTAGGAAAAACAGGTTCTGGAAAATCGACCATTCTTTCCTTAATTTCAAGATTGTATGATGTAACAGAAGGTGAACTTAGGATTGATGCAAACGAAATCAGCACTTTAAATTTAAATGATTTAAGAAATAATATCGGAATTGTGCCTCAGGATGCTTTTCTGTTTTCGGATACTATTAAAAATAATATCAAATTCGGAAATCAAAATGCTACTGACGAAGAAGTATTCCAAGCTGCTAAAAATGCTGTTGTTCATGATAATATTATTGCATTTAACAAACAGTATGACACTATTTTAGGAGAAAGAGGAATTACGCTTTCGGGCGGACAAAAACAGCGTGTTTCGATTGCAAGAGCGATAATTAAGAACCCTGCTATTTTACTTTTCGACGATTGTTTGTCTGCCGTTGATACCGAAACAGAAGAAATGATTTTGAATAATTTGTTTGAAATTTCTAAAGATAAAACAACCATAATTGTAAGCCATCGTGTATCATCTGCAAAGAATGCAGACAAAATTATTATACTAGAAGATGGCCGCATCATTCAACAAGGTTCTCATAATCAATTAATAAATCAGGAAGGATATTACGCATCGTTATATTTAAAACAACTTTCGGAAAAAGAATTACTTTAATTGTTGCGTAATAGATAATTTTTTATGATTTTTGAGTACTATTAATTCCAAAAATGATAGAACGTATTATGAGAGAAAATGACATGTTAGAAAAAGAAGAGATTTTTTCTAAAGTATTACGAGCAGGAAGAAGAACTTATTTCTTTGATGTGAGAGCTACCAAAGCTGATGATTACTATATCACTATTACCGAAAGCAAAAAATTTACTGAGGAAGATGGTTCATTTCATTTCAAGAAACACAAAATCTATTTATACAAAGAAGATTTTAGTGCTTTTGCCGAAATACTAGAAGAAATGACATCTTATGTTTTGAACCACAAAGGCGAAGAAGTAATTTCTGAAAGACACCAAAAAGATTTTAAGAAAGAATACAGTTCTGAAAAATCTGAAAGCCAAAGATCTAGCTTTACAGATATTGATTTTGACGATATTTAATTCAAAATAAACTTTTTTATAAAGTACGAGTCCAATTTGTTCTGCATTTTGGACTTTTTTTATATATTTATTTTATTGTGAAATGTGATTTGTAAAATGTGAAACGAAACAAACGAATTTCAAGATGTTTCTTTTTCACATTTAATATCTTACCTAAAACTTCTAACAAACTAAAAATGAAAAAATTAATTATCCTTCTAAGTTTCTTTCTATACGGAATTTCATTGTCTGCGCAGAATCTAGAATACGAAACCAAAAGTAACATTCAATATTATAATGCTGCCACAAACAAATCTGATAAATATATTAATGAAAGATGTGTTCTAGATATTTATTACCCAAAGAATAAAACTGGATTTGCCACTATCGTATGGTTTCACGGCGGTGGATTGACAGGCGGAAACAAAGAAATTCCAGAAGCTCTAAAAAATAAAGGTTTTGCTATTATTGGTGTAAATTACAGATTATCGCCAAAAGTAAAAGCAGCAAAAGCTATTGAAGATGCGGCAGCGGCGGTTGCTTGGACTTTTAATAATATTTCAAATTACGGCGGTGACAAATCCCAGATTTTCGTTTCGGGACATTCAGCCGGAGGTTACTTAGGAATGATGATTGGTCTGGAAAAAAAATGGCTTCAAAAAGAAAATATAGATGCTGATAAAATCGCCGGACTTATTCCGTTCAGCGGACAATGTATTACTCATTTTGAAATTAGAAGAGAAAATGGAATTCCCGAAAAACAGCCAACTATTGACGCTTTTGCACCTTTATACCACGTTCGTGCCGATGCTCCGCCAATGCTGCTAATTACTGGAGATCGCGAACTTGAAATGCTGGGACGCTATGAAGAGAATGCTTATATGGCAAGAATGATGAAACTGGCTGGACACAAACAAACAAAACTTTACGAACTTGACGGTTATAATCACGGAATGACTGAACCTGGTTTTCCGCTTTTAGTTAATGAAGTAAACCGTATTATAAAAGAAACTAAAAAATAATCACTAAATAAATCCACGGCAATGGAGACACAACTATTAATTATTCCAGGTCTTGGCGATTCTGGAGAAAAACACTGGCAGACCTTTTGGCACGAAAAATTCGCAAACTCAATTCGTGTTGTACAAGACAATTGGGACGAACCGATTCGAGAAGAATGGATTGCGAGATTAAACGAGAACATCTTAAAACTTGATAAACCTACAATATTAGTTGCTCACAGTTTAGCGGTTTCACTGGTTTTGCATTGGGCAGAACAATACAACAACCAAAATATAATTGGTGCTTTTTTAGTCGCTCCTGCAGACGTAGATTCACCTCAACATACACCAGAATGTATAAGAAACTTTTCGCCAATTCCGCTCTACAAACTGCCTTTTCCCTCTGTAGTTGTGGCCAGCGAAAATGATCCTTACGCTTCTTTTGAAAGAAAAAAATACTTCGCCGAAAAATGGGGAAGCGATTTCGTAAACGTCGGTCAGCAAGGACACATCAATTCTGATTCTGATTTAAAATATTGGGAAGAAGGACAGCTGATTTTACAGCAATTAATTAAAAAAACGAGGTAATAATTAGTCTCAGTCACAGTTTTTAGTCACAGTTACGAAACTGAAAACTGTGACTGAGACTGAAAACTACCCGATGCGCAATCCATTCGGTATTTTAAAATCGGGTGCTAATAAAATTACATCTCCCTCCTCGCCTACTGCACCAAGAACTAGGCATTCGCTCATAAATTTTCCGATTTGCTTTTTCGGAAAATTTACAACCGCAACAATCTGACGGTTTATTAAATCTTCTTTCTGATATCTTTTGGTAATTTGTGCAGATGATTTTCTAATTCCAATTTCTGGACCAAAGTCGATTGTTAATTGAAAAGCAGGTTTTCTTGCTTCGGGAAAATCATTTACTTCTATAATAGTTCCTACGCGCATATCGGTGCGTTCAAATTCGTTCCAAGTTAAATCCATAATATTTATTTAGCATTACAAACCTATTAATTTTGTAATTAATCTACCTAATTCTATAACCTATTTCTTTTGCTTCCCCGCTAATTTTACGTAAAGAAAATTATTACAATCACGTAAAAAATATATAACATGGAACATACTGAACCAAATGCATGCATGTCAATTAAAGATTTTGAATCTAATTTAAAACAGGTTCATACAGATAAATATATAGAAACAGCACAAAATGTCAGACTCTATGTAAAAGATTATGGTCAGGGAAAACCAGTGATTCTTATTCATGGGTGGCCTCTTTCAAATGAAATGTGGGAATATCAAATCGATCATTTAGTACAAAATAATTATCGCGTTATTGCATATGACCGACGCGGATTTGGTAAATCGTCTCAGCCTTGGGATGGTTATGATTATGATACTTTAACAGATGATCTTAAGGAAATTATTGAACAGTTAGAATTAGAAAATGTAACACTTGTTGGCTTCTCAATGGGTGGCGGCGAGGTGGTGCGTTATTTCAGCCGTCATGGCGGAAAAGGAGTTATTAAAGCTGCCTTAATTTCGTCTATCATACCATTCCTATTGAAAACTCACGATAATCCAGATGGGCATCCGAAAGAAAAAAGTGAAACTACTGCAGCAGCAATTAAGGAAGATCGTATTGGTTTTGTAGACAACTTCGGGAAAACATTCTTTGGAATCAATATCATCAACAAACCAATCAGTACACCATTGTTAGAATATTATAGAACGTTATGTTCGCTTGCATCTCCTCGTGCTACATTAAAATGTGCTGAATCTTTTTCGTTTACCGATTTTAGAGATGAACTTGATTTTGTAAAGGTTCCAACTTTGATCATTCATGGAAATGATGACAAGATTGTTCCAATAGACCTTACTTCAAGAAAAGCAGCAGAAGGAATTGCTAATAATACTTTTATCGAATACGAAGGCGCTCCTCACGGTCTATTTTACACGGAAAAAGAAAAATTAAATGAAGATTTACTTCAGTTTTTAAATTCATAAAAAAATATAAAAAAGCATCCAAAGAAGCAAGCTGATACAGCTAACTGCTTCTTTGGATATTTTTTTATTCTTGTGCTCTTTTATTTACAGAATTTTAAAGCTATTTTTGAAATTCTAATCTGCAAAAAATGGCACAAACTTCATCAGCAATGCTTCCTTTAGGAACTATTGCACCTGATTTTTATCTAAAAGACACCAATTCAAACGAGACTTTTTCATTTGAAGACCTAAAAGGGTCTAAAGGAACTTTGGTTATGTTTATCTGCAACCATTGTCCATATGTGCTTTACTCTATTCCAGAAGTTGTAATGATTGCAAATGATTACCGTGTGCAGGGTATCGGAGTAATCGCTATTTCCAGCAATGATATTATTAAATACCCTGAGGATTCTCCAGAATTAATGACGGCTTTTGCTATGGAAAATAAAATTGACTTTCCATATCTTTATGATGAGACTCAAGAAACCGCTAAAGCTTACAGTGCTGCCTGCACTCCTGACTTCTATTTATTTGACAACCAAGACAAATTATTTTACCGCGGACAGCTTGACGATTCTAGACCTGGCAACGGAATTTCACTCAGCGGGAGCGACCTTAGAGGCGCAATAGATGCCTTAATTTACAACAGAAGTTTAAAAGAACCACAAAAACCAAGTATTGGGTGCGGTATTAAATGGAAGTAAAACCTCACTAAATTCAAAAAGATTGCCTATCTTTGCAGATCAATTTAATCATCCTTATGGGAAATAGAATACCATTTACAGCATCTGCCAAGTTGTTTTCCTTTTCTGGAGAACCACTTCCTGCTGTAATTATTTCGCATAACAAGGCCTTTATTTATTAGGCCTCCGTCTATTTCAGTTTTCTTCTTTCTGACGGAGGATTTACATCAAGCTTAAACATTTATTTATTTGACAAAATCAATTTTGTTCAGATAACTTTTTGTTTTTCAGAATAAAATTTAAATCCTTTCTTTTAAAAAACTTAAATAATTCGTTTCAAAAAAGAAGAAAAATAATTCGATTATTATAACAATAAATTCAATATAGATATGAAACCAACACCCACTTTCTGTAAATCAGATTATCAATTTTTAAGAGAATTGATTTTAAAAAGTAAAAATTCAACAAATACCAAAGAAGCTAATCAGCTTTCGCAAGAATTAGATCGTGCTGTAATAAGCAAAGAAAGCGAACTTGACGGTTCAGTTATCAGAATCAATTCTTTTGTAACGATAGAAGATGTAAAAGCCAATAAACAAATGAAAATTCAAATCGTTTTACCTTCTGCTGCAGATGTAAAGCAATCTAAGATCTCAATTCTAGCTCCTTTAAGTGTTGCTATTATTGGTTTTAAAGAAAATGATGAAGTAGATTGGGAATTACCGGCAGGTATAAAAACTTTAAAAGTAATTGCTGTAGATAATTCGGCTGTGCATCATTCTTAACTTTTTAAACACCTCATTACGTGAAGGTGTTTTTTTATATCTATTTGAAAATAAAAAAACTGTTCAAATTATTGAACAGTTTTTTTATGCTTTATCAAAATATAATGTTACAATTGTGAGTGAACGTAATTCGTTACTGATGCTAATTGCACTTCATCTAATTTGGCTTTTTTCCCCATTCTTACCAAAATTGGCGCCCATTCTTCCTTAGTAAATTTCTTAGGGTCGTATAATTTGTGGCACTTTGCACAATTGTTATCATACAAATTTTTACCAGCTTCCAATTCAGGAGTTAATGTTACTTTTTTTTCAGGTTCAGCAGTTGTAGTGGCTGCAACAGTGGTTGTTTTTTGAGTTCCGCAAGAAACTACAAATAATGCAAATCCAGCAAGGATTAAAATATTTTTCATCGTCTTTGTTTTTAAAGTAAATATAAAAAAATCCCATATACCGCGGTATATGGGATTACTATTTAAAACAATACTAAATTGCTTTTACATTCTTATTTTACGTCCATTAATTCAACGTCGAAAATCAAAGTTGCATTTGGCGGGATAACGCCTCCTGCACCAGATGGTCCGTATCCTAAATCAGATGGAATTACAAAACGAGCTTTGTCTCCAACTTGCAATAAAGCAATACCTTCGTCCCATCCTTCAATAACTTGTCCAACTCCTAATTTAAATTCAATTGGTTTTTTACGCGGATAAGATGAATCAAAAACTTTTCCGTTTTCTAAAGATCCTTCGTAGTGAACAGAAACTGTTTTTCCAGCTTCAGCTCTCTTACCATCACCTTTTTGAATCATTTTGTAACGTAAACCGCTTTCTGTTTTATCAAAACCAGCAGCCAATTGTTCCATTTTTGCTTCAGATTCTGCTTTTAAAGCTGCTTCGCGTTTTAGACGAGCACCTTTTAAACCAATAAAAGCTTCGATAGCATTCCATTTTTGAGCTTCTTCACCAACTCTGATGATTTCTACAGAATCCAGATTATCACCTTGAGCTACAGCATCAACGATATCTTGTCCTTCAACCACATAACCAAAAACACTGTGTTTTCCGTCTAACCAAGGAGTTGGAACGTGAGTGATAAAAAATTGAGAACCATTGCTTCCAGGTCCAGAGTTTGCCATAGATAAAACTCCTGGGCGATCGTGTTTTAAAGTTGGGTGAAATTCATCATCAAATTTATAACCCGGATCTCCAGTTCCAGTTCCTTTTGGGCATCCACCTTGAATCATGAAATCAGCAATTACTCTGTGGAATGTTAATCCGTCGTAGAATTTTTGTCCTTGAGGTTTAACTTTATTTTCCATATTACCTTCTGCAAGAGCTACAAAGTTCCCTACAGTTCCAGGCGTTAAATCGTGTGTTAGTTTTACTAAAATCGAACCTTTGCTAGTGTTGAATTTAGCGTATATTCCGTTTTCCATCTTGTTATTTTTAATTTAAACGCAAATTTACAAATTAATTTTTTAATCAATTTGTGCTTTTGCTTTTTTAGTCCCGACGTTTCGGGGTCGATTTATAAGTCAGTCCATAAATAGCTAATGAAACTAAAGATAAAACCATACAGCCACTAGCTACTGCATGCCATCCTCCTAATTTCCATAACAGTAATCCGTATGCCGATCCAGCGGCAGTTCCTAAGAAACTGAAAGACATAAATACGGTATTTAATCTATTTCTAGCTTCTGGCATAAGTGAATAAACTCTTGTTTGGTTTGAAATATGAACACCTTGGATTCCGATATCAATAAATACAATTCCAATCGCAATTCCGATTACACTTTCTATTGAAAAATAGAAAACCAAAAAGCTTATTAAGATCAGTAAACATCCATAACCAACGGCAATTCTTGAATTCCCTTTATCCCCAAGTTTACCAACCAAAGGCGCCGCCAATGCTCCAGATGCACCTACAATTCCGAATAATCCAATTGTGGCACTATTAAAACCAAACGGTTCTCCAGAAAGCAGCAAAACCATTGTGGTCCAGAAAGCTCCAAACTGCGCAAAACTGAAAACATTAATTGCAGTTGCTTCACGTAAAACCGGCTGTGTTTTTATAAGTGTAAATAAGGATTTAATTAATTGACCGTAAGTTCCTTGAAACTGTGGTTTATTAACTGGAAATTTATTTTGAATTACAAAAAAGATCAAAAGACAAATTCCTGCTGCGATATAAAACATTGATCTCCAACCTAGAACTTCACCAATAAAACCGCTTAAAGTACGCGAAAGCAAGATTCCAACCAAAAGACCACTCATAATCGTTCCGACAACTTTTCCGCGTTGTTCAGGAGCGCTCAAAGAAGCTGCTAAAGGCAGAATAAGCTGCGGTACAATAGATGTGATTCCGATTAGCAGTGAAGCAATTTGTAAAATCAGAAAACTTTTTGCCGTTGCTGCAATCAATAATGCAATTACAGATGCAAAAGTGGTCATTAAAATCTGCCTTTTTCTTTCTATTTTATCTCCAAGAGGAACCATAAAAAACAATCCAATAGCATAACCGGCCTGAGTTAAGTATGTTATAGTTCCGGCGCTGGCTTCTGGAATTTTAAATTCGTTGGCAATTAAAACAATCAAAGGCTGGCAGTAGTAAAGATTTGCAACTATAAGACCAGTGCAAACTGCCATAAAAAGTACATTTGTTTTAGATAAATTCATGCTGCAAAAATACCGATCTAATCTTAATCAAAACTTTAAAAAAGTTATAAAATTTTTAAATTTAAGATTAGACCAGAATTTACAGATCACTAATAACTTAATTTTAAAAGAGTTACAACTTTAAAAAATCTTCTCGAGCTGGACCAAAAACGTCTGTCAGCATACCGCTTTCCAAGCAAACCACTCCATGTACTGCATGAGGCGGAATATAAAAACTATCGCCTTCTTTTAAAGTTTCTGTTACACCATTTATTGTAACATCAAATTTACCGCTTGCCACATAAGTGACTTGAGTATGGTAATGATCATGCAAAGCACCAATTCCTCCAGTTTCAAAATGCACATTTACGAGCATTACTCTGTCATCATAAGCTAGGATTTTCCGTTTGATTCCTTCACCAACTACTTCCCATTCAATATCATCTCCTTTTATAAATTCTTTGCTTGTTCCTATGTTCTGCATAACTTTAAAATTGATTTTTTACAAAAATAAGCATTTTAACGAGTTGTTTTAAAGCATTTTTTGGGAAATGAAATCACAGCTTTTCTTAATAGAATCGAAAGAATTAACTGCAAAATTATTTTCTTGTTCCACAAAAAAATGAATCATTCCAGATTGTTTTGCTGCTGCAAACAAGGGCTTAAAATCTATAGTGCCGTTACCAACTTCGGTATTTAGATCATTATTATTTTTATCCTTGTCTTTTACGTGCCACATTTTAAAACGTCCCGGATTTTCTTTAAATAATTTTAGAGGATCATTTCCAGAATGAATGACCCAGTATAAATCTAATTCAAAATAAACTAAATTTTTATCGGTTTCATTTAATAAAATTTCAAAACCTGTTATACCGTCATGTTTTTGAAATTCAAAATCATGGTTATGATAAGCCAATTTTAAACCTTCTTTTTTGCACATTATAGCCGCTTCATTCACTCGAACAGCGATCTTTTTATAATCTACTATATTTCTTCTAAAAGGCTCATCGACCCACGGAATGGTTAAAAATTCAGTTTTTAGAGTTTTTGCTGCTTCTATTGAAGCTATTAGTTCTTCGGTATTTCCATCATATAAAAAGCTCCCTAAATTATAATGGCCGCTTACTGCTTTCAGCCCGTTATCATCTAAAATCTTTTTCAATTCTTTAGGCGTTAATCCCCAAAACTGATCTTTAATCGAAAAACCATACGTTTCGACAGTTGTAAATCCTGTTTTCGCTACTTTTTCTAAAGTTGCCTTTACATCTTTCGGAAGCTCCTCACGAAGTGTATATAACTGTAAACCTATTTCTTTTTTATTCATAGAAAATGCAAATGACGGCGAAGCCAAAACTGCTGTTGCAGCCAGACTCGTATTAATTATAAAATTTCTTCTAGTGATCATAAATCAGAACAATTAGATATTCTTTTTTGTTGAAACAGCCTCAGTATCCTTTTTCATTGCAAGAAATTGAGGAGTGAGATTATTTCGTTTAAAATAATTCTCTAAATCTGTCAGCCGCTTTCTGTCATCGTATTTTATACAAGAGCTTAATTTTTGCTGGCAGACAGAACATAATCGTATAGAATGTTTGTCTGTTTCGCTCATGCTGTTAGATCCATTCATTACACAATCGGCATTGATACAATGATGTAATCCAAACATATGACCTATTTCATGAGAACTTATTTTGAGTAATCGAGACAGACAAAGATTAAAGTTTTCAGAAGTCAGTTCTCCATCCTGCAGTCTGTAAATTGAACTCACACCAACTTTGTCGCGGTAAGAAGCCAAACCAAAAACATAGTTCCATTCTGGTTTAGGATATAGATCAAGTTCTGAAAGTCCCATTAACGCAATTCTATTTACAGGCTTTTCTTTCTTTAATACATCATCTAAAAGATAACCAGCCAATAATTGTTCGTGCCCAAACATCATTCTTCTTGCAGAATTTGGCACTACATCATTAGAAATGGATTTTAGAGTTTTTGTTTTTAATTGAAAGAAAATTGCTAAATATTCATTTAACAATTCAATTTGTTTCTTTTGTAAGGAATTAAAATTTCCAATTGGGCGTATATAAATAATATTTTCTTTCTTGGTGGGAATAATATGTTTAGAAAAAAAGTATTGCTCAAAAGTCTGACCTTTTTCTTTGTGAGAAGACAGCCAATCGCCATAACCCGGCTTTCCTAATTTGACATCATTACTTTTAATCTGCGTAAAATATAATGCTGTTTCAGGAATCTCTTTTCGTATTTCTTTCGGAGTCTCCTTTAATTTTTCCTTATTACAGGAACATAATAATACAAAAATAATAATAGCTATTTTTTTCATATACTTTTTGCTAAATATATTCAAAAAACAGCTACAATTTAAATCAAATAAAAATATTTTAACAATTGGATAAACCGTTAAAACACTTCAATTAGAGGATAGAATTACTTCGAAGTTAACAATTTCATCCCTTCCATTTTTTGTGAGTCAAGAGCTTGAGGAGGATAATTCTGTTTTTCTTGTCTTGTTGAAGTAACTTTACCTTCTTTATTTACATATATATAATTGTAAGTCCAATAATTTTGACCAGCAATTCTTGATCCGTCAGGATTATCTTCATTCATAAAAACTTGATCCGCATAAACAAGAATTTGTCCATCTTGATTGTCAGCCAATGTTCGAACAGGAGTTCCCCAAGTTTTTATCAATTTTGCTTTGGTTTCCCCAACAGAATTGTTCATTGCGTTTTTCGAACTTGAACATGAAATCTGTAAAAGCATTATTGCGGTAAATAGTAGTATTTTTTTCATAATAGATGTGTTTTTGGAATTTGTAAAATTTTAAATATATAATTAGGTATTGTAATGGTACTTAAAATTACGAAATAAAAAATTACACAATTACATTTTAGTGTTATATAATTATTACTAACAAACTAAAAAGCAATAAGTTGCAAACAATATTTTCTAATAAATAGATTTTACTTCAATCATTTCTAAGCATTTTAATTTTCTTTTTATTGCCAAATATTAACTTGTATCTTTGCAGCCTAGAATAACTACAGAAAAATGCGAATTGACATTATTACACTTTTACCAGAATTATTAAGAAGTCCGTTTGAGGCTTCGATTATGAAACGTGCCATTGACAAAGGTTTAGTCGAAGTACATTTTCACAATCTTCGTGACTACAGCACGAACAGACAGAAAAGTGTTGATGATTATCCGTTTGGGGGCGGTGCTGGAATGGTAATGACAATTCAGCCAATTGATGATTGTATCACCCACTTAAAGAGTCAGCGTGAGTATGATGAAATCATTTATATGTCGCCTGATGGTGAAACTTTAAATCAAAAAATGGCCAACACTATGTCTATGTATGAAAACATCATCATTTTATGCGGACATTATAAAGGTGTGGACCAAAGAGTTAGAGATCATTTTATTACTAAAGAAATTTCGATTGGTGATTATGTTTTATCTGGAGGAGAATTAGGCGCTTTGGTTTTGTCTGATGCTTTAATTCGATTAATTCCTGGTGTATTGAGCGACGAAACCTCAGCGTTAACAGACAGCTTTCAAGATAATTTACTTTCTGGACCTATATATACAAGACCTGCAGATTATAAAGGATGGAAAGTCCCAGAAGTTTTAACCAGCGGCCACTTTGCAAAAATTGATAAATGGCGTGAGGATATGGCGTATGAACATACTAAAAACAGACGACCGGATTTATTAGAATAAATTTCAAACTCAAAAAATCCCAAATCCCAAATAATCAGTTCATTAAAAAATTGGAATTTGGAATTTTATTTCTTGGATTTTTATTTTTTTAATTTATCTTTGCACCCGAATTAGACTAACCTCTGGCGAAATCCGTGAATGTTACTCTATCTAAACTATAATAATAAAATTATCATGGCAGATTTATTAAAATTCGTTCAAAACGAATTCGTTGCTAAAAAAGATTTCCCTGAATTTGGAGCTGGAGACACAATCACAGTTTTCTACGAAATTAAAGAGGGTGAAAAAACTAGAACTCAGTTTTTTAAAGGAGTTGTAATTCAAAGAAGAGGTTCTGGTAACACAGAAACTTTTACTATTCGTAAAATGTCTGGAGCTATTGGAGTTGAGCGTATCTTCCCAGTAAACTTACCAGCTTTACAAAAAATCGAAATCAACAAGAAAGGTGCTGTACGTAGAGCTAGAATTTTCTACTTCAGACAACTTACTGGTAAAAAAGCTAAGATTAAAGATAAAAGAAGATAATCATTTATCGAATTGTTATAAAAAACTCGTTTCATATTCTTTGAAACGAGTTTTTTTTTGTCTTGTATTTTCATCACTAACAAAACTGTAATTTTTTAATATCAAAATCATCGAATTAGCAATTTAACGAGCTCGAAATAACAATCTGTTAATTTCTGCTTTTCTCGGGAAAACTCAACCGTTTTCGTTGTGATTTTATTATATTTGCTCCGCTCATTTTGAGCCGAATATACCTGTTACATCGTTAACTCCCAACGATACGATTATAAAAAAAAAAGAAAATGACAAAATCAAAAATTTTTTACACCTTAACTGATGAGGCGCCGTTATTGGCAACTTACTCTTTGTTACCAATTGTTCAAGCTTTTACAGCAACAGCTGGAATTGAAATCGAAACCAGAGATATTTCGCTGGCAGGAAGAATTTTATCAAACTTCCCAGATTCTTTGACAGATGCTCAAAAAACTGGAGATGCATTGGCAGAATTAGGCCAGTTAGCAACTCAGCCAGAAGCAAACATTATTAAATTACCAAACATTTCAGCATCTGTTCCTCAATTAAAAGCGGCCATTGCTGAATTACAATCTCACGGATATAACGTGCCAAATTTCCCAGAAGATCCTCAAAACGATGCTGAAAAGGAAATTAAAGCAAAATATGCAAAGGTTTTAGGTTCTGCTGTAAACCCAGTTTTACGTGAAGGAAACTCTGACCGTAGAGCTCCAAGAGCAGTTAAAAACTTCGCAAAAGCAAACCCGCACTCAATGGGCGCTTGGTCTGCTGACTCAAAAACTAAAGTTGCTTCTATGCCAAACGGTGATTTTTACGGAAGTGAAAAATCATTGACTGTTGCAGATGCAAATGATGTAAAAATCGAATTCGTTGCTAAAGACGGAACAACAACTGTTCTTAAAGCAAGCACACCATTAAAAGCTGGAGAAATTATTGACAGCTCTGTTTTAAGCGTAAGTAAATTAAAAGATTTTGCTGCTAATGCAATTGCTGAAGCAAAAAAAGAAGGAGTTTTACTTTCTGTGCATTTAAAAGCTACAATGATGAAAGTTTCAGATCCAATTATCTTTGGCGCTATCGTTGAAGTATATTTTGCAGATCTTTTCAAAAAATACGAAACTTTATTTAGTGAATTAAACATTGACACTAAAAATGGTTTAGGCGACATCTACGCTAAAATTGCAGGAAGACCTGAGCAGGCTGAAGTTGAAGCTGACATTACTAAAGCAATCGAAAACGGACCAGCTTTGGCAATGGTTAATTCTGATAAAGGAATTACAAACTTACACGTTCCTTCAGACGTAATTGTTGATGCTTCTATGCCGGCAATGATTCGTACTTCTGGACAAATGTGGAACAAAGATGGTAAAGCACAAGATACAATTGCTGTTATTCCAGACCGTTCTTACGCTGGGGTTTATACTGCAACAATAGATTTCTGTAAAAAACACGGTGCTTTTGATCCTAAAACAATGGGAAGTGTTCCTAACGTTGGATTAATGGCTCAAAAAGCTGAAGAATACGGATCTCACGATAAAACTTTCCAAATGAAAGCTGACGGAGTTGTTCGTGTTGTTGATACAAATGGAAATGTTTTAATGGAGCAAAACGTTGAAACAAACGATATTTTCAGAATGTGTCAGGCAAAAGATGCACCTATTCAGGACTGGGTTAAATTGGCTGTAAACAGAGCTCGTTTATCTCAAACGCCTGCTGTTTTCTGGTTAGACGAAAACAGAGCGCACGACAGAGAACTAATCGTTAAAGTTGAAAAATACCTTAAAGATTACGATACTACAAACTTAGATATCCGTATTTTAAACCCAGTGGCTGCTACTGAATTTACTTTAGACAGAATCATCAAAGGTTTAGATACTATTTCTGTAACAGGAAACGTTTTACGTGATTACTTAACAGATTTATTCCCAATTTTAGAATTAGGAACTTCTGCAAAAATGTTATCTATCGTTCCATTAATGAACGGAGGCGGATTGTTTGAAACTGGTGCTGGAGGTTCTGCTCCAAAACACGTTGAGCAATTTACAGAAGAAGGATATTTACGTTGGGATTCATTAGGAGAATTTTTAGCTCTTGGTGCTTCATTAGAGCATTTAGGACAAACTTTAGATAATTCTAAAGCAATTGTTTTAGCTGAAACTCTTGACGAAGCAAACGATAAATTCTTAGCCAACGACAAATCTCCTGCTCGTAAAGTTGGACAAATTGACAACCGTGGTTCTCATTTCTATTTAGCTTTCTATTGGGCTCAAGCTTTGGCTGCTCAAACTAAAGATGCTGAATTGAAAGCAATCTTTACTCCAATTGCTGCTGAATTTGAAGCTAACGAAGCTAAAATCAATGAACAATTAATTGGGGCTCAAGGAAAAGCACAAAACATTGGAGGTTACTACCAGCCAACTCCTGAGTTAGTAAGCAAAGCAATGCGTCCTAGTGATACATTCAACGCTATAATTGCTAAAATCAAATAATAGAGATGTATTAATTGCATTTTTAAAAAATAGAAAAGGACAACTCTCAAAAGTTGTCCTTTTTTTATTAACTTATCTTTAACAAAACTTTCATGGCGATGTCTAGTAAGAATTATTAACTATGTAATTCAAAATCAACATAATGATCACAAAAAATATAGGCACATTTTTTCTTTTTATTTTAACGATTTTCAATTCCTTTTCGCAGGAAAAATTTACTCTAAGCGGTACTATTAGTGACAGCAAAAACAATGAAACTTTAATTGGTGTAAATATTTACATTCCTGCTCTAAAAATAGGAACAACTACAAACGAATACGGTTTTTACTCTCTTTCTGTTCCTAAAGGCGAATATGAAATTGAAATTAGCTACGTTGGTTATCAGACCATTCAAAAAAGTATTGCTTTAAATCAGAATACAAAACAGAATTTTTCTATCAGCGAAGGCGGCGAAGAATTGCAAGAAGTAATCATTACAGACAACAAAAGCAAAATCAACATCAAGTCGCCCGAGATGAGTGCCAATAAACTTTCTATTGCCACTATAAAAAAAATGCCGGTTGTTTTAGGAGAAGTCGATGTACTTAAATCCATCTTATTACTTCCAGGCGTTACCAATGCAGGAGAAGGCGCATCAGGATTTAATGTCCGAGGTGGAGGCGCGGATCAAAATTTAATTCTTTTGGACGAAGCGACAATTTTTAACTCTTCACACGTTTTCGGATTCTTTTCTGTTTTTAATCCCGATGCAATCAAAGATTTAAAATTGTACAAAGGTGGAATTCCAGCTCGTTACGGCGGAAGGGCTTCTTCTGTTTTAGATATTTACCAAAAAGACGGAAGCAGTAAGGATTTCCATATGAATGGCGGTATCGGATTAATTTCAAGCCGTCTCCTTGCCGAAGGTCCGATTGTAAAAGACAAAGGTTCTTTTTTAATTGGAGGAAGAGCTTCTTATGCGCATCTTTTCCTTAAACTTTCGGAAGACGATAAAGACAATGCTGCTTATTTTTACGATCTCAACACCAAATTAAGCTATAAACTCAACGAAAATAACAGTTTATATTTATCGGGTTATTTTGGGCGTGATGTCTTTAGATTAAATAAAAGTTTTACCAATACTTACGGAAATTCAATCTTAAATTTGAGATGGAATCATTTGTATTCGGATAAATTATTTTCCAATCTCTCTTTAATTTACAGCGATTACTATTACGGATTAAATCTTGATTTTGTGGGTTTCAAATGGGATTCCGGTATTAAAAACTACAACATCAAATATGATTTCAAACATTATCTGTCAGATAAATTAAAACTCAATTATGGTTTAAACGGTATTTACTATGAATTTAATCCTGGAACCATAAAGCCAACTGGAACAGATTCTGGAATTAATCCAGACCAATTGGACAAAAAATATGCTTTTGAACCATCTATTTATTTAGATGCCGAAAGTCAGATCTCTAATAAAATCACCGTCGCTTACGGACTGCGTTACAGTCTTTTTTACAGATTAGGTTCTTCTACTATTAACTATTATGATAATGATCAGGCAGTTGTTTTTAATACCGATATGCAGATTTATGAAAAAGGAACTCCAGCCTCAACAAAATACTTCGGTCAAAATAAAGTCATAAAAGATTACAATAATTTCGAACCAAGATTTTCCGTTTCCTACCAATTAAATGATGATCAAGCTGTAAAAGCGAGTTACAATCGCATGGCGCAGTATCTTCAATTAATTTCGAATACCTCTTCTCCCACTCCACTAGATGTCTGGATGCCAAGTGATACCTACATCAAACCACAGCTTGCTGATCAGGTAGCTTTAGGTTATTTTAGAAATATCAGCAACGGAGCATATTCCTTAGAAATTGAGACTTATTATAAGGAAATTCAAAATAGACTGGACTATATCGATGGTGCCGATTTAATTGCCAATGATGCTATTGAACAGGTAATTTTAAATGGTCAAATGCGATCGTATGGTTTAGAAATTATGGTCAAAAAAAACAAAGGCCGATTTAATGGCTGGGTTTCTTATACTTTATCCAAATCAGAGCAGCAGACTCCAGGCAGAACGCCAGAAGAAATCGGAATCAATAACGGACAATGGTATGCATCGGCTTATGACAAAACGCATAATTTGGCTGTGACATCGGCTTATAATTTAAACGAAAAATGGTCGTTTGGTGCTAACTTTGCTTTGCAGTCAGGACAGCCGGTTACCTATCCGAACGGACAATATGAATATCTAGGAATTACAGTTCCTAGTTACGGATTACGAAATGAGAGCAGACTTCCTGCCTATCATCATTTGGATATTTCTGCAACTTTGACTCCAAGAAAAAATAAGGATAGAAATTGGAAAGGAGAATGGGTTTTCAGCATCTATAATCTTTACAATCGTATGAATGCGGCATCAATTAACTTCCGCCAAAATGTGGATACTGGTGCAAATGAAGCTGTACAATTGTCCATTTTCGGAATTGTTCCTGCGGTAAGTTATAATTTCAAATTCTAAATTCACAAACTAAAATATAAGTATGAAAAAGTTAGTTTTGTTAATCGCATTTTTTACATCCATATTCTTTACGAGCTGTGAAGATGTTGTTGATGTTGACTTAGATACAGCGCCTCCAAAATTAGTTATTGAAGCAGCTATAAACTGGGAAAAAGGTTCTTCTGGAAGACAGCAGATCATTAGACTTACTACAACTACAGGCTATTTTGAAGATTCGGTGCCTACGGTTTCGGGAGCTGTAGTTTTTGTAAAAAACAGCCAAAATCAGCAGTTTAATTTTACTGAATTCAATAAGTCGGGAAATTATATCTGTAATGATTTTAAACCTGAAATCGACGAGACTTACACTTTGACGGTTGTAAGCAGCGGGAATACTTATACGGCATCAGAAACCTTAAAATCTGTAGCGCCAATAACGCGAATGGAACAAAAAAACGACGGTGGGTTTACGGGACAAGATATTGAAATTCGGTCTTACTTTACAGATCCTGCTGATGAAGACAATTATTACTTATTCAAATACGTTTATTCTAGTCAGGTAACTTCAAATTTCTATGTTTCGGAAGATAAATTCTACCAAGGAAATGAAATTTTCAGCAGCACCGACGACGACGATTTAAAAGCTGGCGACGAAATTGAAGTTACACATTTAGGAATTTCAAAACAGTATTACAATTACATGAATATTCTCGTAAGTATTGCCGGCAGTAATATCGGAGGGCCATTTCAGTCTCCTCCTGCAACAGTAAAAGGAAACATTATTAACACTACCGATAAAAGCAATTATCCGCTGGGCTATTTCTCTTTGAGCGAAACGGTAACAAAAAAATATACTATTCAGTAATTATGCAGCCACAAATAAAATCTTTATCTGAAAAAAAACTCATTGGCCATTTTATTGAAATGTCCTTCATAGAAAATAAAACATTCCAATTGTGGAGCGGTTTTATGCCAAAACGAAAAGAAATAAAAAATCCAGTCGATGGAAATCTATATTCTTTAGAGGTTTATCCTGAAAATCATTTTGACAATTTTGATCCAAATGACATTTTCCAGAAATGGGCAGCAGTAGAAGCTTCCAATTTTGACAATGTTCCCTCAGATATGAAAACTTTAATCGTTCCAAGTGGTTTATATGCTGTTTTTCTTCATTCTGGTCCAGCTGTAGAGGCGCATAAAACCTATCAATACATTTTTGCAGAATGGCTTCCGAAGTCAGAATATGTTGTAGATGAAAGACCACATTTCGCAGTTATGGATGAAAAATATAAAAAAGACGATCCTGATTCTGAAGAAGAAATTTGGATTCCGATAAAAAACAGAAATTGATATGCTAATCGAAACACTAAAAATACTTTTCAATAGAGATTTAAACAAACTGAAATTCGAAATTGAATCGTATGAGTACGAAAATCAAATGTGGGCTGTTAATAACGACATTTCAAATTCTGGCGGTAATCTCTGTCTTCATTTAATAGGAAACTTGAATACTTATATTGGAGCAGAAATTGGAAAAACAGGATACATTAGAAATCGTCCTTTAGAATTTTCATCGAAAGATATTCCGAGATCAGAATTAATTCAGAAAATCGAGGACACTATTATAGTTGTAAATAATGCGCTCGAAATTTTAAATGAAAAAGATTTGAACGCAATTTATCCGCAAATTGTTTTCGAAAAAGAAATGACAACCGGTTTCTTTCTAGTGCATCTTTCAACACATCTTGCCTATCATTTAGGGCAAATAAATTACCATCGAAGACTTCTTGATTTTTAATTATTTTGCCACAGATTAAAAGAATTAAAGAGATTAATCCTTTTAATCTGTGAAATCTGTGGCAAAAAACTAGAAATCTAAAATTCTAAATGTAACTTAGCACCACATTCAAAAAAACTCACATGTCATCACACCACATAGTTCGCGACGATCAGGAACCAGCTTTAATAATTGCAAATGGAGCCGCCTGCGATCCTGAATTATTAGGACAATTGTTAGAATGGTCTCCGCTTGTAATTGTTTTAGATTCTGCTATCGAAAGAGTGATTGAATTGGGTATAAAAGTCGACGTGCTTTTGGGCGATTTTGATCGTGGTTTTGATCCCGAAATTTACAAAACTTCTCAATTTCCTATCGAAATCGTTCACACCCCAGATCAAAACAAAACAGATTTAGAAAAAGCATTTGATTATCTTATCGATAGAAAAATTCCTGCCGTAAATGTTGTTTGGGCAACTGGCAGACGTGCAGATCATACGATTACCAATCTTACCAATATAGTTCGCTACCGTAATTTACTTAAAATTGTAATTCTCGACGATCATTCAAAAATATTTCTTTTACCATCAAAATTTGAAAAATGGTACACGGCTAAAACTCCAATTTCCCTTATCCCTATTGGAGTTGTAAACGGAATTAATTCCAGCAATTTAAAATACGAATTAAACAACGATACGCTCACAATGGGTTATCGAACCGGCAGCAGCAATTCTGTCGAAAAAGACGGTATTGTAACCATAACACATCGCGAAGGTGATCTGCTTTTGATGGAGTGTTTTGATTAGGAGCTGATCCTGCTGTCCGCTGTATCTTTTGTGTCTCGTTAAAAAACGAGACACAAAAGGATGCCGCTTCCATCAGGGCTAGGGCTGTCATTTTCATAATATCTTTTTGTAAAAATGGAATCCCTATCTTTGCATAGAAATAAATAAAAATGAAAGCAGAAAACAATTCACAAAAAGACAATTTACATCCAAAAAACCTTCATCGTTCCCGTTATGATTTTGAATTACTGATTTCAAATTGTCCCGAATTAAAAGCTTTCGTTTCCATCAACAAACACGGAATTGAAACCGTCGATTTCAGTAATCCTCTTGCTGTAAAAACTTTAAACAAAGCATTACTGCAGACATATTACGATATTCAAAACTGGGATATTCCGAAAAATTACCTTTGTCCTCCAATTCCCGGACGAGCAGATTACATTCATTATATTGCTGATTTATTGGCAGAAACTCATAACAATCAAATTCCAGAAACATCAAATGTATTAGGTTTAGATATCGGAACAGGTGCAAATCTAATCTATCCGATATTAGGAAATTCGATTTACAATTGGAGTTTTGTAGCAACAGATATTGATCAAAAAGCTATTGAAAACTGCAGTAAAATCATTGAAGCAAATCCAAAACTAATTGAAGCTATAAGTCTGCAGCAACAGACAGAATCTCGTTTTATATTTAAAAATATCATAACTCCAGAAGATAGATTTACATTTACAATGTGCAATCCGCCTTTTCATGCCTCTGCAGAAGAAGCCAATAAAAGTACTTCTAGAAAAGTTTCCAATCTAAATCCCAAAGAAAAAAGAAACACAAATCCTGTTTTAAATTTCGGTGGTCAAAATGCCGAATTATGGTGCAATGGCGGCGAAATCGGATTCATCACGCAGATGATTTACGAAAGTGCTAAATTTTCTTCGCAGGTTTTATGGTTTACAACCTTGGTTTCTAAAAAAGAAAATCTTTCTTCTATTTATAAAATTCTAAAAAAAGTAAATGCTGTTTCTGTAAAAACAATTGAAATGTCACAAGGGCAAAAAAACAGCCGCATTGTGGCTTGGAGTTTTAAAACCGATGCAGATCAAAGCACCTGGAAATTTTAAGAATTTCAAAACTCATATATCCTTTTTGTTTTGTAACTTCGATAAAATTATTCAATTATGAACACCCTTCAACTCAAAAATATTCTCATTTCTGAAATCGAAAAAATTGATGATGATACATTTTTATCTGCATTAAAAACAATCTTGGAAAGTCGTAAAACTTTACCTAAAAATTATTCTGAGCGATATAATGAAGATCTAAACATTGCAGAAGAGGATATTCAAAGTGGAAATTTTTATTCCCACGATGAAATTAAAGATAAAATTGAGCAATGGAAAAAGAAATAATTTGGTCAAGAACTGCTCAAAATCAGCTTGAAAAAATTTACTCTTATTTATACAAAGAAACCAAAAGTAAAAATATCCCTAACAAAGTAATTGACAGCATTTATAATTCCGCTGCTATCTTAAGTACGAATTGGGAAATTTACGAATTGGATGAAATGAAAATTCCTAGTGACAAAAATTATCGCGCTTACGAAATTTATAATTATCGAATAACCTATAAAATTACCCCAAAAGAAATTCAGATTTTAAGAATTAGACACACGAGTCAAAATCCTAAAAAAATATAATTTACTTTTTACTTCAAACAAAAACACATTTTAAACACCTGATTTCCAAAACAAAATCTTGATTATATAATTTGCTTTCGCTACATTTATTGTAAGCAATTTAAAATCAAGATCATGGCAGAATATATTGGTTATCTCGCATCAGTATTTATTGTTGGCGGTTTCATGCTAAAAAACCTTAGAACTATCCGTTTTATCAATATGTTTGGTTGTATTTGTTTTGTAATCTATGGTATTTTTTTAATAGACTATCGTGATTTTAGCAAATGGCTTTTACCAGTAATTATTCCGAATGCCATTTTAGCATTTGTTCAAATTTATTATCTGACTTCCAAAGATGATAAATCTTAAAATTATGATACTTTAAAATAAAATTCTAATACACTTTTTGGCTGCGATACTTGTAACTTTAAGCTCAAATTGAATTTTATTACTATGTTAAAACTATATTCTCGTTTAGCTGTCGTGCTATTTTTAATCACAAGTTGTGCTTCAACAAAGAAGGTGAAATTTGAGGATTATGTTTTTAAAACCAAAACCGAAGAGCAGAGATATCAAAGCTCTTATGACAAAGCTTTAAAACTTTGGAACATCCCTTATACAGAAGAAAACATTCAAACCACTTTTGGTACAGCACATGTAGTTATTGCAGGCCCAAAAAACGGTAAAGATTTAGTTTTACTGCATGGAATGGACGCCAGCTCGACTATGTGGTATCCAAACATTCAGGTCTTAGCCAAAAAACATCGAATTTATGCCATCGATTTTTTGATGGAACCCAGTAAGTCTAACTTAACTGCAAAACCTCTTTCGACCGAAGAAATTGCGATTTGGTACAACGAAATTTTCTCCCATTATAAATTGAAGAAATTTGATATTATAGGTGCTTCTCGAGGCGGTTGGATTGCAACATTATTGGCTACAAAAAAACCAAACTCAATTGACAAAATCGTTTTATTGAGTCCAGCACAAACTTTTAAATTTATTGATAAAGTGGGAAAAACAACCTCTGCTTTGATGTTGAAATTATTTCCAAGTGAAAAGAAATTTGGCAAAACATTGACCACATTTTCTACGCATCCAGAAAAAATAAGCCAGATCTATAAAAGGCAGTTTTATCTCGCCAACAAATATGCAAAATCAAATTCGAGCATGCTAAAAATGCATCCGTTTTCAGATAAAGAATTACAATCAATTCAAAATCCTGTTTTGGTATTAATTGGTGATAAAGATGTGATTAACTCTGAGGATAGCTTAGAAAGGGCTCAGAAAAATTTAAAAAACAGCCAAACAAGAATTATAAAAGATGCGGGACATTTTTTATCGATCGACCAATCTAAAATCATAAATGACGCCATTATTAATTTTTTAGAATAGCAGTCAAACTTTGTATCTTTACAAAACCAAATTTTCAGCTTAAACACATGAAATTTCAAGTTTCCTCAGAATATAGTCCAAAAGGAGATCAGCCGCAAGCCATACAAAAATTGGCTCAAGGTGTAGTCGACGGCGAAAAATATCAAACTTTATTGGGAGTTACAGGATCTGGTAAAACATTTACTGTGGCCAATGTAATTGAAGAAGTACAAAGACCGACCTTGGTTTTGGCGCATAACAAAACGTTAGCAGCGCAGTTGTATTCTGAATTCAAGCAGTTTTTCCCCAACAATGCCGTTGAATATTTCGTTTCCTATTACGACTATTATCAGCCGGAAGCTTTTATGCCGGTAACTGGGGTTTTTATTGAAAAAGATTTATCTATCAATGAAGAGCTTGAAAAAATGCGTTTGAGTACTACATCTTCCCTTCTTTCTGGGCGTCGAGATGTTTTGGTAGTTGCTTCGGTTTCGTGTTTATATGGTATTGGAAACCCTGTCGAATTTAAAAAGAATGTAATTGAGGTAACCAGAGATCAGGTTATTTCGAGAACGAAACTGCTTCACAGCCTTGTACAAAGTTTGTACGCCAGAACAGAAGCAGATTTTAACCCTGGAAATTTCAGAATAAAAGGCGACACGGTTGAAGTATATCCCAGTTATGCCGACGACGCTTACAGAATTCACTTTTTTGGAGATGAAATTGAGGAAATTGAATCTTTTGATGTTAAGACTTCACAAGTAATTGAAAAGTTCAAGAGACTGACTATTTACCCAGCTAATATGTTTGTAACTTCTCCAGAAGTACTGCAAGGTGCAATTTGGGAAATTCAGCAGGATTTGGTTAAACAAGTTGATTACTTTAAAGAAATAGGTAAACATTTAGAAGCCAAACGTTTGGAAGAAAGAACCAATTTCGATTTAGAAATGATTCGCGAACTAGGCTACTGCTCTGGAATTGAAAATTATTCTCGTTATCTGGACGGCAGACAGCCTGGAACAAGACCTTTCTGCTTACTGGATTATTTCCCAAGTGATTATTTAATGGTTGTTGATGAAAGTCACGTAACCGTTTCGCAGGTTCATGCGATGTACGGAGGAGACCGCTCGCGTAAGGAAAACTTAGTAGAATATGGTTTCCGTCTACCTGCAGCAATGGACAACCGTCCTTTGAAATTTGAAGAATTCGAAGCCCTTCAAAATCAGGTAATTTACGTTTCTGCAACTCCTGCAGATTATGAACTGCAAAAGTCAGATGGTATTTATGTTGAGCAGATTATTCGCCCGACTGGATTAATAGATCCTGTTATTGAAGTTCGACCAAGTTTAAACCAAATTGATGATTTGATTGAAGAAATTCAGGTTCGCTGCGAATTAGACGAAAGAGTCTTGGTAACTACTCTAACCAAAAGAATGGCTGAAGAATTAGCCAAATATTTGACTAAAGTAAGCATTCGCTGCCGTTACATCCACTCTGAAGTTGACACTTTAGAGCGTATCGAAATCATGCAGGATTTACGTAAAGGTATTTTTGATGTTTTAATTGGAGTAAACTTACTTCGTGAAGGTTTAGATTTACCAGAAGTTTCGCTTGTTGCTATTTTAGATGCCGATAAAGAAGGTTTCTTGAGAAATCATAGATCTTTAACGCAGACTATTGGACGTGCGGCAAGGAACTTAAACGGAAAAGCCATTTTGTATGCCGACAAAATTACTGCCAGCATGCAGAGAACAATTGACGAAACTGAATATCGAAGAACAAAACAGATTAATTTCAACGTTGAAAATAATATAACGCCTCAGGCTTTAAACAAAAAAATAGAAAGTGCTTTCACCAAAAATCCTTTGGTTGAATACGAATTAGGGCATCCTATCCCTGTTGCAGCCGAACCAGAAACAGCTTATTTATCTAAAGCTGAATTGGAAAAAATGATTCGGGAAAAACGTAAAACAATGGAAAAAGCGGCTAAAGAATTAGACTTTTTACAAGCAGCTAAATTGAGAGACGAAATTAAAAAACTTCAAGAACAGCTGGCTTAATTATGCTGTTCTTGAAAAACTTGTAAAACAAGAGTCGGATTTATAACGGTTTTTGGTGCCTTTTTCATCATTTCTAAAACGCGTTTTACGGCAGATGGATTTAGCCCCATTTCTAATGCAATCTGCTGAATTGCTTTGAATTCCCTTTCGTGTAAAACACCATCGCAATGCATCAATAAGGCCAATCTATAAAATTGGTTGATACGCTGTATTTCAGATTTGATAGGAATCGTTTTGGTCTCCTGATGAAATAAATCTTGAAATTCTTCTTCGCTAATACTCAATTCCAAAGCTACAAGTCTTAAAAATTCGAGCTCACGTTTATGCAAATGTCCATCGACAGTAGCGAACATAATCATTTCTAAAAGTAAACTTCTTTTTTCTGCTTCTGTATTCATCAATTTATTATTTTTAGCTAAAATATTGCTTTTATATAAAAATACAAAACACAGATAATGAAGAGGATTTTTATGGCGGTTTTGCTTCTATTGACTTTTATTGGAAAAGCACAAAGTACAGCTTCAAAAAATGTATCTACTTTTACAATTGAAGCTCCTCAACTCCATACTTCAAAAAAAATCTGGATTTATCTTCCTGAAAACTATTCAAAAAACATTCAAAAAAAATACAGTGTTATTTACATGCACGACGCGCAAAATTTATTTGATGCTAAAACTTCTTTTTCTGGCGAATGGAATATCGATGAAAAATTAGACAGCTTAAAAGCTCCTGTAATTGTTGTGGCGATTGAACATGGAAATGAAAAACGCATCGATGAACTTACTCCTTTTAAAAACGAAAAATACGGCGGCGGAAATGCTGATAATTATCTAGAATTTATTGTAAAGACATTAAAACCGTATATCGACAAAAATTACAGAACCAAAACAAAACCTAAAAACACCATTCTTTTTGGAAGTTCACTGGGCGGTTTGGTTTCTTATTACGGAGCTTTAAAATATCCGGAAGTTTTTGGTAAAGCAGGCGTTTTTTCTCCGTCTTTTTGGTTTTCTAACGAAATTTATACTTTCACAGAAAAACAATCCAAAATCAAAACTAAAATTTATTTTTTGTGCGGCGATAAAGAAAGTGACGATATGGTAAAAGATTTAACTAAAATGAAACGTTTATTAGATACCAAACGTTGTTACTGTCTTCATCTTGAAAAAACCAAAATCGTAAAAAATGGCGAACACAATGAAAAACTTTGGCGCGATCATTTTGCTGAAGCTTTAATTTGGCTGGGTTATTAATAAAAAAATACTTTTATAAAAATGAAACTAATTTTAAGAGAATACAATCTCAAACTAAAACATACTTTCACGATTTCAAGAGAATCCATTGATTTTCAGCCTTCATTAATTGTAGAATTACAAAGCGATGGTTTTTCGGGTTTTGGAGAAGCAACTTCAAATCCTTATTACAACACAACGGTTCCGATGATGATGCAGGATTTAGAAAAAATAAGAAGCATTATTGAAAGTACAGAAAACGAAACTCCAGAAGTTTTTTGGGCAAAAATTCATCCGTATTTAAAAGATGATATGTTTGCTTTATGCGCTTTAGATTTGGCTTATAATGATTTATATGCCCGAAAAAAAGGCAAAAAATTACACGAATTATGGAACTACACAACCGAACGAAACCCGATGACAGATTATACCATCGGAATTGCTTCTATCGACAAAATGGTTTCAAAAATGAAGGAACTTCCGTGGCCGATTTATAAAATTAAATTAGGTACCAAAGAAGATATCGAAATTGTAAAAGAACTAAGAAAACATACCAATGCCATTTTTAGAATTGATGCCAACTGCGGCTGGGGAGTTGAGGAAACAATAGGCAATGCGGTTGAATTAAAAAAATTAGGGGTCGAATTTCTGGAACAGCCCATGAAAGCAGATGATTGGGAAGCACATAAAGAAGTTTTTAAACATTCTGTTCTTCCTGTTATTGCAGACGAAAGCTGTATTATTGAAGAAGATGTAGCAAAGTGCTTCAATCATTTTCATGGCGTAAACGTTAAATTGGTAAAATGCGGCGGTCTCACACCTGGAAAACGCATGATTGAAGAAGCTAAAAAATTGGGATTAAAAACAATGGTGGGCTGCATGACGGAATCTACAGTCGGGATTTCTGCAATCGCACATTTACTGCCTCAATTGGATTATGTAGATATGGATGGCGCGCTTCTTTTAGCAGAAGATATTGCAACTGGTGTAACCATTAAAGACGGCGTCGTAAGTTATTCTGATCTTAACGGAACTGGAGTTACACTTTTATAAAAATGATAGTCGAACAATTTCCAGATCGAATCATTGAAATTGACCAAGAACAATATTTGTACTTTGGCGGAACTGCCTATTTAGGATTACCAACAAACAAAGAATTTCAAGATTTAGTAATCCACAACATTCGTACTTGGGGAACTACATATGGAAGTTCCAGAACTGCAAATGTAAAATTAAGTGCTTATGATAGTGGTGAAAAGTTTCTAGCATCGCACATTGGCTCAGAAGATGCTGTTACGGTTTCGTCGGGAATGCTGGCTGGAAAATTGGTCATCGATTTAATGAAAAAGCAAACGGATTGTTTCTTTCATTTTAATGATACACATGCTGCAATTAGGATTGAAAACAGTCTGCCTCTATTTGAAAATAAAAAATTAAATGATCGTTTACTGGATTCAAAATCTGAGAAAATAACGATTCTAACAGATGGAGTTCCTACTTTTGAAACAAAACCAGTTGATTTCTCTTTCTTGAAACAAATTCCGAATCACAAAGAAATCACATTAATTGTTGATGAATCCCATTCTTTCGGACTTATTGGAAAAAATGGTTCGGGAATTTTCAATTCAATTCATTTTCCAATTAAAAGAAAAATCATGGTTTCTTCTTTAGGAAAAGCCTTTGGTTTAACCGGCGGCGTTATTGGAGGCGATACTGCATTTATTAGTCAGATAAAAGAAATGGAAGTTTTTACAAGCGCGGCTGGAATGAATCCAGCTTTTGTACAAACGCTTTTTGATGCTTCAGGAATTTATGCTAAGCAACATCAAAAATTATTAGATACTTTAAAGTATATAGATTCCATTTTAATCCAAAACAACAATATCAAATTTGACAAAGATTACCCATTAATCTACTTATTATCAAATCAATTGGTCGAAAATTTAAAAGCCGAAAAAATCATTATTGCCAGTTTTAAATACACTAAAGATGCCGAACCGCTCAATCGCATTGTAGTTACCGCTAATCATCTTAAAGAAGATTTGGACAAATTGGTTAGTATTTTAAATGAATTTAATTCTAGATTTTAATCATTTTAAAAAACTACCTTTGCAAAATATAATAAGTTTTAACTTGGATTAAGGATCGCTAAAACCGTAGACTTGAAACAAAAAAACCTGAAACAAAAATTATGACGAATAACGATATACTTAAAAAACTTCGCGTGGCTTTGATGCTCCGTGATGATCAAATAGTTGAAATTTTAGAACTAGTAGATTTTAGAATTACAAAATCAGAATTAGGTGCTTTTTTTAGAGCCGAAGATCACCCAAATTACATGGAATGCGGCGATCAGGTTTTGCGTAATTTCTTAAACGGATTGGTCATTCATTTGCGAGGAACGAAAGAAAACCCTAAAAACCCAAATGATGTTTTAGCAAAACATAAAGCTGAAATTCCGAAGAAGGAAACTTCAAAAGACAGACCAGAATTTAAAGCAGCTCCAAAAGATTCAGAAAAATACAGAGGCGATCAAAGTTCTTCAAAGTCAGGTTCATCAGCTGGAAAACCTAAAAAGAAAGCATTCCCAAAAGGAAATGGAAAACCAGTTGTGGTAGAAAAAGTAGTTTTCAAAAACGGGAAAAATAAGAAATAATTTAACCGCAAAGTTTTTTGGCCACGAATTCACGAATTATTTTTGATAATCTTTGAAAATAAAATTCGTGAATTCGTGGCTATCTTTTTAAATCTTATTCTCCTCAATCTTATCAAAAAAAGCTTCTTTAAAAGTTGCGCCAATTGGCAGTTCTTTTCCATTTATAAAAACAGAAAAATTATCGGTCGATTCTATATGCTGCAATGAAACCACATACGATTTATGTATTTGGATAAAATCATTTTCTGGAAGTGATTCTATTACATTTTTTAAAGATGAATGTGTAATAATCTGCTGCTTTACAGTATGAATGCAAACATAATTTTGCAGACTTTCTACATATAAAACATCCTTCAAAAAGACTTTCTGAAATTTATTTTTTCCATCGGTTTTTATAAATAAAAAATCTGGTGCGGTGCTATTATTGGTGTTCGCAACTTCTATTTTGGATTCAGAATTTAGTTTAGAAACAGCTTGATAAAATCGCTCAAACGGAATTGGTTTTAATAAATAATCAACCGCATTTAACTCAAATCCTTCTAAAGCAAAATCTGGATATGCAGTGGTAAAAATTACTTTTATATCTTTTGAAATAATTCTTGATATCTGCAAACCAGTCAATTGAGGCATTTGAATATCCAAAAAAATAACGTCAACATCTTCTTTGTTTAAAAATTCTAATGCCTTTATTGAATCATTAAAAACTGCGGTTTTTTCCAAGAAATTCACTTTCCCAATATAGTTTTCGAGAATGCGTGTTGCAGGCGGTTCATCATCGACAATGATACATTTTAAAGCCATAATTATTTTTTTAGCGGTATTTTTAAGTATGTTTTAAAGGTATTATTTTCTTCTGTTTTTTCTAGTATAAATTGATCTTTATACATGTAATCAAGTCTCTTTGTCAAGTTTTCAAAACCAATTCCTGTGGAAGAATAATTTTCGCCTTCTGCATTATAATTGAAAGTCGAAATCTCTAAAAAATCCTCTTTTATTTTAATCGAAATAACAGCTCTTTCCTCTTCACTGTTAATTTTTCCATGCTTAAAAACATTCTCAACAAAATGAATTAATGCCGAAGAAATGATTTTTTCTGAATCATAATTTCCTTCAATTGTAAAATCCAGATATAACTGATCTTCAAATCTTTTTTTCTGTAAATGAATGTAATTTTGAATGAATTGAATCTCTTTTGAAAGTATCGCTTCATCTTTGTCTGTTTCGGTAATTACATATCGAAGTAAATCAGAAAGTACTAAAACATCATCAGCCATTTTATCATCTTTTAAAATCAATTGACTGTAAAAAGAATTTAAAGTATTAAATAAAAAATGCGGGCTAACTTGCGCTTTTAGCATCTGAAATTCAGCCTTTTTATTCTCTAAAAGCAATTCCTGATTTTGCTTTTGTGAATATTGAGACTGCCAAAACAGGTAGCTCAAAGCACTGAAAATTACAGCAGGCAAACCAAAGAAAAAATTGTCTTTTATATAGTAAGTTATCTCTCTTGCTTCATCAAAATAATTATGAACTCCCGTAAACTGAAACATAATAACTTCCTGAAAAAAGTATCTGACACCAGCAAAAAGAAGTAAAGAAAAAGGAATGCTTAAAAAGTAAAAATGAATTCTCTTTTTATTGAGAAACCAATCACAGACGGTATAGAAATTAAGAATATAAACTACAAAAACGGAAAGCATAAAAGTAGATATAATCCAGAAATAGAGTTTGGTCTGCTGTAAAATTGCAATTCGGTTATTTATTCCGTAATCCCAAACACAGTACGTTAAAAACAATCCGAGGAAGAGAATAATATGGTAGTAAAAAGGTATTTTAAGTTTCATACAAATCAGTTATAGCATCAAAAATACGATTATGACTTTAAAAGAAAATGGTATTTATATGAAACATCACTTTTAATATGACAAACAGCGAAAAACTTTATACGAAGATTTTGAAACGAAGATTTTGATAGTTGATCAAATGAAACGCAGCATTCATCAAAAATGAAAATAAAGCTTTAAATCTGCTGATACATTTGCAATGAATTTAAACACAAAATCACCATGCAAAAAATCATTTTATTACTAGCTTTTTTAACATTTAACTTATCTTCTGCTCAAGCAAAGAAAAAACAAATCTTATTGGTTGGAACTTTTCATTATGCGAATCCAGGTCTTGATGTTGCTCAACTCAATAATTTCAACATCATGTCTGAGAAAAGCCAAAAGGAACTTGAAATAATGAGTGACAAAATCAAAAAATTTGGCCCTGATAAAATATTTGTAGAATGGGAATTTAGCAAACAAACCGAATTAGATAAATTTTATAATAAAAACACCGACAGTCTTTTTAAAGCCAGTAAAAATGAAATAACACAGCTGGCACTTCGAACTGCTAAAAAACTGAATCATAAAAAATTATATGGAATGAACCTTTATACTTCTTTTCCATACGACAGTTTAATGATGTCAATGGAGAAAGCAAACCAAAAGGACTTACTGGAGAGAAATAAAGCGACGACGCAAAGCTTCGAAAAAATTCATAATGAAAAAATAGCAAAAAGTTCATTACAAGAAATGATGCTGTATTACAATAAAAAACAAACTGAAAATGAAAATCTTCAGTGGTATTTGGAAATAGCAAATAGAGCTGGAAATCCAGATGATTTTACAGGACCGTCCTTAGTTTCAAATTGGTACAAAAGGAACTTATATATGTATTCTTTAATTCAGAAATTAACTGAAAGTAAAGATAATAAGATAATGGTTTTAGTCGGTGCCGGCCATGCTTCAATTATTAGAGAGCTCATAACACATGATCCTACATTTGAACTTATTGAATTATCCACTGTTTTGAAATAACACTTGTGCCTTTTAACCGCAAAGCACACAAAGGTTACGCAATGTTCACAAAGTTTTTTTTAGCCACGAATTCACGAATTATTTTCAGAGATTGTAAAAAAATAAATTCGTGAATTCGTGGCTATTTTCAACATACAGCTTTGCGAACTTTGCGTTTATATTTAGAATCCTAAATAAAATTCTTAGCGTCCTTTGCAGTTAAATTGAATACAAAAAAAATCCCTCCGAATATCGAAGGGATTTTCTATATAAATTGATTTCTTATTTAATTAAGAAAGTGCAGCTTTAACTTGGTCAGCAGCTTCTTGGAATTGAACTGCAGATAAGATTGGCATACCAGAGTTGTCAATTAATTCTTTTGCAATTTCAGCATTTGTTCCTTGCAAACGAACGATAATTGGCACATTGATAGCGTCTCCCATGTTTTTGTAAGCATCAACAACACCTTGAGCAACACGGTCACAACGAACGATTCCTCCAAAGATGTTAATCAAAATAGCTTTTACGTTTGGATCTTTCAAGATAATTCTGAAAGCAGTTTCAACACGCTTAGCGTCAGCAGTTCCTCCTACGTCAAGGAAGTTAGCAGGCTCAAAACCAGCGTATTTAATTAAGTCCATAGTTGCCATTGCAAGACCAGCTCCGTTTACCATACATCCTACAGTACCGTCAAGATCAACGTAGTTTAGACCAACTTCTTTAGCTTCAACTTCGATTGGATTCTCCTCGCGGACATCTCTCATTTCAGCATATTTAGGTTGTCTGTATAAAGCGTTATCGTCGATATTTACTTTAGCATCAACAGCTAAGATTTTGTTATCAGAAGTTTTTAAAACTGGGTTGATTTCAAACATAGAAGCATCAGAACCAATGTAAGCATTGTATAATGCATCGATGAATTTCACCATTTCTTTGAAAGCATTTCCAGAAAGACCTAAGTTGAAAGCAACTCTTCTAGCTTGGAAACCCTGTAATCCAACAGATGGATCAATTTCTTCAGTAAAGATTAAGTGCGGTGTGTGCTCAGCAACTTCTTCGATATCCATTCCACCTTCAGTAGAATACATAATCATGTTGCGTCCTGTACCTCTATTCAATAAAACAGAAACATAAAATTCAGAAGTTTCGCTTTCACCTGGATAGTAAACATCTTCTGCAACTAATATTTTGTTTACTTTTTTACCTTCAGGAGGAGTCTGAGGCGTGATCAATTGCATTCCGATGATTTGTTCTGCTAACTCTTCAACTTGTTGTAAGTTTTTTGCCAGCTTAACTCCACCACCTTTTCCACGACCACCTGCGTGAATTTGCGCTTTTATTACATGCCATCCTGTACCAGTTTCGGCAGTTAATTGTTTTGCAGCAGCTACAGCTTCAACCGCATTGTTAGCCACAATTCCGCGTTGTACGCGTACTCCGTAACTCGCTAAAATTTCTTTTCCTTGATATTCGTGTATGTTCATAATATAGAATTTGTCTGGTTCTGAATTTATTTCAGAATAAAAGTGCGACAAAAGTAACAAAATACAACTTAATAGTAAAATCTTTTTCAATTAAATAAATGTTACCATAGGTATTAAACGTTGAATCTTTTTCAAAGCAAACAAATCGTTACCGAAACACTTTGTTAATGTTAACACAAAACCGCTAAAACGTTTGATATTTAACAAAAACTTCACTGAATTCAAGACCTAAGCGACGATTTTTCTTAATATATTTTAATACCAATTATGATTTTGATAATTCGCAATCGTTTATATAATAATATTATCATTTAAGAACCCTTTTTCTAATATTACTATAAAAATGAAAGCGAATACATAATTTCAATACATTATGTTTAACGAAATCTTTATTTTTGTAGAAAAAATATCAAGAATGAGAGTTAAAGAACAAGGGCTTTATCTGCCTGAATTTGAACACGACAATTGTGGTGCAGGATTTATTTGTAATTTGAATGGTATTAAGTCAAATGATATCATTCACAAAGCATTAGACATCTTAATTAAATTGGAACATCGTGGTGCAGTTAGTTCTGATGGACGAACTGGTGACGGGGCCGGAATTTTATTCGACATCCCTCATGATTTTTTTAAGAAAGTTTGTGACTTTGAAATCCCAGAAGCGCGTGAGTATGCAGTAGGAATGGTTTTTTTACCAAAAAGCAAAAACCAGGTTTCTTTTTGTATTAATGCATTTGAAGCAACTATTAAAGATCAAAACTTAAAGATCTTAGGTTGGAGAGATGTACCTGTTGACGTTGAAAATTTAGGGCAAATCGCCGCAGAAAAAGAACCAACAGTTAAACAAGTATTCGTTTCTAAAAACGGACAAAACTTAACTGAACAAGAATTTAATGCAAAACTTTTTGCAGCTAGAAAAATTGCTGAACATGCCGTAAGAGGATCTAAAACTTCTGAAAGCCACATGTTTTATTTTACTAGTTTATCGACAACTACTATAATATATAAAGGTCTATTGATGCCGGAAGACATCAGCCGTTATTATATAGATTTGAAAGATCCAGACTTGGTGACACGTTTAGCGCTTGTACATCAGCGTTTCTCTACAAATACATTCCCTTCTTGGGACTTAGCGCAGCCGTTTAGATACATGTGTCATAATGGTGAGATCAACACACTTCGTGGAAACGTAAGCCGTATGCGTGCTCGTGAAGAGCTTATGCAGAGTGCTGTTTTTGGCGATGATATCAAAAAACTATTCCCAATTATCTTGGAAGGAAAATCAGATTCTGCTTCTATGGATATGGTGGTTGAACTTTTATTAATGACAGGCCGTTCTCTTCCTGAGGCAATGATGATGGTTGTTCCTGAAGCTTGGGAAAAACACCAGACAATGTCTCCAGAAAAAAGAGCATTTTACGAGTTCAACGCTTGTATTATGGAACCTTGGGATGGTCCTGCCTCTATTCCGTTTACAGATGGTAACGTTATTGGAGCTTTACTAGACAGAAACGGACTGCGTCCTTCTCGTTATACATTAACAAAAAGCGGCTTCGTAATTATGTCATCTGAAATTGGTGTCCTAGATATCGATCCAGAAGATGTAATTCAGCACGGTCGTTTAGAGCCAGGAAAAATGTTCTTGGTTGATATGAACGAAGGTCGTATTATTGAAGACGAAGAAGTTAAAAAAGCAATTGTAACAAAACGTCCTTACCAAGAATGGTTAGATGCTAATTTATTGCCTTTAGCTAAAATTCCATACACAAATAACCCAACTCCTGTTGAAAAATTAGATTTCGTAACTAGACAAAAGTTATTTGGTTATACTATTGAAGATTTAAAAACAATCATCAACCCAATGGGAGGCCAGGGAGCTGAAGCAATCAGTTCTATGGGTAACGATACACCTTTGGCAGTATTATCAGACCAGCCTCAATTGTTGTATAACTATTTCAAACAATTATTTGCTCAGGTTACTAACCCGCCTTTGGATGGTATTCGTGAAGAAATTATTACGGATATCAGTTTAGCGATTGGCGGCGATTTCAATATTTTCGAAATTGAATCAAAGCAGTGTAAAAAACTAAAAATCCAAAATCCGGTTATTTCTAACGAGGATTTAGATAAAATCAGAAACATTGATCACGCAGACTTCAAATCGGCTACAATTTCTACTTTATACAAAATAGAAAAAGGAGTAAACGGTTTAGAGCGTGCGCTTGAGAAATGTGTTCAGGCAACTTTTAAAGCGGTTAATGAAGGATGCAACATCATTATTTTATCAGATAGAGGTGTAAGTGAAGAATTAGCTCCAATCCCTATGCTATTGGCTTGTTCATACATTCACCACTCTTTGAACATTTTACAGGTTCGTTCTAAATTCGGAATCATTATCGAATCTGCAGAGCCTCGCGAACCTCATCATTTTGCTTTACTTTTCGGATACGGTGCAAGTGCAATCAATCCATACATGGTAAACGAAATCATTTATGATCAAGTTGCTCAAGGATTTATTACAGGTGTAAAAGCTGATTATGCAATTGTAAACTACAATAAAGCGATTGCAAAAGGAATCGTTAAAATCATGAACAAAATTGGTATCTCTACTTTACATTCGTACAGAGCTGCCCAAATTTTCGAGATTTTAGGTTTAAACAAAACATTTACATCAAAATACTTCCCTTACACTCCATCTAGAATTGAAGGAATTGGTTTAATGGAAGTAGAGAAAGAAGTAAAAAAACGTTTCCAAAAAGCTTTCCCAAATTCAAAAATTGCAAACTTGCTTTCTCTTGAAATTGGAGGTATTTACAGATGGAGACGTGGTGGTGAAAAACACATGTTTAACCCAACCACTATTTCTAAATTACAACAAGCGGTTCGTTTAAACAGCCCAGAAAGTTATAAAGAATACTCTAATGCGGTTAACGAGCAAAGCTCAAACCTAATGACTATTAGAGGTTTATTTGAATTCAACAATTTAGATCCAATTTCTATTGATGAAGTAGAGCCTTGGACAGAAATTGTAAAGAAATTCAAAACCGGAGCAATGTCTTACGGTTCTATCAGTCAAGAAGCACATGAGAACTTGGCAATTGCAATGAACAGAATTGGAGGAAAAAGTAATTCTGGAGAAGGTGGAGAAGATCCAAGACGTTTCCAGAAAGAAATTAACGGAGATTCTAGAAACTCTGCAATTAAACAAGTTGCTTCGGGACGTTTTGGTGTTTCAATCAACTATTTGACAAACGCTAAAGAAATCCAGATTAAAATGGCTCAGGGAGCGAAACCTGGCGAAGGCGGACAGTTACCTGGAGAAAAAGTTGTGCCTTGGATTGCCGAAACGAGAAACTCTACTCCTTATGTAGGTTTGATTTCGCCTCCTCCTCACCACGATATTTATTCTATTGAGGATTTATCTCAGTTGATTTACGATTTGAAAAATGCAAATCGTGAAGCGCGTGTAAACGTAAAATTAGTTTCTGAGGTTGGAGTTGGAACTATTGCTGCTGGTGTTGCCAAAGCAAAAGCTGACGTAATCTTAATTTCTGGTTATGACGGAGGAACGGGTGCTGCACCATTGACATCTTTACAGCACACTGGTATTCCGTGGGAGCTTGGTTTAGCTGAAGCTCAGCAGACTTTAATCTTAAACGATTTAAGAAGCCGTGTAGTTTTAGAATGTGACGGACAGTTGAAAACTGGTCGTGACGTTGCTATTGCAGCATTATTAGGTGCTGAAGAATTTGGTTTTGCAACTGCACCTCTTGTTGCTTCTGGATGTATCATGATGAGAGCTTGTCACTTAAATACCTGCCCGGTTGGTATTGCCACTCAGGATCCTGAATTGAGAAAAAATTTCAAAGGAACTCCAGAGCATGTAATCAACTTCATGTATTTTATTGCTGAAGAGCTGAGAGAAATCATGGCGCAGTTAGGTTTCAGAACTTTAAAAGAAATGGTAGGTCAGTCACAAAAATTAAATGTGAACAAAGCTATCAAACATTATAAAGCAAATGGTTTAGACTTGTCTACAATTCTATACAAACCGGAAAAAGCGAAAACAGAGCCAAATCATAATACAACTACTCAAGATCACCAACTTGAAAACGTATTGGATTTTGACATCATAAAAGAAGCAATTCCGTCTATCTATAGAAAAGAGAAAACAAGAGTAACCTTTAAAATTAAAAATACAGACCGTTCTGTAGGTGCTATTTTGAGTAACGAAATCTCAAAAATATATGGCGCACAAGGTTTACCTGAAGACACTATTTTAGTTGATTTTGAAGGTTCTGCCGGACAAAGTTTTGGTGCTTTTGCAACAAACGGATTGTCGTTTAAAATTCACGGAAACTGTAATGATTACTTAGGAAAAGGTCTTTCTGGAGGAAAACTAATTGTAAAAGTACCTCCTACTGCAACCTTCAAACCTGAAGATAACATCATTATTGGAAACGTTGCCCTTTACGGAGCTATTACCGGAGAGGCATATATTAATGGAATGGCCGGCGAGCGTTTCTGTGTTAGAAATTCTGGAGCAACAGCCGTTGTTGAAGGAATTGGAGATCACGGATGCGAATATATGACCGGTGGTACAGTGGTAGTCTTAGGAAAAACAGGAAGAAACTTCGCAGCTGGTATGAGCGGTGGTGTAGCTTACGTTTACGATCCAACTAAGAAATTCGATTCGACAGTATGTAACATGGAAATGGTTGCATTTGACCCGATGGAAGAAGAGGACGTTACCAAACTAAGACGATTGATCAAAAATCATTCATTGTACACAAGCAGTCCATTAGCAAAAAGAATTTTAGCAGACTGGGAAAATGAACAAAAGCACTTCGTAAAAGTAATGCCAACTGATTACAAGAAAGCATTACAACGAATTGCAGAAGAGAAAAAAATAGAAGAATTAATAGCTGGATAAAAATCAATTTCAAAAAATAAAATCCCAAATTCCAATGGCAATAATGTCAATGTTAATGAAAATGTCTTCCTGAGCGAAGTCGAAGGATTGGAATTTGGAATTTAAAGAAATTGGAATTTAATTTAAAAAGTCATGGGTAAAATAGGCGGATTTAAAGAATATAATAGAGCCGACGAAAGTAATTTAGCAGTAGCAGAACGTGTTTCTAACTACAACGAATTTACTATTCCGTTAGCAAAAGATAAAATAAAAGAACAAGGTTCAAGATGTATGGATTGTGGTATTCCTTTTTGCCACAGCGGTTGTCCGTTAGGAAATTTAATTCCAGACTTCAACGATATGGTGCATCAGGAAGAATGGCAGAGTGCATTAGAGATTTTACAGTCTACTAATAACTTTCCAGAATTTACAGGACGCTTATGCCCTGCTCCATGCGAAAAAGCATGTGTATTAGGTATTATTAAAGATCCTGTATCTATCGAAAACATCGAGAAAAACATTGTTGAAAGAGGTTTTGCAGAAGGTTGGATTAAACCACAAGCACCAAAAACAAGAACTGGAAAAACAGTTGCCGTTATTGGCTCTGGACCTGCGGGTCTTGCAGCAGCGCAGCAATTAAACAGAGCGGGTCACACCGTTACTGTTTTTGAAAGAGACAACGCTATTGGAGGTTTATTACGCTACGGAATTCCGAATTTCAAATTAGAAAAAGAAATTATCGACAGACGTGTAGTAATTCTTGAAGCAGAAGGAATCACTTTCAAAACAAACGTAAACGTTGGGGTTAACTTCAGCGTAGAAGAATTAAACGCATTCGATTCTATTGTTTTATGCGGAGGAGCAACAGAAAGAAGAAGCTTGCCAACTAAAGGAATCGAAAGCAAAGGCGTTGTTCAGGCAATGGATTTCTTAACACAGCAGACTAAAGTTTTATTTGGAGAATCAATTCCTGACCAAATTAAAGCAACTGGTAAAGATGTAATCGTTATTGGTGGTGGAGATACTGGTTCTGACTGTATTGGAACTTCAAACAGACACGGAGCAAAATCGGTTACTAACTTTGAGATTTTACCAAAACCTCCAGTTGGAAGAAGTGAGTCAACTCCTTGGCCTTTCTGGCCTTTGCAGTTGAAAACATCATCTTCTCACGAAGAAGGCTGTAACAGAAACTGGTTAATCAATACGAAAGAATTCATTTCTAACGATAAAGGAGAATTAACTGGATTAAAAACGGTTGAAGTACAATGGAAAATGACTCCAGGACAAAGACCTGAATTAATAGAAAAAGAAGGTTCTGAGAAAATCTGGCCTTGCGATTTAGCATTATTAGCTTTAGGATTTACAGGTCCAGAGAAAACTTTAAGCGAGCAATTAGGAATCGAAACTGATGCAAGAAGCAATTACAAAGCGCATAACTATCAAACAAACGTTCCTCACATTTTCACTGCTGGTGATATGAGAAGAGGACAATCATTAATCGTTTGGGCTATTTCAGAAGGTCGCGAAGCAGCAAGAGAGGTAGATTTATTCCTTATGGGATCTACAAACTTGCCTACTAAAGGAAAAGGAGATTTACCGAGTCTTTAATTTTAAGGTTCTGAGGTTCTAAGATGCTATCCCGAGACTTCGGGACTAAGTTTTTTCCTTGCATTTTATTTAATCTTTATTCCGATAAACAACATAACTACTAACAAACCCTTGAATTGATATTCAGGGGTTTTGTTTTTTTTAGCCACAGATTTCACAGATTAAAAAGGATTTTTTTCAGCCACAAATTATACAAATTTTCATGATTTTTTGATTTTAGATTTTTCGCAATATGTAAAAAACACACCCCGTGGTTTCAACCACGGGAAATGTTACGGATTGGGCGTTGTTATATATTGCCTTCCCGTGGTTGAAACCACGGGCTATATTTGAAATAGAAGATGTTGAGAAAATAAAAAATTTGTGAAAATTTGTATAATTGCTTCGCCAGTTCGCTATCGCTCGGGTCGTGGCTAAGAAAATAATCTGTGCAAATCATTTTAATCTGTGGCAAAAAACCAATTTCAACAGCATTTAAGAATTAATTAAATTAGTGAATTAGTGGCAAAAAAACTTAGTATCTTAGTATCTCAGAACCTTAGTATCTTAAAAAGAGTTACAAAATCTCAAAAACAACAGCTTTTTGTTTAAAATCAAACAATTTGTTATAATTTGTTATTTTTCTACAAATTATTTGTCAGTAGATAAAAGTGTAATAACTTTGCCCAAAATGATTTAAAAATGCAAGCAAAAGATTTACTGCAGTTAGCAGACCAATTTGGAAGTCCATTATATGTTTATGATGCCGAAAAAATCCAATCTCAGTACAATAGGTTAACTAAAGCTTTCTCTAAGGTAGAAAACTTGAGAGTTAATTACGCCATGAAGGCATTGTCAAACGTTGCGATTCTTCAGTTATTAAAGAACATGGGGTCTGGTTTAGATACTGTATCGATTCAAGAAGTTTTATTGGGACTTCATGCTGGCTATGATCCTGACAAAATTTTCTTTACACCAAACGGCGTTTCTCTTGAAGAAATTGAAGAAGTTGCCGCGATGGGTGTTCAAATCAATATTGATAACTTATCTATTCTGGAGCAATTCGGAACAAAATATCCACAGATTCCAGTATGTATTCGTATCAATCCGCACGTAATGGCGGGTGGAAATGCTAACATTTCTGTTGGCCATATCGACAGTAAATTCGGAATCTCTGTTCACCAGATTCCGCATATATTGCGAATTGTCGAAAACACAAAAATGAGCATTGTTGGAATTCACATGCACACAGGATCTGATATTTTAGATATCGAAGTATTCTTGTATGCTGCTGAAATTTTGTTCGATACAGCAAAACATTTCAAAGATTTGGAATTCTTAGATTTCGGAAGCGGATTCAAAGTTCCTTACAAAAAAGACGATATCGAGACAGACATCGAAGAATTAGGTAAAAAATTATCTAAAAGATTCAATGCTTTCTGTGCAGAATATGGCAGAGATTTAACTTTGATTTTCGAACCAGGAAAATTCTTGGTGAGCGAAGCAGGTCATTTCCTAGTAAAAGTAAACGTAGTAAAACAAACAACGTCAACCGTTTTCGCTGGGGTTGATAGTGGTTTCAACCACCTAATTCGTCCAATGTTATACGGATCTTCACATCATATCGAAAACATCTCAAACACAAAAGGAAAAGAGCGTTTTTACTCTGTTGTAGGATACATTTGCGAAACGGATACTTTTGCCAACAACCGCAGAATTTCAGAAATTACAGAAGGAGATATTTTAGCTTTCAGAAACGCTGGAGCTTATTGTTTCTCAATGTCTTCGAATTACAATTCAAGATACAAACCAGCCGAAGTTCTTTGGATGAACGGAAAAGGAATCTTGATTCGCCAAGCCGAAACTTTCGAAGATTTACTTAAAAATCAAATTCCGCTGCCAGAAGAAATCGCTGCAACAGTTTAAAATAAAAAAAAAGAGAATATCTACGAAATCCCGTTTCTTAATTGAAGCGGGATTTTTTTATTGTAGATTTTAGTCCCGAAGCCTCGGGATAGATTTTAGACTTCTCAGATTTTCCTGAAACAGATTATCAGGCTGAGCGATCCCGAGGCGTCGGGAGAAGCTCACGCAAAGTAACTATGAGAATTGTTATTTCCAAATAATCATTTAGTTAAAAATATAATACTAATACTACAATTTTAATTACTTTTGATTTCTAATTTAAAAAGAACTTTGGTAATAAATCTAAAATTATTATGTCTAATCAAATCAACAAGAATGATAATCAGTTTAAAAAAATTGATATTCAAAAATTAATTCAGGGAGAAAACATTAACGACATTATCATTGAAATTGACAATTATATTTGTACGTTATGCGAATGGGGAGATAAAATGGAAAATTTATCTAACGCTCAAAAATTTTTCTACTATAATCAAAATCTAGAAAGAGAAATAAATAACGGCGGATTTAGTCAATATTTTTTTAATTCTACCGGAGATTATGCACATGAAACAGTAGATTCATTAATCGCCATTAATGCAAATCATACGGCAAAAATTCTGAAGAAAGCAATTGCACAATTCCCAGAAAACAAAGTCCCTAAAAATAGTAACTTACGGGAAGAAATTATTGAAAAAATTGAAGAAGAGGCAAATATAGTGTGGGAAGAACTTGAAAATGATTTTTTTAAATATGAAGATAATTTGAATGAATTAAATTTAAAATTTGTCAAGGAAAATCTAAATTCATTTTAAGAATATTTAGCGAAAAATTATCTGCAAATACAGTAAAAAACAACTGTTTACCGACGGAGCAAGTTTATAGTATGCAAAACCTGACAGGTTTTAAAAACCTGTCAGGTTTACTTAACTGCAATTGGAATTTCGGATTTATAAATCTACACCCAAAAAACGCGAACTTCTCACTTTTAACAAGTCACATAAATAGTAAAATGAATTAAAGAACTTCAGATAAAAAAAACTATTTTAGCTCAATAAACCAAACCCCAAAAACCAATGAAACTTACAATTCCCCTACTCACATTACTCCTACTAATTACTACAAATTCCTTCAGCCAAACGATCGCAGATTTAAAACTCAAACCAAAAGAAATTCCAAAAGGCGGTTATATGGTAAGCGACGGGAATATTTGTATTACGCCGCAAGCCTGCAATTTTTATAATGATATTGAAACCTACAGCAATATTGTTGGAACTGTAAAAAGTAAAGCCATTCAAAGTTTTAAAAGCAAAGCAGACCGCGGTTCTATAATGTATTTTGAATTCGATCACGTTTTTAAAGGCGATCGATTTTTGCAAGGTTTACTTTGGGGAAAAGCGGGCGAACCAACAGCTGAACACCCAGAAGAATATCTGGCAAAAGGAAAATTTCTAATTATTTGGAGTTTGCAGGCAGATAGTCCGCTAAAAGAAAAGTCTGAAACTAAAGTAGAAACACTTTTGCAATAAAATACTAATCACAGCTTCATTTTAAATGCTTAATTTTGCAAGATAAAACAATACAAAATGAAACCACAAATACGCATCTTAATTTATTCTATTCTTTTCTTTTTATACCTCACCTCTACACATTTTTTACTTGAATTAAACGAAAAATTTAAAGGTGATGCATTTGTAACGTTAGGAGTTGGTTTCGGAATTTTGAATCTTATTTATGCTTTTTCAGCACTAAAGTGGAAACCTTTGCTGAATATAATTTGCGCTGCCGCAATTGCTGCTTTAGCTATCTTTTTAGCGTTACAGTTTACCAATTTACATTTATTTGTAAATTATGATCCGTATCAGGTTAAAACTGCCATTTTTGCTAATGCTGTTTTTTCAATTATTTTTTGGGAGATTGTGTATCAGGTTAAAATTAGAAGGCAATAAAAAATCGTTTATTACCTAAACTTTTTTATCATTATGTCGCTTTTTCTCGGAAAATAAATTGGATTGCAAATACTCAAAAAAATCATTAGATTTACCTTAAGTATTTAAAAATCAAAAACATGAAACGACAGCCATCTATAGACATTGTACGCGGAATTGTAATGATCATTATGGCACTTGACCATGTTCGGGATTTAATGCATGTCGATTCGATTACACAAAGCCCAACCGATTTAGCGACGACTTCTCCTTTGTTGTTTTTTACACGCTGGATTACGCATTTGTGCGCGCCTATTTTTGTTTTCTTGGCTGGAACTTCGGTATATCTTTCGCTTCAAAACAAAAACAATACAGCAGAAACCAGACAGCTTTTATTAAAAAGAGGACTTTGGTTGATCCTGCTCGAATTTACAATTGTCAATTTTGGATTGTTTTTCGATATTGGATTTCATACCCTTTTATTCGAAGTCATAGCAGCGATAGGATTTGGGTTTGTTCTTTTGAGTTTATTATTAAAAGTCCGTTCTCAAACTTTAGGTATTGTGGGACTTGTAATTATCTTTTTCCATAATCTTCTCGCGCTAATTCCGTTTGTAGAAAATTCAGTTTTAAAAACCATCTTAACTCCTCTCTTTGGGCCAGCTGTTTTTCCGTTTGCAGGAAAAGCATTTATTATGGGCTATCCGCCAATTCCCTGGCTGGGAATTATGCTCGTTGGTTTTGCCACAGGAAAATTCTTTGAACTAGCAGAAGGGCAAAGAAAAAGACTATTCTTAAAAATCGGTTTGAGTGCTTTAGCTTTATTTACGGTAATTCGATTGGTAAATATTTACGGTGATCCCGCTTTATGGGCTACACAAAAAGACCCGGTTTTCACCTTTTTATCATTTATTAATGTAACCAAATATCCACCTTCTCTCCTATTTTGTTTGGTTACTTTAGGCAATATGTTTTTACTGCTCGCTTTTGCAGAACAATTTCATAATACAGTTAAAAAAGTAACTTTGGTTTACGGAAAAGTCCCTTTATTTTATTTCGTCGTTCACTTTTATGTTATTCATATTCTGACGCTTTTTATGCTTTTGGCACAAGGCTTTAATTGGTCTCAACTGGAATTTGCTTCGGGAACTTTTGGCAGACCTAAAAGCGTTGAAAGCGGTTTACCTCTGTGGTCAATTTATGGCATCTGGATTTTTGTTGTGGCACTGCTTTATAAACCTTGCCAATGGTTCGGAAAATATAAGGCTGAAAATAATCATTGGTGGCTGAAATATATTTAAGAATTTAAAAAAATAATGTGACCTTTATTCTACTCAGAAACTATTTGTAATAAAAAGATAAAAGCCGAATTAATTATTTATGAAAAACTTCACTATTGCGTTATTATTTGCCATGTTCTTTACAAGCTGCAAAGAAGATAAAAAAGAAGAATTAAAGTCATCCAAAAATATCGAATTAAGCCAACCTCAAAACGAAAACTTTGTTCTAACCATACAAAAAATCGATTCAACACAATTTCCATCTTCTATTAAATATGAAGGTTTTGTCAAAAATGCCGTTCGATGGAAAGATAAATTAGGCGATAATATTGTTATTACGACAGAAACAGGCTATCATATCAATAAAAAATTCGAGCATGAATCTGAAAGTAGTTCTGATGCTGAATTGTTTGCGTATCATTTTATAGTTTCTGGAAATGAAGTAAAACAAACTTGGAAAGTTTACGATTTTATTGCAGACTGCCCCGTTGATATTGTGGCTTCGTTTGTGAAAAACACTTTTCAAGTAACTGATTTAAACAACAACGGAATCGCTGAAACTTGGGTGATGTACAAAACTGCGTGCCACGGTGATGTGAGTCCGTGTGATATGAAGATTATAATGTACGAAGACAATAAGAAATATGCGGTGCGCGGCGAAAGCAAAGTTCAGGTTGGAGTTCTTGATAATGGCGAAAAACAATTTATTGGAGGTGAATATAAATTAGATGAAAATTTCAAAAAAGGTCCAAAAGTCTTTAGAGAATTTGCTCAAAAATTATGGAAAGATAATTTGATTGAAAATTGGGAGGATTAAAAGATGTTATACAATTCAGAAATTCACTAAATTTATTCTTCAATCCTAATCTATTTAAAATGAGAAAATTAATCTTAGCATTTGTGTTTTTAATTGGTTTATCTGCATCAGCGCAAACTTCTAAAGAACTTATAGGAAAATGGCAATTGGTAAAATGGACCAAAAACGGTAAGGACAAAAATATTCAGCAGTATTATAAAACTGATCAGGTTTTTCAGGTTTTTAAAGAAAATGGTGATTTTGAAAGTCTGGTTGGCGACGAATCGCACAAAGCGAAATGGAAGATGTCTAAAAACAACAAGGAGCTTACTATTATTGCAATCCTGATGCCTGTTAAATTTAATATTGATTATTTTGATACTCAAAAAAGAATTATTACAACTCCACAACTTGGCACTTTTGAGTATAAAAAATTAGCCGATTAAACGCATTTAAGAAAGGCTTTTATGAAAACCAAATGTTCTATCCTAGCCCCGATAGAGCCGATATCCTCGTAATGAAATGGAGAGATAAAGGCGAAAGCGGGACTAAAAGTTCTTTTGAAAACCTTGTTGCTGCTTCTAAAAATAAATCGCAAAAAAGGCATAGTTGTTGAAAGTTAAAAAAGATATATTTACACCTTCAAAAGAGATACTATGCAAAAAACTACTTTACTATTTTTTATATTCTTTTTGGCTCTTTATTCCTGCGGCGTAAAAACGACTCAGGCATTAATAAGTGACGGAAATTACGATGGTGCTATTGACCGCGCTGTTGAAGCCTTGAGAACAAATAAGGATTCGAAAGGAAAACAAGATTATGTGTATTTACTCGAAGAGGCTTTTGCAAAAGCAAAGGACAGAGATTTGCGTGATCTTGAAATACTGTCGAAAGATGCCAATCCTGCTAATGCAGAGCGTATCTACAATACTTATTTACAACTGAATAACCGTCAGGAAAAAATTAGTCCGATTTTGCCTTTGAGATTAATAAAGCAAAACCGAAATGCGAATTTTCCATTTGATAATTATTCGAACGAAATTGTAAACAGCAAAAATGCGCTTTCAAAATATTTGTGTGAGAATGCTTCTGCACTTCTAAAATCGAACAACAAAATGGATTTTAGAAAGGCATATGATGATTTTTCGTATTTGGAAAGTATCAATCCTGGTTATAAAAACACCAAAAAATTAATGGATGATGCACTTTTTAAAGGAACTGATTTTGTCGATGTTTATGCCAAAAATGAAACCAATATGGTGATTCCGAAAATGCTTCAGGATGATCTGCTGGATTTTAAAACTTACGGATTAAATGATAAATGGACAGTGTATCATAACGCCAGACAAAAAAATGTGAACTACGATTACAGTCTGATTATCAATTTTAGACAAATTGCAATCTCACCAGAACAAATTAAAGAAAAAGAATTTGTGAAGGAAAGACAGATTAAAGATGGTGTAAAAACACTTTTGGACAGCCGAGGCAGGCCCGTAAAAGACAGTTTGGGAAAAGAAATTAAAGTGGATAATTATAAAACACTTCGCGCAACGGTTTATGAATTTAGACAATACAAATCCTGTATGGTGACTGCAAAAATTGATTATGTAGATTTAAAATCGAATCAGCTGGTGCAGACGTTTCCCATTAGCAGTGAATTTGTCTTTGAAAATATCTACTCCAAATATAAAGGAGACCGTAGTGCCTGCGAAGACAATTATCAAAACTATTTTTCTAAACGTGCTGTTCCGTTTCCAAACAACGAACAAATGGTTTTTGATGCCGGCGAAGATTTAAAAGCGAAACTCAAAGATATTATTGTTAGGAATAAATTTAGACGATAATTATCTAAAAAATAGTAGAAAAAAAGGCGCAATTTTATGCGTCTTTTTTTGTTTATAAGCCTCATTTATAAAAAAAAATCAGTATTTCATATTGCGCAACCGAAAAGTTGCGTATATTTGCAACTAATTAGTTGCGAATAAATAGTTACAATAATGAAACGAGATATTTTTCAGGCAGTTGCCGACCCGACCCGCAGAGCGATTCTAGTTTTGATTTCTTCGACTGCATTGACGCCAAATGCGATTGCCGAGCAGTTTCAAACTACAAGGCAAGCCGTTTCTAAACACATTAAAATATTGAATGAATGCGATTTACTGGAAGAAAAAAAAATGGGTAGAGAAATTTATTATCAGCTCAAAATTGATAAAATGAAAGAAATTGATCAATGGCTGGAACAATTCAAGAAAATTTGGGAACAGCGTTTTAGTCAACTGGATCAAGTATTACTAAACTTAAAATCTAAAGAAAATGAAAACTGATTTATTAATGAATTTTTCTGTAGACAAGGAAAATAAAAGGGTGAATGTAAAACGCGAATTCAATGCGCCGTTGTCAAATGTTTGGTCTGCTTGGACAGAAGCTGCAATTCTAGATTTATGGTGGGCACCGGCTCCGTTGAAATCTGAAACAAAAAGTATGGAGTTTAAAGAAGGCGGGAGAAGATTGTATGCGATGATTGGGCCTGAAGGCGCGCAAGGATGGAGTACTTTTGATTATACTTCGATTTCTCCTAAAACAAATTTTAAGTATACGTCCACTTTTTGCGATGCCGAAGGAAATCCAAATTCTGCTTTTGGAAGTTCTTTCTGGGATGTTTCATTCACAGAACAGGGAGATTCTACTATTGTAGATATCGTAATTACGCGAGACAGTTTTGAAGAACTGGAAAAAATAATCGAAATGGGATTCAAACAAGGATTTACATCGGCTATGGAAGGTTTGGACAAAATCTTAGCGGAAAAATAAAACCATTTCAACCAAATTATTATTAACGAATTAAAAATCTAAAGAAAATGAAATCAAATCTTTTAATGAATTTTACTGTTGATAAGGAAAATAATACTGTCAATGTAAAACGCGAATTTAACGCCTCTTTATCTCAAGTTTGGTCTGCTTGGACAGAAGCTCAAATTTTAGATTTATGGTGGGCACCAGCTCCTTGGAAATCAAAAACTAAAAGCATGGATTTTAAAGAAGGCGGACGCAGATTGTATGCCATGGTTGGACCAGAAGGTGAAGAACATTGGGCTATTGCAGATTATACTTCGATACATCCAAAAACAAATGTAAAATGGCTAGATGCTTTTAGCGACAGCGAAGGAAATTTAAACAAAGAGTTTCCGCGTTCCGACTGGGATGTTACTTTCTCCGAAAAAGATGGTTCTACATTTGTTGATGTTGTAATTAAATACGAAAAACTATCTGATCTGGAAATGATTATCCAAATGGGCTTCAAAGAAGGCTTTACCATTGCTATGGAAGGTTTAGATGAGATTTTTGCTGATAAATAACTTTTATCAAAGCCAGAGTAAAAAATGGACTCATGGATTTAAATTCGTATTTTAGTTTTTTATTTTTTACTGCATACTTCAATGAACAAATTTTTTACCCTGGCTTTTTTTCTTTTTACTTTCACTTTGACATTCGGTCAAAAAAACAAAACTAAAGCTGCTGCAATAACAAAACCTTTTATTTTAGGTGTTATTGATGAAATTCAATCGAAAGAACTAAACGAGAAAAGAATTCTAAACATCTATCTTCCTGAAGGTTATAACCCCAATGAAGAAACCAAATATCCCGTAATCTATTTACTTGACGGTTCTGCCGATGAAGATTTTATACATATCTCTGGTTTAGTGCAGTTTAATAGTTTTGAATGGATCAATCAGGTTCCTAAATCAATTGTAGTTGGAATTGCTACAGTAGACAGAAAAAGAGATTTTACATTTCCGACAACAATTGAATATGATAAAACCCGATTTCCAACTACAGGTCATTCGGATCGATTCATTGCTTTTATAGAAAAAGAATTACAGCCATTTATTGAGAAAAAATACAAAACAAACAATTCTAAAACTATAATCGGCCAGTCTTTAGGCGGGTTATTAGAAACTGAAATTTTACTAAAAAAGCCTTTCCTGTTTAATAAATATGTAATTGTAAGTCCAAGCATATGGTGGAATAACGGTTCTTTACTGGATTTAGATTCTGAAATATTAAAAGAAAACTTCAATCAAAAAACAGACATTTATATTGCTGTTGGAAAAGAAGGATTAACTCCAACAGAAATCCCGAGAGTTATGGAAGTTGACGCCAATTTACTGGCAGAAAAAATAAAAGAATCAAAAAGCAAAAGCATCCATGTTTACTTCGATTACTTCCCAGAAGAAAACCACGGAACTATTCTTCATCCAGCTGTTGCAAATTCTTTTAAATTCATTTACCCAAAAAATAACGAATAGATTTTGTTATATGTGAAATGTGAAATGTAAGATGCTAAGTCCTCATTTCACATTTCACATTTCACATTTCACATTTCACATTTCACATTTTACCATTCTATCCCAGCCACCCTTCTCGATCCAGACTTCTATACTGAATTGCTTCTGCAATATGCGATGAAACTATATTGGGCGCATTATCCAAATCGGCAATTGTTCTGGAAACTTTTAGAATCCTGTCGTAGGCTCGAGCCGAAAGGTTTAGTCTTTCCATTGCCGTTTTCAATAATTCTTTTGAAGGTTCATCCAAAACGCAATATTCTCTAATTAACTTACTGCTCATTTGAGCGTTGTAATGAACATTTTCTATCGTTTCAAATCGTTTGGTTTGAATTTCTCTTGCTGCAGTAACACGTTTGCGAATCTCAACACTGCTTTCTGCTTTGCGTTCATCGGCCAATTTCTCAAACGGCACTGGCGTAACTTCAATATGAATGTCTATTCGGTCTAATAGCGGACCCGAAATTTTACTCATATAACGCTGCATTTCGTGTGGTGAAGAAGTATTCGGAACGCTTGGATCATTAAAAAATCCACTCGGACTTGGGTTCATACTAGCCACAAGCATAAACGACGAAGGATAAGTAATGGTAAACTTAGCACGGGAAATTGTTACTTCTCGATCTTCCAACGGCTGACGCATAACTTCTAAAACATCACGTTTAAATTCTGGCAATTCATCTAAAAACAAAACGCCGTTATGTGCCATAGAAATTTCTCCCGGCTGTGGGTAACTGCCGCCGCCAACCAGCGCAACATTAGAAATCGTATGATGCGGACTTCGAAACGGACGCTGGTTCATCAATCCAACTTCTTTTAATTTTCCTGCAACACTATGAATTTTAGTGGTTTCAAGCGCTTCTCGCAAAGTCATTGGTGGCAGAATACTCGGAACACGTTTGGCCAGCATTGTTTTTCCTGCACCAGGAGGGCCAATCAAAATAATGTTATGTCCGCCGGCTGCCGCAATTTCCATACAGCGTTTTATACTTTCTTGTCCGCGAACATCTGAAAAATCAAATTCTGGAAAATCTAAAGTTTTATAGAATTCAGCACGAGTATCAATAACTGTCGGCTGTAAAGTGCCTTTACCCGCAAAAAAATCAATAATTTCTTTTAAGTTCTCTACTCCATAAACATCTAAATCTGCTACAATGGCAGCTTCTTTTACATTTTGAATAGGAAGAAAAAAACCTTTATAACCTTCTTCTTTTGCTTTAATGGCAATAGGTAAAGCACCGCGAATAGGCTGTAAACTTCCATCTAACGAAAGTTCGCCCATTATAATATACCTCTCAATTTCTGGAGCTTTTATTTGATCTGAACCGACCAAAATTCCCATGGCTAGGGTCAAATCATATGAAGAACCTTCTTTTCGAAGATCTGCTGGCGCCATATTGATGGTGATTTTCTTTCCCGGCAGACTAAAACCATTATTTTTAAGTGCAGCGGCAATTCTATAACTGCTTTCTTTTATTGCATTGTCTGGAAGTCCAACTAAATGATATCCAATTCCTTTATCCATATGAACTTCAACAGTAATAGTTGTAGCCTCAACTCCAAAAACAGCACTTCCGTAAACTTTTACTAACATAAATTTCTCTTCATTAATTGGTTTTAAAACTAATGAAAAAAAATAATTATTTGTAAATATTTTATTACAATATTTTAAATTAAAAAGACAATTTTATTTGATTTTTAATTTCCTCAACAATCTTACTCAAATCCAAACTATTTTGATGTGACCAAAACTCACTTTCAATTTGATTATTTCGAATGCAATTGTGACATTCTATTATTTCGTGTGAATATCCTTTTCCTAAAGTTGGCAGAGTAAAAGCAGCTTCTTTTTCTTCATTTATAAATATAGAATATCCGTCGGCAACAAACCAAGGTGAGTTCAATTCGATTCTGCCATTTGTTCCGCTTATAGATGCTTTCATATCAGATTCGGAAACGATGGAAGCATGCAAAACCGATTGAGCCGATTCATATTGCAATATCATAGAAGTCTGTAGATCAATATCATTTTTATGTTTAATGGCTTTCGCAATTATCTCCTTCGGATTTCCTAATAGTATATAAGAGAGGAATAATGGATAAACTCCAATATCAAATAAAGCTCCGCCGCCCAATTCTTTGTCAAAAAGTCTTTTGTTTTCGGTTTCACTGCCGTGAAAAGCAAAATCAGCTTTTATGTAATTTACTTCGCCTAGTATTCCGCTATTTACTTTTTGTACTATATCTTGAATGGACGGAATAAAACGTGTCCAAAAAGCTTCCATAAAAAACTTATTATTTTTTTTAGAAGCTTCAATCATTCTTAGTGAATCTTCATACGACAATGCCATAGGTTTTTCGCATAAAACATGTTTGCCGTTTTCTAGGGCTTTTATTGATAATGCTGCGTGCGAATTATGAGGGGTTGCTATATAGATAATATCAACTTCTTTATCTTTAAAAATTAAATCGTACGAATTGTACATCCTTAAGGCACCAAACTTTTCTGCAAACTGCTCTGCTTTAGAAATATCTCTTGAAGCAACTGCCGTTAATGCAGCGTTTTCTACTAATAGTAAATCTGCTGCAAACTGAGCTGCAATATTTCCTAGACCAACAATTCCCCATTTAATCTTTCTATTTTCCATTCTTGATTTTTAATCATTAAAATTGTTAAAAACATTAAAAAACATCAGTAGTTAAAAAACCTAAGACGTTTTTAAACAACAAATATCCAATATATCGCAAAAAGTAACAATCAATTAACCCAAAAATTATCAAAAGTCTTAGTAAGGAGAAAAAAAATGTTGCCAAATTACAAATTTTAAGTCTGTTTTAACAAATTCATGCAAAAATTAAGGGTTCAAATTTTAAATTTAACAAAAATTAAACATTGAACCCTATTTTTTTAGGGGGTGTGAAATCATTTTATACTTTTATAAAAAATTTTAAAACTAAATAACTATGCGAAAAATTATTTTAAGTGTGATTCTTATCACTATTTTGGTACTAACCTTTATATCAAACTTTATCATTGCAGATAACCCAATTCCTGCTGAAGCGGTTAAGTTTGACACAGGAGATACTGCTTGGATGATCGTTGCAACTGCATTTGTATTGTTAATGACTCCTGGTTTAGGATTTTTCTACGGAGGAATGGTAGGTAAGAAAAACGTAATTAGTACTATGCTTCAAAGTTTTATGGCAATGGTAATTGTTACTATTCTATGGACAGTGGTTGCTTTCGGATTAGCTTTTGGACCAACTATTGGAGGAATTATTGGAAATCCTTCTCATAATTTATTCTTTGAAGGTGTTGGAACAAATACTGCATGGAGCCTTGCACCCACAATTCCTTTTATGTTATTCGCATTATTTCAAGCAAAATTCGCCATCATTACGCCTGCTTTAATTACAGGTGCTTTTGCAGAACGTGTACGTTTCTGGGCTTATTTGTTATTCATGGTTTTATTTATATTATTAATATATACTCCTTTGGCTCACATGACTTGGCATCCTGATGGAGTTTTCTTCAAAATGGGAGTTCTTGATTTCGCTGGTGGAACGGTAGTACACATGAGCGCAGGATGGGCTGCATTGGCTGGAGCAATCTTCTTAGGAAAAAGAAAAGTACAAAAAGTTAATCCAGCTAGAATTACTTACGTATTATTAGGTACTGGTTTACTTTGGTTTGGATGGTTTGGTTTCAACGCTGGATCTGCGTTAGGAGCAAATGGCTTAGCTGTACAAGCTTTAGGAACAACTACTGTTGCTGCTGCCGCTGCTGCAATGGCATGGGTTTTCCTTGATAAAATTTTAGGACACAAATTATCTGCTCTTGGAGCTTGTATTGGAGCTGTTGTAGGCCTTGTAGCTATTACACCTGCTGCTGGTTTCGTTAGCATTTCCCACGCAATTTTCATCGGTTTATTCTCTGCAATTGTAAGTAACCTTGTAGTTAGTAAATTCCCTAAAGGAAAAATTGATGATGCTCTTGATGTATTTGCTTGTCACGGTGTTGGTGGTATGGTAGGTATGTTATTAACTGGAGTTTTTGCTTCAAAAGCAATCAACCCAGCTGTTGGAGATAACCAAGGTTTAATCTTCGGAACTCCAACTTTATTCATCAACCAATTAACTGCTCTTGTTATTGTGTCAATCTTTGCTTTTGTAGCTTCTTATGCTTTATTCTTTATTGTAAACAAAATTACTCCTCTAAGAGTTAGTGAAGAAAAAGAAGAATTAGGATTAGATATTTCTCAACACGGAGAATTCTTGTAAGATATTAATTTTCAACTTTCAATCTTGATAAAAAAAACGCTCTAAGTAATTAGGGCGTTTTTTGTTTACCTAATATTTCAGGAATGGAAGGGCTTACATTCAAATAAATCCTGATTAAAACACGTTTTTGCTGTAGGGAATTTTGCTTGTCTTATTAGTTTCACTAGAAGTAAAATTAATAACGTAATCATTCGATAAGAACACTTATTAAAACTTTGATCTGCTTAAATTTCGACCATAAAAAACGCCCTAATTACTTAGAGCGCTTTTTGTTTTGAATTAATTTCAACCCCAATAATATTTTGATTCTAGAATATAGATTTGAAATTGCGTAAATTCTTTATTCTAAAAGTCTATTTAAAATTAGAAATACCTTCTTTTAACCATTTTAAATATTCTTCTGTACTAACGTAACTGATAGTTGGTTTAGTACTATTTAAATTATTTCCTTCTAAATCTGTAATCACATATAAAGGCTGTGTATTAGTTTTATATTTAGAAATCATAAAATCGGTCCATTTATCTCCAACTGTAATAATTTTATCTCCAGAGGCAGTTGTAAATTGTTCTTCTGTTGGAAGTTCACGTTTATCATCAACATAAAGTGAAATTAAAACAACATCATTTTTTAGAATTGGCAAAACCGTAGGATCAGACCAAACATTGTTTTCCATTTTTCGGCAGTTTACACAAGCATAGCCTGTAAAATCCAGCATTATAGGTTTATTGATTTCTTTCGCATAAGCTAAACCATCTTCGTAATCATGAAAAACCATAATTCCGTGCGGTCCTAATTCTGCTCCTTCTGGAAGACCTTTTATCGATTCTCCCGAAACCGATCCATTTCCTGATCCTCCAACTCCAAATGGACTTTCGCTGTATTGCGGCGGTGGCGGGAATGCACTAATTAACTTTAATGGCGCTCCCCAAAGTCCAGGAATTAAGTACATGGTAAATACCAGCGTAAGTAATCCTAAATATAATCTTCCAACAGAAATATGGTTTGTCGGACTATCGTGAGGCAATGTAATTTTTCCGAATAAGTATAAAGTCAAAGCTCCAAAAATGGCAATCCAGATCGCGATGAAAACTTCTCTTTCTAAGAAATGTAATTGTAAAACTAAATCTGCATTTGATAAAAATTTGAATGCCAAAGCCAATTCTAAAAATCCAAGAACCACTTTTACTGTATTCAACCATCCTCCAGATTTTGGTAATGAGTTTAACCATCCCGGGAACATTGCAAATAACATAAACGGTAAAGCTAATGCAGATGAGAATCCCAACATTCCAACAACTGGAGCAATTCCACCGTTCGAAGCTGCTTCAACTAATAAAGTTCCAACAATTGGCCCTGTACAAGAAAAAGATACAATTGCCAAAGCCAAAGCCATGAATAATATTCCAATTATTCCGCCTTTATCAGCCTGCTGATCTGCTTTGTTTGCCCATGAATTTGGCAGCATAATTTCAAAAGCTCCTAAAAATGAAGTAGCAAAAATAACTAAGATCACAAAGAAAATCAGATTGAACCAAACATCTGTAGACAAAGCATTTAATGCATCTGCACCAAATATTTTAGTTACAATAAGACCTAAAATTACATAAATAGCAATAATCGAAAGTCCGTAAATCACAGCGTTTCTAATTCCTTTTGCTCTGCTTTTACTTTGCTTAGTAAAGAAACTCACTGTCATTGGGATCATTGGGAAAACGCAAGGCGTTAACAAAGCTGCAAACCCAGATAAAAACGCAATAAAAAAGATTGACCATAAGCTTCTTGCAGGCGCCGGAGCAGGAGTTTCTGCTGCTGTAACTTCTTTTTCTGCTTTTACAGTTTGATCTGCAGGTGCTGCTGTCTCGGTTTTAATAGTGTCAACTGCTAAACCTACTACTTTAGTTTCATCTTTATCTGCCGCTGCCAAAACAGGCACTTCATCCATTTTAAAAGTTGATGGAACAGCAATGGAAAACTTTTTGCTCGAATTGATACAAACTTCTTTACAAACCTGAAAATCAAAATCTACATCAACTGTTTTTAGATTTGGGTTAATAATTTTTATCTCTTGTTCAATATGTGCTTTTCCCTCAAAATAAGTTTCATCAACACCAAATACATCGTTAAAAGAAGTTTTAGTTTTTCCTTCTTTTGCTTTTCCTACTAACTCGTAATTCCCTTTTTGATTTTTAAAAGCAATTTCCAAAGCAAGAGGTCCGCCTTCTGGAGTAAACTGCGAATACATATGCCAGTCTTTTTCGATAACAGCATCAAAAATTAATACGGCATTATTCCCTTTTTTTTCAATTTTTGAAGTCCATTTCACCGGCTCTAGAATTTGAGCGTTACCTTTTGCAAAAGCAAAGAAAAACAACAGCAGTAAAATAGTTTTAGTCCAAATATTTTTTGACAAGCTTGTCTGAAGATTTTGAGTAAAGTTCATTATTGTAGTTCTATTTTTAGTATTTTGTTTGTGGCTTTTTCTATTTTAAAACGTTCATCCTGCCTTATTCCGACAACCCAGACTATTTGGTCATTAGAACATAAAATCCATGTTTTTTCTTTTTCAATCAATGATAATTTTTCATCTTTAAAAAGCTTACTTACTTTTTTTGACTTACCATGCATGCCAAAAGGCTGAAAAACATCACCGTCTTTCCATTTACGCAATATCAAAGGAAAGTGGATTTTATCGACGTCCACAAATATAACTCTATTTGAATCGAATGTTGTGTGACCTACGTTACAAAGACTTAATTTTATGGGAAAATTAACTTCTGTATCGTTTGCATTAATTTCATATTCTTCTTTTTCTGACAACTCAGAATACGGACTTAAAATTAATGTTTCTCTGTTTTTTAGCAATCTGAACTCATTTGCAAAAACTTGTTTTCCAGACTGTCCTTCTACCAAATCGTAAATATCTTTCCAAGCAGAAAAACCAAATTCATTCAGCCATTGATACAGATATGATTTATAATTTGGAAGTTTTTTTAACTGATTCAAATCAAAGTGAATATCGTTTCCGGCTTCTTTTGCAACTTGCTGATAAATCATAATAGAAGCATCTTCAACCATTTCTTTTGATTCCTGAAGATAGGATTGTGTTTTCTGAAATGCATCTAAAAAATTAGGATTGATTTCTTTTAAAACAGGAATTAAATCATGACGGATTTTATTTCGCAGATATTTAGTCGATGCATTACTGCTGTCTTCGCGCCATTCTATATTATTTTCTTCTGCATATTTTAGAATTTCTGGTCTGGAAAATGGCAAAAGCGGCCGAATGATTTTATCGTTCTGCTCTGGAATTCCCGTTAAACCTTCTAAACCTGTTCCGCGCGTCAAGTTGATTATAAAAGTCTCAAGATTGTCATCTGCGTGATGCGCCGTTAAAATAAAATCAAAGTTTTCTTCTTCCAAAAGTTCGTAAAACCAGCTGTAGCGCAATTCTCTAGCAGCGACTTGTGTGGACAATTTATAATCTTTAGCGAAAGCTTCAGTATCAAAGTGAGTTGTAAAAAACGGAATATTATTTTGATTGCAATAGTTTTGAATAAATTCCTGATCTCCAAAACTTTCTAATCCGCGAAGTTGAAAATTACAATGTAAAACTGCGATTTCACAAGGTAATTGATTGAACAAATGCAGTAAAACCATACTGTCTAAGCCACCGCTTACTGCCAGAAAAAGCTTTTTTTCTGCTAAAAAAGGAAATCTTGAAATTATATGATTTTGAAATTTTGAAAACATTTGATAAATGTAAAAAATTAAATTCGTTCTATTTTTAAATGAAATGTTAAGCGGGTATTTTTTCTGCCGGGAATTACACAAATTTCCATTAGTTGATTTGCAAACTTTAAAAAATACAGCCACAGATTAAAGGATTAAAATGATTCTAAATCTGTGTAAATCTTAATAATCTGTGGCAAAAAAAAAATCGTCCAAATTCGTATAATTCGCAGCAAATTCACTTTATCGTAAGACTTCGTGCATTGCCTTGGCTTTCAACAAACATTCTTCATATTCTTTTTCAGGATCGGACAATGACGTAATCGCACTTCCTACAGAAAACGAAATATATTTCTCTTCCTGATTGTACAATATGCTTCTAATAACCACATTGAAATCAAAATCTCCTGCAGGTGTAAAATATCCAATTGCTCCACTGTACAATCCTCTTTTTGTTTCTTCCAGATTTTCAATAATTTCCATAACAGAAATTTTTGGCGCGCCGGTCATGCTTCCCATTGGGAAAGTTGTTTTTAAAACATCTACAGCGGAATATTGCGCATCTAATTTTGAAGTTATGGTGGAAATCATTTGGTGTACCTGCAAAAACGAATAGATGCCGCAAAGTTCTTCAACCTCAACCGAACCTTTTTGAGCAGTATGCGACAAATCATTTCTAACCAAATCGGTTATCATGATATTTTCTGCACGTTCTTTTGCATCTGATTCCAAAATAGCTTTTGATTTTTCATCTTCTTCCAAATCCGAAAAACGTTTTGATGTTCCTTTAATGGGCTGTGAAATTATTTTATCACCCACTTTTTTAATATAACGTTCTGGTGAAGCAGAAAGTAAATAATGTTTATAGTTTTTAAAGAAAACCGAAAAAGGTGCTTTAGAAATTTCATTCAATTTTTGAAATTTTTCTAACGGATTTATAACGGCATTTTCAGCGTAAAATTCCATACAAAAATTAGCTTCATACATATCACCAACATTAATATGCTGTAGCATTTGATTTATTTTCTGAATATATAATTCTTTAGAAATACGTTGTTGAATATTCAATTTTTCGTCACTTTCGACTTTCGACTTTCGACTTTCGACTATTCCCTCAAAATCTTCTTCAACTTCGTCATCACAAAGCATTAAATATTGAATTTCAAGTTCATTTCCTCTTAGAATAAATATTTTTTTAGGCTGAAAGAAAAATAAATCAGGAAAATTTAATCCGTCAAAATTATGAGATTGAAGGTTTTCTATATCATTTTTCAAATCATAAGAAAGGTACCCAAAAAGCCAGTCTTTAGTATTCTGCTGATATTGTTTTAAATCTTCAAAAGCGTTGTAATAATCCGTTTTTAAAGAAGTAAAAGCATCAACTGCCAATAAACAATCAAAATCAGAATATTGTTGTGGATAGGAATTGCTGTCTAAAAAAATGACTTCGCGAAACTGCTGCGCCCAATTTAAGAGTTGTTCTTTAAACAGTTCTGGATTTGCAATATTTTTATGAATGGAAACTCTCAAAAATTAATAAATTTTAAACCTCAAAATTACGACAAAATTATGTCATAAAAGAAATAACAAATTGATTAAAACAAGGATCCAAAAGTGTTAAAAACACATGCTTTTTATAAGAAAAAATTCGTTATATTTGATATACTCTTAGATTAATCCCAAAAACAAATTAATTTGATTGAAAAATTCTTAAAAATGAAGCGCAAAAAAAACTGAATTGTGATTCTATTTGAGACTGAAACTGCATCTTTTCCAATAACTTAATAATTTTTTTTAACCTTAAAAAATCCTAAGTATTATGAAAATTGCCACAATTATTGTTCGTGTTTTAATTGGCCTTTTGTTACTTTTTGCCTCTATCAGTTATTTTTTTCATTTAATGCCGGAACCGGAAACTACAGGAAACTTTAAAGCTTTTAATGTAGGTTTAATGGCTTCTACTTATTTAATACCACTTGCCAAATCAATTGAATTGCTGTGTGGAATTGCTTTTATAACTGGGCGATATGTAACGCTGGCTAATATTTTGATCCTGCCTATTACGGTAAATATTTTGTTTATCAATTATTTCCTAGCTCCAGAAGGTCTGCCAATCGCAATTTTATTGTTTTTAGCAAACTTATTTTTGATTTACAGATATTGGGATAATTATAAAAGTGTTTTCAGACCATAATTTAACTTTTTTCCAAAATAAAAAACCCGACAATTCCTGATTGTCGGGTTCTTTATTTAATTCGTTCTATCATGCTTCACCCAAACCAGATCGGTTACTTTGTATCCAATTTCCTGAGCTTTAATTAAATAATCGGCTTTTATACTTTCTGGAATAGTTTTCTCACGCGAAAGAATCCACATGTATTTTAAACTTTCCCCAGCAACAAGCGCGTACTTATAGTCGGGATCAATAGCTACAACATTGTACCCTGAGTAAAAAGGACCAAAAAATGAGACTTTCAGCATACCAACATTGTCTTTTTTGACAAATTTAGCTTTCCCGACACTTTGTTCCCATTTGTCTTTTTTGACATTATAGCCCTTATTATCGACTTTTATAGTTTTATCATCTTTTAAAGAATACTCGGCTGTTACATTATCAAGATCTCTTTCCCATTTGTAATCTAATCTAGCGATTTCATACCATTTTCCGAGATATTTTTTACTGTCAAAATTAGTTACAGCCTGTGCTTTTTTCGGAATACCTCCTCCACAAGAAGAAAGAGCAATTCCTATTCCTGCTCCAATCAAAATCGGAACTATATATTTACTTTTCATAATGTTATCTTTTAATAATCATAAAGATAGCACCTGAAATACACATCTAATTTACAAAATTATTTTGAATTATTATATTATTACGAAGCTAAAAATGATGCATAAAAAAACCGCCAGATTGCTCTGACGGTTTAGTAATATGTTTAACGTAAATTATACGTGTAAAGCTCTGTTTTCTGTCGCAGCCAATGCTGCTTCTTTCACCGCTTCCGCGAAAGTTGGATGCGCATGGCTCATTCTTGAAATATCTTCAGCAGAAGCTTTAAATTCCATTGCAGTAACCGCTTCAGCAATTAAATCTGCTGTACGAGCACCAATCATATGAACTCCTAAAACCTCATCTGTTTTTTCGTCAGCCAAGATTTTCACGAATCCGTCTAAGTCAGCACTTGCTCTTGCACGTCCTAACGCTTTGAAAGGGAAACTTCCAGATTTATAAGCAATTCCAGCAGCTTTCAATTGCTCTTCAGTTTGTCCAACTGCTGCAACTTCCGGCCAAGTGTAAACTACACCAGGAATTAAATTGTAATCGATATGTGGTTTTTGACCTGCTAAAATTTCAGCGACCATTACTCCCTCTTCCTCTGCTTTATGTGCTAACATCGCTCCACGAACAACGTCGCCAATTGCATAAATATTTGGAACATTTGTTTGTAAATGATCATTTACTTCAACTTGTCCTCTGTCTGAAATTTTAACTCCAGCTTTGTCAGCGTTTAATCCGTCTGTGTAAGGACGACGACCAACAGAAACTAATGAATAATCTCCTTCAAGAGTGATTGTTTCTCCTTTTGCATTTTCAGCTTGAACCACAACAGCATCACCGTTTCTTTCAACTGATTTTACTTTATGAGAAACGTAAAATTTCATTCCTTGTTTTTTCAATACTTTAGTCAATTCTTTAGAAAGAGCTCCGTCCATTCCTGGAATGATTCTGTCCATGAACTCAACTACAGAAACCTGAGCTCCTAAACGCAAGTAAACTTGTCCAAGCTCGATTCCGATAACCCCTCCACCAATAATTACTAAGTGTTTTGGAACTTCTTTTAAAGCTAAAGCCTCAGTAGAAGTGATGATTCTTTCTTTATCAATTTTGATAAATGGCAAAGAAGATGGTTTTGATCCTGTAGCAATTACAGTATATTTTGCTTCGATAGTTTCTGATGTTCCGTCAGCTTTTGCAATTGCAATGTGTGTTGCATCTACGAAAGAACCTAAACCATTGAAAACAGTAATTTTATTTTTATCCATTAAGTAGTTGATACCACCTACGGTTTGATCTACAACTGCTTGCTTGCGTGCGATCATTTTCTCTAAATTGATTTTTACATCTCCAGAAACTTCGATTCCGTGATCTGCGAAATGAGCAATTTCAGCATAATGATGAGAAGAAGATAATAATGCTTTTGAAGGAATACAACCTACGTTAAGGCAAGTTCCGCCTAATGAATTATATTTTTCTACAATTGCGGTTTTGAAACCTAATTGTGCGCAACGAATTGCTGATACATATCCGCCAGGACCTGAACCTATAATGACTACGTCAAATGAACTCATAGTATTTTGTTTTTATTTTAGCGGTTACAAAATTAAGCAATAAAGTTCTGTTTAAGGCTTAAATTTCAATGTTTTTTGTGTGAAATTTTGGGTAACGATTTTACCGCAAAGGGCGCTAAGAGTTACGCAAAGTTTTGTTTTTAATCTCGCAAAGACGCAGAGTCGCAAAGTTTTTTTAACACAATAATTATATCGTACTATTTGTCATTTCGACGAAGGAGAAATCTCCGCAAGTAACTCCTCAACGAAAGTCCAATCTTTGTAGAGCTCCTCGTGGAGATTTCTCCTTCGTCGAAATGACATAAAATGAGACTAAAAATTTGAAAAAATCTCTGAACCTCCTAAAAAGAAATCACCGTCGAATTCTTCACTTCGCTAATCATAAACATACTTTGTGTACTTCCGATGTGCTGTAGCGAAGTCAGTTTGGTTACTAAAAATTCACGATACGCTTCCATATCTTTCACTAGAACTTTTAAGATATAATCATAATCACCGCTTACGTGATGGCATTCTAAAACTTCATTGAGTTTGATGACTTCGCTTTCGAATTTGGTTAAGAATTCTTTGGTATGCTGAATGAGTTTTAGGTGACAGAAAACGACAAACCCTTTCTCAATTTTGGATTTATCGACTAATGCAACGTAGTTTTTAATTATTCCTTCTCTTTCTAATTTTTTAATTCTTTCATACACCGCTGTAACAGAAAGATCAAGTTTTAAGGATAATTCTTTTGTTGTTTTTTTACTGTCGGTTTGAAGCAAAACTAAGAGTTTTTTATCTGTGGCGTCTAGAGTCATTATAGTTAATGTTTTTTGGTTGATAGTTGATGGTGTGCTGTTGATGAAAGAAAATCTATTGAGCTACATTTTCTATATCAAATTTAGTTTAAAAATCATTAAAAATAAGTTTTTATAGTTTTAAAATCTAATTATATGTTTTATAGTTGATTAATATTCTAAATAGATATTATTTTGGATAGAATTTCTTAGAAATGAGCTTCCTCACTCTCAACTTGAAACCTGAAACTTGAAACAAAACAAATAAAAACTATCTATATGAAAAACTTCAACCCAGCAGATAAAATTCAGGATTTGCAATACTTTGGTGAATTTGGCGGTGTCAATCCGTCGATTTCTGATTCTTCGACTTATACTTTTCTTTCGGCTAAAACTATGTTTGACACTTTTGAAGGCAATATGGAAGGCTGTTACTTGTATTCGCGTCATTCATCGCCAAGCAATTTGTATTTGGATCAGGCTTTGGCAGCAATGGAAGGAACGGAAACAGCAAATGTTTCGGCTTCTGGAATGGGAGCGATTACACCTACTCTTTTGCAATTGTGCGGTGCAGGCGACCATATTGTTTCAAGCCGAACTATTTATGGCGGAACTTACGCTTTCTTAAAAAATTTTACACCAAGATTCGGGATCGAAACAAGCTTTGTTGACATCACAAAACTGGATATTGTAGAAGCTGCAATTACTTCTAAAACAAAAGTTTTGTATTGCGAAACGGTTAGTAATCCACTTCTGGAAGTTGCCGATATTGCTGGTTTGGCTAAAATTGCTAAAAAACATAATTTGAAATTGGTTGTCGATAATACTTTTTCACCACTTTCTGTTTCTCCTGCAAAATTGGGCGCCGATATTGTCATTCATAGTTTGACAAAATACATAAACGGAAGCAGTGACACCGTTGGCGGTGTGACTTGTGCGTCTAAAGAATTTATTAATTCGCTGAAAAATGTAAATTCTGGCGCGAGTATGCTTTTAGGGCCTACAATGGATAGTTTGCGTTCTGCAAGTGTGATGAAAAATTTGAGAACGCTTCATATTAGAATTAAACAGCATAGTCATAATGCACATTATTTGGCGGATCAATTTGAGAAAGATGGCTTAAAAACGGTTTATCCAGGATTGAAAAGCCATCCGAGTCATGAATTATATAAAACGATGATTAATCCCGAATATGGTTTTGGAGGAATGCTAACGATTGATGTTGGAACTTTGGAAAAAGCTAATGAATTAATGGAATTGATGCAGGAACGAAACCTTGGATATTTGGCAGTAAGCTTAGGTTTCTATAAAACATTATTCAGCGCACCAGGAACCTCTACTTCGAGCGAAATTCCGTTAGATGAGCAGAAAGAAATGGGATTAACAGACGGGTTGATTCGCTTTTCTATTGGATTGGATAATGATATTGAACGCACTTACCAAATGATGAAAAATTGCATGGTTGAACTTGGAATTTTAAGCTCTGTAAAGATTCACAAAGAAGACGTTAAAGAAATTCAATAAAGCTTTTTCTCTCGCAGATTTGGCTGATTATGCCGATTTATTATTAGGGTTATAAAAAAGATTGGTTAGTCTGTGGAATCTGCGCGAGAAAAATTACTCGCAATAAAGGCAAACATTACTCTATAAATAAATTTGCACATTTTTTATTAGATTGTTTGAATCCGCTGGAGATTTCTCTAAGCGGATTTTTTTATATAAAAAGCCGTTTTGAATATATCAAAACGGCTTTTGTGTTTTATCTCGGCTCGTAATGTCTAAACGTTTGCCAGTATTTGTCTTTGTAGATTTCGTAACTTATTTCGAATGAACCATCGTATTTTTTAATTAATTCATCTGCCACTTTTGTTGGTTTTCTAAAGTCTTTGCAGGCAAAAAAGATTTCCCTTCTGTTAGCCAATGTCTCCCTTCCAACATTTAAATAACCTTCCAGATCTTTAAGATCTAATACAACCTCATCTTCTATTTCGTTTAATAACTGATAAGTTTCTTTATCTGGCATCCCATTATTATGGCTTCCATCAAAAAGAATCGTAATAATAAATACCCACGGATGCGATGCTTTTTTATCCCATTGCAAAAGATCAGTGTTCATTAATCCGATAATGCCACTTCCATCTTTTGCAGTTGCCTCAAAACCTGAATAGTTATCATTTTCTGTATTATGTCTTGTGCCATCGTATTTTTCTACAAATTCTTTTTCTCTCCAAATCAAATAATCTTTTAATTTTTCGATCGGAATTAATTCTTCTGAAATACTATTTGGACTGTCTATTTTCATGTTATCAATCAAAGTAAGAGAATGTAGTTCTCCTAAATAATTGTCTAAGAAAATATAAACACCGTTAGTTATAACTTGCTTTTTTTCTTCAACAAAATCGTCATAAATAACTGTTAAGTCAATTTCATCTGGATATCCTTCATGAATGTTTGGATAAAATCTTAAATTGTCTTTATTAAATTGGAATCCTTCATAATCAATACCAATATCTTGAATGTCTGATGCTGGTTTTAATGCCGTAATTTTCCAGCCTTTAATTTGAGGCGCTGCATTTACCAATTCTTCAATTGCATAAATATTTCTGACTGCTCCATCTGGCGTTAAGATTAATTCTACTGTATTATCATCTAACATTCCCGTTAGAAAATAAATTCCCTGATGAATTTCATCAAGTTTTGGTGCTAATTTTTCAAAAAAACCTTGATGTATATTTTGTCTATTTTTAACTATTGCAAAAAACTCCTTTTCATTTTTTAAAAACCAATTCCAGAAATCAGTATTAGATTGTATTGAAGCCTCTTTTCTGCCCAATATTTTATCAAGAAAACCCATGTATTACTTATTAATTTTAAAATTTTACTGAAAACAAACTTAAGGAAAAGCACTTTTAAAACATAAGAATATTTCTATAAAAAGCCGCAAAATAAAAAAAACCGTTCTGAAGTACTCAGAACGGCTTTTTGTGCTATATAACTTTACTTTTAGCCTATATTTCAGTATTCAGTTTACTATTTTTTCTACTATATGTAAAGTAAATCAATAATCCGATTAGCAACCAGATGGTGAAGTAAATCCAGTTCCAAACGCTTAATTCGGCCATCATATAAAGACAGCAGATTAATCCTAAAAGTGGAATTAAAGATAGATTTTTTCTGAATGCCCAAACGGCTAATCCAACCAAAACAAATAAGAAAATCCACATTGGAATTTTGTGTTTGAACAAACTGAAACCTGATTCGTATTTTAAAGAATCGCTAATTGGTAATCCCTTTACTACCTCAGTATATTTTGAATCGTCATCTTGATATTGTCCTAAGAAATGCTCCAAATCTGATGTTTCAGCAGTTTTATTATTTACTTCAATTCCCTTTAAATAATTGAAAACCTTTTCAGATTCTTCTTTATCTAGAGAGGTTACGATTGTCGTTGCATCGTTGATTTGAGCATCATTATTAATAAAAGCCATTGTCGCTTTATTATTGAATGCAAAAGCATAATACAAACCAGCGATCATTAAAATCGGCAGGATATATTTAGAATTTACATAAGGCGTTTTGAATTTTCCTCTTGGAATTTCAGGTTTGTTTTGCAGCACTAAAACTCCTGCACAAACTAATACAAAGGCAAATAAAGTTCCGATACTACATAAGTCAGTCACCATAGTTAAATTCAAGAATAAAGCCGGAACTGCAACTACGAAACCAGTTACGATCGTTGCAAAAGAAGGTGTTTTGAATTTTGGGTGAACTGTAGAAAATTTCTTTGGGAGTAAACCATCACGGCTCATACTCATCCAGATACGAGGCTGACCCATTTGAAAAACCAATAAAACACTCGCCATAGCTACTACTGCACTTACGGCAATAATTCCAGACATCCATTTTAAATTTAATTTATCGAAAACAAATGCCAAAGGATCTCCAACATTCAATTCGCTATAACTCACCATTCCGGTTAAAACCAACGCAATTGCAATGTATAAGATCGTACAGATAATAATTGCCCACATCATGCCGCGTGGTAAATCGCGCTGCGGATTTTTGCATTCTTCGGCAGTTGTGGAAATAGCATCAAAACCAATATAAGCGAAGAAAACTGCAGAAACACCTTTTAAAACTCCACCAACTCCATTTGGAGCAAACGGATCCCAATTTGCTGTATCTACATAAAATACACCGACAGCAATTACCAAAAGAACCACACAAAGTTTTACAACAACCATTAGATTACTGGCGTTACGAGATTCTTTCATCCCTCTGTAAACCAAAGCTGTAATCAAAATAATGATAAATAAAGCTGGTAAATCGGTAACAAAATGGAAAGATCCTATTGTTGGCGCTGTTGTCCACGCTGTATGTGCTTGCTGTAAAGCTGTACTTAAATTTTCGAAGGATTTTCCGCCTCGCATTAAGGCTTCGGCATCATTATATCCGTTTGAGGCAGTCAAATAATCCATCTGAATCCATTGCGGGAGATGTATACCACCGCTCTGGAGCAGTCCCGTAAAATAATCACTCCACGATATGGCGACAGTTATATTTCCGACGGCATATTCCATAATCAATGCCCAGCCGATTATCCAGGCAATTAATTCTCCAAAAGCAACATAAGAATACGTATAAGCACTTCCTGAAACCGGAACCATCGAAGCAAACTCAGCGTAAGCAAAAGCAGCAAAACTACAAGCTAAAGCTGTAAACAAAAACAAGAAAATAACAGCTGGTCCGCCGTCTGCACTGGCTTTTCCGATAGTACTAAAAATACCAGCTCCAACAATAGCAGCTATTCCGAATGCAGTTAAGTCTCTCGTAGTCAAATGTTTTCCAAGTGCATTATGACCATCTGATTCGTTCTGAGCAACTTGCTTCAGAATATCCTGTACTGTTTTCTTTCGGAATAAACTTGAAAATGCCATATATGTTTTGCTATTATAAAATTAATTTACTTCGGACTTTATGGTTTTATTTTGCAAATAATGCAAAAATTATCCTGATTTCAAATATATAAAACGATTTTGTTTTTTGAGGGTGTTTTTTTGCCACGAATTTCTCGAATTTTCTCGCATTTTTTCTTTCACGCATATTTAGCAGATTTTCTTTTGCCACAGACTAAAAGATTACAAAGATTTATAAATTAAAAAAACTGCCCGATCTGCGGAATCTGCGGGAAACAAAAACATCCTAAATCACTAATATCAAAGACAAATGTAACATTTATCAAAAAGAGCTTACTAATAAATTGCTATTTAACTTAAAAGATAAATTATATGGAAAAAATTTCAAGAAGATCATTTGTGAATAAATTTGGAATTGGCGTTGGTGCGTCTGTTGTGATGACATCTCTTCCTTCTTTTTTATCTGCGCCGGAAACTAATAAAAAGCCTTACACGGGAAGGAAATTAAATATAGCTCTTTGCGGCTTGGGAAATTACGCTTCACTTCTGGCCGAAGGTCTTCAGGTTTCTGAATATTGCCAGCTTGCGGGAATCGTGACAGGAACTCCTTCTAAAGCCGAAAATTGGAAAAAGAAATATAATATTCCCGAGAAGAACATTTACAATTATGAGAATTTCGATTCCATCGTAAAAAATAAAGATATTGATTTAGTTTATGTTGTAACTGCCAATTCACTGCACAAGGAACTTACCGTTCGGGCAGCAAAAGCTGGAAAACATATTATTGTCGAAAAACCGATGGCAATTACTATCGAAGACTGCGAAGAAATGATTAAAACCTGTAAGGAAAACAATGTACAACTCGCAATGGGTTATCGTCTGCATTATGAACCTAATCATCTGGAAGTAAAGCGACTTGGACAGGAAAAAGTTTTGGGTCAGGTACGATTTATTGAAGCCTCTCTTGGCTACAGCACATATGATTTTCGCGATATTAATTCACCCGTAGATTTAAATGCACGCAATCAATGGAGATTGAATAAAAAACTAGCTGGAGGCGGTACTTTAATCAATTTAGGCGTTTATTGTATTCAGGTTTCGCGTTATGTTTTAGGCGAGGAACCGATTGCTGTAACGGCACAATTTGGAACTGTAAATAATAAAAATATGTTTGCTCAGGTGGAAGAAAATATTACCTGGCAAATGGAATTTCCGAGTGGTGCTGTAGCTAATTGCAGTAGTTCCTATGGTTTCGGCATTGATAGATTTTTCGCTTCCGCAGATGAAGGCACATTTGAAATGAGTCCTGCTGTGAGCTATGGACCTTTTGTAGGTAAAAGATCTGATGGAAAAGCATTTAATTTTCCTGTGATAAACCAACAGCAAACCCAAATGGATGAAATTTGTAAAGTGATTTTAGCAAACAAAAAACTTCCCAATCATATTACAGGCGAAGAAGGCATGAAAGACGTTAGAATCATTAATGCCATTTATAAAGCAGCTGAAACAGGAAAAAAAGTGAGTCTGAAATAGTTTTTTTTCTGCCACAGATTTACAGAATTAAAAAGATTATTCTCATTTTATGTCATTTCGACGAAGGAGAAATCTTCGCAAGTAACTCCGCAAAATCGAATCTTTGTCGAGCTTCTAGTGAGATTTCTCCTTCGTCGAAAGGACAAACTTTGCGCAAAAAAATCTTTACGCCCCTTGCGTAATTCTTTGCGTGCTTTGCGGTTAAATTATTTCAAACAACTTCTCAAAATAGAAACAGGATGTTGTGCTTCTCTCTTCGTTCCATCATAAATTTGATGACGACAGCTCGTTCCCGCAGCGGCGATTTTTACGTTTGCACCAGTATTACGAACTTTTGGAAAAAGCGTATCCTCTCCCATTTGCATACTTACTTTATAATGTTCTTTTTCATATCCAAAAGAACCTGCCATTCCGCAACAGCCTGAATTATAAATCGTAACGGTATTATTTTTAGGAAGATTCAGCATCGCGAAAGTTGCTTCAACAGAACTCAACGATTTTTGATGGCAATGTCCGTGGATTTTGATTTCTTTGATTTCTTCAGAAAATGAATCCGGTGTTATTTTCCCATCGATTATTTCTTTTTTGAAGAATTCTTCAATAGTGAATGCGTTTTGGGAAATTCTCTCTGCATTTTCTTTGTTCGATGCCAATCGCAGATATTCATCTCTAAAAGTTAAAATTGCCGACGGTTCTATTCCGATTAAAGGCGCATTACTTGAAATTAAATTTTTGAAAATATTGATATTGATATCAGTGATTTTTTTGGCTTCTTCCAAAAATCCTTTTGATAAATACGTTCTGCCGCTTTCTTCGTGATCTACGATTAAAACCTGATATCCTAACTTCGTTAATAATTCGAAAGCGTCGATTCCGATATTTACATCATAATAATTGGTGAATTCGTCGACAAACAAATACAATTGACCGTTTTGAAAATCGCTGGCTGCAGGCTTGTTATTTTCATACCATTTTCTGAAAGTTTTTTTCGCCAAAAGCGGAACTTGTCTTTCGGGCGCAATTCCCATTGATCTTTTAACAAGCGACTGATTCGAAATAAAATTAGTAATCGACGGAAACAAACTTCCCATTTTGTTCAATTTTGCATTGTTAGCAAAAATTTTACTTCGGGTCGAAAATCCGTTTGCTTTTTGATATTGGTATAAAAATTCGGCTTTTAGCGTTGCTACATCCACATTACTTGGACACTCGCTTGCACAGGCTTTACAGCTCACACACAACTCAAAAACTTCGTATAATTCTTTCTGGTCAAATTTGTTTTCTTTTTCAGAATATGTCAAATATTCTCTTAAAGCATTTGCTCTGGCGCGCGTCGTTTCTTTTTCATTTCTGGTCGCACGATAACTCGGACACATCGCTCCTCCCGCCGACGGCATTTTCCTGCAATCGCCCGAACCGTTGCATTTTTCGGCTGCACGAAGAATTCCTAAACTGTCTGAGAAATCCTGAAAGGTTTTAATATCGGGTTCTACCCTTCCGGAAATTACACGATGATTTTCATCCATTTTCAAGGCATTGACAATCTTCCCGATATTAAAAACCGAATTGGGGTCAAATGCCAATTTGATTCTTTTCAGCAGTTCGTAATTTTTCTCGCCAATCATAAACGGAATAAACTCTCCTCTCACAATTCCGTCGCCGTGTTCACCGCTTAGCGAACCTCTGTATTTTTTCACCAAATGCGCCACATCCGTCGCAATGGTTCTGAATAATTTTAAATCTTCTGTTTTCTTCAAATTCAAAACAGGACGCAAATGCAGTTCTCCCGCACCGGCATGCGCATAGTAAATCGCTTCCTGTCCGTGGCTCAGCATCATTGCCGAAAACTCTGCAATATAAGCTGGTAAATCGCTTAATTCAACTGCCGTATCTTCAATAGAATCGGCTGCTTTATTGTCTCCAACAATACTTCCCAAAAGTCCAAGACCAGCTTTTCTAAGTTCGTTGGCTTTGTCAATATCTGGACCGTAAATCTTTACTCGGGCATAACCAAAATTATGTTTTTCTAAATCGGCTATTAAATCATTAGCTTGTTTCTCGGCATCTTCTAGAGAATGAGAAGCTACTTCAAACAACATAATTGCTTTGGGTTCTCCAACTAAAAAGAATCTGTTTTTTATATGTTCGCGATTAGTTTTTGTACAATCCAAAATGGTATCATCGATCATTTCACAAGTGTACAGATGATGTTTCATTGCCACGACAACAGATTCAAGTGATTCCTGAATCGTATGATAATGTCCAACCACCATAATATTATGTACAGGCGGTAAATCGTCAGCTTTTAAAGTGATTTCTGTTGTAAATGCTAGAGTTCCTTCGCTTCCGCAAAGAAGTTTTCCAACATTAATTGTAGGTTCTGTTCCGCCAAATAAATCTGATCTTAACAGAATATCAACGGCGTAGCCTGTATTTCTTCTGTGAATTTCAGGTTTCGGAAACTCTTTTATAATTTCTTCTTGATTTTCTTTAACCGAAAGTTCGTCGTAAAGACGCTTATAGATTTTATGTTCTAAAGAATCTCCTTTGGTTTTCTCCATAAATTCCGCCGAAGTCAGTTCGCCAAAAGCTACTTCAGAACCGTCGCTCAAAATTGCTTTAACCTCAACAATCTTATCGCGCGTCACACCGTAACGAATCGAAGTTGTTCCAGATGAATTATTTCCAACCATTCCGCCAATCATAGCGCGGTTTGAGGTTGATGTAATTGGTGCAAAAAATACACCATAAGGTTTTAAGAATAAATTCAGTTCATCACGAATAACGCCGGGCTGTACGGTAACGGTTTTATTTTCGGCATTATATGAAATGATTTTGGTGAAATTTTTCGAAACATCCACCACAAGTCCGTCTCCTACTGCTTGTCCAGCTAGTGAAGTTCCCGCAGTTCTTGGCGTAACCGAAATATTATGTTGTGCCGCAAAGCGAATTAACTTGCTGATATCTGCTGTAGTTTTAGGCAGAGCCACCGCATTTGGCCGAATCCGATACACTGATGCGTCTGTCGAATAAAGTGTTTTATGAAGATCATCGTATAAAAGTGTGCCTTCGAGTTCGCCGGCTAATTGCTCTAAATGAGATTGGGTCAACATGTAAATGGTGCTTTTTGATAAAAATAGTCCTGAAAAAACTCAGACAGCAAATATAAAAATATAGCAGGTTAATTTGATATAATTTGTGATTTTATCTGATTCCTCCATTAGATTTTATAAAATTCTGAGAGAATCTTGTAAAGTGTTCCACTTTCTAAATCTCTACTTTTAAAATTTTAGTTTTTTATGCCAATTATTTATTTATTATGGAAGATTTTTTGCAAGACGTTTTTAAACATTTAGAAGGATATTATTATAGCATTGTCGATCTTACGCCAAAATTTATTCTGGCAGTTTTAGTTATTTTGGTTTCATGGTTTATTGCAAGCCGTGTCGGAATTTTTGCAGGCAACCGACTAAAAGTCAGAATGCACGATCGTCTTTTGGCGACTTTTATCGCTCGTTTAATTAAGTCGGTCCTTATTATTATCGGGATTCTTATTATGTTCCGAATTATCGGCCTTGACGGAATCGCTCAAAGTATGCTTGCTGGTGCAGGAATCTCTGCTTTTGTAATTGGTTTTGCGCTTAAAGATATTGGTGAAAATTTCCTTGCCGGAATTCTGCTGGCTTTCAAAAGACCTTTTAATATTGGTGATATTATCGAAAGTAATGGCGTTAAAGGTGAAGTCATTAACCTCAACCTGCGCGATACCGAAGTAAAAAGCGATTCGAAAATCATTTATATTCCAAATGCCCTTCTTATAAAAAACACGCTCATTAACTACAACAGCGAAGGTTTCCTACTCCAAACTTTCACAGTCGGACTCGAATATGGTTCTGATTACACACGTGCTATCGAACTCGTAAAAGAAGTTCTTGGAAACAGCGAAGACGTTACCGAAAAAGACCACGAAAACGCAGCCGTAATTACCGATGTTGCAGGTGCGGGTGTCATTCAGCTTAATATACGTTATTGGGTGAAAACTGCATCAACAACTGAAAATTCAGAATGCCGTTCTAAAATTATTGCAGCAGTTTTGAAAAAATTGAAGGAGAATGAGTTTGTTTTGAAGTAATAGGAAAAGGTTCAAAGTCGCAAAGTAACAAAGGTTTTCTCGCAAAATCCGATTATCATCTGAGCGATTCGGATAGTAATCGGGAGAAGGCTTATGAAACCTAAACTAACCTCAACGAATCTCCTCAATCTTGTCATTTCGAGGCACGAGAAATCTTCGCACGTTGAGCACGCAAAGTTGCGGAGTTACTTGCGAAGATTTCTCGTGCCTCGAAATGACAAACTGTACGGAAACTGGGCGGAGTTTATCTTTTCTTCAAATAAACGTTTTATATTTACTTTCAGAAACAACTTACTTTTATAGTTGTAGTCTTTTTCTTTCTTAAAATATTTTTTGATATCTTTACAGTCCTAAACACAAAGAATATGATATCAAAAAAACTTTTGCCCGTATGGTATGGTGGCGGTATTGGAAACAACTGCAACGCACTTTGTGGCGTAGGACACCTTAGCTGTGCGGGTTCTTTTCCTAAACACAAAGATTATGAGTACCAACACAATCTCAAAAGAAACGGAAATCAAGCTTTTGAATTTCTTCAACGTCAGAATCGATCCAGTAGAAATGGCTAAAACACTAAGGCAGGTAAATTTTACAATGGCATTATGCGTTTTAAGCGAACATGAAACATTTCAAACTGAAATTATTAAAATAAGAGACAGCTTTTACTGGGTCAATGAATTAGCCGAAACTTTAAATCCTTATTTGGAGGTAGAGTAAAAAATTTTAAATGAAAAACCTCGATTTTTTAAGTCGAGGTTTTCATAATAAAATTATATACTTTGATTTGTAGATCTAAAATTACATCAGATCTTTAAATGAAATATTCAATAATTTTTTTCTGATTTTAGAAGTAATTCGTCAATATTATCTTCAATAAAAGCAAAATCTTTTTGGTCGACTAATATGTTAATCTATTTCGGTCTTGAAAATGAATAACCGTCATCAAAAATGGCAACATTAATAAAATTCCAAATATTTGAGTTAGCAACAGTAACCTCAAAATTAGGTTGAATTATAATAGCTTTCATTATACCATTATCTATCCAATCAATTCTTCTTTCTTCAAATGTTCTGAGAATTTCAGGATAACTCGGTCTATCTTTAGTCAGCTCTCCCTTAAGCTTTCGTGCTAATTCATCTAACTTCCAATCTATATTTTCAAATCTACTCAAATTCTAAATTTTAGTTATAACTAAAGTTTGTTTTTTACTTCTTTCCCCAAATCCTAGTATTCAAATCCAGTTCATGCACAATATCCTGCATAAACTGAACTATCGAAAGATCATCAGTAAGTAAATCTGGAACTAAAAGCGAAGAATGAATAGGCGCCTCAAAGTAGTTATGAGACAGCGGAAAAGCAATATACATTTTAGAATCTATAAACGAGAGCGAAATAGTATCTTCTGATTTTTTGTTTAATTCCAAAATTCTTTCCATCATGGCTGGAGTTAAAATATATCTCGCCTCAATTTGATTTCTAGAATAGGTAGCAAAAATCTCGTCAAAAATGGTATTTTCTAAATGCACTAACTCACTGTTTCCAAAGCTAAAAACGTTTTTAGAAAACCACGCACCAATAGCATCTCCAACACCTTTTGGGCGCACGACCGTCGATACTTCAAAGTTTTTATTGAAATCGGCTACGAAAATAATTCCTTTAAAAATTGTATGCCAAGTTGTTTTCGTTCCGTTTTTGGTTTGGGTTTCGGTTTTATATTCAGCGTGAACTTCGGCAAACCAAAAAGAAGTTTTATCCGCAGTTCCGCTTATTAAATCTTGGGTCTTATAACGATCTGGTTCGGTCGTAAAAAGCTCAGAGCTTATAAACTCATATTCGGGAAGTCCGCTTTGAGGCGTAATCGAAAAAGTTTCATTAATCTCTTTTAATACTGATGAAACAACATTGGTTTTATAAACAAATTTGTATTTTTTTACTTCATCTTGTATTTGAAAATACATTACAACACCAATAACCAGAGGAACTAAAGCTCCAAAAAAAGCTAACATTGGAAAACTAATCAATAAACCAATAGCTAAAATTAATGCCGCAAGACCAAACAAGATATAGCAGGTTTTATAGGTTTCTGCTATTTTTTTTCGGTCAATTTCTAATGCATTCAAAACCTCTTGTAAGGCTTTATGGTTAATATTTTCAGAATCCATTAATTATTAAAAAGCTCTTTTGCACTAATGTTTTTACGCTCTTCTGCTGGTGTTTCTAAAACATCAATTTTAGTATAATTGAGCATTCCCGCAAACATATTGCCTGGGAACATCATAATAGCATTATTGTAACTAGTAACCGAAGCATTATAAGTTCTTCTCGCGGCCGCGATTTGTTCTTCGCTTTCTGTCCAAGTCGATTGTAAATTCAGGAAATTAGTATTAGCTTTTAAGTCTGGGTAGTTTTCAACGGTAATCATTAAACCTTTTACAGCTGTACTTAATTCTGTATCTAAACTTGCTTTTTCAGTTTCTGTAAGTGAACCCGAACCTGCTTTTGCACGAAGTTCTACGATTTTAGTTAATGTACTTTGTTCGTAATTGGTGTATTGTTTAACAACCTCAACAAGATTGGGAATCAAATCAAAACGTTTTTTAAGCATGACATCAATTGCCGAAAAAGCATTAGTAACCTGATTTCTTCTTTCGATAAGAGAATTATAAATAAATACGCAAACTGCTAAAAAAACAACAAGGATTATAACTATAATCATAACTTAAAAAATTTAATTGGTTTGAAGGCAAATATATAGAAAAGCACATAAGTTTTATACTTTATTTGTAGGATATACCACATTTTTTTAAAAACGCATAAAAATGCATTTTCAACTAATTCTACAATACTTTGATTCCAGAATCGACAAAATTCTTGATTTTGGGACTGGCAACATTTAGGTCTGTTACAACGGCGTAAAGCTTATCAAGATCACAAACTTTATGGGGCATTTTGCTGTTCATTTTTTCAGAAGTTAAAAGCGCTATTACCTTATCTGACGCCCTGATCATCTCTTTTTTAATAACCGAAACTTCATAACCAATTTCAGTAAGTCCTTGATTGACATCGATACTACTGACACCCATAAAACAAATATCAGCTTTAATTTTAGAGAGCACTTGAACCACATCGATACCAACGGTTACCATTGCCTGCTTTTGTAATTTTCCTCCAATAAAAATCAATTCGATATTGGGGTGCTGCGATAACTGCATCGCAATTGGAAGACTGTAGGTATAAATCGTAGCGGTAAAATTTAGTGGAATAAGTTTGCAGAGAGTCAAATTTGTTGTTCCTCCGCTCATGATAATTACTTGACCTTCATTTAAAAAAGAAAGCGCTTTTTTAGCCACGCTTATTTTCTTATCCTCATTGATAATGGTAATATCAAAAACATTTTTATTATTGTTTTTAACTAAAAATGCACCGCCATATACTTTGTTTATTAGGCCTTTATCATTTAACTCAATAAAATCCCTGCGGATGGTATCTTCAGAAATATTCAATTCTAAAGCTAAGTCGATCGTATTTATTTTTTCGACTTGCTGAAATTTATTCATTATGAATTGATGTCTTTCCTTTTTGAGCATAAGATCTTCTTTTCTACAAATTTAGAAAAACATCGCAGTTTTGAAAATGTTCAAAATAAAACTTTTTACGATTTCCATAATTCCAATTTTTTCAAAACAAATTGTGCGTTTTTATGCATTATTGAATAGAATTAATAAAAACACGACATAAAGTTGCAATTTTTTAAAAAAAATTTATACATTTCGCATCTCTAACCATAAATTAACCCTTATGAAAAAAAAGCATTTAATTCTTTTACTTTTCATTTTTGGAATACTAACCAGTTATTCGCAAAACAATCTAGTAAAAGGGGTCGTTACAGACGGCAGCGGTAACACATTACCAGGCGCAAACATTTTAGTACAGGGAACCAAAGATCAAACCTCAACAGGAGCTGATGGAACCTTTTCGATCAAAGCAAACCAAGGAGCGGTACTTCTTGTTTCTTACATTGGTTTTAATACCAAAGAAGTTATTGTAAACGGCAGCAATCTTAAAATTGTTATTTCAGAAAGTGCTCAAACCCTAAACAATGTAACTATTGTGGGTTCTATGGGTATTGTGCGAAACAAGTCGTCTTTAGGATACGCGGTTCAAGAAGTAAAAGGGAAAGAAATCGCCGATACACAGCGTCCGAACTTTGCTACGGCTTTACAAGGTCGTGTTGCGGGTCTTACAGTAACAAGCACTTCTGGAGCGCCGGGAGCTTCTGCTGCAATTCAGTTAAGAGGAGTAAATTCACTTAGTGGGAGCAACTCTCCTTTGTATGTAGTTGACGGATTACCTGTGAGTAACGAAACAATGGATCAAGGTTTAACGATTTCTAATGCTCCGAACAGAACGCAGGATTACACCAACAGAGGTGCAGATATTAATCCAGACGATATTGAATCTGTAGTTATCCTAAAAGGACCAGAGGCGGCGGCGCTTTACGGAATGCAGGCTGGAAATGGTGCAATCGTTATTACAACTAAAAAAGGTAAAAAAGGAGTTGGAAGACTTACTTATTCTACTAATACAAGATTTGACAATTTATACCGTTTTCCAGAAACTCAAAAAGTATATCAAAGAGGTTCTGACGGTGTAAACAATCCAGACTACAGAAGACAATTTGGAACGGCTTACGAACCAGGAACTAAATTTTACAATAATGTTGAAAATTTCTTTAAAACTGGAGTTTCAACCAATCATAATCTGTCGTTTGAAGCGGGTACAGAAACTACTTCTTACCGTTTATCGATTGCTAATTTAGAGCAGGAAGGTGTTGTCCCAAATACTGGATACAGCCGTTTAACTGCAAATTTGAATGCTTCTGCAAAATTATCTTCAAAATTAAGATCAGAAGCTACTTTTAATTTTACGAAATCAGATAACCAAAAAGCAGCAAAAGGAGCTGGATCTGCGGTGCAGATTCCAGGTGTTACAAGCGCAGGATATTTGCTTTCGCTTTTAACATGGCCATCAAATGATGATGCGAGTGTTTATCTAAATCCTGACGGAACAAGAAGAAAAATCACCAGCGGTGCTTTGGACAATGAAAACGATAACCCGTATTGGGATGTAAATAAAAACTTATCTGAGGATTTCAACAATCGTTTTATCACGAATGTTGGATTAATATACGATCCAACTTCTTGGTTAAACTTAACTGGCCGTGTGGGCTGGGATGTGAATTCTGGTCAAGGTTACAGAGCCATTCATCCAGAATCTGCTGCGGGAATTTCTTCTGGCGGTTATATCGAATCTTATTATTCTAATACGAGTAATTTAAATACGACTTTATTAGTTACAGCTAAAAAATCTTTCGGAAAATTCAATACCAAATTAATGGTTGGTAATTCGGTTAATGATAATGATTATAGAATTTTATCTACAACTGGAAGCCGATTTTTCGATCCTAACTTCTACTCTATCAACAATACAGACGCCACAACACAAAGATCTCAAGAGAGAATTATCCAAAGCAGAATCATTGGTTTCTTTTCTGAGCTGAGTTTAGATTATGACAAAATTGTTTACCTGACTTTGACTGGACGTGAAGACTGGACTTCTGTATTACCAGACCCATTTTTCTATCCATCAGTTTCAACGAGTTTTGTTTTCACAAACTTAAACGGATTGAAAGACAAAGAAATTCTTTCTTATGGAAAATTAAGAGCTTCGTATGCGGAGGCTGCTAACATTCCTTCGCCTTATTCTGCAGAACCGGTTTTCACGCCGCAATTGACTACAGATGGAGGTTATGCTTATGGTGTTACAGGTGCGAATCCGAATTTGAAACCTGAATTCCGTAAATCTTTTGAATTTGGTACAGAATTAAAATTCTTTAAAAACCGAGTTGGATTAGACGTTGCTGTTTACAGTACCAAAACAATCGATCCGATTTTGAAAAATATGCGTTTAAGCTACGGAACTGGATTCGTAGTAACTTCTGCAAACTTTGGAGATTTACAAAACCAAGGTTTAGAGATTACTTTAAGTGGAAGTCCAATTCAAAAAGATAATTTTTCTTGGAATGTAAGTGCGAACTTCAGCAAAACGCGTTCAGAATTATTAAATCTTCCTTCTGTAGTTTCAGAATATTATGTTTCAGACACTTGGCTTTACGGAAATGTCCGCGGCGGGGTGACAGTTGGAAATCCGTTAACTACTTTAACTGGAAATGATTATTTACGAAATAATGCCGGAGAACCTTTAATTGATCCCAATACTGGTTTCCCTTTAAAAGATCCAAACTTTAAAATTGTTGGAGACAGAAATCCAGATTTTATGCTTGGTTTACAAAATACCTTTACCTACAAAAACCTTAGTTTATCATTCTTGTTAGACATTAGAAAAGGCGGTGATATTTACAATGCAACAGAGTTCTATTTATACCAAAACGGATTGTCTACAAAAACTTTAGATCGTGATCAAACCCGAATTGTAAAAGGTGTATTGAGAGATGGTTTAGAAAATTCGGCTACTCCAACACCAAACAATATTCCGGTAAGACCAAGTGTTCAAAACGAATATTACAGAACTGGAGCTATCGATGCTGATTTTATTGAAAAAGACATCAATTGGCTGCGAATGAGAGATATCACTTTAAGCTATCAAATGCCTTCAGAAATCTTGAAAAAAACATTCATCAACAATCTTTCTTTATACTTAACAATGACCGATCTTTTTATCATCACCAATTATACTGGAGCAGATCCTTCGGTTAACGGAACAAACGCTTCAACTGGAGGTGCTGGAGGAACAGGTTTTGACTTTGGAGTAGTTTCTACACCAAGAGGTGTAAACTTAGGATTGAAAATCGGACTTTAATTAATTGACCATGAAAAATATAAAAACATATATAGCAGCATTAGGTCTTGTAACTACAATGATTTCGTGCAACGATTTAGAGGATATAAATGTAAATCCTAGTTTTCCCGTTGATGTTTCTGCTCCAGCTTTACTGCCGCCAATTGAACAGCAAATGGCTGTTGGACTGCAATTTGACAACCGTTGTTTAGGACGATACATTCAAAATTTCAGTATTGCTACGGTTGGTGCAGTAGGAAGCGAATGGGATCGTTTTGGATATCAGGCAAACAGTGATACAGGCGGCGAAATCTGGAAAATGGCGTATTTTGCTATTGGTTTAAATTTAACTAAACTACAGGAAAAAGCAACTGCAGAACAGCGTCATGATATTACTGGAATTTCAAAAGTTATCAGAGCTTGGTCTTGGCAGGTTGCAACAGATTATCATTCAGAATTAATTGATTTTGATCAGGTTTTCACATCACGTCTTTCTTTTGACTATGTTTCTCAGGATAAAGTTTATGCTGAAGTTGTTCGTTTATTAAACGAAGGTTTAGTCGATTTAGATCGTACAGATGGAAATGTTTCGCAGACTTACACGGCTTCAGGCGACAAAATGTATGGCGGCGACCGCTCGAAATGGGTGAAATTTGCATACGGAGTTTTGGCTAGAAACCTAAACAATCAAATCAATAAAGCTTCTTACAATCCTGATAAAGTTATTGAATACTGCGATAAATCATTGGCTTCAAACGCAGATAACGCGTTGATTAGATACAACGGAACAGTAGCTGCCGATATCAATTTTTACGGTCCTGGAAGAAACAATTTCAACACCTACCGTCAAACTGATTTTGCAGTAAGAACAATGGACGGAACTCTTTTTGGAAACGTAAAAGATCCTAGAATTTCTAGAGTTTTAGCACCATCTGTAGGTCAGTCTGAATTAGCGCCGGCATCTGCAGCAAATCCAGATCCGAGTAAGTATACTTTTAATGGAAATCCGTTAAATACTACGGCTTCAACTGTTGCAACAAACGTAAGCAGAATCCCAAATATTTACGGAACCTATGTTGCAGGAACTATCACAACTCCAGGTAGGTATCTTTTTAGAGATAAAGCGAATTTTCCTTTGATGACGTATTCTGAAATTCAATTTATTAAAGCGGAAGCTGCCTTTATTAAAGGAGACAAAGCCATGGCTTTAGACGCTTACAGAAAAGCAATTGATGCGAATATTGATTTTGTAAATGCAAATACGGTTGTAAGCACAACTTTCCCTATTACTTCAACAATTACAGCTGCAGAAAAAACAGCATTCTTAACGAACGTAAATATTGTTCCTGCTGCTGCAGATTTGACGATCAGCCATATTATGCTTCAAAAATATGTAGCTTTATTTGGTTACGGAATGTTAGAAACTTGGACAGATTTACGTAAATATCACTATAATACTGACATTTACAAGTCAATGAATTTATCGCCAAATGGAGGATTATTTGTTGACAATAATGGAAAATTACCTTACAGAGTTCGTCCGAGATTTAACTCAGAATATGTTTGGAATTTTGATGCTTTAAAAGCTATCGGAGCTGATAAAGTAGATTATCACACACAAGAAATGTGGTTTTCTCAACCGTAATTTTAAACTAAAAATCGAATCAGATGAAAAATATATTTAACCATTTTAAAAAGTTAATCATTCCCGTTTTTGGAGTACTTGTGTTCACTTCCTGCGGTGATGAAAACGACCAAACGCCTTATCAAACTACGGACGGAATTGCAAATGCTTCCAACGTAAAATTTGTTCATGCCGCTGTGGGGCCAAACGGAACTAATTTTCAAATTAATTACTTTACAGGAACAGAAAAAATATCGGCTGTAGGTGTTACAACTGGAGTTCCTGTTGGTATGAGTTATGGTGCCCAGTATCCAGTTCCAATTAATTATGTTTTAATGAAACCCGGCACACAGCCTTTAAGTATTATAACTCCTGCAACTCCAGCAGTTACTATTTATGACGGAAATATCGTTACCGAAACAGGAAAATATTATACTAGTTTCCTGCTGTCAACGCCGCCTTCTGTTACGCCTCCCGTATATTCTCTTTATCAGTTAAATGACAATTTATCGGTAGCAGATTTAGACCCAACTAAGGCTTACATTCGTTTTATAAATGTCATCAGCAATTCTGCTCCAGCAGGTTATGATTTAGGATTACTAAAAGAAACTTCAATTTCTGGCGCAACACCTGTGACTACAAAAGAAGTTTACACGTATAGAAATGTGACTTTTAAAGGCGGCGACGAAAAATACATCCCGATTGAACCACAGGATCCAAAAGATACCAGAGGATATCAATTACAGGTTCGTGTAGCTGGTTCTCCAACAAATGTTCCTGGAACAACAACTGGAACAACAATTGCCAATCTTGCGAATTCACCGGCAAGTACTGCATTTATTCCTAGAGCAGGAAGAGTTTACACAATTTATTGTAGAGGAATTATCGGCGGACTTCCAACGGCGACATCAAACGCTCCGTCTGTTACTTTTATCACAAATAAATAATCTCAGAAATCGAACCACTTTTAGATTGAAGTGGTTCGATTTAATTACCCGACTTCGTTTTTGTCCTTTATTAAGCGTAATTTTAATTGTAATTTAAACTTTTGTGTTATGTTTCAATCCTTTAAAAAAATCACTTTTATTTTATTTTTGATCATTTCAAATGCGTCGAATGCCAATTCTTCAAAAGAAATAATTGAAAATAAAATCAATGGCATCAGTAATGAAATTAAAACAGGAGATGATAATTTCGAAAAATATCTCCCCTTACTAAAAGATAAAAAAGTTGGGATTGTCACCAATCAAACCGGAATTCTATCCAATAAAAAACATTTGGTTGATTTTTTATTGGAGAAAAAAATAAACATCCAAACCATTTTTGCACCAGAACACGGCTTTAGAGGAACTGCCGATGCAGGCGAACATGTTGTTGACGGAAAAGATGCCAAAACGGGACTTTCGATTGTTTCTCTTTATGGAGAAAACAGAAAACCTAAAAAAGAACAATTAACAGGAATTGATGTTTTAGTTTTTGATTTGCAAGACGTTGGCGCTAGATTTTACACTTATATTTCTTCACTTCATTATGTGATGGAAGCCTGCGCGGAAAACAATATTCCACTGATTATTTTAGATCGTCCAAACCCAAACGGAAGCATCGTTGACGGACCTATTTTGGAAAAAGAATTTACCAGTTTTGTGGGCATGCACCCAATTCCAATTTTACACGGAATGACAATTGGCGAATACGGCCAAATGATTAATGGCGAAAAATGGCTTAAAAACGGCATACAATGTAAACTGACCGTAATTTCTTGCACCAATTACAAAAGAGACATGCCGTATAGTCTGCTTGTAAAACCCTCGCCAAATCTTCCAAACGATCAGGCAATAAATTTATATGCCAGTTTATGTTTGTTTGAAGGAACAAATGTGAGCCTTGGACGCGGAACAGAAAAGCAATTCCAGATTTATGGTTCTCCTTATTTAACCAAAACCAATTTTAAATTTACGCCAAAACCAAATTTTGGAGCTAAAGATCCTGTTTATAACGGAAAAGAATGTTACGGCGAAGATCTTTCTAAAGCACCAAAAGTGAATCAACTAGAATTAAAATGGCTTTTAAAAGCATATCAAAATACCACTGATAAATCGAAATTTTTTATTCCGTTTTTTACCAAATTGGCCGGCACAAAAAAACTGCAGCAGCAAATCGAAGCTGGAGTTTCTGAAAAAGATATTCGAGACAGCTGGAAAAAAGGTTTAGAAGATTTTAAAACCATGAGAAAAGCATATCTGCTTTATTAAAAACTATATTACATCCCTAAATTTCCCTCAAATCAAACTATTTTTTAATAAAATAGAGACTACTAATGCAAAATATTGAAGTCAGAAATTAGCAAAAAGCAGCACTTCAAAAATCAAAAAAAAGAAAAAATGAAAAATATAAATCCTGAAACTGAGCAAGAATCTTTGTACAAAGATTTGGATCAAATGAGCGTGAAAGAACTTTTGACGAATATTAATACAGAAGACAAAAAAGTACCGCATATTATTGAAGAACAGATTCCTAAAATCGAAAAACTTGTTAAAGCCATCGTAAAAAAAATGCAGCTTGGCGGCCGATTATTTTACATTGGCGCGGGAACTTCCGGCCGTATCGGAATTTTGGATGCATCTGAATGTCCGCCGACTTTTGGTGTTCCGCACGATATGATTATCGGAATTATTGCGGGTGGCGATACTGCTATCAGAAAAGCGGTAGAAAATGCCGAAGATGATACCGAACAAGCGTGGAAAGATTTAGCTAAATTTGAGATTTCAAGTCTGGATTTTATTATCGGAATTGCGGCTTCTGGAAATACGCCTTATGTTTTGGGCGCTTTGAAAAAAGCCAAAGAACATAACATTAAAACCGGAAGTATCTCCTGCATCAGTAACGGACTTATTGCCCAAGAAGCAGATCATCCGATTGAATTAATTGTAGGACCTGAATTTTTAACTGGAAGTACCAGAATGAAAGCAGGAACGGCTCAAAAACTGACGCTGAATATGATCTCGACTTCGGTTATGATTAAACTTGGAAAAGTAAAAGGCAACAAAATGGTTGACATGCAGTTATCGAATGAAAAACTGGTAAAACGAGGCATCAAAATGATTATGGAAGAACTGGAAATTGAATATGATTTAGCCGAAGAATTACTGCATAAACATAAAAGTGTACGCGCTGTGCTACTTCATCATAACAGCAAAAAATAATCTAATTTCTAAATCCAAAACCAAATGTCTTCTACCACCATTCTCATTTTCATCTTTGTTTACTTTGGTCTTTTGCTTTTTATTTCAAACATAATCAGCAAGAAAGGACAAGACAACGATTCTTTTTTCAAAGCAAATAAAAATTCTAAATGGTATTTAGTTGCTTTTGGTATGATTGGAACTGCGCTTTCGGGCGTAACATTTATTTCTGTACCCGGCGAAGTTGGTTCACCAAACGGAGAACAATTCAAATATTTTCAATTTGTTTTAGGAAACGCGATTGGATTTGTCATTATTGCAAAAGTCCTGCTGCCACTCTATTACAGAATGAATCTGACTTCGATTTACAGTTATATCGAGCAAAGAATGGGAGTTCGAAGTTACAAAACTGCAGCTTCTATATTTTTAGTCAGCAGAACAATCAGTTCAGCTTTTAGATTGTATTTGGTTGTTATTGTTTTACAGCGTTACGTTTTTAATGATTTTAATATTCCGTTTCCGGTTACCGTGCTTTTAGCGCTGGCACTTATATTTTTATATACGTTTAGAAGCGGTTTAAAAACCATTATTATTACCGATACTTTACAGACGTTTTTTTTAGTTAGTTCCGTGTTTATAACCATTTATTTTGTTTGTGACAGTCTTAACCTGACTGTTCTTGAGTCTGTTTCAACCATTCAAAAAAGCAATTATTCAAAGATTTTTTTCTTTGATGATTTCTTTACAAGCAAATATCATTTCGTAAAACAAATTTTAGGAGGAATGTTTGTTACAATTGCAATGGTTGGACTGGATCAGGATTTAATGCAAAAAAACCTGAGCTGTAAAAACATCGGCGAAGCGCAAAAAAACATGTTCACTTTTACGGGAATTTTTGTTTTAATCAATATTATATTTTTGAGTTTAGGCGCTTTACTTTATATATACGCCGATAGAAATGGCGTTGCGATTCCGTTAGATTTAGCAACAGGAAAACCAAGAACCGATTTACTTTTTCCAGAAATTGCCTTAAATCATTTGTCCATTATTCCAGCGTTTGTTTTCCTGTTAGGAATTATCGCCGCGACTTTTGCCACAACCGATTCGGCTTTAACGGCACTTACAACTTCTTTTTGTGTGGACTTTCTAGGAATGGATAAATCTGAAAATTTAGGAAATAACAAAAATGTAAAAACAAGACATTGGGTACATTTCGGATTTTCGATATTACTTTTTCTCGTAATTATTGTACTGAATTCCTTTAACGATGCCTCAGTTGTGGCTTTAATTTTTAGGGCAGCATCTTACACTTACGGCCCGTTATTAGGATTATACGCTTTTGGATTATTACAAAAATCAAGATTAGTAAACGACAAATTGATTCCGATAATCTGTATTATTTCGCCGATACTGACTTATTTTTTAAGCGAAAATTCGGCTCGATTATTCGGTTATACATTTGATAATGAATTAATCATAATCAATGGATTATTTACTTATATCGGAATTTATTTTACCAGTAAACGCACCTCAGAAAGAATCTCTTTTTAATTGCCCAAAAACTATTTCATGAAAAATGCTATTATCAAAATAGGCTTGTTTACAATTATGCTTTTTTTTATCATCAATTGTGGTGTTTCTAAAAAAAGTAAAACTACTGATACTACAAATCAGCCTGTTTCTACCGAAAATAAAGAGGCTTATATACCCAAAACTCAGGCCGAGAAAAAACATTTCCTTCAAGATTCTGATGCCGAAAATCGCTGGACAGACAGTATTTATAGCAAAATGACTTTGGACGAAAAATTAGGGCAGTTGTTTTTTGTTTCGGCTTATTCCAATAAAGATTCTGTTCACGTTAATAAAATAAAAGATTTAATTTCCAATTATAAAGTCGGCGGTCTTATTTTCTTTCAAGGCGGACCAGTTCGTCAAGCGAAATTGACTAACGAATATCAGGCGAAAGCCAAAATTCCCTTATTTATTGGACTTGATGCCGAATGGGGATTAAGCATGCGTTTAGATTCGACTTACGCTTATCCTTGGAACATGACTTTGGGCGCCATTCAGGATTTGGATTTAATCGAAAAAGTTGGCCGTAATATGGGAATTGAATGCAAAAGAATGGGAATTCATTTCAATTTTGCTCCCGTTTTAGACATTAATACCAATCCGCTGAATCCTATTATCGGAAATCGTTCTTTCGGCGAAAGCAAAACAAACGTTGCCAACCGCGCGACTGCATTAATGAAAGGCATTCAAAGTCAAGGTGTTTTGTGCACGGGAAAACATTTTCCGGGTCACGGCGATACGGCTGTCGATTCTCATAAAGCACTTCCTACGGTTTCTTTTACCAAAGAACATATGGATGAAGTCGAATTGTATCCGTACAAACAGCTTTTTGATGAAGGTCTGGCTTCGGTTATGGTCGCGCATCTTAATATTCCGAGTTTAGAACCGAAAGAAAATATTCCTTCCTCTGCTTCGTATAATGTGGTTACAGAACTGCTTCAAAAACAATTAGGCTTTGAAGGTCTGATTTTTACGGATGGTTTAGGTATGAAAGGTGCGAGTAATTTTAAAGGTGTCGGCGATCTGGAATTGGCTGTTTTAGAAGCTGGAAATGATATTTTTCTTTGTCCCGATGATGTTCCAGCGGCTTTAGAAAAATTAAAAACTTTTTTTACTAAAGGAAAAATAACAGAGGAGCGTCTGGCACATTCGGTTAAAAAAATACTGCATTATAAATTCAAAGCTGGTTTAAATAAATACAAACCAATTGATTTGAATAAACTGCAAAAAGATTTGAATAGTCCCGATAAAGACGCGCTTCAATATACTTTGTATGAAAATGCCGTTACGGTTTTAAAAAATGAAAAAGAGATTCTTCCAATTAAAGATCTGGAACAAAAAATCGCTTACGTAAAATTGGGAGAAGATGTAAATAGTGATTTTATTACGACTTTAAAAAAGTATACCAATATTACAGAGGTTTCGAATACCAATATTGACGCTTTAAACGAAGAACTAAAAAAATACGATTTGGTAATTGTGAGTTATCACAAAGTGAATAAAGCTTGGGAAAAACAAGATTTCAGTTCAAATGAATTGTTTTTTCTGAATAAAATCGCAGAAAACAATAAAGTCATTCTCGACATTTTTGCGAAGCCTTACACATTGCTTCCAATCCAGAATTTTGATGAAATGGAAGGATTGGTGGTTTCGTATCAAAATTCAAACATTTCTCAAATTGTCTCTGCCGAAATTTTGTTTGGAGCGAAAGAAGCAAAAGGAAAACTGCCAGTTTCTATCAACGAAAATTTCAAAGTTAATGATGGAATTAATACGGAGAAAATAGATCGTTTAGGTTTTGATACGCCAGAAAATCTCGGAATGAGTTCTGCCATTCTTTCAAAAATTGATGCCATTGCCCAAAAAGCAATTGATGGCAAAATGGCGCCGGGAATGCAGGTTTTAGTAGCAAGAAAAGGAAATGTTGTTTTTCAGAAATCATATGGATATCATACATATGATAAGGACGTAAAAGTTTCAAATACCGATTTATACGATGTTGCTTCGATTTCAAAAATGATTTCGACACTGCCAAATGTGATGCAGTTGTATGATAAAAACAAAGTCACTTTAGAAACAAAATTGGGTACAATGCTGCCGTTGTTTGCGAAATCAAACAAAAAAGATATCTCGTTTAAAGATCTCTTAAATCACTATGCAGGACTGATTGCGTGGAGTCCGTTTTACAAATCGACAATTGATGCAAAAAGTTATCCTTTGGAAAAATATTACAGAAAAATTCCAGAGAAAAATTTCACGACCAAAGTAGCCGACAGTCTTTTTATTCGAAATGATTACCACGACACGATCATGAAATTTATAGCCGACTCTCCTATTTCGCTTAAAAAAGAATACAAATACAGCGATTTTACTTTTATCATTTTAAAAGAATATCTAGAAAGAGTGACGCATCAAAAATTGGAAGATTTAAGCCAAAAGAACTTTTTCAATTCTATCGGAATGAATTACACGACATACAATCCCTTATTGAAATTTGATAAAAATGAAATTGCTCCAACCGAAATTGATACGTATTTCAGACATCAGCTTATTCAGGGTTATGTGCATGATATGGCGGCCGCAATGGAAGGCGGTGTTGCTGGTCACGCAGGCGTTTTTTCGAATGCAATGGACGTTGCTAAAATGATGCAGCTTTTTCTCCAAAAAGGAAGTTACGGTGGCGAGCGTTATTTTTCTGAAGCAACATTTGACACTTTTAATACTTGCTTTTACTGTGCTAAAGGCGTAGAAAGAGGTTTGGGTTTTGATAAAAGATTAGGAAAAGACGGCCCGACTTGTCAATGCGCTTCTGCTTCAAGTTTTGGACACACGGGTTTTACAGGAAATATGGCTTGGGTTGATCCAGAAAATGAAACGGTTTATGTGTTTTTATCAAACAGAACTTATCCCGAAATTGGCCAAGAAGGAAATAAATTAGCCAAAGAAAAAATTAGAGAAGATATTCAGAAAATAATTTATGAATCTATACTAAAATAACTTAGATTCTATTAAACACATAGAAACATAGCTTTTATATTCTGCTATGTTTGTTTAAAACAAGTGAAACGCCTTTTTGCGGGTCCTAAATCTATGCTTCTATGTGTTAGAATAATGCTCACAAGTCTTTAACTTTAGCATTTTAAATGAACTTTTATGAACAAAAATATTAAAGCACTTTATCAAATTGCCCAAAAAGAAACGAGACGAATTATTGGGCTGATGTCGGGAACTTCTCTCGACGGACTTGATATTGCCTTGTGTGAAATTTCGGGATTTGGTGTTAAAACAGAAGTTAAACTGATTGAATTCGAGACCGTTGATTACTCAGACGAAATCAAAACAGAAATTCGTAAAGTTTTTGCTCAAAAAAATATTGATTTTCAGCATTTGGTTTTGCTCAACGAATGGATCGGAATTCTTCATGCAGAAATGATTAATACAAGTTTAAAGAAATGGAATATCGCTGCCGCAGAAGTCGACTTAATTGCTTCGCACGGACAGACCGTTTTGCATGCGCCTAAATTTTTGCATCAGCGGGAAAAATTTCCTAATGCTACTTTACAAATTGGCGACGGAGATCATATTGCGGTCAAAACAGGCATTATAACATTATCTGATTTTAGGCAGAAACACGTTGCTGCAGGAGGCGAAGGCGCTCCGCTGGCTGTTTATGGCGATTATTTTTTATTTGGAAAAGAAGGCGAAAACAGAATTATGCTCAATATCGGCGGTATTGCTAATTTCACTTATTTACCAGCTGCCATAACTACAGAAGACACTTTTGTAACCGATACAGGACCAGGAAATACTTTAATTGATCTTTTTGTAAAGCGTCATTTTCCAGAAAAAAGTTATGATAAAGATGCGGAGACAGCCAAAAAAGGAATAGTAAACCAATCGCTTTTGGAGCATTTAAAAGATAATGATTTCTTCAAAAAAGATTTCCCAAAAACAATTGGTCAGGAACTTTTTGGGTACGAATATGTCAATAATAGTCTAGAAAAAAGCGGGAATACAACTATTTCAATTGAAGATTTATTAGCCACCTTAACGCGATTTAGCGCCGAAACTATTGCCGAAGCGATCCAATTTGCTGTCAAAAATAGTTCTTATAAAATTGAGGATTTTAAAATTTATATGTCAGGCGGCGGTGCAAATAATCCTTTATTGGTGCAGTGGCTAAAAGAATTACTGCCGTGTTCATTCTTCAAAAGCAATGATTTAGGAATTAACAGCGATGCAAAAGAAGCAATTTTGTTTGCCATTTTAGCCAACGAAACGGTTGCGGGTGGAGATTTCAAATTTAATTCTTTAAAAATTCCATCAGTAACTATGGGGAAAATTTCAATGCCCAATTAAAAATACTAACAACCAAATCTAACCACAAAACCACAAACAATGAAAGACCGCATAATTTCAGTTGATGTTTTAAGAGGACTGACTGTTTTATTAATGACTTTAGTGAACAATCCCGGAAGCTGGAGTTACGTTTACCCGATTTTAGACCACGCAAAATGGAATGGCTGTACCCTTGCAGATTTAGTATTTCCGTTTTTCATTTTTATTGTAGGGATCGCAGTTCCATTGGCTATGCCAGTAAAAAAAGACAATGCCGAAAATATCACTAAAGTAATAACGAGATCTTTACGTATTTTTTGTTTAGGATTATTTTTAAGCTATTTCTATTCGATTCATTTCATGGGATTACAGCCTGGAATTACACTTTTGTGCATTCGTTTATTTTTCACTTTCTGCGTTGGTTATGCGTTAATTGGAGATTTCAATCCTAAAACAAAAAACATTCTTGCACTGATTATTTTTGCAATTCTAATTGGTTTGGCTTACAGCGGACATGAGAATTTTGCCAAAATTAGATTACTTGGTGTTTTACAACGAATTGGAATTGTCTACTTTTTTGTTTCTCTTATCTATTTAAAAACCAATATCAAAACTCAAATTATTTTGAGTGCTTCAATTTTATTAGGATATTGGGCTTTAATGACACTGGTTCCAGTGCCGGCTGTTGGACATCCAAATTTAGAAGTCGGAACAAATTTAGCTTCCTGGTTAGACAGCGTTTTACTGGAAAACCATATGTATATCGAAACCAAGACTTGGGATCCAGAAGGTTTATTAAGCACTTTGCCAGTAATTGGAAACGGCTTAATTGGTTTATTAATCGGACAGCTTTTAATGCAGCCAATGCCGAAAATAAAAATCAACAAAATTATGGCTGGAATTAGTTTAGTATTAATTCTTCTCGGCTTGCTGTGGTCATTGGTTTTTCCTATAAATAAATCCATCTGGACAAGTTCTTATGTTTTATTCACCGCCGGTTTGGCCTTATTATTGCTTTCACTAATTTATTACATAATAGATGTTCGAGGTTATAAAAAATGGACGACTTTTTTACTGACTTGGGGCGTTAATCCGATGATTGTGTTTTTTGTTTCTGGAATTTTACCACGTGCCTTAACGATGATTAAAATTCAAGACCCAGAAAATATTTCCGAACAAATAAACGTTAGAGATTATGCTTATAATTTTTGGATTAGTCCGCTTTTTGAAAATCAAATGCTTTCGTCCTTAACATATTCTGTAATTTACATCTTATTATGGAGTTGTGTATTGTGGTATTTTTATAAAAATAAGATTATTTTCAAAGTCTAATTTTTGAAGAAAAACCATAATTATTATTGCAAAATTTAAATTTCTTATATCATCTAAAAAAACTATTTTTGGTTTCTGTTAAAAAACATTGAAATGCATAAAAATCAGTATTTAATATTCTCTATCCTATCTATATTTTTCTTTTCGACGATTTCTCACGCGCAGGAAAACAAAATACATCCAAAAAATGAATTTAGAGGTGTCTGGATTGCAACCGTTGTAAATATAGACTGGCCCAAAACAAGTATAGATAATGTAGAAAAAGAAAAAGCTGATTATCTTGAAATTTTAGAGGCTTACAAAAAACTGAATTACAATGCAGTAATTGTTCAGGTCAGAAGTGTTGGTGACGCCATTTATCCTTCTGAATTTGCACCTTGGTCTCGTTTTTTAACTGGAAAAGAGGGCATTGCTCCAAACCCATATTACGATACATTGGCATGGATGATCGAACAGGCACACGCCAGAGGTTTTGAATTTCACGCATGGTTAAATCCATATCGTGCCACTTTCGATTTAAATAAAAATCTTTTAAGTCCAAATCACGATATTTTTAAACATCCAGAATGGATGATTGAATACGGAGGAAAAATTTACTACGATCCTGCACTGCCAGAAGTTCAGGCGCATTTAACAAAAGTAGTTAAGGAAGTCGTAGACAAATACGATATTGATGCCATTCATTTTGATGATTATTTCTATCCGTACGCTGTTCCTGGAAAAGTTTTTAATGATACAGCTTCCTACAGAAAATATGGGGCTGGTTTAAGTCTTGCCGATTGGCGCCGCGCGAATGTGAGCAATTTTGTACACACTATTTCAACCACTATAAAAGAAAGTAAACCTTGGGTTCAATTCGGAATTAGTCCGTTTGGGGTTTGGCGAAATAAATCGCAGGATCCTAGGGGTTCCGAGACACAATCAACATCCAATTATGACGATTTATATGCTGATCCGCTTTTATGGATGGATCAAAAATGGATCGATTACATTCTGCCTCAATTGTATTGGAGTATGAATAATCCAAGGGCATCTTATTCAAAATTGGTAAAATGGTGGGCAGAAAACTCTAATAATACTGCTGTTTACATCGGACATGCCTCATACAAAATTAGAGGTGACGGAGACAAAAACTGGAATTTTATGACTGAAATTCCAACGCAGATTGACTTTGCAAGAAGTTTTAAAAATGTTTCTGGAAGTGCGTATTTCAGCTCAAAATGGTTTATGGGAAAAAACTTTGATGTAGTACGTCATTTAGAAGAAAACCAATATAAATATCCAGCTCTTCCTGCTGCTGTCCCTAATTTACGACATGTAATTATTGACACACCAAGAGCAATTGAATACAATAAAGACAGTATTCGCTATAATTTCACTTTCAAAAGTCCGTTGAATACCAAAGTTCGTTATATGGTAGTTTATGGAGGCGACCACGTTTCGAAAATCGATATTAATGATGCCACAAAAATTGTCGAAAAAGTAACTGTAAAAGAAGTCGATGGAACGATTAATTTTTCAATTGCTGCCGGAAAACTAAATCTTTTCAAAGCATGTGCAGTCACTTTTATTGATTATTACGCGAACGAAAGTACACCAACAGCAATAGATCTAAAAAAACCATTTAAAAACTATATACCAGCACAGCCAAATGAAAATAGATAATAAACCGTGGTTTTGGATTCCGCTTCTTAATTTTGCTTCTGGACTACCGTACGCCATAATTATTTCGGTTTCGGTAATTATGTACAAAAATCTTGGAATTTCAAATGAAGACATTGGAGTCTACACCAGTTTATTATATCTTCCTTGGGTAATAAAACCACTTTGGAGTCCGCTAATTGAATTAGTTGGAACCAAAAGAAAATGGTTTCTATCGATGCAGTTATTAATTTCAATCGCATTTTTAGTGGTCGGATTTATAATTCCGCTCAACGGCTTTTTCATAATGTCATTGTCCATATTCTGGGTAGCTGCTTTTGCTTCTGCCTCAAATGATATTGCGAGCGATGGCTTTTATTTATTGGTTTTACCAGAAGACAAACAATCTTTCTTTATCGGAATCAGAAGTACTTTTTACAGACTTTCTATGCTCGCAGGAAATGGTTTAGTTGTATTATTTGCTGGATACTTAGAGCGCAAATACGGCGACAATACCAAAGCTTGGTCCTATACTATGATTGCAGTTGGTTTACTAATGACATTTATTACAGTTTATAATTTCATCTTTACTCCAAAAAACGAAATTAATACAACCCACAATAAAGAAACTCATAACCATCAAAACTTTGCAACTGTATTTACCAGCTTCTTTAAGAAAAAACAAATCGGCTTGATCTTAGCTTTCATTTTGGTTTTCAGATTAGGAGAATCACAATTGCTTAAAATGTTAAGCCCATTTTTATTGGATGGTAAAGAATTAGGCGGAATGGGTTTGGATACTGAAGCAGTTGGAATAATTTACGGAACCTTTGGCGTTGGCGCTTTGACTTTAGGAGGAATTCTGGGAGGAATAGCAATCTCAAAACAAGGTCTTACGAAATGGATGCTTCCCATGTTTTTAGCCATGCATTTACCCATTATTGGATTCATTTTATTAGCATTTTTTCACCCTTCATCTATTTACTATATTTATGCCGTTGTTATTTTAGAGCAATTTGGTTACGGTTTTGGATTTACAGCTTTTATGATGTTTTTGATTAATGTTGCCGAAGGAGAATCAAAAACAGCACACTATGCAATTGCAACTGGGTTTATGGCATTAGGAATGATGCTTCCAGGAATGGTAAGCGGTTTTATACAACAATATTTAGGCTATCAAAACTTCTTTATTTGGGTTTTAATTGCCACAATTCCAGGTCTTATTTTATCACGTTTTTTAATATTCCCGAAAGATTTTGGGAAGAAAACAAAAGAAGTTTAATCCCAAATCAAACTTTTATATATGGAAATCAATGAAAATTTGCAGGCCGAACGCAATCTGAAAGGAGCTGAGTTCGAAAAAAACGGAGATCTTGACAAAGCAATTGAGTTGTATGAACAAAATGCTGCAGAAGGTTTTAAAGGAAATCACCCTTACGATCGATTAGCAACGATTTACAAAAACCAAAATGATCTGGAAAATGAAATTCGAGTTTTAGAAAAAGCCATTATCGTTTACGAAGAAATCACCATTGAAGACCGATTAGAAGGACTGCCAAAGCTTTTCCGTTTTAAAAACAGATTGGAAAAAGCTCTTGAAACCAAAAAACAATTGGCTAAACAAAAGAAAGCGAAATTGAAATAAAATTACTTTTTTACACAAAATCATGATTACCTTAAAACGAACAAACTCAGACGATATTGATTTTATAAATCTGGTTGTTTTATTAGATCAGGATTTAGCGATTAGAGACGGAAAAGATCATGCATTTTACAATCAGTTTAATAAAACCGATAAAATAAAACATACGATTGTTTATTACGAAAACGGAATTCCTGTTGGCTGTGGCGCTTTTCGAGAAAAAGAACCAGAAATAACAGAAATCAAAAGAATGTACGTTCATCCTGATCACAGAAAAAAAGGAATTGCATCTGCTGTTTTAGCAGCATTAGAAATCTGGGCAAAGGAAGTTGGTTACACTTACACCATTCTCGAAACTGGCAAAAATCAGCCGGAAGCAATTAACTTATATCAAAAATTAAATTACAGCATAATTCCAAATTATCCTCCTTATGAAAAGATGGATAACAGCGTCTGTATGAAAAAGACTTTATAATAATGAAAATGACAGCTCAAGCATTACGACAAAAAGTGGGACAATTCTTTTTTCCTGCTGTTTTCATCAACGATACCGAAGAAAACATTCAGGAAACAGAACGCCTTATTAAAGAACACAATATTGGCGGATTAACCTTTTTTCACAGTCGTGCGAGCGCTGCAACCAATTATGAAAGCAAAAAGAAAGTTGTATTTAACGATGACAGCTACGTAAAAATTAAAGCCTTAATTGTTCGTTATCAAAAAGCGGCTTCTACTCCACTCTTAATCAGTATTGATGCAGAATGGGGATTGGCAATGCGAATTGAAAAAACTCCGCAATATCCTTATGCGATTACGCTTGGTGCTTTACCGGAAAGTAAATCAAATTTAGTTTACGAAGTTGGAAAACAAATTGGATTTGATTTAAAAGCTGCAGGAATTCAGTATAATTTATCGCCTTTGGCAGACATCAATAATAACCCTAACAATCCTGTAATTGGCTATCGCTCTTTTGGCGAAAACAAAGAAAAAGTAGCCAATTTTGCTGTTGAATATTTAAAAGGAATGTCAGAAGTTGGCGTTTTAGGATGTCTGAAACATTTTCCTGGACATGGAAACACCAATGTCGATTCACATTTAGGACTTCCGGTTTTAAAACAAACTTTAGAAGAATTATTAGAAAACGAATTGTACCCATTCATCAAAGGAATTGAAAATAATGTTGATTCAATTATGATTGGTCATTTGGCTGTTCCGAGTTTAAATGATGGAAAAGATACTTCTGCAACATTATCAAAAGCAGTTATTCAAAATCTTTTGCGTAATAAATTAGGGTATGATGGTTTGGTAATTTCTGATGCTCTAAACATGCACAGCGTTTCAAAATTATATGAAACAAAAGGACATTTAGAATGGGAAGCTTTTAAGGCTGGGAATGATGTTTTATGCTTCGCAGAAAATGTTCCAGAAGGAATTGAAGAAATCTTAAAAAATGCTTCGCCAGAAAGAATCGAAGAAAGCTTCAACCGAATCATGAAAGCAAAAGAAAAAGCAGGAATTCTTTCTGGAAATACTTTTACTGCTGGCGAATTGAACTTCGAAAATGCGTCACAATTAAACTTGGAAATAGCCGCAGAAGCTATTACCAAAATCATTGATAAATCAAATAGAGAATTAGCATTTGAAGCACTTAAAAACAATCAATTAGCGAAACTAAGTTTATATAAAAATACTGAAAATACTTTTTTCAAAACTTTAAATTCAAAATTAACTTCACCAGAATTTGCTTTTGAAAATTTAGAAGTTTCTGATATTTCATCAATCAAAAATGAACTTGAAAATTTCGAAACGATTATTATTTCATTATTTGTTCCAAAGGCAAAACCTTTGAACAATTTTGAAATTGACGATGAAGTTTTAGCGCTGCTTTCAGATTTGCTTCAAACCAAAAAATGTATCGTTTATGTTTTCGGAAATCCATACGTTTTGCCCATAATTCCGAATCTAAAAAAGGCTTCAGGGCTAATTCAAGCCTATCAGGATTTTGATGAATTTCAAAAAACAGCAGGAAATCAATTTTTAGAAAATATTCCTTGCAATGGGACTCTTCCTGTAAATATTGATATCCAATAACTTACAGTTAGTAATAACCAAATACTATCAACTTATAAATATTAATAATCACATCTTATTGTAAGTACCTGTACTTATGCCCTACTTTTGCACCAGAAATAAATTTTTAACGTAAAACGAAAAATATGTCTTTAGTAGGAAAAAAATTCCCAAGTATTGCAGTAGATGCTATCTCAGAAATGGGTGACAATTTAAAAATCAACATTTTTGAAGAAGCAGTAAACAACAATAAAAAAGTACTTTTATTTTGGTACCCAAAAGATTTTACTTTTGTATGTCCAACTGAATTACACGCCTTTCAAGCTGCATTACCAGAATTTGAGCAAAGAAATACTATCGTAATTGGTGCTTCTTGTGACACAAACGAAGTTCACTTTGCTTGGTTAAATACTCCAAAAAACAATGGTGGAATCGAAGGTATTACTTACCCAATTTTAGCTGATACAAACCGTAACTTAGCTAACATTTTAGGTATTCTTGATATCGAATCTACAAGCTACAGCGAAGATACTGATTCAGTTATCATCGAAGGTTCAAACGTAACTTACAGAGCTACTTACCTTATTGACGAAACTGGAAAAATCTTCCACGAAAGTGTAAACGATATGCCATTAGGACGTAACGTAAACGAATACTTAAGAATGGTTGATGCTTACACTCACATCCAGACTAAAGGTGAAGTTTGTCCTGCAAACTGGGAAGCTGGTAAAGAAGCTATGTCTGCAGACAGAGTAAGTACTGCTGAATACTTAAGCGCTAATTAAGCTGCTAAGATAATAAGTTTCTAAGAGGCTAAGTTTTTTAACTTAACTTTTGAATCTTAAATACAATTCTACAATAAAAGTCAAGAGATTCTAAGATTGAACTTAGATCTTAGAATCTCAACGACTTTAAAAAAAAATCAAATAAATCCACACAAAGTTATTCGGTTCGAGAGCAAACTTAGCAGCTTAGAACCTTAGCAGCTTAGTGTCTTAAAATAAAAAACTATGTTAATCGACTTAAACGAAGATACGTTAGCAGATTTAGTTGCTAAAAACGAAAAAGTAGTAGTACAATATTCAGCTTCATGGTGTGGAAATTGCCGTATTATGAAACCAAAATTCAAAAAATTAGCAACAGAAAATGAAGCTATCACTTTTGTTTTGGTTGATGCAGAAAACTCTCCTGAATCTAGAAAATTAGCTAATGTGAGCAACCTGCCAACATTCGCAACTTTCGTAAACGGACAATTAGTTGGCGAAACGCAAACTAATAAACAAGAAGTTTTAATCGATCTTGTAAACGCAATTGCTTAAATTTAGATTAGTTAGACTGGCTTAGATTTTTAGACATCTTAGATGATGTAAAAAATTAAAGAAAGTCTAAGGAGTCTAAGAATGTCTAAAAATCTAAGAAGTCTAAAATTATGAAATTACCAGTAATAAAGCATTTAATGCAATTTATCGAAGAAAACGATCAGGATTATATCATTGAAACGATCGAAGTTTTGGAAGCGATGACCGAAATTCCTTCTCTTAAAGATGAAGAATTAGACGTGATTGGCGAATTGATTTCGAATATGTACGGTGCCCTTGAAGTGCAAAAATTGGTTGCTCAAGGAACAGATAAAAAAGAAGCTCTAAATACGTTCATGAAACGTGTTTTGGGTTCAATCGATAAATAAATCGGACTTTATATCAGAAAAAATAAAAAACATGACTGAGAAAGCGTTTCTATTTTGTAGAGACGTTTTTTTTTTGGTTTTTAGTCTCAGTTTTCATTTGTTAGCTTTCAGTCTCGATTTCACGCAAAATTTGTCCGGCTGAGCGAAGTCGAAGCCCGCGCAAAGTAATTCAACAAAAATAATGAATCAGATCATGGAGAAATTTACTTTGGCCTCGACTTCGCTCAGCCTGACAGACGTCACAAATCTAAAATCTACCCTCTAAAATCTAAAATATTTAAAAAAATTCGTGAATTCGAGGCTATCCAAAAACCATCCTTAATCTCTCTTTAAACCCTCAACAAATACTTTTAGATTCAAATATTAATCCTTACTTTTGAGCCTCATTAATTTTAAACAAAAATCATGGCATCTATCACATTAGGAGGAAATCCAGTTCATACATCAGGCGAGTTACCAGCAGTTGGATCACAATTAGCTGACTTTAAATTAGTACAAAATGACTTATCTGTTGCTTCATTAAGTAACTTCGCTGGTAAAAAATTAGTTTTAAACATTTTCCCAAGTGTTGATACTGGAACTTGTGCTGCATCTGTTAGAAAATTCAACGAAAGTGCAAGCGGATTAGAGAACACAACTGTTTTATGTATTTCTAGAGATTTACCTTTCGCTCAAAAACGTTTTTGTGGTGCTGAAGGTTTAGAAAATGTTGTAAACTTATCAGATTTTCAATCAGGTGATTTTGGTAAAGCAAATGGTTTAGAAATCGTTGACGGACCTTTAGCTGGTTTACACTCAAGAGCTATTATTGTTGTTGATGCAGATGGAAAAATCGTTCACACAGAACAAGTTGCTGAAATTGCAAACGAACCAAATTACGAAGCAGCTTTAGCAGCGCTATAATATTTTCCTCTAAATGGAGTTTCAAAAAGATAATACTTTTGTTACAGGTCGGTTAAAAAGCGTTACTTATGCTTTTAAAGGAGCTGTAAAATTGATTAAAACAGAACACAGCGTTATGGTTCAATTCTCATTAGGAATTATCATGACCATCGCTGGGTTCTATTTTCATATTTCACAAACCGAATGGCTTTGTCAAACAATGGCAATCGGTTTAGTTTTAAGTGTTGAAGGACTAAATACAGCAGTTGAAAAAATTGCCGATTTTATTCATCCTGATTACAGCAAACGAATCGGATTTATTAAAGATATTGCTGCCGGAGCGGTATTTTTTGCCGCAATGACTGCAATAGCAATAGGCTTGATTATTTATATTCCAAAATTTATTTAGGCAAAGGAAAACGCAAGAATGGCAAAAAATAAAAAAGAAACTGTAGATAAAAAAAACGAAAAACAAGAAGGAAGTAAAAGATCTTTTAAGATATCCAAACAACAAAAATTTGTTTTAGGCTGTCTTTTGGTTCTTTTTTCGGTTGCATTACTAGTTGCATTCATCTCTTTTTACGTTAACGGACAATGGCAGACTGACCAAAGTGTTGTAAACCAATTGGGAGATCGAACTGAAGCTGCTGAAAACTGGCTCGGAAAATTCGGAGCTTATCTAGCAGACCTGATCATCTATAAAGGTTTCGGACTTGCCTCTTTCATATTAGTTCGTTTATTTTTCCTTACCGGAATGTTTCTCGCTTTGGAGCTTTCGACTCAAAAGCTAAAAAATACTTGGTTTTGGGATATTTTTGCCATCATCATTATTTCTATTTTGTTTGGTTTCTTTGCTACTTCTGCGCCAGAATTAGGCGGTACAATTGGTTACGAACTCAATTTATTTCTACAAGATTATATCGGAAAAACAGGTACTTTACTTACTCTCCTTTTCGGATTAATTGTGTATTTAATTTTTAAAATTAAATTATCACCAGAAAAAATTCAATCGTATTTTGATTCTACTAAAAAAGAATTCAAATCAGAATTGAGCACTCTAAAACCTGCTGTTCCACACCCGGAAAGTGCTTACAACTTAGAGGAATTTTCTGTTGAAGAACCAGAAAATGACCCAGATTTGGATAATATTCATATCAAAACTGTTGACACGCAATTCGAACTTAACAAAGAGGCTTTAAAACCAACTATTTCTCATTCTTCAGAAATTGAGTTAAATCCGATTTTAAAACCAATTGCTCCAAAACAAGAATTACCGTTAGTTTCTCCAGATGAAGCCTTTGTAATTGAAAAAGCGGAAGAAGAAGATATTATTGAAGAAAACTTAGCTTCACGTCTAGTTGCCGATTTCGGATTATTTGACCCGACTTTAGATCTATCCAATTACAAATTTCCAACCATCGATTTATTAAAAGAATATTCGACTGGCGGAATTACAATCAATCAAGAAGAATTAGAAGAAAATAAAAACAAAATTGTAGATACGCTTCGTAACTACAAAATTGAAATTGCACAAATCAAAGCAACCGTTGGACCATCGGTTACTTTATATGAAATTGTACCCGAAGCAGGAATTAGAATTTCTAAAATTAAGAGTTTAGAAGATGATATAGCCCTATCATTATCTGCACTAGGGATTCGTATTATTGCGCCAATTCCAGGAAAAGGAACGATTGGTATTGAAGTTCCGAACAAAAATCCAACTATGGTTTCTATGAAAAGTGTTATTGGAGCGGCTAAGTTCCAAGAAGCTGAAATGGAACTGCCAATTGCTTTAGGAAAAACCATTTCGAATGAAACTTTTGTTGTCGATTTAGCCAAAATGCCTCACTTATTAATGGCGGGTGCTACTGGACAAGGAAAATCTGTTGGATTAAATGCAGTTTTAACTTCATTATTATACAAAAAACATCCAGCCGAAGTAAAATTTGTTTTAGTCGATCCGAAAAAAGTAGAGCTTACACTTTTTAATAAAATAGAAAGACATTATTTAGCCAAACTTCCAGATACGGAAGATGCTATTATTACTGATAATGCAAAAGTTGTAAATACTTTAAATTCACTTTGTGTGGAAATGGACAATCGTTATTCTTTACTAAAAGATGCGATGGTTCGTAATATTAAAGAGTACAACGAAAAATTCAAATCCAGAAAATTAAATCCTGAGGCTGGCCACCGATTTTTACCTTACATCGTATTAGTTGTCGATGAGTTTGCCGATTTGATTATGACGGCTGGAAAAGAAGTCGAAATTCCTATTGCCCGTTTAGCACAATTGGCGCGTGCGATTGGAATTCACTTAATTATTGCAACACAAAGACCATCCGTAAACGTTATTACAGGTTTAATTAAAGCCAATTTCCCTGCGAGAATTGCTTTTAGAGTAACTTCTAAAATTGACTCTCGAACAATTCTTGATACCCAAGGAGCCGACCAGTTAATTGGTCGTGGAGATTTATTATATACTAACGGAAATGACGTTGTACGTGTACAATGTGCATTTATTGATACTCCTGAAGTTGAAAAAATCACAGATTTTATTGGCGGACAGAAAGCATATGCTACAGCTTATTTACTTCCAGAGTTCGTTGGAGAAGAAAGTGGCATTAATCTTGATATAGATATTTCTGAAAGAGATACTTTATTTAGAGAAGCGGCAGAGATTATTGTCAATGCACAGCAGGGTTCTGCTTCTTTATTGCAGCGAAAATTAAAATTAGGATACAACAGAGCCGGTCGTTTGATCGATCAGCTGGAAGCAGCAGGAATCGTTGGTCCGTTCGAAGGCAGTAAAGCACGCAGCGTAAACATCTTAGATTTAAATGCTCTTGATCAATTTTTTAACAATGAACAAAATTAATCCAATCATGAAAGCAAAAATTCAAGAAATCAACAACAATTCTATCACAAATATGACCAAAAGGTTTTTTCAATTGGCAGTTATACTGCTTTTGAGTTTCACTTCTGTTCAGGCTCAAGATAAAAAAGCTAAAGATTTATTGAACGAAGTGACTTCTAAAATAAAAAGCTACAACAATATCGTTATTGATTTTAAATACTCTTTGAACAATGCCAAAGAAAATATTAATCAAGACAGTAAAGGAAACGTAACTATGAAAGGCAACCAATATGTATTGAATTTCATGGGTGTTACTAAAATTTTTGACGGACAAAAAACATACACTATTGTTCCTGAAGACGAAGAAGTTACAGTATCTAAAGTGAACGAGAAAGATGACAATGCCATTACTCCTTCAAAAATGCTGACTTTCTTTAATTCTGGTTATAAATACAATATGGATATTGTACAAAACGTGAAAGGAAGAAAAATTCAATACATTAAACTAGTACCAACTACTGGAAAAGACCAAAGAAAAGAAATTCTTTTAGGTATTGATGTTCAGACAAAACACATCTACAATTTGATTGAAACTGGAAAAAACGGAACAAAAACAACTTTAACCGTTAATTCTTTTAAAACCAATCAGCCATTATCAAAAAATCAATTTACCTTTGTAGCGAGTAAATACCCGAAATACTACATTAATAAATTAGATTAATCAGAAGGTTGAAAATTCTAGACAAATACTTATTAAAAACATTCTTACTTACATTTACTACGGTATTTGTAATCCTATTTTTCATATTCATACTGCAGACAGTATGGCTATTTATATCAGAACTAGCAGGTAAAGATCTCGACTTATTATTAGTCGTGAAATTCCTGCTTTTTTCTATGCCCCGCATTATACCTTTAGTTTTACCGCTTTCGGTTTTATTAGCCTCTATTATGACTTTCGGAAACTTAGCCGAAAACTACGAATTTGCTGCTATGAAATCTTCTGGAATTTCTCTTCAGAGAGCCATGCGAGTATTAATAGTTTTTATTTTTGTTTTAAGCATTGTCGCATTTTGGTTTGCCAATAATGTTATTCCATACGCCGAATATAAATTTGTTAACTTCAGAAAAAACATAGCTCAGGCCAAACCAGCAATGGCAATCGCCGAGGGACAGTTTAACGACGTTGGTTTCTACAATATTAAGGTTAATAAAAAAACTGGAGAAAACGGAAACCATCTTACTGGAGTAACGATCCATGAAAAGCCTAATAATATGGGCGAAAATAAAACTGTAATTAAATCTAAAACTGGAGAATTAATCAGCAGTGAAAAATCCAGCATTTTACAGTTAGTTTTAAATGATGGTTATTATTATCAAGATGTTACACCTAAAAAATATGAAGATCGCGCAAAATTACCTTTCATAAAAGGAAAATTTAAAAAGCAGGTCATTAATATAGATTTAGCAGCATTAAACAAGGCCGATGACAGCAAAGAAAGTATTGCCGGTACAAATGCCATGTTGAATGTTAACGAACTACGTTATACTTTAGACTCGTTAAACAAAAATTTGGATAATGAAATTCTTTCTTTTTCTGAAAACATTAACCAGCGTGTTGGAATAAGAAAAATACAGTCAGGACCAGAAAGAAATCTCAAGAAAAAACAGCTTCCTAATGATCTTATGTCAATGTATTCCAACAAAGATAAAGTTGATATTTTAAAAATGGCAGGAAGCAATGTTACGAGTAACATTTATTCGATCGAAACAACTCAAAAAGATTTAAAAGACAAACAGCGTGATATTAATAAGCACTTGAGCGCATTTTACGAAAAATTTGTTATTGCTTTTGCATGCTTCTTAATGTTCTTTATTGGCGCTCCGCTAGGTGCGATTATTAGAAAGGGCGGACTTGGTCTTCCTATTGTTTTTGCCGTTTTGATTTTTATTACTTTTCACTTTATTAATACTTTCGGAAAAAGATTATCACAAGAAGGCGGTATGACTCCATTTATGGGATCATGGATGTCGTCGTTTATTCTATTACCGTTAGCGGTTCTTTTAACTTACAGGGCTACAAACGACAATGGATTAATTAATTTTGATGCAATTACAACTCCAATTTCACAACTATTTCAGAAAATTTCTGAGCGGTTCTCACCCGCTCAAAAGCAACAATAATTATGTCAACAACAAAAATACAATTGAATACCATTGAAGAAGCTATAGAAGATATTCGTCAAGGTAAAGTAATCATTGTAGTCGATGATGAAGATCGTGAAAACGAAGGTGATTTTTTAGCAGCTGCTGAAAAAATAACTCCAGAAATGATCAATTTTATGGCTACCCACGGACGCGGTTTAATCTGTACACCATTAACAGAAAGCCGTTGTAAAGAATTAGATCTACGTGCCATGGTTACGAACAATACAGATCATATGGAAACCGCTTTTACAGTTTCTGTTGATCTAAAAGGTAATGGAGTAACAACTGGAATTTCGGCTGCCGATCGTTCTAAAACAGTTGAAGCTTTGGTCGATCCTAACACAAAACCTCACGATTTAGCTCGTCCTGGTCATATTTTCCCTTTAATCGCTAAACAAGGAGGAGTTCTAAGAAGAACTGGTCACACTGAAGCTGCAATTGATTTTGCACGCCTAGCAGGATTTAAACCAGCTGGTGTAATTTGTGAAATCTTAAACGAAGACGGAACAATGTCACGTTTACCTGAATTAATAAACGTGGCAAAGAAATTTGATTTGAAATTAGTTTCAATTGAAGATTTAGTCGCTTACAGAATGCAGCACGACAGCTTAATCGTTAAAAAGGAAGATTTTGATATTGAAACCCGTTTTGGAACTTTTCGTTTGAGAGCTTACGAGCAGACTACCAATAAACAAATTCATATTGCATTAACAAAAGGAACTTGGAGCTCTGGAGAACCTATATTAACAAGAATCCACTCTTCTCAAGTAAACAATGATTTACTAGGAACATTGACTAATAATGCTGAACAGCAGTTAGACGACATGTTTAAAGTCATTAATGAAAACGGAAAAGGTGCTGTTATATTTATCAATCAAGATATGACCGCTGTAAATCTTTTAAACAGAATTTCAGAACTTAAATCACTCCAATCGCAAGGAACATTAAAAGCTCCAAAAGTTATCATTGACAGTAAAGACTACGGAATCGGTGCTCAAATCCTTCATGATATTGATATTTCTAAAATTAGATTGGTTTCGAATACAGAGCAGACAAAACGTGTAGGTATGATTGGTTACGGTCTTGAAATTACAGAATACGTTAATTACTAATATGGGGACAATAGAAGAAAGAATTCAGAAATCTGAAACACGTATATTCAAAGCAGTTTTTCCGAGCACAACGAATCATTATGACACTCTATTTGGAGGAACTGCACTGCATTTAATGGATGAAGTTGCTTTTATTTGTGCGACCCGTTTTAGCCGCAAAAAAGTTGTTACAATATCTACAGGTCAAATTGACTTTAAAAAAGCAATTCCGGCCGGTACTTTAATCGAATTAATAGCAAAAGTTGACAGTGTTGGAAGAACAAGCTGTAAAATCCATGTTGATATTTTTATGGAACAAATGTATTCAGAGCTTCGCGAAACAGTAGTTTCAGGAACTTTTTCGTTTGTTGCAGTTGATGAAAACAAAAAGCCGACACCTATTTTGGACGATTTGGATTAATTTTCAAAAAAAACGCCTTTCGGAAATACTGATAATTAGACACTTGAAAATTATCTTAAAAAAACTGAGAAAAAAGTTTTTATAATCGGAAAAGCACACTATATTTGCACTCGCAATCACGAAATGATAGCGACATACTGGAGAAATGGCAGAGCGGTCGAATGCGGCAGTCTTGAAAACTGTTGACTGTAACAGGTCCGGGGGTTCGAATCCCTCTTTCTCCGCCAGTAGAAGTTTCAAAAGAAACTTTAAAAGTCAAAAGTCTTTAAACACTAGTGTTTAAAGACTTTTTTGTTTTGAACAATTATTTCAATAATTATCTAAAAACAAGTTAAATCTAATGCCTTTTCTCAAAAAAAACTCAATTACTCTAAGATCTGAATTATTTATTTAAAAATTTACAAAAGTAGCACTACTTGTTGTAGAAATATTAGGTTTTGGTGCGCCTATATTAGTTGATTTTACAAAGTACTTATTCTCTAATTTTAGAATAAACAGCTTTGTTTTCATTTTATTACCCTGCAGGTTATAAATTGTATCAAATCAAAAGTATTAGTAGCAACCATTTTACATAAAAACAACACCATAGCCGGTTTTAGCAAATTGATCTCCTTTAGTAGTGAAAAATCTGGTTTTTCTAATTTAACTCTTTTCTTGGAATTACTTTTTATTTCAGTAATTTCCAAAAGCAAATCTCCTTTTTCGAATCTCTAAAATTCGCTTTGCTCTTGGCTTATGATGCAGTAAGAGCTACAGATGAACATCCTAATTCGTGGGTGGCTATCGAAGCCGATAAGTCTCTAATTAAGGCATCAATGAATGTACATGACCTTTATCATAAAGATGTGAATGACCCATTTAATAATCAACCGATTAAAAAAAGGAGGATGCGAGTGCGGTCATGCATCCTTATATTTTGGAGTCAAACTGTCCTCACAAATTGATGACGTGTCAAGATTCATGGAAAAAATATCCGAATTTAACCAATAAAGCCAGTGGTTTTTTAACGACAATGAAGATTTGCAAAAAAAGTTTCAAGGGAAAGACAAGGTAAAACACAGAAATTAACTTAGAAAAATGATACTTCAAAAAAATCGTTTTTGCGATAAAATGAGTTCGCATATGATGCGAAGAACTGCAATTACAACTTTACTCATTTTAGGAATGCCAGAGCATTTAGTTCGTAAGATTAGTGGACACAGTCATGCCAGCACTTTTTTTAATCGATATGTACATTATGCTCAAGCTTATATGGATAAAGAGATTGAAAAAGTCCATAGTAAACTGGAAAGTTATTAAATAGAAAAACTACAACCTTAAAAAGTTGTAGTTTTTTATTGGTAAACACTAGATTTTATTAATGTCATACTTCCTCACTAATGGACTATTCAAAAATTTACATTTCCGAATAGCCATCTAATTTATATAGATGAACTTTTTTCTCAGATCCTTTTTCTTGAGTTTCAATTCGGATATTCCCTTTTTCAATAAAAACATTAGAGGATATAATACTTTCGGTTTCATCTTTTGTTGTATAATATTGTGCGATTTGCTCCCTCTTATTTAAAGATCCATTTTTGTTAAAAACCTGATAACCAACTTCGCTTACATTTTTGTAGTTTTTGTATTTGAATTTATTTAAGAAAAATACTATTTTTTTTCCGTCTTCAATTTTCTTAGAATCTAGAAAATAATTCTTCATTGATAATTTATTTTCATTGCCAATTGATGAAAGAATTTGCGAAATCGAATCTGTAGAACAATATTTGAGAGGAATTAACTTTTTCTCTGTTCTAAAAAAGGATTTATCAAAAATATATTTTTTGATTTTTCTCTCTGGAATAGAATCAATGCTTGGTCTATAATTTACACAGGCTTCAATTTCGTTACATTTATCATCTGAAAAGGGGAAATAATTCTTTTCCATATTTAACGAATAATATGTTAAATATCTTGTATTGTCTTTGTCTAATGAATTTTCAAATTCTAAAATATTATTTGAATTTATTAGTGCTGTTTTAGACTCTGCCTCATTTCCTATCCAAGCTACAGTTCTGTAGCTTGATAATCCCCCATCTTTGTCATACATAAGCAAAAAACAATTAGTTAAATTGTTACCATTTTGTTCTGACTTAGTAAGCATAACAACTGCAATTTTGTCATAAAATTCATATTTTCCAATAACGTAAAATTTTGAGTTTGGATTCCCCATTTTTATAACAAAATCTTCATTTTTACTTATCAAGAAGTTTTTAATATTCTCATAAAAAACTTCTTGATAAGCATCTAAATTTTCAAAACTAATGCCATCTAAAACAATTGGCAACTTCGATATAGGAACTTCTTCAAAGAAATAATTTACTGTTTTATGTTGCGAAAAACAATTCAAAACAATAAATAAACATAATAGATATTTTTTTTTAGTTTCCATCAGTAGTATTCGTGTTAGTATTGGCAGGTTTTGGAAAGGTCTCTCCTGTTTCGTCATTTGTAACCGAAATGACTCTATCAGATATTACTTTTTTCACTTTAGTTCCCACTTGTATTTCTATTCCAATTCTAATTTCAGTATTTTGAGGATCAGTAGTTTTAACTAATGGATTTGATATCATAAAAGCATCATTATTTGTTATTGATCCCTCATTTAAAGTTACAATATATCCAGCTCGCTGCAAACTAGTTGCTAAATTTTTCATGTAAGGAGTATTAATATTGACTGCATCAATCTGAATCATTACTGTTGTTTTTTCCTTTACATATTCTTTTAATACATCTCTTTGTTTGACAACAGTAAATGTTTTCAAGAGTGCATAGGTATCAATTTTAATCTCTTTAAGATATGGATTGCTAACATAACTCTCTTCATAAGTTTTACCAATTTTGTCATTGATTTGATGAGTACTTCCATCAATAATGGTTTTCGATAATTCATTAGCGCCATAAGTTCCCTTAAAAGTCATTTGATCGTTACCTACGATTGACTCCGAAAATTTAATTTTTTTATTCAAACTGATAGTTTCCTTAGATGTATTTCCATTATAGCCGGCACTACCTAATGCTGTTACTTGTGCTTTAATCACACCTAATTGTATACTTTCATCAGGAATTACAATTGTAGTGTAATTTTTAGTACCTCTATCTTGTTTCGTTTCTATTCTGAACTCAAGCCCTTCAAATTCAATACCGTCAATAACTCTATTCTCACTAAATGCATAAGGTGAATTCCATGGATATGATCTTTCTAATTTATCAATCGCAAAAAACCTACCAACCCTAGGATCATGCATCCTGAAAGTATAATTCAAAGAATTCCCTTCCCCGCCACGAATTTCATCATCTTTCTCCTGTCCCTGGAAGCCATAACGGTAGCTATCGGCAGACTTATGTCTGTTAGGGACCAGCATTCCAAAAGGATAGTAATCTGAATAACTAAATATATCTGGGCTAAAGGTAGTAAAAGCAACTGTATTTTCAGTCGATTCTACACTTGTTGTTACATTATCTAACGTGTAAACATCATCTACATCATCTTTAGCTCTATTACGAGTCCAGTGAACAATACTCACTACGCCTGCTGCTGTAAATGTTACACTTCTTCTGCCAGAATTACTTTCAATCTGCTGTTGGAAAGGAATGCCCATATTTGACACTTCTACTTTAACCTCTGGACAAGCTACCAAGTCTAAATCATAAGATACTGTATACTTTTTACCTGCTGTAGTCAGCATTGAAAGCACTACCCCTTGCTTAGTATCGGTGGTAGTAATCTTCAATTTATTATCTGCAGGAACAACTGCATTTACAGAAGATGTACCAGCTTTAAGCCAATTAGAATTTCCTACAATAGTTTCCCATCCGTTAAAATCATAATAGTTAAGTGTTTCTTGACCTGGTTCATTTGCAGCTTTAAACAATTTTCTATCGCTTATTACACTTAATACGTTTCCTAAATGATTTGATAATTCGTAACGTTTGTCTCCAACTAAACGAGTAGACGTTTCAGGAACAGCTACAATAGTTGTTTCTCCTACTCCTTGATCTAATCCTTCACAAGCGTCGCCAATACCGTTTTTATTAGCATCTTCCTGCAATGGATTGTTGATTGTTTTACAGTTGTCGCATGCATCTCCAATACCATCGCCATCAGTATCTACTTGATCGTAGTTTGGAATTGATGGACAGTTATCACATTGTTTTAAAACGCCGTTTACTTCAACATCGTCTCCTCGTCCGTCTCCATCAGTGTCGATTTGAAGCGGGTTTGGATAAGCACAGTTGTCACAAACATCTCCTACTCCGTCTGGAGCATATCCTAATGCGATTTCAGTCGTGTCTTCTTGTTTAGGGTTAAATACATCTGGACAGATATCATCTTTATCTTTTACACCATCTGCATCACGATCACTTTCTGTTAAGCCACAGAATGTTGAAGCGTAAGAAACATTACTTAATGTCATTTTTAACTCTGTAGAAGAAACTGGTCTTCTATCTGAGCTTGGGGCTTCATCAAAAGCGAATGCATTAACTTTTAAAGGTTCTGTTCCTTTTCCGTTATCGATACTGTATGTGAAATCACACATTTCATTTCGTAAAGCCGGTAACTCTAAAAACTCATTAGGCTTATCTTCTATTTTGACCGTACCTAATGAATTAGCCGGTTGAGTAATTTTTAAACGGCCGTCATTTCTCTTTAAGTTTTCATAGTTTTCACCATTTTTAAGCACTTCTGATTTTGAAACTGTAGAATAAACGTTTCCATTTAATACAATAACTACCTCATAGGCTCCATTTTTTGAGTTTAACCTAACTTCTGCATTAAAATCAAATGCACTTTCTGGAATTGCTCCTGTTTCAGTGTCAATTGTAAAATTTGTTCTTTCCAAAGTACTTCTAAAAGAGTATTTCTTTTTACCTTTTCTATTGTAATCATGGTGATTACGGCGGTATTTATATAAAGATACCGTTGGCACATAACCTGTTAATTCATTCTTTTTAACTGTTAATAATATAGAGCTTCTGTAAGAATATGAATTTGATTTTGGGAAACTTCCTTCTACAGAAGAGCCATGTAACGCCACAACCACATTTTCTTGATCTTTAATGTTAGCAGGATCAATTTTGAAATGAGAGCTTAATGTTATCACTTTTGTTCTTGTCGACTTATTAGCAAATAAATTTAATTTACTGTTTGAATCAGACCAAGATGTAAAACCTTTTGGATCAACAAATTGTAATCCATAGGTTGGAGGAACCTCTTCTACACCCTTCATTGCAACCATAGATCTTGCAGTCATTAAACTTGCCTTTTCAGCAAAAGATGCAAAAGCTTCTCCTGAAATCTCTTTTGTACGATCATATTGTTCGATACCCAGACGACTGCTTCCATAAATATTCTGCTCTACAAGATAATACTTAGATCCTGCACCGTTGGTAATCATCTCGTAAGTACTCAATACATTACCTTGCGCATCTCTTTCATAGTATGTTATCGTACTAGAAGTCGGTGTAACAACTTTTTTAGACGTTCTGTTTCCTAATCCATCATATTCAAAACTTATTACAGTACCGTTCTTTTTAGTCACCTTGTTAACTTTCCCGTCAACACGCCATTCAATATCAATTCCTTCCAATTTATCAGACGTTAACTGTCCAATTTCATCATAAGTGTAGTTATCATCTGGCTGACTGTCTATATCTAACGATGTATCATTTGCGTTTTTGTCATTATTTGTAAAGACTCCTGCACCAACCGCATCTTTTACGTGTCGCAACTGATTGGTTCTCGTTTTATAATTGTAAGCTGCAGGATCTCTTTCTGGATGCATTTTGGTTAAATAACTGTATGTTAAATTATCCATTTCAGCAATAGAACCGTCTGCTTTTGGAGCAAAAGCATTTAATGCCATTAAATTTCCATTTCGATCATAGCTATAACTTGAACGATATGAAGGAGTTGAAACACCCGCTAAAATAGACTGGCTATTCATGCTCTTAATACGGTTCAGCTGATCGTATGTATAGCTGTTGTATTGAGATGCCATCGGGTTTCCGTTAAGATCCAACAACGATGTTACCATATCCTTGATATTTCCATTGTATAGATTGGCATTGCTTTCACGGTTTCCTCCTTTAGTTAGACTGAAAACAGTTGAATTGGTACTGTTTGATCTTGACAGATAATCTCCTTTGTAATAATTTAAAGCAAAACCAAAAGCATCTTTTGCTACATTCAATCCATCTTTACCTGCATCTGTTTTATTATTATTTAATTCTTCTGAATTAACTCCTTTTAACCAGCCTTGAATTGTGTAGATATAATCTATTCCTTGAACTTGCTTATCTCCAATTTCTACACGAGCAAGAGGACCATGCTCATAATACAGATAATTGGCTTCCTTTTCCCAAACTGTATTGTCTTTACTAGTATAAACTTGTTTGATTCTATTGTCAGCATCGTAATCATATTTATGGATAAACTGATCTGCTTTTGCAGGCTGATAGGTTACTTTATTAACATTTCCGCTTATTAAATCGTAATCGTATACTACTTTTTTAATTTGCTGATTTAAACCATTTAACAGTATGCTGTTGTTTGTATGATGCACTAATTCCTTCACATTTCCATGAACATCATAATCATACAAAATAGCATTATTGTAACCTCCTGAAGCCTGACCTGTAGTAGGCTCAGAAAGCAATTGATCAAAATACAATATAGCAGTAACTCGTTTTTGACTATTGTTTACACTATAATCTGTGAACCAGCTTTGTGAATTCTCAAGAGGATTATCATATAAAGTCTTTGTTACTTGGTCTGTTTTTGAAGCAATATTGTATGGATAATGATCATCAATAGCATTAACTTTAATTAAAGCTGCATTTGGGGCAGTACTAACTGCCAATCTTCCTAATTCGGTAATTACAGCAGGAGTTTTTAACGTTAATTGACCAGCCTCCATAATACGCCCTAATTTGTCATAACGTGTATAGCTTAATTGAGAGGCTAATTTTTGTTTCGCATTTTGAGAAGCAATAATTCTTCCTAACTCATCATAAGCAAACTGGCTTATTCCTCCATCTGGAGTTTCCTGCCATACCAATTGGTTTAATGAATTGTAACGGTATTGAGTCTGCAACTCGTTTTTCGGTGCAACTTTTACTCCGTTTACATCAGCTAAATCAACTTTTTCGCTATCATTTGCTCTTACCGTATTAATAATGGTATCTGAACCCGGCAATAATCTATCAACTCCTTCTGGCGGAACTGTTTGAATTAGGTTACCTGCCTGATCATAGTAATACAATGTGTATTGGTATTCTTTATCTGAAGCTGTTTTTGTCAGCGTTTCAGTAATTCCTTCCAATGCTTCTTTAGTATAGTTTCTTACAAACTCTTCGCGTTTAGCGGTATAAAATGCTTCTTCTAATTGTTGTTTGTTAGCTTCTTTTACAGTTGCTGCATATAATTCACAAGGTGTTTTTGTACCTGGATTTTCAGGCACTAAACTAAATCTTGGAATCATTACAGCAGGCACACATTTCTGGTAATCAGCAACATATTTATCAGCAAATTGATTCCATGTTAATGCCTCTTCTGTAGGATTTGGCACATCAATTAGAACTAAATATTTAAAGTATTCGTCAATTACACCACGAGTATCTTTATTACCATAGTGTAATCTAGTAGCTCCAAATTTATTAATGTCTACAAATAATGCATTACTGCTTTTAATCGTTCCTTTTTTAAACTCTTTTAGTTTTGTTAAATAGTAGATATAATCGTCACTGATGTAACCAAAATTGGCTTCACAGAAAAACTTCCCATTATCATTTAATTTTTCAGGAAGTACGTAACTTGGAATTATTGTATTCAAATCAGCTTTAAACAAACTCCACTTCTCTGCACAAACTACAGGTTCTGGAATTGCTGGAACACAAAGCTTTGGACATACTTCTTCTACTGGACCAGATAATCTCATAACCTCGTTTGCCTGAGCTACAGACAAGTTGTGCTGAATATTTGTTACAGTACCATCGCTATTAATTATTGTCTCATAATATGGTCTATTCTTTAAAGAAATACTTGATTTTAAAGATCTCGCCGTTCTAAGAGAGTATAATTTATAATTAAGAATATCACAAATTCCTTCTGTATAACCATGTTGTTCATCATAGTGAACGTTATTATACAAACTTACTCTGGCTGTTCTAGCGATATTATTTATATCTGTATAATAAACGTTTGCTCCAACTGTACCCGATACATCTATATAATTAATTTTTTTAACCGAGTTAGCGTTCATCTGCAAGATTATCGCAGCATCTGTCTGACCAGTGCTGTTTTTGAAGAATATTTGAAAGTACGGATTTCCTCCTCCATCTGGCATACTTTTATTAACCGAAAACGATTTTAGTTCAATAGGAGTATTATAAGTATCTGGCTCAAATTCTACATATAGATTTCTTGCTACTTGAAACTTTTCTATTAAACCAGATTCAGTAATAAAATGATTCATTAAATCATTGCTAGCAGAATTTTGAAAAGTTGCAAATAAATTTTTCGTTATTGCATCATTAAGAACATCTCTTAGATTATCTTCATATTTAAGTTCTACATCTTCTGGAATTTTACAAGTATTTATTCTTGTAATATCACAAACATCACCTAGGTTATTACCATTTGTATCTTTCTGATCAGGATTTGGAACAAATGGACAATTATCGCATTTATCGTAAATGCCATCACCATCAGTATCTATTGTACCGCAAGGATTATCACAAGCATCTCCTATACCATTGTTATTGGTATCTTTTTGATCTGGATTTGGAAAATCTTTACAATTATCACAATTATCAAAAACACCGTCACCGTCACTATCAATAGTTCCACAAGGATTAGGAGAATTCCCATCGCAAGCATCTCCAATACCATCATTATCACTATCTCTTTGATCAGGATTTGGAGTATTTTTACAATTGTCGCAATCATCAAAAACACCATCACCGTCACTATCCACTACACCACATGGGCTAGTAACATCGCACTCGTCACCAATTCCATCTCCATTGTAGTCGTTTTCACCACATACCGAACAACAAGTAAAGTATAAAGGTCTTTTGTTATTTCCTGTCGAAATTCTAGCATTAATCTGGCGTAAACCAATTAATCCTCGAAGTCTTACTTTAACTAAATTGTATGGACTATTGATTAATAAATCTCCAACTGAAATTCTTGAAATTGCTTTGCTTCCTAAAGCATGAGAACCAAAATTAAGCGCTATACGTTTTTCTCCATTTACAGAAATATCAGCCTGATTTCCAGAATTATTCCATGTAACTGCATCTCCAGGCTGTATACCAAAATAATCATGAAGATAACTTCCTGCAAAAGCTCCATTTGCTGTAATATCTAAATTTGAGTTTCTTAATGTATTTTCACGCTGTAAAGTCAACACTAAATTATTAAAAGCTTCACTAAATCTTTCTTGTTTTCCACAAGTAACGTCAGCTTTTAAAGGATAATAATCTGCAATATTTATTTTGGTTGTACCTTGTACAAGAACCTCTTCTGGAGTTTTACAAGTTTCATTGCTTCCTTTTCTTTTTATAGTAGCAATAATTTGAAATTTATATGTTCCTAAATCTTTATCATACGACTTTGGAATGTAATATAAATTCTTAAAATCTATAACGTCAGCCCAATTAAGACTGTTGCTTCCTGTACCACAGGGATTAACATGTGCATTCTCATTTACAAACTGTAAAATAATAGGTGTTGCAATTGATGCGCCTCCTCTAACAAAACCAATAGATAGCATATTTGATGCATCTTTTGCGCTTGTAATTCCAGGAATTTCATTTGATGCTCCTAATATAAAAGTAGGATATACCTGAGCATTAAAAAGACTGCGTGTCAAATATGGCATGCTTGTGGTTGGTATCGGATTTGTTACAATTAACCCCTGATCCTGAATCTTTGGATCTACCATTCCTTTTAAGAAATTTTCAAGTGCTAAAAATCCTGGACTTTTTCCTGTTTCTAAATAAATTTTTGTTTCAGCTTCTGCTGTTGCAGCTGCCAAAATATCCATATCATCCATGCTAGAATCATAGCCATAATCTGCTCCTACAAAACGTTTTGTTTTTGTTGCAAACAATGTATAAAGCTCATCTGAGCAAACTAAATTTATTCCTGTACTAGCTGGAGTAGTTGGTATTGCTACTTTATCAGGATCTGGCGCTAAAGCTATTAACTTCTCAAGTCTTTCATAATTTGTATCGGAATAACCTGATGTAACTCCAGTATATTTTTTTAATATGGTTACAAAATTATCTGAGCTATCAGGATTTCCGATGCACTCATTATAGTTATTGTGTTTTATGGCATCAATATGCGCCAAAACAGTACGTGTTTTATCTTTTAATCCAATGTAGTAAGCTTTAAAATTGGCCCAAATTCTTTGCTTGGTGTTTAACTCTACTATATTTCCTGTGCTTCCAAGAGTTCTGATTTTATCTAATAATCCTGATTGTGTAAGGCTTAAAAAATTTGCAAAAGCAGATTCATGAGCAATTCCATTAGAATAATAAGCAAAGTAATAAGCTGTTTGAAGCATACTCATACTCTTTCCTCCTGCTTTCATACCATCATAATTTGATGTTAAACCTTCGCGCATGATATCTCTTCTAACTGCAAAATCTTCGTTTGTTTCTTGCAAGAAGTCATTTTTAGAACTGTAGAATGGATCATTTGTAGCATTAATATTCAACAATTGCTCTAATACACCTCCAGCCGCAAAGATTGCTTCATTTGGCTGAGTCATTTCCTCAGTGTAATATTCTTTTTCAAGTAAATCAGCATCAAATGCGTTTGAATTTATACCTGCAGAATTTTGCTTCATGCAAAGTCCTAAATTGTATTTATAATATTGATATTCCGGATGAAACTTAACAAGAGCATTTGCCCAGCTACTTTGCCAGATACTTACAAAATAAGCAACATCTTTTAGATATTTTGGTTCTACCAAATAATCATTTGGATCGTCACTATTTGGATCGCGATCATTATTAGTTAAGATAATATCTTCTAACGCTGGCTCGTAAATATTTCCTTCTGGCTTTCCAGGAACTGTACTTACTAATTTTACTTTAATTTTTGAAACCGATCCATCGTCATTTTTATAAAATCCTCCATCAGGATTTTTCCACGTATTATTTGAAATTTTTACTGTTACATCCTGATTTGTATCTTCATCTCTATACGTTTCAGTATGGAAACCACCGTATGACAAATCATTATTAACATTAAAAATACTTAAAGGATCTAGTGGAGCATCTATGTCTTCATTTGCTTCTACAGCAGCATCGTCAACATCTAATTCTATTCCTTGAACAGAACCATATTGTCCATGAGGGCTCATGTCTTTTAATAACATTCCAAGATTAAGATCGCAAACATTTACTGGCTGTTCGCACAATTCTCTACAACCTTTTAATAGGTTTTGAAATTCAAATCTAAAACTATTCTCATAACTAGCTCTTTCTGTTTCTTTTAATTCAAGAACAGTAAGCATATTTTTTGCGACATAGTTATTCTCTGCAGTAATTATTAATGCTGCTCTTCCGTCTACATTTCCTAATTTGTTATCAGTCTCACCTAGATAGGTTTTAAAAGAATTGTATTGAGCTTCTGTCAGATTGCTTTTAGCCAAACTATCTTCACAGCTTTTACAAGTAATATTACAATCTGTAAGTGTAACATCTTCTTCTAATGCCGTTAAATCAGGCAAGCAAATTTTATTATCCTTTAATTGTTTGATGTAATCGTCAGCATAACGTTTTAATACATCGCTATCAATTCGCAAATCTTTATTAAAAGAATAGGCTCCAACTCTCAGAAATTTTTCCTGATCTAATGCATTGTAAGTTCTTATCGGAAGTTTCAATTCAGACGAACTCGTTGCTGTTAGACTATATTCTCCAATTTTTGTTGTTAAAGCATCGTTTCCAACTAATAATTCGTTGCTGCAATCGTCTTTAAGACTAATTGCCCAATCATATACGTACGGATAAAATTTACCATTTAAACAAGCATCTGTAAATGCATTTTTCGTTTTTGTAAAAGAATATTGAAACGTGACCGCTTTGCTCTGTACAACAGGAACAACAGTGTTTAATTTCAAACCGTCTTTTAATATACCATTTTCACCAGATGCATAAATCGTATTTCCGTCTGCCAACATATCTGAAGTAATTATAGCGTGAAGTTTCGTATCCTTTTCATCATCTAAAGCTTCCAGACTACCTTCTTTATCTCCCGTTAGAGCTGTTGCAATAGTTCTTCCTTGCGGATCTAAATAGCTTACACTTACCTGACCATTCGGGTCAATAACTGTATTCTTTTTATAATGCAATCTATTTCCAACTTTGTAGCCAAAAAGTCGGTTTAACTCTTCTTGCGATGGCTGAGAATAAAAATAACGCATTTCATGGCCTTTACCAATCTGATGATCAATACCTACTCCTCCTTTGCTTTTAATGCGGCCTGTATTATCAGGAGTATATTCAATTTGAGAAAAGGGATAACCTTGAGCATCTGGAACATAATCTTGAAAATTATCTGTTTTGGCATTATTCAATGAATAATACTTTCCCGATCCTGAAGTATTTGCTAATCCAGGAGCTATAATTGGTTTACAATCTTGAACTGTATCTTTTAAATCCCAGTCAAAATCTCTATGAGTAAATAATGAACCCGCAGCATTTTTATTAAGATCTTTATAAAAGTGAATCGCTGATGACTGTAATGGACTTGGCAATACTTCAATTGCTGCTCTACCTTGGTTGTCATAAATAACCTCTCCTACAATTGCTTTATTATCTGAATTAACTTTTGTAACCGTCTGACGATTACGTAAAGAACCATCAAAATAACTTACAACTTCTTTTTTCTTACCATCTTCAGCAAAAGAGGCTTGATACTGCCAGTTTTTCTCACCTGACTCATGAGATTTATCTATTTCAATAAAAGTCCAGTCACTAACAAGATTTAATGTCTTACTAACTTCAGAAACAGACCATTTTCCGTTATAAACTTTTGTAATATCGTCTAAGAATCGTCCAACTGCTCTAACTCTATATATAAAATAACCGCTTGAATAAACAAGAGGAATACTGTATGAAGTCTCTTTTGTTTGAATTCTCGTGCTGTTTAACATGAAATCTTTTTCTGTCAAAGCAATATCACCAGCTCCTTTTTTAGCACCATCAGATCCAAAATTGTCAATCCAAGCCCATTCTAATTCATACTCCAAAGCTGGAGCCTCTTCATTTTTTTTCCATTTAATTAAAATTTCATCCGCTTGACTCGCCGCAGAAACTGTAGTAGGTGTTAATCCATTATTATACTTAACAAATTCTGCGGTCGGTATAGCAGTTGTATTTTGTAAATTATAATAGCGATCTGTGGTAAACTTCACGGCTAAATAAGGAGAAGTATGAACTCCCACAGAGGAATATGTTATTGAACTAACTTCAACATCTGCTTGATGAATTCCTGGAAGTTTATAAACTAGGTAATCATTTACCTTAACTCCTTTTGTTACATTATCATGAGTAATTTTTAAAGATATAATAAAAGGATTGTTGTGATATTTAACCTCACCGTTTTCTATATAACTATAATCTATATCTCCTATATTATTATAAGGAGTGATTTTTAAATTTATAGTACAGTCATAAATTTCTTTATAAGCCTCTGGTTTAGTAATATCATCGTTAAAACCAAAATGAATTGATACACCATCATTTACCGAAACAAATAATTTCTTATTATTTAAGTCTGAAAATCTAGGGTCAATTACACTTAATTTTGGCTTAGTCGACAATTCACTACCTTGCTTATAAGCCACAATTCCTTCTTCGTGTTGTCCAAAAGAAAACAAACTAAAAAATAAAAATAATACTACTATAAAATTTTTGCTGATATACATATATCTATAATTTATCTTAATTATTATTGGCAACATTTCTTTGATCTACTATCTCGTATTTTTTTAATTGCTGAGACAAAACAATTTTTCCTCCAGAAGATGTAAAATAGTTCTGACTATTAAATACTGATGCACTTACTGGGTTTCTGCTAAAGTTACTGTACGTTACTTCTAGCCTCGGATAATGTGAATCTGGTTTACGATAATCCTTAGAAAAATTAGATGGCGCATTATAAAAGAACACCTGTTTTTGTATAAAATAGGTTTTAGAAACTCTTACTATTATTTTTGAATAAGGCAAGCCTGTAAACGAATTTGTTTTTAAGGTTATTTCCCAAAACGATTTCAAATCAGTGCACTTTTCAATCTTACACATTTCTAATAGTGCCTTTATATCCAAATCTCCTTTATAATTTGGTATGGGCTTATTAATCTCAATTGCTTTTTCAGGATGACTGACTCTTACGTTAACATTCTTCGTATTTAAAGTTTCAGTATTGCCTATTTTGGTGTACATATCATTTTGTGCATTTTTGTAGAAAACGCCCGCATAAGTTTCTTCTACTTTTTTTGCGTCAAAATCCTTAAATAAATTGTAAGTTACTTTATACTGAAGCGGTTTGGCAGCACCATACTGTTCTCCAACTTTTTTTAATATCTCTTTTGCATCTTGCGAATACCCAAACGAACAGCATAGTAAACCCAAAACACCTATTAATCTTCTTAAAAACATTTCTAATTATTTTGGATTGATAAAATTACCTGAGCGTGTTTCTTGAATAGTTTTTACACCTTGACTTGTTTCTTTTTTAACGCGCACTAATCCTCCTTCGTTATCATACTCGTAAAAAGTACTGTAATTATTTTCGTCTAATTCTGACATCAATTTGAATGTTTCAGGATCGTAAACAAAAGCTTTAACACTACCGTCCACTGGATGAATTCTCAAATCATCAAAATAAATTGGAATACCAACGTTCTTATTATTCAATACCACTCCAGCAGTTATTGTATTTTCTGGAACAATAAATTTTCCTGAAATTCTCTGCCAGCCGTCAATAATTGCACCTGATGGTTTTAATGTAACACTTCCAATTATCTGTGATGGCGCATCTGGATCACTTGGATCTGGATCTGCAGCTTGCGGATCATCGTAAAACAAAATATTGATCTCTGAGTTTTTATAATCTTTTAGCTGAATATTTGTATCTTCTTTTACCCAAGCACTCAATAAATATTCTTTATTAATTTCTGGTTGGAAAGAAATACAGTTAGCACAATAATCTTTTTCAGATAACTTTCCACATCCTGCTCCAGCTTCTACGATTCCATCTGAGAAATAAAAAGGCTCATCGCTTAACATTGTAAAATCATTATGAGCAAAATACGTTGCACTGTCAAAACCATTAATACGTTCTATTGGGAATGCGTTAGTATTATTTTCATTGAAATTAAACAGGTATTGTAGTGACTTACCTAAATAAGCCGAATTGGTAGAATCGAAACTTGTCTTCAATAATGAAGGAACAAAATTAGGATCAGCGCTACGAGCCATAGTTTTACTTGTTTCTGCATTATCAACATAGAAACCGTTGTTAATACCTACAACATATAAATGCGGCTTGTTTTCGCTTTGGTCAGGAGAGTTTTGATAGTTATCAAATTTCTGCATTAATGTTTTAAGACCTTCAGGATTAGTTGTCTGACAACCGTCTGTAATTAAGAAAACTAATTTTGGTTTAATTTTAAAGTTTGTATTTAAAACTACACTCAAACCACTTTTCCAATAATCAGAACCTTTGCTTATACCTGTCTGTCCGTATCTTCTTCCGTAATTATCAATCCATCTAGATATATACCCGCCATTTAAAAGATCAGCTTCAGATACTGAATATTCAAGAACATGATCCGTACGAGTGTCTTTATCAGTGTCTGAAAGTCCAATTAATGAAATGGTCATTTTACCGTCACCATCCTTATTCGACTTAATTTGAGCTGCAATAAAAGATTTTAATTGTGCTCTAATTCTTTTTGCTTCGGTATCATCAATTGAACCCGATTCGTCTACCACAATAGCAATATGATTTTCGCAGACTGGTGCAGGATCACAATCTAAAACAGTAATTTTTTCCTCAAATACAGTTTCACATTTTCCAGTTCCTGTAGCTGTTAGCTTAATAACAAAATCACCAGGAAGAGTTGGCGTATACGTATACAAACCATCAGTACTTTTATACAATTCATTTACAAGAACGCCTGCAGCATTCGTAGCCGTCCAAGTATATGTTAAATTAGTTTCTGTTGTTTCAAAAGCAAAATTTATCGGTTTTCCAACACAAAGTTCAGAATCTTCTACTTTAATATTTTTTGTAAAATAGGAGATACAGCCACTTGGATCTTTTATTTCTAGTGTAATTTTATATTTTCCTGGTAGGGTATATTTTTGATAAGCTATCGGTGTCGTAGCCGAATCTTTTTTGGTCACATTATCTAAGTCATAAAAAACCCACTTATATGCCATATCTGGTGAAGTAGGTTCTAGAAAAAACTTTGTCTTGACACCTTTTTTTATAATTAGGGTGTCTTGAACAATAACAGCTATTCTTGAAAAAATGCCTGTTGATTGAATAGATGCAGCTACTTCACTATTTAATAATAATGATGATTTATTTATTCCAGATTTATTTTGCAAAATTTTAGTAGACTCTTGGTTCTTAATTGCTTCTAAGAGTATCTTTTTTTGATTATCTCTTAATGTATTTAGTCGCAATTCTATCATTTCATCTGTCAACCCTCTCATTTTATATGCATTAGTTAATCCAGGAACATCTATGCCCAAATACGTGTCTGGAATAATTTCTTGAGAGTATACAGAAGTAATAGAACAAAGCACCGTACAAAAAGCAAGGATTATCCAATTTTTTCTTATTTTTAAATGTTTTAACATAATTAACTCTGTTTATGGATACTAATATCTTGTAAGTATTTGGCAGGAAGTCCTGCTATTGTTTATTTCTGTCTTAACTAAAAATTAATTGACTTTTATTTAATTCGATTTTAGAACAAATTATCTGCTTTTGAAAGTAATAGCTTATTCACCTGTTTTAATTTCACCATTCATCGGATGACAAAATCTTGTTGGACAAAAATCTATATTTTTCACTTGTGTCTTACTATTACAATCTGAAACAACAGTTCCATGATCATCTAATGTTTTTCTACAAGTGGTAAAATATTGATCTTGATTTGTAGAATCAAATAAGGTCAAATCAATATTTAAATAAGATGGATTAATAGCGCCAACTTCTGGATTATAATCCAACCCTTTTTCTTCAAGAAACGTAACATCATTTTCGCTATTTGCAGTAAAAGAAAATTTTATAGTAGTAATTTTATTTTCAGCATTCATTGTTGAGCTAAAATTGTAGATTTTATTTCCCCCTCCATTTTTTATATAAGGCATAAGAGCAATTAACTCTTCAGGACTACTGCCATTAATTTGAGAGTCTGTTTCTCCATTTATTTTTCTGGTAAGTATGTTTTTTAGTAGGTTCACAAATAGATTTTTCATATCTCCTGAGTATGGATTTGTCAAAGTACATGAATTACAGCCAATACCAGTATTATCATTTGTTAACACCAGTGTATTTGAGTTTGCAGACAAAATACTACAATCAGCAGCACTAAAAGCAAAACTATTATATGCAGTTCCGACTGCACCTGAAATTTTTCCTTTATAAATTACATCTACATAATCACCAGGTAAAATTCTAAAATTATTAGGAAAATTAACTTTAAACCAATTTGCATTATCACATGTTGATATCCAATTTGGGGAATTTCCTGAAGTTGACTCAGGACAAAGCATGCTTCTATCCATAGTAGGAGAATTTAGTGCATATTCAAAACTTACTCCTTGTGTTAGGACACCATTAACAAAAACTTCTGGTGAATCACAATAATAATTAACATTAAATGTGCTTTTCCTTGGATTAGAACCTAATTCATACAAATCTCCCAATTGAGGCTTCAAATTTAATAATTCAGAAAGTACTACAGGAGTAGAACCTGCATTAGAAAATTGCATTTTAAAATCTACAACTTCTTCATTTTTCACATTTATACCGCTCTCATTCCATTCATTAGCTAATGAACATTTTACAAACATCTTATTTTTAACATATGTAAATGCTGCTATTGTAATGTTATTTGTTGGCGTAACAGAAGGGCGTGATGATCCTGTCAAAGTTGCAAAATTTGGTATCTTAGTTCCTGCAATAACATTATTTTTAACTATAACATTATACTCAATAAAAAGTTTTTTTACAGTACACGGAAAATTAAATCCTGATAAAGTTACTGTACCAGATTCTCCTATAGCCGGTACTGAAACATTTACAGTACCAAGTTCAGGTAGCGTAAAACTATTTTTCCCTAATAAGGGAGTAAATACTTTAGGGTCATTAATAGTACCTTGTTGATAAGCGTATTTAAATCCGCCTGCATATACCAAATTAGGATCAATTTTGTCAATAGTAACGTTATTATTATCACCCGTTCCTAAATTATAAATTTCTTGTCTATAAATCATTAACTCTCCAGGTATAGCTGAAGCATTATAATTATTTTCAAATACTTTTTGACTAGCTTTTCTAACTTGTTTCACTAATAAAGCATTTGAAAAACATTGTTCAATTGTAGCACCATATGCCCCCTCAATAACCTTTGCTCCGTTAGAAGTGTAAGTAAAATAGAATCCCAAATAACTACCAGATGCAGGAGGTGAAACAGGATCATAATTAAAATCAATACAAAATTGTGATTGTGGAGTAGAGATAATACAATCTGTAATAAATTCAATCTTTCGAGTTAAAGTACCAGAAAAAGGTCTTGATTGTTTATTTCCTTGAGCATCTATATAGTTAATTATATATGGAGTACCACAAGAATTTGCTTCATTAACAAATGCTGTAGAAATAATTATTCCGTTAGGAATATCAACAGTTGCCACTCTATTAGTAAAATTCGGATTAAAAGGCGGTATAGATAATCTTACAACAGCTCTGTCCCAAGCATTTAAACATGCGACAGGGCATGCAAAAGTTCCGCTACTATTATAAAGGGCTATTTTCTCTATTTCACCAACATCTCCTCCTGGAATGCAATTCACATTGCCACAAGTAGCACTTTCTGTACTTATTAGGTGAGATTTTGTTACTTTTTCTGTTTCAAAAGGAATACCACAACCCATTTTTTCTCCAGTCATAGAAACACTGATGTATTTTCTACCTGTTGTACAATCACTATTATTACCATTAAGACAGGGATACACAATATAAATGTCATATGATTTTGTATTACCATATATACTTAACATTATATCAGGAACATCAAATTCTACAATTTGTACGCTACCATTAGATGTAATCACTGGATTTACACTAGCATATGTATTATTTTTATATACTCCCATCACAGTTGCACACTTTTCTACTTCCACCCTTAATTTTACCTTTCCAATATTAAATCCTTGATTTAAAGGATTAGAAGCGTGCATTGTATATTTAATAATTTTTCTGGGACAAAATGGTTGTTTTTCATAGTTTTCATTCATTTCAACTATAGCATTATTTGGAGATAAAGATATTGCTTCGATACTCCCAGACTGATTTGAAGCCACATTACATCCAACATTCGTCGTAGTAGCGGTAATTATTTGTTTAACTCCATCACAAGTGCCTGGCTTAAACTGCATTGCAACATCAAATGCTAAACTTGATCCTTGTTTCCCATCGTTGACAATACCAGTTATTGTCAATATTGTAAGGCCATTACTATCTGTTACAGGATTTATAACTACTCCCTGTGGTAAAGGACCATTCGAACCAGGAAGGTAAGTTAGATTACCTATATCTAATTTTATAGTTTGACTAGTACATTCGGCGGCTAAACTACTGATTGGATTTAAATGAACCATAAAGTATCTTCCATTTGGCTTATATACTCCCGGATTTTCCGAATCAAAAGATATAAATGACTGGCTAATAGATAGATTTGATAATAACAACATTCCAATAATAAGAATCCAATGCTTTTTAAAACAATTTGTCATATTTTCTAATATGTTAATTTTTATATTCTTGCTTCCTCTTTATAAAATCATTTGCATGAAATTATAAGGGATAGATCAATTCAACTTATAATATTTTGTTAGAGGTTAATTCAAAATAATTATTTTACCAATAATTGGATCACAAGTTTGGGTTACAATCACATCTCTGTAAAATGTACTTTCAATACCATTTTGATCTTTAATTATAAGAATTAAACGGTAGTTACCTGGAATCGGAAATCTTTGCAATGCAATAGGATCTGTGATGGTATCCTTTAATGTGACATTATCCAGTTCGTGGAAAATCCACTTATATGTTAGATTATTTACCAATGTTGATGACGCAGTGCTTTTCTCAGAAACAGCCAATTGAGAAGATGTCTTTCTTGCTGTAAAAGTTGTTGTTAATGTTTCAAATGAAAAACTGATCGTATCTAATGTAGTCGGTTTTTCTATTGAGGCAATAATTTTACCTTGTAGTGGTGTATAGCTTACAATTTCAATTTCTTTAGTGGTCGTAACCGTAACACCATAAGCATCTACAAAAGTGTAAACAACTTTTACAGTTCCTGCCAGAATACCTTCTACTACTCCTTCATTAGTAATTGTTGCAATACCTGAACCGTTTTTTATACTCCAAACTCCTCCTGCTGTTTCATTTAGGAACGGCAATGATTTTTGTGAAACTGAAATTGTATCAGGTCCCGTGATAGCTGGCAAAACAGTGGCTGCTTTTATCGTAATTTCTTTGCTGGTCGTAACAGTAACTCCGTAAGCATCAACAAAAGTGTAAACAACTTCTACAGTTCCTGCCTGAGTTCCCTCTACGACTCCTTCACTAGTAATTGTTGCTGCACCTGTACCGTTTGTTATACTCCAAACTCCTCCTGCTGTTTCATTCTGGAACGCTGTTGATGGTTTTGAAACTGAAATTGTATCTGGACCAGTAATAGCTGGCAAAACAGTAGCAGCTTTTATAGTAATTTCTTTGCTCGCAGTAACAGTAACTCCATAAGAATCAACAAAAGTGTAAACAACTTCTACAGTTCCTGCATGAGTTCCCTGAACAATTCCGCCTTGCGTTATTGTTGCTGCGCCTGAACCGTTTTTTATACTCCAAACTCCCCCTGCTGTTTCATTTTGAAACGCTGTTGATGGTTTTGAAATTGAAATTGTATCTGGACCTGTGATAGCTGGTAAAACAGTGGCTGCTTTTATAGTAATTTCCTTGCTGGTCGTAACAGTAACCCCGTAAGAATCAACAAAAGTGTAAACAACTTCTACAGTTCCTGCATGAGTACCCTGTACAATTCCGCCTGGAGTTATTGTTGCTGCGCCTGAACCGTTTTTTATACTCCAAACTCCCCCTGCTGTTTCATTTTGAAACGCTGTTGATGGTTTTGAAATTGAAATTGTATCTGGACCAGTGATAGATGGTAAAACAGTAGCAGCTTTTATAGTAATTTCTTTGCTCGCAGTAACAGTAACTCCATAAGAATCAACAAAAGTGTAAACAACTTCTACAGTTCCTGCATGAGTTCCCTGAACAATTCCGCCTTGCGTTATTGTTGCTGCGCCTGAACCGTTTTTTATACTCCAAACTCCCCCTGCTGTTTCATTTTGAAACGCTGTTGATGGTTTTGAAATTGAAATTGTATCTGGACCAGTGATAGATGGTAAAACAGTAGCAGCTTTTATAGTAATTTCTTTGCTCGCAGTAACAGTAAGTCCGTAAGAATCAACAAAAGTGTAAACAACTTCTACAGTTCCTGCCTGAGTACCCTGAACAATTCCGCCTTGTGTTATTGTTGCTGCGCCTGAACCGTTTTTTATACTCCAAACTCCTCCAGCTGTTTCATTTTGAAACGCTGTTGATGGTTTTGAAATCGAAATTGTGTCAGGTCCAGTGATAGCTGGTAAAACAGTAGCTGTTTTTATAGTAATTTCTTTGCTGGCCGTAACAGTAACTCCGTAAGAATCAACAAAAGTGTAAACAACTTCTACAGTTCCTGCCTGAGTACCCTGTACAATTCCGCCTTGTGTTATTGTTGCTGCGCCTGAACCGTTTTTTATACTCCAAACTCCTCCAGCTGTTTCATTTTGAAACGCTGTTGATGGTTTTGAAATCGAAATTGTATCTGGACCTGTAATAGCTGGTAAAACAGTAGCTGCTTTTATAGTAATTTCGCGCGAAACCATTCCTTTACAATAGCCATTTTCTGCTGTATAATTAATTTTTACTGTTCCAATTCCAGTGCCTGTTACAAGTCCAGAAGCTGTTATTATTGCACTTCCTGTTCCATTTGCAATAGACCAAACTCCACCAGATGTATTGTTATAAAATTGAGTCGCAGATCCTATACTAATTATACTTGATCCGCCAGTTATTGCACTTACTATTGGATTTGCATTAATTGTTATTGCAGAAGTTGGCGCTGAAACACACCCTCCTCCTGTAACTGTAAAAGTAAAAGTTGCAGTACCAGCAGAAATACCTGTTACAATTCCATTATTATTTACTGTTGCTACTGCAGGATTACTACTAGACCATGTTCCTCCACTTGTTGGAGACAATGTAGTTGTTGCATTTACACAAATAGAATTAGAACCTGTTATATTAGCCTTTGGTGCTGTTGTAACTGTAACTGCTGGAGTTGCCAACGAATTACAGCTTCCTGTTTTGGTAAAAGTAAACTTTGCAGTTCCTGCAGAAATACCTTTTACTACACCTGAATTAGTAACTGTTGCAATTGTTTTATTGCTACTCGTCCAAGTTCCGCCTGTAGTTGGTGATAATGTTGTTGTTCCATTTATACAAATCGAACTAGGGCCTGTAATAGCCGCCACTGGGCAATCATTTACTGTTACAGCAGAAGTTGCTGGCGAAGTACAACCTCCAGTTTTTGTAAAAATAAAGGTCGCTCTACCTGCACGAATACCTGTAACAATACCATCGTTACTCACTGTGGCAACAGATGTATTACTGCTGCTCCACGTTCCACCTGTTGTTGGTGATAAAGTTGTAGTGCCATTTATACAAATTGAATTCGTCCCTGTAATACGAGCTGGCGTACTATTGCCTACTGTCAACACTGGAGTTGGTACAGATGAACAACTTCCTGTTTTTGTATAAGTAAAAGTTACCGTACCAGTCGAAATCCCTTTTACAATACCTGCATTAGTTACAGTTGCGACCGCTCTATTACTACTAGTCCACGTTCCGCCTGTAGTGGGTGACAAAGTTGTGGTTCCATTCACACATATATTATCTGGTCCTGTAATAATTGCTTGAGGACAAGTATTGATTGTTATTGAAGAGGTTGGTAAAGAAGTACATCCATCAGTTTTTGTGAAAACGAATGTTGCTTTTCCTGCAGCTATTCCTGTAACAATTCCTGCATTACTTACAGTTGCTACACTAGAATTACTGCTTGACCATGTTCCTCCAGAAGTTGGAGATAATGTTGTTGTTCCTTTTACACAAATAACATTTGCGCCTGTTATACGTACTGCAGTATTTGCATTTACTTTTACCGCTTGACTTGGTAAAGATGCACAACCTCCAGTTTTTGTAAAAGTAAATGTTGCTGTACCAGCAGAAATCCCTTTTACGACACCTGAATTTGTTACTGTTGCAACTCCTTTATTACTACTTGTCCATGTTCCTCCTGTAGAAGGTGACAATGTCGTTGTTTCATTGATACAGATAGAACTTGATCCTACAATCTCTGCATTCGAGCCAGAACTAACAGTTACTGGAACTGTCGGCTCCGATGGACAACCATTTAAAGATGTAAAAGTAAACGTTGCAGAACCAGAAGAAATACCTTTTACGATTCCCAAATTGTTTACTGTAGCAACAGCAGGATTACTGCTTGTCCAAGTTCCTGCCAAAAGAGGAAATACCTTTGTTGTTCCATTTATACAAATAGAAGTTGGTCCTATAACACTTGCTTTAGGAATCAATTTTACAACCACCGTCCTATGGCTATCACCTTTGCAATTTGAATCATCAGAATCATATTTTAGGACAAATACACCAGGCTGCAATGCCGTAACGACCCCATCACTATTTACAGCAGCAACTAATTTATTAGAAACTGACCATTTACCGGTGTGTCCCGAATGAGTTGGATGATTGGCAATAGTAAATTGTGTCTTAGAGCCAGCACAGATCGTATTATTTCCTCCAATAATAGCTCCAATTGGATTTCTTTTTCCATTATTAACAGAAGTTGATTTTGAGTTATTTTGAGAAAACAAAATTGTTACTGTAAATAAACTCAAAACAACATAGATGTAAGATTGAAATAATTTCATTGTAATTATTCTCTGTTTTTAGTTAGCACTTTTTGGTTTACAAGTCACAACTTGTTTTTTTACAACTGCTTTTTTATTTGGTTCTATTTTTAAACTCTTTCTTCCTGTATGAGAATGCTTGTTTGAAACACTAACTTCATTTAATTTTAATTGGCCTTGAAAGTCAAAATGAGAAGAAATACCGCAGTTTGCCAAATCGTAATCTTCAAATCCATCAGAAGCCAATTCACTGTATTTAGTATTAGAGCCTACTGCAACAGGAAAACGGTTATTATATCCATACAAGGCTGCTGAATAACGATTTAAAGCGTCTTTATTTTCGACCTCTTGACCATACGGGCTAAATTGAGTAACCTGAGAAGCGAAAGTCCATTTTTTAAATTCCTCTCCTGCTGTAATTTTCCAAATATTCTCTTTAAAGACATAAAATGGAGAGAAATCAGTAAAGTATCCAGTTTTACGAGGTGTAGGATCAATTGTATAGTTTCTACCTGTTAGATATGCATACGATTTATTGGCTCTCCAATTTCCAAGTACATTATACAAATACGGATTATACGAACGTTTAATAACATCATCCATATCCTCATTTCCTGTTTCTGTTTCATAACCAAATTTCAATTTACCATCGACAAAAGTCATTTTTGGTAAATTACATTCACATTGAGAAGGCCATTCGTTGCTATATTCAATAGCAGCAGCATTTACAATTCTATCAATTGGACTACTAGCTAAGAATGGCGATTCCCCAAGAATGTCTTTTGGTCCCGTAATTTTATTGTTTACATCATAATTATATAAAGGATTTCGCATAGACGTAACATTAGCCATAGAAGCCATCTGCATATTACGGTGTCCAGAACGAATTATTTTTATTTTTCCAGTCGTTACAACATCGCCTTTAATAAGAACTCCTCTATTATCTATTAACTGAAAACTAGAACCATTAACATTTACTACCCATCCTTTTAGAGCACTTAACACATCCTCTTCTCCTTCTTTTTTATTTGGAGCCTTTCCACTTAACCAAACTTCATCTCCATTGATTAGGTAATCAGATGCCGCAACAATTCCTTTAGATTGATCAAATTGATACTGATTATTACCCGTTTTTAAAACATTATATTCCAATCCAGCATTCTTTGCCGCTTGACTCATTCCGTCATAACTCCAATATGCTGGGAAATTGAACGTATAATATTTATCCTTATACTCATTAACCGTTTCTTTTAATAATACATCACCTGTTTCAGCATCCCAAGCAAGATTTTTAGTCGACACTTCCGAACCTAAATCATAAGCAACAGTCTCAGAAAGTATTGCAGATGTATGGATTACTTTTGTAGTAACTGCTGTACGAAGTTGCGTTTCATGCTTAGAACGAGCAGGAATAATGGTTGGCACCACGATAACAATAAGAGTAAATGGCAGGGTAGCAACATTGACCGCTACACCATCTGTTGAAGTAATCGTTTTGTTTTCTCTAAAATCATTTATTACATCATAATCGACCCCGACAAGCTTAGTTTCAATCTTTCCTTTTGAATCTACGGTCTGAATATAATTATTTAACAATCCTATATTTTTACTTTCTGAATTTGAGACAATATTATAATTGTAGTCAACCCCAGATATAGCTCTTGTCTGCCCCTCTCCATATACACGCTGGCTTTTCATTTTCCCATCCATATCATTAGTATGAATAGAATAACCTTGTGACATTGTCAGATGGTCTTTAACATTTAAATTAATCAAATTTGCCAAAACACCTGAAGATTTGTGCCCTCCAGACATTACTGTTCTATCTACTATTGTTGGAAAATCATTAGAAGTATAAAATTCTGTCACGACATTTCCTGTAGCATGTTTTTTTACAACTGTTCCATATGAAGGATCTTTATCATTTTTTCTGTCCAAATTCTTTACCGTTACACGGCTATAAGTAACCTTTGGCGAAGGAAAAAATGATTCTCCAAATGGTTCTTCTACGTAATTATCAGACTCAGGGCCTAATAATAATTCAGGCTCATTTTTGTCATAAGCAGGTTTTACAAACGGGTTTTCTTTTGATCCTAAGGGCTCATAAGTTGCAACCCCAGAAGATTTACTAGTAGGATTACCATCTTTATCAACCATATTATATGAATATTCCTGTCCATAAGATTGTTTATATAGATCAGAATTTTTATTTCTGGTCATAACATCCCATTGGTCATGAATCTTTATGTCCTTAACCCTGCTTCCTCCTCCTAACTTTTTACTATCTGGATGATGTAGTCTAACCCACGATTTACCAGCAATAAAATTACTCGCAATACCATTTTCTTCTAATATCTTATTTGGACTTTCAAAAATATCAAGCAATGTTGGCAACCAGCCTACCAATTCTGTAATAATTCCTTTAAGATCCTTTGTATCTTCCTCATTATTTAAGCTATAAACCAATCTATTTAAATTCTTTCGACCAAATCCCCAGCCCGCTTTAGATATTGGATTTACTTCCTTATTACCGTTAAAACCATCTTCTTTTCTAGCTTTTGTAAGAGGAATAGCAACATATTGCTTCCCATTAAACTCATTAAAAGCATAATCTTCTAGCTTTTTGCTTAAAGTCATATAACCGGTTACATAATCGTACTTATCTGTCTCATTGATACCTGGTTTTGGATCTGGATTTACCATGTTAAGTAAGAACCTAAAGTAAATAGGGTTATCTACATCTCCTATAGTCTTCAAATATTTATTATAGAAAGTTTCAGCAACAGAAGCATTACCTCCATCACTTATTTTATGATCTAACTCTACATAAATGTAATCGCCTAAATCTTTTTTACCGGGAGTTGCAGAATCATTAATGTTTGAAGCAGTAAATTCGGCTTTGCTTCCGCTTCCCACTACTTTAAACATCTGCATTACATCCTTGTTTTGCACTTTACTGTAATCATCAGATTCATAATTTAGTTCCATAATACCACCAGATGGCAAATGAATCGACTTTAACAGCCAGACAGATGCATTTTTATCTGCTGTTTCTTCATTCTTTTGGTCAACATATCCATATTCAGCATTTGACAGAGCACTCATAGTACCTAGACCAACATTACCATCAACTTTTTTATAATTTCCCCAAACATCATAAGCTTTCATATCATAATCTGGGTTATTAGTAGTATCTGTCGATAAATTATAGCCTGAAGTATTAATTTCAAATTCTGAGGCATAATTAAAAACATAAGGAGTATATTCTCCCATTTTTGAATTTTTATAGGTAAAATAAACTTTCTCTAAAGTCAATTTTCCTTTTTGTCCATCAATGCCTTCCCCTGTTTTCCCTTTGTTTATGTTATTATCAACTCCTTGACATAAACGGTAACTGTATTTAAAATGCGCTTCTTTAATAGGAGTTGCTGCATCTCCATTAGCAAGATATTCTGGTTTTGAATACAATGAAATTTTATCCAATTTATAAGTTGGAGATTTATCATCCAATCCTCCATTCTCATCTTTAACTCCAAAAGCATCTTTTCTTTCTGAAAGGTGGAAAATGGCAACATGCGTTTTGGTCACAATTTTTTTGATGTATAATAATTCTTTCTCTCCATACAAGTAATTGGCTTTATTATCCTTTTTACTTGAACGCAGACCTTCATCAAAATTGGCTTGATTTTGTTCAAATGGAACTCTCCATCTATAGTTATGCCCTTTATCAGCATATTTATTCTCATACTCAAAATTAGTATACGTTCCTAAATCATCATCTGATGGGCCATTATTACTAATATCTTGGTAATCTGAAGACAATACTGAAGTTAACAAATATGTATGAGCATAAGCTGGAGTAGTCACTCTATTGAAATACTCATCTCCCCCTTTAGAATTTTTTGGCGAATTATCAACACCAGGGTTGTACCCGATTAATCCACTTTTAGCACCTGCAAGTCTATATTGATTCGCTTCACTAACATCAAATGTTGTTTCCTTTTTCACACTATTATACGCTGCCATACCGTAAATGTAGCGGTCGCCACCTTCTTTTGTAATTTTAATCTCAGCAGTGTGGTTATCTTTTGAATATTCGTTAAATCTTTTAGTGAATCCAAAATTTTCAGCTTCTTTTTTAGTCAGTTTTTCTATGGTTTGATTTCTTGCTAATCTTGTTACTCTTGCAACCTGACCAGTATTACCAATAACATTTTTATTTGTTGAATAATTTAAACTTGTCTTTCTATCAAAGCCGCCTCCTTCAATATTCAGCTTAATTGGCTGGTATCCGCCTAATTGATTCTCAAATAAAGCTATTTCTTTATCAGTATGAAATCCTCCAATATTTTTAAAAAATACTTTTTCGTAATCTGGTCTATTATTAGACTTTTTTTCTTTAAATCTCCCTAAAGCTGGATTAGAACTTGACCATAACGCGCTACGACTATCACCTATTGTTACAGATACGTCAACACCAAAATGGACACCTCCACCAGCACCAAATTCTAAACCAAGTGAACCTCCCGCACTATCATCGTTTGTTTCGTTGTCATATACGTATCCAACTTGAGATTTATACGGACGATACATACCTGAAATCCCCTGTCCCTGAATACTATAAACATCATAAGTATTATTTGTAATAGGCAGTGAAGTAGTATTTTTATTGACTGTTCTGTCTTTTTCTCTATTAAAATCTAAAACTGCAGATCGTGGCGCATTGTATGTATTTTCAAAACCATACGCTTTTTCTACCTTTCTTTTCTCAGAGTCTTTAATGCCTTGAGAAGTTCTATAACCAGAAAACTTTCCTCCGCCTTCAACGCCCCATACTTCACCTTCAACATTCGCACTAAACATAACGTTTGAAGAAACCATCCCCACACGCTTAGTTGGAGAATAGGAAGCATTATTCATTGACAATGAACCCGAGGCACCACCTAGAGTAGAACTACTCTCCTGTTTAGACGTGGTAGTCGAACCATCTTCATTGGTTTTAGTTACAGTATGAGTAGCTTTTGTACTAGCTGAAGCTCCTAAAGTCACACTTTCAACTCCTTTTCTACTATTATAAGTAACTCCTGTGTTTACTCCAACACTAACATCTGTATTACTTGAAGCTTTAAATTTTTGTGAAAAAGACGCATTTGGAGAAACCGATACTCCTTCTGAAGCTGACGATTCAAGGTTTACACCAACACTAAGATTATTGCTGATTTGATAAGAAAACCCCCCATTAGCAGCAACACCAAGTCCATCATAATTATTATACTTAACACCAATACCAAAGCTTGCTTTGGCTTCTTTCATACCAAAAGCCGTAAGAAAAACATTTGCGCTTGATCCTACTGTTACATTAGGTTTCATGCTGTTTTCGTATATCATTTCGTCTCCATCAAAATCATCTGGTAAACCACGAAGTTGTCTTGAAATTTGCCCCACGTTCAAATCCCATCCTAGACCTACCCAAGAGGCTTCTTGGTCCATACCAACTCCCGAATTATACGCCAAATTAAGCGGATAACCCCCTACATCCATAATTGGAATATTATAATTAAAATCACCACTTGCAAGGTCAACCATATCTGATGTTCCTATTGGTGTAAATGATTCAAATTCAGGCTGAGACGGTCCTCCAGTCAATGCATACATTTGCATAGGCTGAAGTGTCTCCAACAGAATCATCATAGCTAAATAAATAGCAACTATTTTTTTAAACTTACTTATTTTCATTTGTTGGATCATAATGCTACTGGGGTAAAAGGATCTTTAAATTTAAATTTCAATGTTCCCTTTTTAAAAAGATAATCGTTGTAAATCAGCTGGATTTTATCATTAGGATCAATCCCTGAAAAAAACAAGAGCACTTTTTGAAAAGGGGCTATTTTATAATTACGCTCATAATTTACACCTGAGCACAATATTGTATCTTTTTTTGACGTTACTACGTAGAAATCTTTATCAAGACCAAACGACATGTATTTAACCGAATTTGTATAATCAAGCCCTGTGAAATCTTGATTAAGAAGATCCTTCTCTTCATCTTGCTGAAAAATAAATTCAATAACACGCTCTCTTTTATTCTCTTCATAAAGAGAATCTATATGAGAGAGATTTTCTATTCCTTGAGATTTCAGCAAAAAGTATTGAATAGGAACTTCAATTGCTGTAAAACCAATATCATCTACTACTTGAGTATAAGATCTTGATTTCCAGCCAATTTTTTCTAAATTAAAGTAACGATCTCTAATTTCAGAATCATGATTTGGATTCTCTTCTTTTTTACAGGAAGTTAGAAGAGATAGAAATAAAATAAAGATTATACAGCTATATCCCTTCATACTTTTTATTTAAATAAGTAAGAAGTTCATCTGTAACATCAATTTTTTCATCGGCAAAAAGAACCATCTGTTGGTTATCTGAACCTATTACAAGCTGATATTTTTTGTCTTTTGAAAATTCTGAAGTGTAACTTTTAATTCGCGACCAGATTTTTGAAGTTTGCTCTTGTGGATAGCTCTGATTGAACTTTTCAAACTCATCTTTTTTTCTAATAAAATCCTCCATTAACTGTTCTTTTTGAACAGCAGTAACTGACGGATTTTGTAAGAAAGAATAAAGTGAATCTAGCGCTGATTTGCGAGAATTGAATTCTTTTTCTCCTACTCTTTTCATTTCTTTAGTCATCGCAAAACCTTCAAATAGTTTTGCTGAGTCAATATACACGACTTTCGTGTTTTGACGAAAAAATTGAAAAAATAGTAAAATAATTAGTGCGCATATTAACACTACATTAATTACACGCTGAATGGTGAATTTATGTTGGGGCATAAATATGTTAGTTTGTTTTTGGTGAGGCAAATGTAGAATTAATTATGAATTTTTCAACAAAAAAACATTTTGCAAATAAAGAAATACCAAATTATCATTAAAATAATTATTTTACAGAAATATAACCATTAAAACCATTATCAAAAAAATAATATATCAAGATTTAGAATAGGGTACCTACGGCTTTCCGTAAAAAAATACAAAAAACACAAATTAACATAATTTTAACATAAATAAATAACATGTAAAAACTTATAATCGTAAGTTACTCGCGCGATTTATTACTGTACATTTACATATTTTATACCTAAAATTTACCTACAAATTTTCTCTTAAAAAAAACTTTTATCGAACAGAGAATTTATTTTTGTATTCTTACAAAAAAAACTAAATTGCCCCCGTTTAAAAAATAAAAGCGGCCCCTTGAAAACATTAACAATACCACGTTATACTCTTATTATTTTTACTCTTACCCTACTCTCTTTTGGCGATCCTTATATGATCAAAAGGATTTCTGATAAAGATTTTAGATATGAGTTTTACACTACAGATAAAAAGATTAATCCTAAAACAGCTAAAACTTATTTCTGGTTTAAGGGCGGACTTATTCATGAAGCCCAAGGCGGAATTGCCGGTGAATTATTAAATGATAAGTTTACCAAAATGTACCATAGCAATCAGCTGGCAGAGCAAGGCCAGTTTAAAAACGGACTTCGTGTTGGCGAATGGAAAACTTGGCATAAAAACGGAATTCTTGAATCAATTCTTCACTATAGTAATGGTCTGCGTGCAGGTAAGTTTTTTAGATATGACGAAATCGGTAATCTGGTTGAAAACGGCAAATACTCTTCAAACTTAAAAACTGGTAAATGGACAAATGCAGAAACACAAGAAGTTATTACCTATAGAAAAGGCGTAATTGTTAAGAAAAAAGAAGTATTTACCAAATCGGAGAAGTATAGACTTAAACAAGAAAACATTAAAGCAGAAAATACTAAAGAATCTCAAAAAGAGCTTGAGGCTACTTCAGATGCTCTAAAATTAAAATCATACAAAGCAAAAGCAAAAGAAGAGAAAACACAAGCTAAGGAAAAAGCTAAAAAAGATAGAGAATTAGTTGCTGCTGATAAAAAAGCCAAAAGAGAAGCAGATAAAGAAGCCAGAAAAGCTGCAAAAGAAAAAGCTAAAAATGAACCTAAGAAAGATTCAAAAATAGAGAGATTTTTAAAAAATATTTTCAAAAAGAAAGATAAAGCCAAAAAATAATGGTTAAAGCTCATAGTTTGCTATATGCCATTTATATCTGCTTAATTGTTTCAATAATCTGCGGAGCGCTGTTGTACTTTTCAAATTTGTACAATCAGCTCAACCTCTATTATAATATTCAGGAAGAGCTTTATATTCAAAACCAGTCTGTTTTAAATTTTGCATTAGGAAACAAAGTTCAGCCAGCCGAAATTGATAAAGATGAAAAAACTGGTATTGAAGGAAGCTTTGAAACAAAGCCTTATGGTCTGATTACTATAATTTTAGCAAAATCTTATATCTCGAATGATACTGTTTCATCCGCACATTTTGCGGGAGCTAGAAATCTGGATAAAAATTCTATTTATTTAACTAATTTATCAAAGCCATTATATTATTCGGGAAAAGTAAAACTCGTTGGAGATAATCAGTTACCGAGCACTTTTATTGAGACTTCATATATTAACAATAGTCTTAATGAGCTTAAAGTTGAGGGAAAAAGTAATATTTCTGAGTCTCAGCTTCCAGAGCTTAATTCAGATTTTAAAAAAATATTTCTTGGTATTAAGTCAGAAAAGGTAAAGCTAAAAGACATTGAAAAAACTAAAGATTCTCTTTATTACAATTCTTTTCTAAATACTACAAAAGAAGTTATAGTAAACCAGAATCTTAGCAATACTATATTCAAAGGCAACTTCATTTTGCGGTCTGATGATTCAATCAGAGTAAAAAAAAATACGGTTTTAGAAGATGTTATTCTAATAGCTCCTAAGATCACTTTTGAAGAAGGTTTTAAAGGAACAGTTCAGGTATTTGCAACAAAAGGAATTGAACTTGAAGAGAAAGTAACTTTAAACTACCCGTCTGTAATTTGTGTTTATAATGAGGGTGCACAAGAATCAAAAATAAAAATAAAAAAAGAATGCACGATCTCGGGCGCTGTAGTTTTGTTTGGAAATAAAATTGATCTTATTGATAAGCACAGCATAGAAATAGATGAAGCAGGTCTAGTTTTTGGAGATCTATACTGTACAGGAAAATTAATGCTCAAAAGTAATGTATATGGATCTGTTTATACCAATCGTTTTTTTATAAAAACGGGTTCAACATCATACGATAATTTAATCAGCGATATTGAAATTAATACAACAAAACGACCAGATTATTTCATTTCAATTCCGTTATTCAACACACAAACAACAAATTATGGAGTTATTAAAAAAGTGTTGTAAAGTAAGGGCGAATTCTTTGCTGGAATCGGTTATTGCGTTGACCATTATATCGATCTGCCTGTATTTTGCTGTATTGATTTTTGCATCGGTTTATACGCCAAAAACGTCTGCTAAATTTTACAGCACTCAGAATAAAGTTAATGAGCTTTTTTATTTATCGCAAATAAAAAGTGACTCCATATCGAATGATGAAAACGAAAATTTATTGATTGAAGAAGAAGCTATTAATGAGAATCTGAAAAAAATTTCAGTTCAATATAAAGACAGTACGCAATTCAAATTTGAAAAGAGTTTTTATGTTCAGATTCCAAAATAAATACCATTCGGTGGCTGCTTTTTCTATAATAGAAGCAATTGTAGGCATGGCTGTGACGGCTATTATTATGGGTATTTTGTTTGTTATTTTTTCTATTGTAAGCGGTAGGATGCTGGATTTTAAAAACCAAAATCAGCTGGTAAACGACCTGAACCGATTAACATACAGTTTGAACAAAGATATTTTTGAAAAAGAAAAAATGAAGGCTTCGGAAAATGAAATTTATTTTAATGGATATGCTGGTGAAAGAGTCACTTATCAGTTTTTTGATGATTACATTTTAAGAAACAGCGAAACGTTTGTTGATACTTTTCAGATCAAATTAAAAACAATGGTTTTGGATACGGTAAAAAGTAAATCGGAACAATTTGTTTTTCAAAAGATTAAACTAAATATCGCATCAAACGAGAAAGAACTGGATTTACGATTTTATAAAAGAGTATATCCAAATGAACTATTACAAAAAATTAAAAACTAATGAGTTTCGATTTATCGACATATAAAACTTCTAAAGCTGAGGAAAAAGATTTCAGGATAGAAACTGGTTCTTTACAGTTTTCTAAAAAGCTCTCTGATAAGAAAAAAGAAATTTTCTACAGAGAACTGGGCATGCTTTTGAGATCGGGTGTTGATTTTAAAAAAGCTTTAGAAATTCTAAGTAATCAGTCTGACAATAAATTTGAAAAAGAGCTCATAATTGGAATTAAAGAAAAAGTAATTGAAGGAAAAAGCATTTATGAATCGATGCGTGAAACTGATCAATTTTCTGCTTACGAATATTATAGCATTCAAATTGGAGAAGAAACCCGCAAACTGGAAGAAGTTTTAGGTGAATTACAAAAATATTTTAACCGAAAAATTCAAATGAAAAGACAAATTGTTTCGGTTATGACTTACCCGACAATTGTTATGCTGGTTACTATTTTGGTTCTGTATTTTATGCTAAATAAAGTAGTTCCAATGTTTAGTTCTGTCTTCAAACAATTTGGAAGCGAACTGCCAAAAAGCACCCAGATTATTTTAAAAATATCAAATCATTCAGGAACGATATTTTCTTTTGTAATTGCTTTTATTGTTGGGTTGACAATAGTTCATTTTTTATTAAAAACTAAAGATAGTTATAGAGCGTTTACTACTGGAATGCTTTTAAAGATTCCTTACTTTGGAAATTTAATTCGAAAAATATACATATCGCGTTTTTGCCAGGCAATGAATTTATTGATTACGTCGAAAACCACTTTAATTAATTCTTTAACCCTTACTGGTAAAATGATCAGCTTCTACCCTATTGAAATGGCAATCCATCAGATTAAAGAAGATATTACCCGAGGGGCTTCTTTAAACGAAAGTTTAAAAAAGCATACTGTTTTTGAAAACAAAATGGTTTCAATGGTCGAAGTTGCAGAACAAGTCAATCAGCTAGAGACTATGTTTGAACGGCTTACCGAACAATATAATGAAGAAATCAGCCATCAGACAAAAATGATTGGAGTAATACTTGAACCCATGATTATAATAGTAATCGGTGCCATTGTTGGCGTCATCATGGTCTCGATGTATGCCCCAATGTTCGATTTAAGTAAAATAATAAACAAATAATCAGAATAAAAATTTAATACATATTACCCCTCCCAATTAATACAACTTAATAAAAACAAGATGTTAAAACTTATTAAAAAATACCACAAGTCTTATAAAAAAATGTACGTTAAAGCCTATTCATTAACGGAAATTTTAATTGTACTATGCATCATTGGTATATTATTATTGATGGTTTTGCCAAATCAGACTTCAGTGATCGGACAGGCAAAAGCTATTGAAGCTCAAGCGATGCTAAATCAAGTATATGGTTTAGAAAAAAGTTACTTCTACAGACATTCAAAATACTCTGGAAATCTTGAAGAAATTGGTTTTGAACAGGAAAAAACAGTAGACGAAGGCGGACAGGCTGTTTACAAAATTGAAATTATCGATGCTACAAATGATTCATTCCTGGCAAGAGCAACTGCAACTTCTGATTTAGATGGCGATGGCAGTTTTAATACTTGGGAAATTGACAGCAAAAAAATATTAACCGAAGTAACAAAAGAATAAATTGAAACTAGCCTCGATAATTTTGCTTCTTTGTTTGGTATTGGTTTTTATTCAGGATTGGAAATTCCGTAAAATACATGTCGTTTTACCGCTTGTAATTTTCATTGTTTCTTTTCTTTTAATTCCAGTAAAAAAACAAGAATTAGCTGAAATAGCAATCTACAATAGTGTTTTTTTCTTAATTACTTTAGGTTTTCTTACGCTATATATGAGTTTAAAATCTAAGCAGTTTTTAAACCCTTTCCTTCATTATTTCGGATTGGGAGATTTGCTGTTTTACATTGCTGTCAGTCCATTATTTTTATTAAAAAACTATGTTCTGTTTTTCATTTTATCTCTTGTTTTTGCAATCTTAATGCAATTTGGACTCAAAAAAATTATTAAAGAAAACACTGTTCCATTGGCAGGATTTACAGCTTTGTTTTTATTCGTTGTTTTAATGAAAGACTATTTTCTAACCTTTCAAAAACTAACCTTATTCTAATGATACAAAATATCGAAATTTTTCCAGAAATTCAACATGCTGTATCTAATGATTTGGCCAATCAATATCGGATTATTCCAAAGTCAATTCACGAAAACACTATAGAAATCTATGTTGACCATGCTAGCAATAAACACGATGCAAAAGAGGAACTGGAGCTTTTTTTAGGAAAAAATATTGTTTTCCATTCTACAGAATCTGCAGAAATCGAGAAAGCATTGTCTATTTATTATAGAAAAGAACGTGCATTGGTTTCAAACAAATCTTTGAATGTTGATAAGGGTGATTTCCTTGAAAATTTATTGGCTGAAGCTAAGTCTTTAAAATGCAGTGATATTCATTTTGAGGTCTATGAAAATTCCTCTAGAATTCGTTTCAGGATTGATGGACAATTAATTGAACGCTATAAGATTGAACAGGAAAATTATCTTGAATTGGTCAATAAAGTTAAGATCAAAGCTAAACTAAATATTACCGAAAAAAGGCTTCCTCAAGACGGTCGAATCACTAATGAATCTTTTGATATCAGGGTTTCTATTCTGCCAACGCTTTTTGGAGAAAAAATAGTAATGCGTCTTCTAGGACAAGATGCTTCAAATATTGATTTGAGCACGCTGGGTTTGCAAAAAGAAGAATTAGAAAAATATTTAGAAGCCGTTAAAAAACCAAACGGAATTATCCTAATAAGCGGTCCGACTGGTTCAGGAAAGACAACCACTCTCTATGCTACTTTAAGGTTATTAAATGACAGCAGAAGAAATATCGTGACAGTTGAAGATCCTATCGAATATACGCTTAAAGGAATTAATCAGGTACAGCTTAAAGAAGATATTGGCTTAACATTTGCCTCTGCCCTCAAATCATTTTTACGTCAGGATCCAGATGTTATTATGCTGGGAGAGATTCGTGATTCTGAAACTGCTTTAATGGCTATTCGAGCCTCTTTGACAGGGCATTTAGTTTTGTCAACTATTCATACCAATTCGGCTATTGGGACTATTTCAAGATTAATAGATATGGGTGTCCCATCCTATTTAATTGCCGAAACTTTAAACTTATCTGTTGCGCAAAGACTGGTTCGAAAGCTTTGTGACAGCTGTAAAAAAGAAACGCAAAGCGATCCTAAAGATTTCCCTCTTAATTTCAAATTTCCGTATGAAGTTAAGTCTTATTACAAACCAGTAGGATGCAATAAATGCTTTCATACAGGATATAAAGGAAGAACGGCAATTTATGAGATTTTAAATATCGATCATCTTATTGCTGAATCTATTAAAAATAACACTATTACAAAACTTTACAACAATGATAAAAACTATAAATCATTACCTGAAAAAGCATTTGAAATCCTAGCTTCTGGAGAAACGTCATTAGAAGAAATATACTCAATTTTAATAAACATATAAAAAAATGCTAAGACAGATAGTTTTCGCACTAGCTGCGTTATTTTTTTCAAATATAATTTTTGCTCAGCAGGATATTGTTGAATTAAGCAGGAAATTTGATGAATTTTCAGTACAAAAAAAGGGATTAAATGAAACCATTAAAATTGATGTTTCAGGGCTTACTCTGCACGATTTCATTGCATCAATAGCAGAAGAACATCAGTTAAATGTGGATGTTGATACCGAATTGAACCAGCCCGTTGCAAACAACTTTTTTGATGTAACGGTAAAAGATGTATTTATTCATCTTGTTCAAAAATATGATCTGGATGTTTCATTTATGAGCAATATTATCGTCTTCAAAAAAAGAAAAATAGTAGCAGTTGTCGAGAAAAAACAACCTAAATTTATAGACGTAAATTATAATCCTCAAAATGATTTTTTGTCTGTAAAACTGGAAAATGACACTTTATCTGCAGTTGCAAAAGCAATAATTGATAAATCTGGAAAAAATTTACTTCTCGCCCAGGATGTAAAAAATATTAAAGTTTCTTCCTATGTGTTAAATCGCCCTTTTGACCAAGTTATCGAAATGATGGCAAAATCAAATGATTTAAGTGCAGTAAAAGATGATAATGGAATTTATTTTCTGCAAAAGGGAACTGCTCAAAATATCGCAGCATTAACTGCCGGACCAAAAGCAAAACAGCCAAAAGCCAGTATTGGAGTTCCTGGATTTTATGAAGTGAATATCAATAAAAATGGTTTTTTACAAGTTAGTGCGTACATCGCAGATGCTTCAGATCTATTGACTGAAGCAGCAGAAAAACTTCACATTAATTACTTTTTATACAATAAGCCTGAGAACGAAAAAACAACGCTTTCTGCCGATAATATCACTTTCGATGATCTTCTTGCTCATATTTTTAAAGGAAAAAAATATACTTATAAAAAACAAGACAATTTTTATTTGATTGGAGAAGAAGCTACTGAAGGATTAAGGGTTACAGAAATGATACAATTGGAAAATAGATCGATTGAATCTGTTATTGGTTCGCTTCCAAAAGTATTTTCAGAAAAATTAGAAATTAAGGAGTTCATAGAGTTAAACGGGTTGATTGTTTCTGGTTCAAGATCAATTTTAGAAGAATTGAAGGTATATATAAAACAAATTGATAAGGTCGTTCCGATGGTTCAAATTGAAGTTATAATTGTGCAGTACAACAAATCTTATGACATTCAAACAGGAATGAAAGCCGGTTTAGATAAAATAAATAAGGTTCAAACTGGCGGCGTATTATTTCCAAACTCAGATGTTACTTTAAACGGTTCATCTGTAAATAGTTTGATAAATGCTTTTAATGGTTTTGGACTTTTCAAATTAGGAAAAGTTACCGAATCTTTTTATTTGAATCTTAAATTACTTGAAAACAATTCGGCTTTAAAAATAGAGTCAACTCCTAAAATTGCAACAATCAGCGGGCATGAAGCGAAGTTATCTATTGGAGAAACAAGTTACTACTTTGAACAAAATAACAGATTGATTAACAACAATATTGGGAACGATATTTTAAATTCTGGAACATGGAAATCTACCGATGCAAATCTTAGTGTTTCTATCAAACCATACGTTTCTACAGATGAAAATGTAACCTTAACAATTGCTGTGGAAAAAAGTTCATTCTTGGCTAGAGTTGGTGAAGATGCACCTCCGGGAAAAGCAACTCAAAAATTTGAATCATTAGTAAGAGTTAAAAACAGCGAAATGATCTTATTGGGAGGTCTTGACGAATTGAAAAAAGAAAATTCGGGAACAGGAACGCCTTTACTTTCTAGAATTCCTATAATAAAATGGTTTTTTAGCAGCAGAAAAAAGGGGAAAAGTGATTCTAAACTACACATTTTTATTAAACCAACAGTTATTTATTAACATGCTTGCTACGTTATCTAAACTCATAAAAATAAACGACTTAAATGTTGTTGGTGTAATCAAAAAAGAAGATTACGAAATTTACAATTTGCTTACTGTAAAAAAGAAGGCAAACAAAATTTCTATTGTTTCTAAACAAACATTTGAAACGTTTGAAAGCCTAACAAAAAATACAGATAAAAAACTTCCCGTCTTAATTGTGATAGAAGGAAGAGGAGTTTTAAATAAAGAAATAAATTTTGAAAATGAAGCCGATTTAAACTGGCAGAAAAACATTGATTTCAACACTATATATTACACTGATATTAAAGCTTCAAAATCAAATTTTATAAGTTTCTGCAGAAAAAACATTGTAGAAGAAACTGTTTCTAGATTTCAAAAGGACGGTTTTCAAGTTATAGATATTTATGTTGGTTCATTTTTAGGCGCATTATTACATAGTGCATTAAAAAAAGAGATTTTGTTTTCTAATGATTTAAAACTAGAATTTGAAAATGAAATTTTATCGGGGTTTTCTAAACAAAATGAAAACACCAATATTGCTAATTATCAAATTGGTGAAGACACTATTTCAAATTCCTTTTTACCATTATACGGCTCTGTCATTCATTTTTTTGTAAAACCGAAGGAAGTTTCAAAAACAATAAACAGCGCTTTAAATAATGAGGAATTAATTTATAAAAAAGCGTTCAACTTTCTTGGCGTTACAATGCTGATAGGTTTTCTAATTTCACTTTTAGCTAGTTATTTTTTGATTCAATATTACGGCACTAAAAATTCTGAATTAAATCTCCAGACAGTATACTCCAATCAATCCTATCAATTAATACTTGATTTAGAAGCTCAGAAAGAGAAAAAACTCAATCTTTTAAAAGAAACCGGCGTATTGTCATCTAAGTTTTTTTCTTTTTATAGTTATGAAATCATTCGAACAATACCAAGTGCGATCTCTCTAACTGAATTGAATATTGCGCCTCTGAAAGAAGAATATAAGGAGAATAAAAAAGCCTTGTTTCAGAGCGGTATCATTATCATTAAAGGAGAAACATCTCAGGAATCATCATTTAATTATTGGCTTGAAAATTTAAAAAAAATGGACTGGCTTAAAAATTTTGAAATTGTCAGTTTAAAAAAAGATAAAAAAAACAAATCAGTATTTGAAATAAAAATCATTCTAAAAAATGTTTGAAAATTACTCTTATAAGCAGAAGTTTTATGCCTTGGTCATAATCTTTTTTATGCTTTCAATTACAGCATACAAAAGATCGTTTCATACCCTTTTTGAAGTTGTTTCAGAATATCGGACACTTTCAAAAAAGGCTGAAGACATCGATAAAAAAGCAAAAAATAACGGAACACTCAAAAATGATGTTGAATATTTAGACAAAATAATTGGTAAAGAGGGCGTGACAAAAGAAATGGTTCAGCAGGGAATAATCAGTTTTGCAACCACAAATTCAGGAGTTTCAATAAACGATCTAAAACCCATTCACGATTATCCGGAAACAGATTACCATATCATAACCAATCAATTGGATGTTACTGGAAATGCAAACCAATTATTAGAACTGGCATACAATTTTGAAAAAAAGTTCAATTATTCCCGTATTGTGAGCCAGAACTTTTACACAACAAAAAAAAATAATAAATCTGAAGTTTTACATTTAAAAATGATATTTCAAAACTATGAAAACACTAAATAAAATTATACTAATCGTCCTTTCAATTTTTATGTTCTCTTGTGAAGATATTTTGGAAGAAGATATTACCAATGATATTGTACAAATTATTTCGCCAACAAAAGATGCTGTAATTGAAAGCAATGTAGCTAATTTTAAATGGAACAGTCTTAAAGGCGCTAACAAATATCGTATTCAAATCTACCAATTTGATCAGGTTTTAATCTTAGATTCTTTAACTACAAAAACAAATTTAACTTTGCCTTTAGAAGCAGGAAGTTATATGTGGCGTGTACGCGCAGAAAATTATGCGTATCAGTCTACCTATTCTTTCCCTTCAAATTTTTCAACAAACATTCCTGATGACCTAACAAATCAACAGGTTATATTGCTGACTCCAGACAATGACAAATATTTGAATTTTACCAATATCACTTTAAATTGGCAAGAGCTTGATAAGGCCACTTCTTATAGTGTAAGAGTTGTAAACACTGCAACTGGTCAAGAAGTTTATCCACAAACAGATGTAACAGATACATTTATAACATTGGATTTGCCAACACTTGCAGATGGAAATTATGAATGGAGGGTAAAAGCCAAAAATGCTGACACTGAAACCAAACAATATGGAGCAAAAAGATTCAATATTGACACAACAGCTCCGAATCAGCCAAAAAATGCAACACCAGCTGATAATTCGACTCAAACAGTTAATACTTCTATAAATTATACTTGGTCAATTGCCACAGATACTGGAACTGTAAAATCACCAATATCTTATGTAATTGAAATTTCCAGCGATGTAGATTTTACTTCTATATTTCAAACTTTAAACAGCAATACAACATCTCTTCAATATACATTTTCAAATACAGGAATATATTATTGGAGAGTAAGAGCAATTGATATTGCAGGAAATATAGGAACTAACAGTACTGGGTTTAAGATTACAGTAAATTAACAATGGCTAAAAAGAAAATTAATATAATTCTAATTTTAGTAGTACTTGGCCTATGGGGAACCGTAGGCTATAGAGCTATCAAAAATTACTTTGGAAATAATGATGGGGCTGTAAATACAGAAATCGGAAATCACAATGTGTCTTTAAAAAAAATTAATAAAGATACTTTTGATTTGAAGAAAGTTGGCCGCGATCCTTTTTTAAATAAACAGTTTGAGGAAAAACAAGTTTCTTCTGCAGTATTGGTTTCTTATCATCCAATAAAAAAAATAGTAACGCCATCAATTCCAAAACCAAGTTCTAATATTAATTGGCCGCAATTAAAATATTTCGGGTATTTAAAATCAAATAATCAAGAACTAGTGTTATTAAAAATTGACTCAAAACTTCATAAACTTAAATTAAATGACGAGGTAAATGGTCTAGTTGTAAAGAAAAAATATAAAGATTCTATTGAAGTATTCTTTAACTCACAGCGTAAAACAATACATATTAATTAATTATCTTATTAATTTTATGAACTTACTTTTTAGCACTTTGTGAATTTCCATGTGTATAAGGACGAGAAATAAATTTTATAGAAACTATTTCTTTTTACAGCATATCATTTTCTTTATAAATAGTATCAAAAAAATTTCTGCAATCAAAAAAACATCTTATATTTGCACCCGCAATCAGAACTGATAGCGACATACTGGAGAAATGGCAGAGCGGTCGAATGCGGCAGTCTTGAAAACTGTTGACTGTAACAGGTCCGGGGGTTCGAATCCCTCTTTCTCCGCCAGTACTGAAAAACCCCTAACAATGTTAGGGGTTTATTTTTTATAAACTTACTTATTTTTTTACCTTTTAAATTCAAACACAAGATCAAAAAGTCATTGCTGTTTTTTTAATTCATTAACTTTTGTATCTGCTTCTGGGCGTTTGCAAGTGCTGGAAAAAGAGTTTTGAATATAAATAAAAAAGAGCTGCTTGCCGACAGCTCTTAAAAGGTCTTTCATAGAAAATGGCTTACTAATTCAGATTCTAAAATGAAATATTGAAAGACGATTACTGATTGATTATTTTAGTCGCAGTTTACAGTCTCAGTTTACAGTTTGGTTATTAGCTGAAAACTGAGACCGAAAACTGCCGCTAAAAACTACTTCAAAGGGTTCCCGCTTTGGTCAAGAGAACCAGATTTGACGATAATCATTTTATCCAGTTGAACATATTTCTTAATCGCATCGTTTACTTGCTGCAAAGTTGCTTTTTGAATGTCATTTGGATATTGCTCGATATAGTTTGGTTCTAAACCTCTTTCGATAAAACTTAAAATCGTTCTTGCCATTCCGTTTGTAGTTGACATTCCAACTTTAAAACTGCCTATCAAGTTGGTTTTCTTGTTTTCTAATTCCTCGGCTGTAATTCCGTTGTTCACCCATTTGTCTACCTGAATCATTGTGGCATCCAGACCTTTTTGAAATAAATTTGGGTTGAAAGAAGCGTTTACAAACCAATATCCGCCAGTTTCTATATTTCCTCCTAAACCAGATGAAATACTGTATGTAAGTCCGTCATTATCACGAACCGTCTGCATTAAACGTCCTGCAAAACCAGCTCCCAAAGTATAATTTCCAATAAAAAACGGAATATAATCTGCATCAGCTCTTTTTAATCCTGTAAACTGTCCTATGTACAATTCTGCACTTGGTTTCTCCGGAATTGTAACTACTTCTGTTTTTGCAGCAGATTTCGAAGCTTCTTCAAATTTTAATTTTTCGGTAACACCACCGTTCCAATTTTTGAATGATTTTTTTAATGACGCATTCAAATTCGCGCCATCAGTATCTCCCACAATTACCAAACGCATCGATGCTGTACCAAAATACTTTTTGTGAAAAGCTTTAACCTCATCTAAAGTTGCATTTTTAATATTAGCAATATTATCCTCAACACTCAAACTATAATTTGGATTCGTTTTTGGATAAATCGCTTGAGATAAAGCAATATCTCCTCTCGCTCCAGGATCATTTAAATCTTGTTGTGTATTTCCAATAAACTGTTGTTTTAAATTCTCAAACTCTTTGGCATCAAACAACGGATTTCTTAATTCTTCTGCCAATAAAGCGACTACTTGATCTAAATCCTTTTTCAAACATTTAAATCCGATATTTATTTTAAAAGTTGAAGCGTTCACATTTAAGTTAACTCCTAATTTTTGAAGCTTTTCAGAAAATTTAAACTTATCATTTAAAGTTGTTCCTTTTGACAACATTGAGGCAGTAAGCGCTGGAATAATATCATTTTTAGTTTCGCTGGCATAATTTCCTAATGAAATACTTGCGGCAACGGTAACGAAATCTTTTGCTGAAGTTTTTACCGAAACTACGTCAATTCCTGCTACTTTTTCTCTTTTAAAAGCAGAAGCTGTTTTCTCGATTACACTTTCTGCAGAAGTGATTTCTTCTAAAGTATTTTTTATTGAAGCTGGATTAACTGCACGTTCTTCATGTAAATGTCCATCTTCAGAATGTCTGTAATAAAACGGACCATTTTCTTCTGTGAAATTGCTGGCTTTAACAGTCGCAGTATTTTGAGAACCAGCCTGCTTCGGAATAAAATACCCGGTCGTACTTTGATCTTCAACTAAATATTGCTGTGCTACACGCAAAACATCTGCAGGAGTAACTTTTTTAAGCCTGTCAACTCCCGTAATATAATCTGTCCAGTCGCCAGAAGCGATTGCTTCATTTAATGCTGATGCAATCACCCCAGAACCATCGCGTGCTAAAATAGTTTGTGCACTGATTTTCGCTACAACTCTATTTACCTCATCCTGAGTTACGCCTTCTTTTTGAATTTTAGCCACCACTTCGCTAATTTTCGCATCAATATCTTCGTGTTTAGAAGTTGTTGGAAATCCAACGGCAATAGTAAAAAGTCCCACTTCTTTAAAATTAGTAGCACGTGCACTAGCGTAAATTCCTAAACGCGTATCAACGAAAGTTTTACTTAAAATTGCTGACGGACCAGAACCAATAATTTGGGCCAAAATATTTAGAGCTGGAAGATCCTCGTGCAGAGCGCCAGGAATTTTATAGGCTTTATTGACAACACCCAACTCACCCGGTTTTTTTACCACAATTTTACGCGCTCCATACTGCTGAGGCTCTTCTGTATAAGGCTGAGGCATTTCTTTAGGCGCTTTTGTAATTTTACCAAAATACTTTTCGATTAATTCAAAAACATTTTCTTTTTTGAAATCTCCAATAATTGTCAAAGTTGCATTATCAGGCCAGTAATAAGTATTATAAAAGTTTTTTAAAACTTCGATAGGTGCTTTTTCAATATCTGATTTCCATCCGATAGTTGAATGATGATACGGATGTGCAATGTAAGCCGAAGCCCAGATTTCTTTATCTAGCAATGCATTCGGATTGTTTTCGCCACGTTCAAATTCGTTGCGCACAACAGTCATTTCTGCATCTTTATCTTCTTTTGTTAATAATGAATTACGCATTCTGTCGGCTTCGATCTGAATTGCCAATTCGATTTTATCACTCGGAAGTGTTTCAAAATAATTCGTACGGTCATACCAAGTTGTCGCATTTAACTGCGCACCTGTGTTTTGAAGAACATCAGTAATTGTATTTCCATTTTTTTTGTTGAAAGTCGGAGTTCCTTTAAACATTAAATGTTCTAAAAGATGCGTTGATCCGGTGTTTCCTAAAACTTCATGTTTTGAACCAACACGATATACAATCTGCACCGTAGCAACTGGCGAAGCGTTGTCCTGAAGCAGTAATATGTTCATTCCGTTTGGCTGGTATAAATATTCTTCTATACCGCCTAGTTCTTTAATTTTCTTAAAATTGACCGATTTATTCTGCGCCGATACTAATGTACAGAATGCAAATGAGCAAAAGCCCAGAAAGATGTGTTTTTTCATTCTATTTGATGTTTTTTTGTAGTTTTGAGCCGCAGTTTTTCTGTAAACTGAAACTCAAAACTGATTTAAGATTTACTGAAGATTTCCTTTAATTTCGATTGTAGTTCTGCTTCTCTCAAGTTTTTGGCAACAATTTTTCCGTCAGGTCCAATTAAGTAATTGGTTGGAACCATTTTTACACCGTATAAAACTGCAGCTTCATTCTGCCAGCCTTTTAAATCTGAAACATGAGTCCATGTTAATCCATCTCTTTCAATCGCTTTTTCCCAAAGTTTCTTTTTATCGTCTAGAGAAACTCCCAAAACATCAAATCCTTTATCGTGGTAAGTTTTGTAAGCCAAAACCACATTCGGATTTTCTTTTCGGCATGGACCGCACCAGCTTGCCCAAAAGTCTACTAAAACATATTTCCCTTTATAATCAGACAATTTAACGACTTTTCCGTTTATATCTGTTTGAGAAAATTCTGGAGCAGTAACGCCAATTGCCGTTTTATCATTAAGATCGATGGCTTCTTTTAACTGTTTTCCATAAACCGATTGCTGTACTTCTGGTGATAATACAGCATAATATGTTTTGACTTGTTGTGGTGTTCCGTACGAAACAATTCGATCATTAATTACTAAAGCGGCAGCTATTTTATCTTTATTTTTTCGGATAAACTTATCAGTTAAATCATCAGCGAAAGCGGCAAGATCTTTCCACTTTTTATCCATCATCGTTTGCTGTTCTGCTGTTAATTTTACTTTTCCGTTTTGCTGTAATGAATCAGATAATTTATAGATTGGTCCGGCGATATTCTGAATTTTTTTAAATTCATTATCATAATATGATTTGTATACATCATTTTGTAATGTCCCAGTAATTTTAGCTTTAAAAATAGAATCTTTTTTAGCTTCAAATTTTATTTCATCATTATCTAAAAGGAAAAAAGCACCATATTCTTCTCCTTTTAATTTAATGGTATGTAAAAGCGGTTCTGAAACTTTTCCCGTAAAAGCAAAAGCTCCTTCAGGACTAATTTGTGCTGAATCGGTTATTTTCTTATTTCCTTTTTCATCTGTGTTTTCCAGATAAACCATCCCTTTATCTAATCCTGCGATTGTACCATTGATCGTAAATCCTTCTTTTTTGGAACAAGAAGAAAGTGCGGTTATCAAAGCCAGAGCAGTCAAACCTGATTTTAAGATTGTACTTTTCATGTTATTTCTTTTGTTGTTATTTTTTAATTTAAATACATAGAATCATAGATATTGTAAGCTTTAAAAAAGACATTTCATTTATTAAAACAAACATAATTTAAACTTCTCATTAAAGTGTTTTTAAATCTCAATTTTTAATTCCTAAAAATTAAGATTTCAAAAGCTCTTTTAATTTTGCTTCCAATTCTGCACCTCTTAAATTATCGCTGATAATTACACCTTTACTATCTACTAAATAAGTCGCCGGAATTGTTTTTACATTAAATGATTTACTTACTTTATCATCGTCTAGAAGATTGTGCCATGGCATATTTTCCATTCCTAATGCTTTCTGCCAAGCTTTTTCATCTTTATCAATTGAAATACTTAAAATTTCAAATCCTTTATCCGCATATTCTGAATAAGCGGTTTTTAGGTTTGGGATTTCTTTACGGCACGGACCGCACCAAGAAGCCCAAAAGTCAATTAGAATGTATTTTTTTCCTGCTGTAATTTCTTTAGCTGTATACGCCTTTCCATCTTTATCTTTTAACCCAAAATTAGCAACACTTGTCCCTACCAATGTTTTCGGGTTCAAATCTTTGTCTACCAATTGTCCGTAATAACTTTTCTTTGCCGTTTCTGAAAATTGTTCGAAAAGCGGTTTTTGATCTGGCGTAAAATAACTAAACTGCGTCATCATAAAAAATGGTCCCCACCAAGTTGTTTTATGCTTTGCAATAAGATCGACTGTTGTTTTTTCTACTTTGGTAAAAAACGCTTTTTCTTTTACTTCAAAATCTTTCCATTCTGGAGAATTTGCAATAGAATCCATTACTTTTTTGTCGCCTGTAGTTCTGGCTTTTGAATATAATTTTGAAAGCTCTTCGGTTCCTTTATGATAATCTGCGTAATCTTTATTCAAATCTTCTTTAAAAGCAGTTTCTTTTTGATAGTAATCATTTGATTTAGAACCTGAAATAACTTCATTTTTAAATGTAATTCTTTCATCTTCATTTTTTGAAACTTCTCCATCTGCCGAAACTTTTATCTTAGAATTTTCAACGATTAAAGGAATAAAGCCTTTACTTTTTCCAAAGACGATATAAAAAAAACGCGGTTCGTTTAGTTTTCCTGTAAAGTTAAATTTACCTTCTTTCAGAGTTGTCTCTGCAACAGGCAATTCAGAAGAATGCGTTGCACCAGGAATTAATTTTACAGTTGTTCCATCTGCCACGCCGGTAATAATTCCTTCAATGTTGTAAGAAGCTGCAGCTGGTGCAGTCGTTTTTTTCTTTTGTGCCCTCGTACTGTTTGAAATCATAAACAAGCAGATACACAATCCTACTATTTTATATTTAATTGTATTCATTTTTGATTGATGTTAAAAAAGCTTCCTTTTCGGAATCCTATTCAGGAAGCTTTTGGATTTTTATTTATCTACATTTTGAGTTATCGTTCCGTTTCCTGGATTTTGCGTTGCTCCCTGTGGAAATGGCATTGTCCATAAATGAGAATCTGATGATAAAGTATACGTATTTCCGTTGGCAGTTTTAGTAAAACTTACTTTATAAACACCTTCTGCATTTAAACGGCGTGCGTCTGCAAAAGGAATCAACGTATTAACAAGTTCATTATTTTTTGTTCTGTAAATAGCTCTTAGTGCAGTCGCCTGATCTGTAGTTGAAATATCCTGATAAGAAGCTGGAAGAATACGCGTTTTACGAACCGTATTTAAAACACCTAAAGCGTCACTGATCTGCCCTGCACGCGCCAGACATTCTGCTTTAATCAAATAAATTTCTACAGTTGTAATTCCTCCTAAGTTAAAAAAGCCAGATAACGTTCTTCTGTAATACGTTTCTGCACCAACAGTGTAGATTTTCCAACGAGAAATAAAACGGGCATCGCCAGTTTCAAAACGCTGCGCGCGCTCTACTGGAATACTATTTTCTGTAGATAAATTATTTGTAATACCATGACGATAATTATAATTTTCTACATAATTAAATCCCATAGGAGAAGTTGTCGCAGTATATGAATTTGGAACATCAATAATTGCTTTATTGGTATTGTAATATCCAACCCAATCGTACAATTTATTGTTTTCTGCCAATGCTAAGTCTGCATATTTTAAGGCTTCTGTGTAATTATTCATTTGCAGATAAACTCTTGAATAAAATGCATATCCAGTGCCTAAATTTGGATGTAAAGCTGTTTGTGAAACTTTAGGCAGATAAGGAAGTGCTTCTTTAACATCATTCAAAATAAAATCATACAATTCTTGAATGGTTACCTGCTTGCTTGGCGCATTTATATTGGCACTGGTAATTAACGGAACTGATAATTTTGTAGCAGCTGTAGAAGCGACATAAGTATCTGCATAAAAATTAACCAAATTAAAATAGTTCATGGCACGCAGTACTTTTGCTTCTGCCCAAACCACTCTTTTTTCTTCTTCTGTAGCTTTAGTTGAATTTAGAACACTCTCGATAAGTAAATTAAAGGTTGAAATTCCTTGATAACTTGCGTAAAAAGTCGTTTCATCAGATACTTTCAATGCAATACGGTCGGCATTTTCATCCCACATGTAATTAGCATTAGTCAATCTATCGCTTGATAAAGTAGCTAGAGTTGCATATTGGTCGTTTAGTAATAGTGAAGCGCCAATTATATTTACTCTGTGGTTTGTGTATTCGTCACGTAAAAAAGCTTCATAATCTGCTAATGTTGTTGGCGATTTTGATCCTTTTGGAACATCATCCAAATAATTTTCGCAAGAAGCAAAAGTCAATCCTAAAGCTAATAAAAAGGCTGCTTTTTTATATATATTTTTCATCGTCTAGTCTTTATAAATTAGAAATTAACATTTACACCCAAAACAAAACTTGGAGATGTGAAACCGCCTAGAAGGAACTTCGCGTCTCTGCTTTTAGCGAAGGTGTAAACGTTTTCTGCGTTCAAGTTAAAACGTACACCATCTAATTTTGCTCTTTTAATAAGGTCTTTTGGCATTTGATAAGCCAATGAAATGTTGCTCAATCTCAAGTTTGAAGCATCCAAAATATTAATATCTACATACGAATAAATAGTACGAGAATCTGAATTAAATTCTGGATCATACTCATAAACAGCTCTTGGCACATTGGTAAAAGCCTCATCACCAGGCTGCATCCAACGGTCTGCAATATGATTATTTACTACAGTGATATCTGTTACGTAACCTCCAGCTGCTCCATTATAATTGTTGGATAACATTGGCAGGAATGTATTTCTTACTTTATGTCCTAACTCATAAATGAAAAGAGCCGACAGCGAGAAGTTTTTATAATTTGCAGAAGTATGGAAAGAACCGCTGTGTATAGGAACTGTTGAACCATAATCTTCGATTGCTTCTAATTGTCCCGGATTGTATTTTACTGCAGCTCCTGAAGCATCATAAACTTGAGGAATTCCTGTTGCGCTTAGTCCTGCCCATTTATAACCATAAATAGAATTAAAGTTGGTACCTACTCTCGGAAAAGATTGTGCTTGATCTATCTGCAGGTAATAAACCGGCGCTTTTACATTTACATAATCGACATTGTTTTTGTTGTTCGCATATAAAACAGCTGCGTCCCAAGAGAATGAAGGTGTTTTCACAATTGTTCCTCTTAAACTAACTTCGATACCTTTGTTAGTCATTTCTCCGTTATTGATTTTATAAGTTGAATACCCCCATCCTTCTGTTGGAATTCCTTGACTGCTCGCTAATAAATTTTCTCCTTTTTTGTTATAAAGATCCAGAGTTCCTCCTAATCTGTTTTTGAAGAATGAGAAATCTAAACCAATGTTAGTTGTTGTAGTTTTCTCCCAAGATAATTCTGGATTTGGTCTTGATCGAACAGTTCCCTGATTTCCTCCAACATTTGGATTAGAATTGTAATAAGCTGTTAAATAAGGAGCAGAGTCTTTCGCAATATTTCCTCCAATACCATAAGAAGCACGAACTTTAAGTGCATCTATCCATGAAGCAGTAAAAAATGATTCTTTATCGATATTCCATGCAGCTCCAGCTGACCATGTGGGCTTATTTTGATATTCGCTGTCTGTTCCCCAAAGGTTAGAACGATCCCATCTTAAACTTCCTGATACTGAATACTTTTTATCATAAGTATATCCTCCCGTTCCATAAACAGAAACATAACGGTTTAATAATTCTTTTTCTAATGAAAATTCGTCTTGTATCATGTAGCCGCTAAAAATACTACCGTACACTTTAAGAAGATCTGTCTGGTTTACTGTTGCAAATCCTAAAGTCTGAGCATCATATCCATAACGAGTATTGGTATTAAATTGTAACTTAGTGTGACGAATTTCCATACCTGCAATAGCAGACACATCATGCTTGTCGTTAAAAGTTTGATTGAAATTTAACTGCTGGCGGAAATTATATGCATTTGTAATCTGTTCTGTATTTTTTACAATATCGCCGTAAGGCAAATTATAAACTGCTCTGTTATTGGCAAGTGTCACCATACCATTTACTTTACTTCTTACATAGTATGAATCTTTATCAAACAGCTGGTTGGCACGATCTGAACCAAATTCGTATTGGAACATAGCATCATATGTAAATGCATGACTAAATTTCACATTAAACTTTGCATAAGTTCTGTTCAGGAAATTTTTACTTTCAATTAAATTTCTCCCCAACTCATCCATTGGCGTAATATTCATATCATAAAGACCGTAGTTTTTAAGAGAATTTAGCGTGAAAGCATTGTAGCGAGATTCTGGTGTAGAAACAAAGTTAGTTCCATCATTATTAACTAACTGATTATACGGCTGATGTTTATAACCCGCATTAAATATACCTGTAGAAGTGTTAATAGGATTATAACTCTGTGTATCTCCTCTTCCATAATTAACATAAGTTCCTAAGTCTAAAGATAACCAGCTGTTAATTTGAGTGGAGTTTTTTAAATTAAGACCAACTGTTTCATTTTCAGAATAAATATCCTCAAGCTGATTGTCTTTGTAAGTTAAAGAAGCATTAAATGAATTGCTTTCTGTAGCTTTTCCTAAACTAAGGTTATGCTGCATAAAATACTGATCGCGTTTTGCATATCTTGCTACATCATCGTAGTATTTATAACCTTGAGAACCAAGTTGATCTAAACGACCATTCATTTCTGCCTGCGAAATATTTCCAGCATAACCATTTAAAATAGTCTGCATTCCTAAACTTGTAAATACAGCATTATTTAACAATGACTGTGCATACGTATTTGCATTAGCAGTTTTCAAATTAGGGTTTCCGTCTGCCCATCCTTTTTCTAAACCAATAATATCAGCAGAACTGGTAAGGTTACCAGTATAATTTCTATAAGGCGTAACCGTTAAATTACTTGAAAATGAAATATTTGTTTTTCCTGCTTTTGCTTTTTTAGTTGTAATAACCACCACTCCATTTGCTGCGCGCGCACCGTAGATAGAAGAAGCTGCTGCATCTTTTAAAACTGTAATAGTTTCAATATCTTCTAAATTCAGGTTAGGCAGATTTTCTTCTATAGAAGCATACGGAGTTAATTTTGTATTTTCTACTGGAAAACCATCAATAACATATAAAGGGGCGCTTACACCTGTCATAGAGGTAGTTCCACGAATTTTTCCGTCTTGATACCCAACAATACGACCTTCTAAAATTTTGTCTAAACTATTTAAACGCTGCTCCTGAAAATCTTTTGCTTTTAAACTAGAAAAAGATCCTGTTGCTTTCTCAGCCGTAATTTCCTGATAACCTGTTTTTAATACTATGCCTTCTAATTCCAGAACATCTTCTTTCAAAACAACATTTATAACGCTTCTTCCTTCAACTTTAATTTCTTGTCTTACATATCCTAAATAAGCAAATGCCAAAGTAGTTTCGCTGCCTACCGTGATAATTTGATATTCTCCATTAAAATCTGTCTGTACTCCTCTACCCGAACCATTATCTGAAATTGCGGCGCCAACTAAAGGCATGCCTTTTTCATCGGTTACGCGTCCTTTTACGATAAAGTCTGCTTCCGCTTTTACGGTTGCTTTTTCTGCAGGAGCTTTTCTTGCCATTAAAACAATATGGTTTCCAGAAACTTTATAATCGGTTCCTGTATTGCCAAAAATGGTATTTAAGAGTGTCTCAATAGCAACATTACTCTCATTAATTGTAATGATCCTGTTTAGATCAACAGATCTTACATTATATACAAATCTGTAATTGGTTGTGTATTCTAACTTTTCAATAGCTTTTGCAACAGTCATATTATTTGCACTAAAAGAAATTTTAGCTTTCTGCGAATAAGTAGTTCCGGCGTGCATTATTGTTAAGGCGGTGAATAAAAATAATGTGGTCAATTTCATCTTCAAATCAAATTTCAAAAAAGGCTTGTCGAACCTGATTTTGTTCAATAGTTTTTTCATACTTTTAAAATGTTTTTTTTATGTTGGTTGGCTAATTAACTGACCGCATTTACTCTACCGGGAAATGTTGGCGCATTTTCCGGTTTTTTTTTATAAATAACGATCCATTTCATTTTTGGATTTCTGTTACATAGGCGATTTTTTTATTTTAGATTTTAGATTTTTAGAGTATTAACATTCAAACTAACAACTAACAACTAACAACTAACAACTAACTTACTTAATCGTAATTCTATCTCTATCAATGATATAATCAATTGCATAACTATCACTGAAATATTTCAACACCACTTCAATTGGTTCATTATCAAAACGGGCGTTGAAAATTTCTTTCCCGAGAATTTTGTTTCGGTTTATAAAAGTGACATTATAATGACGCTCCAGCTTTTTGATAATATCCTCAAACGATGCATTTTTAAACACCAGACTTCCTTTTACCCAAGCTGTATAATAATCTGTATTGACTTGCTCTATTTTTATCTCCGAATGATTTTTTACAACCGAACCTTTTTCACCTGGTTTTAAGTAAACAGGGGTTTCTCTAGTTTTCTGATCTTTATAAAGCGATACTTTTCCTTCTGCCAAAACAACATCAGTACTTATATTTTCAGTATACGTATCTACGTTAAATTGAGTTCCTAAAACCTCAACATTTATATTTTGTGTATTCACTATAAACGGATGTGTTTTATCTTTTTCGACTTCAAAATAAGCTTCGCCCAGCAGATACACTTGTCGATTTTTATTTTTGATAAACTGAAGCGGATATCGTAACGATGTTCCAGCATTTAAATGCACCAGCGTTCCGTCTGATAATTGCACTTCGAACTTTTTACCGTAAGGAATTCTAATGATATTATAAACCAGTTTGCCTTCAGAATAAGCTTTATTATAAACCAATCTGTTTTTTTCTTGTTTTCCAATTACATTTCCATCTTTATCGGTTACATTTCTGGCTTCGTTAGGATCAAGAGTTTGTGAATCATTTCCTAGCTGCAGTACAATTTCATCTTCTCTCGGAATCACCACATTTTGTTTTGACTGTACTGGTTCTGAATTTTTATAAAAATAAAATCCTCCCAAAGCGACAATTAAAATCGCTGCGTATTTATAATAAGATGAAAATCTTCTTTTGCCAAAAACATTATTTTCCTTTTGAATTCTTTGCGAAAGCTGTTTTTTCACTTCGGTAGAATCAAAAGTGTTCATAACAGTGTCTATCGCGTAATTGGTTTTTATAAAATCCTTAAACACAATTTTGTTTTCATCCTCTTTTAACCATTCCGTCAGCTTCTCAATTTCTTCCTGACTTGCCTGATTTGTGATAAATTTAACGATTAATCGTTCTGATTTTTTCACTGTCATTTTAGTTGTTTTTAATATTATTACGAAGCAAAAAAACAAAACCCTAACAATTTGATAAAGTTTTTTTCATTTTCATGATTTTTTTTCTTTTCACAAGTTTTTTCTTTCAATAAACACGACTAATTTGATAGAGATAAAAGAGTAAATGTTTTTATCTTTGCATTTTTGGATCATTTTATTTGTAATAATTTTCAAATAGAAAATCAAAAATGTGGGGAAATTGCATCAAATCCATCCTAATATAAGCCCTAAAAACTATTAATTTATATATTTGTTTTTATGAAAATTGATGATTACAACGATAATGATATACTAATTGAGTCTCTCAGAAATGGAGATGAAATGGCATATACTTATTTAATCGATACTTATCATCATAAACTTTGCGTGTACGCAAACAGCTTGGTTAAAAATGTTTACAGTGCCGAAGACATTGTACAAAATGTTTTTATTAAGGTTTGGGAACAGCGCACGAGATTAAAATCTGACCATGCTTTAAAAAGTTTTCTTTACAAATTGACTTACAACGAGTTTATAGATTTGTATAGAAAAAATCAATCTCTATTTTCTCTAGAAAAATCTTATTACGACGCTTTAAACGGAATTGTTCAGGAAGATGATTCTGAAGCTTTTCAGAGAGTTTTAAGTGCTGTAAATAAAGAGATTCAAAATCTTCCTCCAAAATGCAGGGAAGTTTTCATTTTGAGTAAAAAAGAAGGGCTGACTAATATTGAAATTGCAGAACATTTAAATGTTTCTATAAAAACGGTTGAAGCTCAGATTACTAAAGCTTTTTCCATCCTGCGTTCTTCATTAGAAGAAAAAGTAAGAAGCGTTTTGTTTTTGTTGTTTTCTGCTAAAAAAAAATTCAGACTAAATAATTTAATCTGAATTTTCCTTTTATTCATTTAAAGCATAAATAAACCCAATTCCCTTTTGATCATTTTCCAGTTCATATTCTGTTTGAATACGTCTGTAGCCATCGCCTTCAAATTCATCTAAATAATCCCAATTTGCAGGCAGATCTTCTGAAAAAAGAACATAACAATTAATCGTTTCAGCATCCTCAGAACTTACAGGAATAAATCCATTATAACCTAAAGATGAACCCCAGCCTCCTTCTTGCAGTTTTCCTTTTATAGTGGCTTTTTTCCATTCTCCTTTAATTGGATCCATAACGGAGTGGTTGGACTCGCCTGGCGCCAGCGAACCGTAAATAATCAAAGCTGGAATCGATGCTAAATCTCTCATATTGTCTTAATACTTAATTCTATTCTCTTAATACTTAAAAACTAAAACTCTAAAACCGGCGTCTTCATATCATGATACAAAAGTACTTTCCAGTTTTCGTCTTTTGCCTGCTGTTCCCATTTTTTACGAGATTCCATGGCTCGTTTTCCGTCAAAATCTGTTTTGTAGGCAACGGGGATTTTTAAATATATTTTCTGAGGCAAATCATCGGCACCATAAAAAACAATTTCATCATGGGATTTTATCCAGAAAACTTGGTGGAACTTGGTATGTCCTGCAGAAACTTCATAGAAAATTTCATCTGTAATATTGCCGCTGTCAGAATTTAGAAATTCTACGTTTGGGAGTTTTTCCAGCTGCTTCAATATTTCAAATACGTAAGACGGATTGTTAGTTTGCTCTAAAGCAAAATCTATTTCTCTTCTTTGAATATAAATCTTTGCATTTGGGAAATTCGGAATGAAATTATCATTTTCAAAATAACCAATTCCTTCAATATGATCTTTATGAAGATGCGAAACTAAAACTTTAGTAATTTGTTCGGGTTCAATGTTATTATTTCTAAGAATCTGATGAATAAACGGAATTCCGTCGTTTACAAATCCTAAACCCAAATCGAGCAAAATAACATCATTGTCGGTAATTACCAAAAAAGGCTGAATTGCCATTTTAAGTCCAGAATCGGTTGTTTGTTCTGTAATAAGTTTAAATTCTTTTTTAGAATCTGCTATATAATTTCCTTCTTGTAAGGCTATAATTTTCATCTTGTTGTTGCTCTATTTTTGTAACAATACAAAGTTCTTAATAATTTCTATATTTGTAAAACTGTATTTTTCGATAAAATCAATCGATAAAACCGATTTACAAATGGAACTCAGACAGCTTAAATATTTTCTTAAAGCTAAGGAATTATTGAATTTTACTGAAGCGGCATCGGCATTACACATCAGCCAAAGCACTTTATCTCAACAAATTAAACAATTAGAAGATGAATTGCAAGTTCCTCTTTTTAATAGAATTGGCAAACGAATTACTTTAACAGAAGCTGGAGATTTATTTTCTGTCTACGCACAGCAATCTGTCAATAAAGCTTCTGACGGTTTCGAACTTTTAAAAGATCTGAATAATCTCGAAGCGGGAAAAATTGCAATTGGTGTAACGTATGCACTGCGGCATGTGGTTACAAAAGCTTTAATTTTATTTAGTTCTGAATTTCCGAAAATTCAATTCGAAATCGTCTTTGGAACTTCGCAGGAATTAATTCAAAAACTCAATCATTTTGAACTCGATGTCATTCTGACTTTTGAAGAAATTGCCGCCGAAGCGCATTTTAAATATCGTGAATTATTTACTTCGCCGATGGCTTTGGTCACTTCGTCAGCAACTCCTTTAATCCATAAAAAAAGTATTTCTTTAGAAGAAGTGAGTTTGCTGCCGCTTGCGCTTCCTTCAAGCGGTTTTAGCACAACTCAGTTTATCAATAAAGCTTTTGAAAAAGATAATCTTAGTCCGAAAGTTACGATTGAAATCAATGATATTCCAACTTTACTTGAATTAATCAAAACTGGAAAATGGCATACGATTTTAACCAAAACTACAGTCGAAAACGAAAAAGATTTATTTGCAATTCCGATAAAAGGAAAAGAAATGACGCGCACTGCGATGCTGATTTCGCTGAAAGAAGTATATGAAAAAAAGGCAGTTATTGCTTTTTTGAAAACTCTTATGGAAAATTTGAAATAGCTTTTCTTAAAATTCAAAAGCTTTGTCAAAGTTTGAAACTTTGACAAAGCTAAAGAAGATAAGAAATCGCACTCGTACCTTTGATTAACTTAATTCTTTGCGGCGTTTCTTACCGAGATCTCTCCTTCGTCGAGATGACAAAATTGTGTATAATTACAGTACTATAAACTTTGACAAAGCTCTTTGAAAGTTTTTTTTAAACACATAGAGACATGGGTTTTGTTTTATGTATAAAAGACTAAAAAAAGAAACTAGTTTCTCACACATAGCTATGTTAATTTAAATAAGTGAAACGCCTTTCAGCGCAAGAAAACTATGTCTCTATGTGTTTAAAAAACTATTTAACTTCTGCCTCAAAAGGCGAAGCTGGTAAATTTTCTTTATTGTATAAATTGGCTGTATCTGGATTATCTGCCCAAGCATATCTCACTTTTACAGGATTTGTTACAAAATCACTGCTCACGATAACTTTATCTCCTTCGATAACCGCTTTTGCCCAAACAAATTTTCCATCATTTCCTGCGATTGCAAATTCTTTTAATTCATTTCCATTTTTGATTTGCAAGCCAGTTCCAACCTCCGAAAAATGAAGAATTACTTTGTTCCCTTCCTTTTTAACTGATTTAAAAAGAGGTCCCGAAGCAATTAGCTTTTTCTCGCCATAAACTAGTTTTCTGGCCTGAAGCGCCAATCTTTTTCCAACATCGTATTTATTTAAAGGATGAATATCGTTCCATTCACCCAAATCTATTGTAACCGCCAGTCCGGTATTGGGAACTTTAAGTAAATTGATCTGCTGTTGTCTTAAAGCTGCCCAATTGCTTTCTTGAGGTTCTGGTTTTGGATTCATATAATTAGTTAGCTGCACTACTAAAAAAGGTAGTTTTTCCTGTTGCAGCTCATTACGCCAAGTTTCGATTAATGTTTCCATTAATACTAAATATTCCGCTGGATTTTTGGTATTCGATTCTCCTTGATACCATAAAACGCCTTTTAAAGGATAATTTTTAAGTGGTGCAATCATGGCATTATAAAGTCCCACTGGTTTCCATCTTACAAATGTCTGCCCTGGCAAAGGAAGCATTTTTGAACCTAATTGATAATTCCAATTTCCTTTTAAATCTATTGTTTTATCGCCAATAATTAATTCGTACGGCTTATCGGTTACAAAACCTCCTCTGCCTGAATTATTGATGACGCGAACTGTAATTTCATTTTTTCCTTCTTTTAAAATATTTGTATTAAAAGAATAAATTCTCGGCGGATATTGATAGGAAGTTGTGCCCACAAAATTGCCATTTACAAAAACAGAATCGGCATCGATAATTCTTCCTAAAATGAGTTTCGCCTGATTTTCTTTTACATTTTCTAAAACAAATTCTTTCTTAAACCAAACTGAACCGTTTAGATTTCCAAGTTCGCCATCTGCCCAATAACCTGGAATATTCATTTTCTTCCAATCGGAAATATCGGTTGAATTTTTCCATTTATTTTTCAGGCCAAGATCTGTTTCGTTTAGTAGTTTATACCAGTCCGAATTGACTTTTCTGTCGTTTTCGTCGATTTGTTTTTCGAGTTTTCCGTCTTTGAATTTTAAATATTCTTGGTAATAATCTGGGAATTTCTTTATTCCTTCTTCATTAATCCAAGATTCTGCTGGAGAACCTCCCAAAGCGCTGTTGATTAATCCAATTGGAATTTTGTATTTTTCGTAAATTTCATTGGCAAAAAAATAGCCCACTCCTGTAAACTGCAAAACATTTACTGGATTGGCTTCAACCCAAGATCCAGATGAAAAATCGGTTCTTTCTTTTTCGAAATAATATTCATCTGGAACCAAAAATTGTCTGACGTTTGAATTTTGAGATTTTGCAATTTCATCTTTGTATTTATCTTTCAATCTTTCCATCGGAAGCTCCATGTTGGATTGTCCTGAACAAAGCCATACATCTCCAAAAAGAATATTTTTCAATACGATTGTATTTGTTCCTTTTAAGGTCATTTCGAAAGGTCCGCCCGCTTTTTGTGACGGAAGCTGAATCGACCATTTTCCTTCTTCTGAAGTTGTGGTTTTATATTTTTTTCCTTTAAAGTCAAGTTCAATATTTTCATTTGCCGAAGCCCAGCCCCAGATATTGACTTTTGTATCGCGCTGTAATATCATCCCATCGCTGATTAATCTCGGCAGTTTTATTTGTGCATTGACACTAAATGTGATTATAAGTGCTAGTAATACTTTCTTCATATATATTGTTTTTGTTTTTTCGCCACGAATTACACTAATTACACTAATTCCTGCTTAGTTTATAATACTGCAATGACACGATTTTTTTAATTTGTGAAATTGAAGATAATTAGAAAAAAAATAAGTGCCTATTCGTGTAATTCGTGGCGAAAAAAAACATTAATCATACGTATATAATTTTATTTTTTGAATTTCGTAATCGCCGACTGAAATTCTGAGATGTCTGCCTTGATGGGTTTGATCTCCGTTAAAATGCCGAATTGTTTTCCATTTTTCATTTTCAAATTTTCCCTGATCTGTTTTTAAAATTCCTGCGTTTAAATTCTCTTTTAGAGATTTAAAAGTTACAACAATTCCAGAACCCGCGATATAAAATTCGTCTTTGGCAATTTCTATAATAATGGCGCTAGACATTGGCCAAACCTCAGCTTTTGCCCCGTCAGACCAATTTAAGGTATAATCGTGCTTGAATGTAAATTCATAATCACCCATTTTTATGATCTGCGCATTGTTTTCTTTGTCTAATAAAACGCCGTCCATTTTTCCTTGGCCTTTACTGGCTTCAATAGTTGGTGTTAATTGCTGCACTAAATCGTAAATTTTCCCAAGCGGTTCTTTTTTGGCATCTGCAACAGATTCTATCGAAAATGGCGAAAAACCAATGGCTTCGTAATGTCCAATAGCATACAAACCTTTGAACGGTGCGGTTTCGTCAAAACGATGTTCGGGAATAAACAACGGATCGCCTTGACGGGTAAATAAATCGTTCCATTGCTTAAAAGACGGGTTGTAAAAATCGGGAGCTAAAAAATCGACTGCGTTTCCTCCTGCTTTCCAAACATCCATAAGATGCGGTAACGGACCTGCACTTGGATATTGACCTGGTTTCTTTTCGGGAGCATTTAAAGCGGCGTTTACAAACATCGGAATTGGATAAATGTCTTTCCCTGCTTTTGCAATTTGATTGGTGAATTTTGAAAAATACCAAGCCATAAAAATTTCATCTGTATGAAGTCCTTTTCCAAAAACTTCTGCCCAGTTTCCTGACGTTTTAAATCCATTTTTTTTCCAGATTTCATAAAATTCTGGAACGAGTTTTTCTTTGTTTTTTTGAATATACTGCAATAATTCTTTTGGAACTTCTTTGCTGAAAGCTTCGTTTGCCAGCGGATGATAATCGCGGGCAGTTGGCAGCATTCCGATTTCGTTTTCAACCTGAATCATAATAACGGTCTGTTCTTTTTGGTCGAAATCTTTGATATGATTCATTAATTTCTTGAAAGCATTCAAATCGGCTTGAAGATTATATTCGCTGAAAGGCGTTAAAATTTCATGGCTTTTATTTTGATCGTCTTTAACTCTCGGATATTTTTTCTGGTTTAATTTTACCCAAGCCGGAGCGTGGCTGGACATGCTGTTTTTCCAAGATCCAAACCATAGAAAAACTAATTTTAAATTTTCTTTTCGGGCACGAAGAATTAAATCATCTACTAATTTAAAATCAAATTTTTCTTCTTCTGGTTCTATCAATTCCCAATACACTGGCGTTAAAACCGTGTTGAGGTTCATATCTGTCAATTTCGGCCAGATGGTTTCCATGCTTTCCATACTTGTGGCAGAAGAATTTCCTAATTCTCCACCTCGTATTAAAAATGGTTTTTGGTTTACAATTAATTGTGTTTTATTTCCTTTTTTTTGAAGATGAGTTATATTTTGACAAAATGCAAACTGCATCGTTAGTAATGCAATTAGGAGAAATTTGTTTCTGAGAATATTAACCATATTTTTTATTTCAATAATTAAAAATAAAACAAAGCAGCTTTGCCAAAGTTGCACCTTGACAAAGCTATTTTGAAACTGAAGTGTTTTTTTTGGATATTAAGGTTTTACTAATTCCCCTGAGAATCCTAAACTTACATCTTTTCCGGCAAGACCATCAGCCGTGCCTTTGTATGCATGTTTGCGAACATAATTCGCATCCCAAAGATTTGGCGATTCGTTTGGAAGCCAATATTCATGTTCTTTAGAATTATCTGAAACACCCCATATGGTAATTCCGTATTGCTGCGGTACAGGAATGTGTTTTTTATACATATCGATTACGTATTGATACATTTCTGCTTGTGAAGCCTGCTGTGCAACTGTTGGTGTGGCCGTTCCTAATCTCACGTCTAATTCAGAAATTTTAATTAGTTTTCCGGACGCCGCCAGTTTTTGGAACATTTGAACAATTTTGTCTTTATCTGTTGTTAAACCAATGTGCATTTGTGTTCCAATACCATCCACTGTTGCGCCTTTTCCTTCTATATATTTTACATATTCGATTAATCCGTCGCATTTGTCTAATCTCGATTCCAAGTTGTAATCATTTATGAAAAGTTTATCTGTTGGATTTCCGTATTGACGTGCTAATTTGAATGCTGTTACGGCATAGTCTTTTCCTAAATATTTTACCCAAGAAAAGTAATCTGCTGCTGTATCGCCCTCGCTTCCATCTCTTAAAGTTCCATCTTCTTTCATCGGCTCATTTAAGACATCCCAAGAGAAAACACTTGTTTTATAATGAGTAATCATTTTAGAAATCCAATCTGTCATGGCGTCACCAATAATTTTGGTTTTCTCGGCTTCTGTTTTTTCAATGGTTACTGGGGCTGTTGGACCTCCGCCTCCTGAAGATCCGTCGGTTACTAAAACATTATCAATATAATACGTTCCAGCAACTCCTCCAATATCAAAACTTAAACCTGTTTCACCTCCTTTTGCTGTGATCGGCCATTCTATTAATTTCCAAGTAGTCGAAGTAGTTTGATCTCCCTGATAATTTGCTAATGAAGATGGTGTTGTTGAACATCGTACAGAACCAGCTGCTTCTGAACGAATCATGTATGATACTTTATAACTTTTACCGGCTACTAAAGTAGAGGTGAAAGTAGACTGAATCTGAGTTCTCCATTGTTCTGTCGGATTATTTGCTGCATTGACAATTTTCATTGCTCCGCTTCCTTCGTACGCATTTGATGCTCCTGCTGCACTTAATGCATCTGCAGCTCCATTGGCTCTGCTCCAACCTGTAATACCTGAATTAAAATTTCCATTTGAAAGCAAATTAACTGGCCCTGTTGCTGCGTCTAAATCAACAACTGCGAGTGTATTGGCATCAATTAAATAAGTGACATTTGGAAGATATCCTAAGTCTAAATTAAACTGAAACGCTGTGCTTCCTGCTTTAAAATCACCTGGAGCTAGTTTAATTTTAACCTGCTGCCAAGAAGAAGTTGTTGCAAAAGCTTCTGTCCAAGATGCTCCTGTACTAAACCAATCTTTGTATGGGTATTGGTTGGTTAATGAGGCATTGAATGAAATGCGCCCTTTACCTGCAACATCAGACTTTATGTAAAATGAAATTTCGTAATTATGCCCCGCAACGATTGGAACGTTTGGCGAAGTCAATTGAAGGCTGTATGCTGCGGAAGAACTTGCACTAGATGCCAGCTGAATTGCAGCAGAAGTACTTGTTAATCCTGAACTGGCAACTGTTGTAATTCCTTTTCCTGGATTATTTCTGGCCCAGCCCGTAAAAGTTCCATTTTTAATTGGCGTTAAATCCAAAACATTGGTACCGCTTGAACCTGGAATTACTGTTGGGGCAATTATTCCATTTAAATAACCAGCGCTTTGATTAGAATGCCAAATCAAGGTATGGCCAAAAACTTTTAGTCCTGCACTTTTAGTAGCTTCTATAAAAGCATCAACATTAGTAAAATTTATTTCTCCTTTTGAGTTTACCATTGCGCCATGTTTCATTTCGTAGCCTGGCGTAACCTCATCAAAATTTTCGTTTACGATTTTTCTATAAGCGGGATCACTCATGTACAGACTAATTCCTATTCCGTTTCCTAAAGGAAAATCGGAATAGTTTTTTAAAGGTTCGTAGCGACTGATTTTTTCGACTAAAGCTAATGGAAGTTCAGCTCCCGTAACTTCTCCATGTTCTGGGTCTTTTCCCCACTCCATCAAATTATCATCGCAGGATGATAAAATCATTAGTGATGAAGCAATTATTGGTATGATATATTTAGATTTCATTTTTTGGTTTTGTTAGTTAAAATCATTGTAAACTGGCGTGTCTAATGGTACTATTCTCCAGTTATCTGTATACACTTTTACAGAGGTTGCTTTTGCTGGGAATTCGACTTCGCTTGCATTTCCTGTTACATTTGACAGTTTTATGTCGGAGTTTTCGAAGTAAATACCAAAGTTTTGATAAGTCGCTGCTTCACGAAATGCTAAAACTGTTTCGAAAGTAAAAGGTTCCTTAGACCAAGCATAAAATTTGTTTAACGGAATAGTAACTGTTGTCCATCCTGTCGTTTGAAAAGCAACTGATTTGCCGTCAACAATCCAAGGAACATAATTGTAAACTGCTCCTGCCCATTCGCCGCCATTAAAATTATTGATCGTACATATTTTTAAGAAACCTGAATCTTTCCAAGCCTCTGGTACATAAATATCAAATTGAAAGGCTACTTGGTCAAGAGAGGTATTTGCTGGAATATAAGGTGTTAATTGTGTTCTCCAATTATCGACTCCTGTTCCTGCTGTCCAAACTTCTGATTGACGAGTAGCATTTGCAGTAAAAGATGGAATTTTCGCCGGACGATGCGGTACATATTTTCCTTGAGAAGTATTTCCTGTTCCAATAACAGCCGATTCTAAATCTGCTGGAAGTATCATACTTGCTCTGTCCCATGAACCTTGAGAACCTAGTCCGTCGAAATTGAGTAATATTCCTTTTTTGAAATTGAAATATCTTGGTGAATAAACGCCTCCATTTGATGTTTCTGCAAAAATAGAACCTCCTAAATCTGATATTCCGTTTGGTACGACAACCGTAAAGAATTCGCCGTCTTCATCTGAAACAATTCCTGTTGCTACTTCTACATTTCCTGGAAAAACTACTTTGCTAACTTCTGTTAAACCATCTCCTGTAACGGTAATCGTTTCTCCCGGATTTGGTAATGTATTTGAAATATTAGAAATTGCGGGTTTCCCTGAACGAATTTCAAAAGGAAAAATTACTTCATTAGAATCATTTACAAAACGAATTGTATTTCTCACTGAAGTATCTGCCTCTAAAATTGGCGTATCGGCAGAAACACTTACCAGCATCGAGTTATTAGACACAAATGCTACATTAAAATAAGTTGAATATCCGTTAATGTAAACTTTCTTTAAGCCTGCAAATCCCGAACCTTCAATACGCAATAGCTGTCCTAAACGGGCAAAATTAACTTCTCTGTCAGGAACAGTTGAATTGACATCTTCTAAAAATACTCTTGTAATTGTTATTGTACTGCCTCCTGAATCGTTATTATCGCAAGAGGTAAACAGTATGCCGAAAACCATCATCCCAAGAAGTGCGATGGGCGCCCAATACTTTTTATTTAAAATATATTTCATATTACTATTTCTTTAATTTTTTATTTCTGAATACTAGAATAAGTCTTTAATTTTCTCTTCTGTAAACTGATACGGAACAGGATTTTCTCTCAATAACGGATTCTGAACTAATTCAGATTCTGGGTAAGGCAGTGTAAAAATTGTTGCATCGATTACACCAATTGCTCTTGGACTTGTACTTTTTGAAGGATCCACAGAAACTGTATTTGTTGAAGTATCATATAAAATCGGCGTAATTGTTCCTCTGTTTTGTGCAGTAACGTAATTGATTACTTCTTGCTGTTTATAGTAAGCTCTGCGCACTAAATCATACCAATATTGTCCTTCCATACATAATTCAACTCTTCTTTCGTGAATGATATCTGCATAAGTCAATGTTGTTTTTGGATCTAAACCTGCACGGGCACGCAGTCTGTTAACTCCCATAATCGCTGTTGCATCTGCTGTTGAAGCATTGTTTCCTAAAGCTGCTTCTGCATAGTTTAGATAGACTTCAGCCAGACGAAGCATATAAGTATTCAGTGCCGAATTCATACGGGTAATTTTAGAATTGTCTTTTGTAGAACCTACAACTCCTTTTTTAACAGTAAGAAAATCAGCTGCATGATCGACTGTATAGCCTCCGTTCGCTTTATTAATTTCCGCATAATGATCGTTGTCTCCCATCCAGGTTGCTCTTCTGCGGAGATCTTTAGATTCATATTCCTGCAGAACATTGTAAGAAGCTCGTGTCCAATAACCCCAAGCCGCATCGTCTCCTGTAATATCAGAACCTAATGCAAAATAAGCCTGCTGTGTATTATTTACACCAAAATCTCCGTTTGGAACCCATTGTAAGGCAAATAAAGATTCTGTGTTGTTGTTATTGTCAATCATGAATAAATCTTCATAATTCGTCATCAAACTGTACGGACCAGAACTAATTACTTTTTCTGCTGCTTTTTTAGCTAAATCAAGATATTCCTGGCTGCGAGTGCCGCTGTTTGGATTATCGCTTATTCCTGAGAATGATAAATAAACACGAGACAGCATTCCGAATGCGCTGTATTTGGTTAAACGTCCAGCCTGACCAGCCGTTTCCGGAAGATATTTTGCTGCAAATTCTAAATCGCGCATAGAGAATTCGTAAACATCTTTTAATGGATTTTTATTTACAAGTGGATTTTTTACCAATTCTCTAGGGTCTGTTGAGATGATAACATCTCCCCATAATGATGCCAAATACCAGTATGCTGTTCCTCTCATAAAACGAGCTTCTGCAATGTATTTGTTTTTAACGGCATCACTAAGCGAACTTCCAGATATACCAATAATTACGTTATTAGACTGCTGAACAACATTATATAATGAACCCCAAGCCGAAACTAATGGTCCAGTTAATCCTGTTTCTGTTAGATCTGTAAACGGATAAACGTAATCTGAGAAAGGAGCATACATATTTGCAGCGCGTCCGTCTCCTAAACCGTAATAAAATTTATCATTAAAATCGAACCATACCTTATTGTACAATGGTCCCGTAGCAGCCTGAAAATCAGATTCTGTTTTATAAAAATTTTCCTTTGTAATTACATCATTTGGTTCAACGTCTAAAAGATCGCTGCATCCTGTCCAAACAAATGGCATTGCAATAATTAAAGCCGTGTAAAATATTTTCTTTGTTTTCATTGTGCAGTTTTTAGAAATTAACAGTTATTCCAAGAGTAGTGGTTACTGGCGTAGGATAACGTCCGTTATCTATACCATTTAAAAGCTGGTTTTGGTTGATTGCACCAACTTCTGGATCGTATCCTTTATATTTTGTAAAGGTTAAAACGTTCTGCATATTCGAATATACTTTGATATTTGAAATTCCGTACTTAGAATATAAGTCCTTTGGAAGATTGTAGCCAATTGAAATATTTTTAAGTCTCACATACGATCCATCTTCTACGAATCTGTTGCTTAAACGATAGTTGGAAGCAGAAGATGCTGATGATGCCCCAATTCTTGGCATGTAAGGATCTCCGCCTACAATTTGAACATTACGATAATCATTTGGTCCATTCGGATCAATTAAGTCTAATTGCGCGTATCCTAAAGCCGATTTCAATAAATTGGTATTTTCACGAGGATTTTCTAACCAGCGTCTTTGGTAATTTAAAACATCATTTCCGTAAGAACCTGTAAACATAATACTCACATCAAATCCTTTGAAAGAGAAGCTGTTGGTAAACCCGAAAGTAAAATCTGGATTTGGATCTCCAATGTAACCTGCGTCTTTTTCGTTGATTACTCCATCTTTATTTACATCTTCAAACATATAATCTCCAATCCAGACTCCGTTTTCTCCAATCTGCATTCCTTCTGGAAGTGCAGTTGGTTTTACCGTTCCCGCAGCATCTTTATAATAGAAATCGGTTGCTTTTTCAAAACGCCCAATCACTTTATAGCCATAAAATTGTCCCAACGTTTCGCCAACTGCACTGCGGGTAACAACTGTTACATCTGATCCTTGCTGTAAAGTCTGATCATAAACACCTGATTCTGAATTCAATTTCAACACTTTAAATCTATTCATCGAGATATTAAAATTTGATCTCCAAAGAAAATCTTGTCTCTGCATATTGATCGTGTTGATTGTAAACTCAATACCTTTATTTTCAAGAGATCCGATGTTAGCATAAGGCGGTGCTGTTGATCCCTGCCCTGTCGTACCTACATATGCAGGAAGTGATAATCGCAGTAATAAATCATCTGTTTTTTTATAATAAACATCTGCAGTAATTTCAACCCTGTTGTTGAAAAGTCCAAGATCTAAACCAATATTGGTTTGATTTGATTTTTCCCATTTCAAATCTGGATTGGCTGTATTAGTTGCAATTTGCCCGCTTCCCCAGTTTGTAGCAGAAGTTCCATAAACAGAAGTATAGGCATTGTTTGGCACACTTGAGTTACCTGTAACACCCCAGCCTGCACGCAATTTTAAATTGTTAATAGTCTGATTATCTTTTAAAAATCCTTCGCTTGAAATTTTCCATGCTAAAGCTGCAGACGGAAACCAATCCCATTTGTTTTCATCGGCAAATTGAGAAGATCCGTCTCTTCTAATCGTTCCAGTTAAAAAATATCTGTCATCAAATGAATAAGCTGCTCTTGCGAAATAAGAACTAAGTGATCTTGTAGCACTTGCATTTGAATTTCTAGCTGTTGTTGGATCTCCAGCATTCAAATCTGTAGCTCCGTTTGTTAAATATCCAGAACGGTAACCATATAGATTTTCCCAATTTTGTTCTTGTAATTCCTGACCTAACATTGCATTAATGTTATGTTTTGCGAATACCTTATTATAAGTCAATAAATTATTCCAGATCCAGTTTTCGCCAGTAGACTTGGTTCTGCTTCCTTCTCTTACTTCGTTAGACAAGGCTCCAAACGTATATGATGGATTAAAAGTATAATTGTTTCCGAAGTTATAATCTATCGAATACTGGGTTCTAAGTTTTAAATCTTTTGTAAAACTAATTTCAGCATAAGCATTTCCTCTAACATTGTAATTTGCAGCATGATTATCTTTCAATAACGCTATTCCTAACGGATTGGTTTGAACAAATTCTGTTGTATCTGGACCATCAAAAGTACCATCAGCATTACGGGCTGCAACGTTTGGTGTTTGTTTTAGAGCTACTAAAATCACAGAATCATCATTAACTGTTGTTACCTGATTGACTTTGGATACATTCATATTTACTCCAACTTTCATCCATTTCTTTACTTGAGAATCGATAACCCCTCTAAGTGTCATACGATCAAAAGAAGAACCAATTACAGTACCTTCCTGATCAAAATAGCTCATTCCTAATGCATAAGTAGTATTTTCTGATCCTCCAGAAGCAGATAAATTATAGTTTTGAATTAAAGCTGTTTGAAATAACTCGTCCTGCCAGTTTGTTCCTTCCCCTAATAAATCTGGTCTGATAAAAGTATTGTCACGTTGTACAATTCCTAAATCAGCACGAGTATTTTTAAGAGTACCATATTCTCTTAAATTTAATACCTGTAATTCTTTGGGCATTTGCTGCCACCCTACATAACTATCAAAATTTAAGACCAAGTCTCCTTTTCTTCCCGTTTTGGTTGTTACCATAATTACTCCATTTGCAGCTCGAGAACCATAAATAGCAGTTGCTGATGCATCTTTCAAAATATCTATAGAAGCAATATCGTTTGGGTTAATCGCAGCAAGCGGATTCGAATTTAAAGAACCTGAGTTTCCATCTATAATTACACCGTCTATTACATAAATTGGTTCATTTGAACCTGTAATCGAACTGATTCCACGAATACGTACAGAAGAACTTCCGCCCGGAGTACCACTATTCTGCTGAATCTGTACACCTGCCGCACGACCTTGTAAAACCTGATCAAAAGTGGTAGGAACAGATTGAGTTATAGCTGCACTTGTAACCGTAGAAACAGCTCCTGTTAAATCTGCTCTTTTCGCAGTTCCGTATCCAATAACAACAACTTCTTTTAAGTCGTTTAAATCCTCTTCAAGAACAGCATCAATTTTAGTTCTATTGTTTACTGCAATTTCATATGGTTTATATCCTATAAAGCTAAAAACCAAAATACTATTGGCAGGAACAGATTGAAGTGTATAAGTTCCGTCAAAATTAGAAACTGTATTTGTTTTTGTTCCCTTTACAATAATATTTACCCCAGGTATTGGTCCGCTACCATCAGATACAGTACCCGAAACAGTAATTTGCGCATTTACTGCAGCAGAAAATACCAGCATCAGGATTAAGAATCCCAAATTCTTAAAGTATTTTGATCTGCTTTTAGTAATTAAAAAGTTAGTCATAAATAATTGGTTTAATGAGTTAATAGTATGGTTTAGTTAGTTTTCTTAATTGAATGAATTCGCTGCCATTGATTTTTAAAATTCAAATAAACAATAGGTTATAGTCAAAACAAATATATGCAAAAAACAACAACACACAATCGGTTGCGTTAATTTTTTTTCTCATTTTCTAAAAAATACTCATCAAAAAAAACGTAATCAATATTTATTTTTATAAAATATTAAACAATTATCAAAAACAGCATTTATTCCAGCGAAAACGTTAGAGATAATAAATAGTTTCATTCAAAATCTTAAAAAAAACATAAAAAGTTAAAATTTAAATTTTCTTCTGAATTAACTAAAACGATGTAGTAGTTAGAAGAAGAATCACTCGAAAGTCGATCCTTTAAAAGTCCTTATAGAACAAGGCTTACAGAAATTTATTCACTGTTATCCAAAGAATTATGCGGTAAACAATACATTTCTTACAAAATGAAAAACAGAAACAATCGGTTGCTCATATAGCAAAAAAAATCCTCGGCAGCTAACTGTGGAGGACTTTTAAAAATAGTGGAAAATAGAATTTTGATTTTACAAATTCATCTTTTTAGCATCTTCAACAAATTGTTGTAAACCAATATCGGTTAAAGGATGTTTCAACAAACCTTTTATAGCCGAAAGCGGTCCAGTCATTACATCTGAACCTACTTTTGCACAATTTACAATATGCATGGTATGTCTTACTGAAGCTGATAATATTTGAGTTTGATAGTTGTAATTATCATAAATTTCTCTGATTTCTTCAATTAGATGCATTCCGTCTGTAGAAACATCATCTAATCTTCCTAAAAACGGAGAAACATAAGTTGCGCCTGCCTTCGCAGCCAATAAAGCCTGACCTGCGGAAAATACTAAAGTTACATTGGTTTTAATTCCTTTTGAAGAAAAGTATTTACAGGCTTTTATACCATCGCCAATCATAGGAAGTTTTTACCACAATCTGCGGATGAAGCGCTGCAAGTTCTTCTCCTTCTCTTATCATTCCGTCAAAATCGGTTGAAATTACCTCTGCAGAAACATCGCCATCGACAATGTTACAAATATCAAGATAATGTTTCAGGATATTTTCTTTTCCGGTAATGCCTTCTTTTGCCATTAAAGAAGGATTGGTTGTCACGCCGTCTAGAACACCTAGAGATTGGGCCTCTCGAATGTCTTCTAGATTCGCAGTATCAATAAAAAATTTCATAGTTTTTGGTTTGATTAGTTATTTTCGAAAAGTGATTTATCGTCGATTATAAACCATACAGTTTGTCATTTCGACGAAGGAGAAATCTCCACAAGTAGCTCCGCACTGAGAATTAATCTTTGTCGAGTTTCTTACGAAGATTTCTCCTTCGTCGAAATGACAAGATTGTGTATATATCTTGTATAAACAAGCTAATAGTACACTGAAGCGCTTGTAAAGTCTAGTGAGTGAAAAATGTGCATCTAGATTGATTCTGCTCTTCAAAAAACCTTCAATAAAAAATACTCACTTATTATTTTATCAAACTGACTTATTCCTTTTTTTAATTATCAAAAAATAGTAACTAAACCTTTAATCTATTTTTATCAAATTTCAATCTTGAAACAAGGCATAATCGTAATACACATTTTAATTTTATCTAAAAAAAAGATTTCAAAATGATTTAACGTTCTAAGACTATCATTTTAAATATTTCAGGTATTCTGTCTCACTATATTTTTAAACAAACCTAACAGATTTTTAAAATCTGTTAGGTTTGTTTTATTTAAATTTCAACAATTAAATATATTGATTGATGATATTTTCAAACAATTCCTGTTTACCGCTTTGAAGATTTAATTCTCCATTTTCGTGTGCGATAGTGTAAAGATCTTTCAAGCTTAATTTTCCGTCAGCAAAATCTTTTCCTTTTCCAGAATCGAAAGAGCTGTATCTTTCTGTTCTTAATTTTTCGTATGGTGATGAAGTGATAATTTTATCTGCAGTCAATAACGCTCTTGCAAAAGTATCAGCACCGCCAATATGAGCTAAGAAAACATCTTCTAAATCTGTAGAATTTCTTCTGATTTTAGCATCAAAATTAACTCCACCGCCTTGCAATCCGCCAGCTTTTAAGAAAACCAACATCGCTTCAGTCGTTTCCTGAATGTTATTTGGGAACTGGTCTGTATCCCATCCGTTTTGATAATCACCTCTGTTGGCATCGATACTTCCTAACATTCCAGCTTTTGCAGCCACTTCTAATTCATGTTGAAAAGTATGCTGTGCCAATGTAGCGTGGTTAACCTCGATATTGATTTTGAAATCTTTATCTAAACCATAATTTTTCAAGAATCCAATTGCTGTAGCCGAGTCAAAATCGTATTGGTGTTTAGATGGTTCCATTGGTTTTGGCTCAATAAAGAAAGTACCTTTAAAACCTTGTGCTCTTGCATAGTCTCTAGACATTGCTAAGAATTGTGCCATGTGATCTAATTCTCTCCCCATGTCTGTGTTTAGTAAAGACATATAACCTTCTCTACCACCCCAGAATACATAGTTTTCTCCGCCTAAAGCGATTGTTGCGTCTAAAGCTAATTTTACCTGTCCTCCAGCTCTTGCCACAACATTAAAGTCAGGATTTGTAGCTGCTCCGTTCATGAATCTTGGGTTTGAGAAACAGTTTGAAGTTCCCCAAAGCAATTTAATTCCAGAATCTGCTTTTTTCTGTTTTAAGTAATCTGTAATAAATGCCAAACGCTTTTCTGATTCAGCAAAAGTTGCTCCTTCAGCAATCAAATCGTAATCGTGGAAACAGAAGTAATCGAATCCCATTTTGCTGATAAATTCAAAAGCAGCATCTGCCTTATCTTTAGCCGCTTGGTAAGGATCTGAAGACTGATCCCAAGCAAATTGCTGTGTTCCAGGTCCGAATGGATCACTTCCTTGTCCGCAGAAAGTATGCCAGTAAGCGATAGCGAATTTAAAGTGCTCACGCATTGTTTTTCCAGCCACAACTTGGTCTGGATTGTAATATTTAAATGCCAATGGATTATCAGATTCTTTTCCTTCAAATTTAATTTGGCCAATACCTTTGTAGTATTCTTTATCTCCTAAAACTATCATTTGATTTTTTTATTTATTTGTTAATATTAATTCTAATTCTGTTTTCCATTTTTGATAAGCCGTTTCGTAAGGGGCTGCGTTGTGCAACGGTAAAAACGTCATTACATGATCGTTGTCGCTCACATTAGCTCCAAATTTGCTGTAATCACCATCTTTTAAACCCACTGCTCTCGCTGCACCAACTGCTCCTGTTGTATTGTAAATTTCAATTTCGTGACCAATTAAAGTCGCCACTGTATTAGAGAAAATCTCCGAACGGAACAAATTATCGTTTCCAGCTCTAATGACATTAATTGTCGCATTATCCTCTTTTAAACATTCCATTCCGTACACAAACGAAAAGGCAATTCCTTCTAAAGAAGCTCTAAATAAATGTGCACTGTTGTGAATATTTAAGTTGAGGTTTAAAAAATGAGTTCCGATATTTTTGTTGTTGAACATACGTTCGGCCCCATTTCCAAACGGAATTACCACAACACCTTCTGATCCTACTTCGACATTCGAAGCTTTTTCATTCATTACTTCGTAACTTTCGTTACCCATATTATTGCGAAGCCATCTGTACTGAATTCCTGCTCCGTTAATATTTAAAAGTTTACCAACTCTAGGCGTTTCTAATTCATAATTTACGTGAACGAAATTGTTTACTCGAGTGCTTTTTCCAGAAGACATTTCGCTTACTGCATAAAAAACTCCAGATGTGCCGCCTGTTGCCGCTACTTCTCCAGGATTTAAAACATTTAATGATAAAGCATTATTTGGCTGATCTCCCGCTCGATACACAATCGGAATTCCAGCTGGAAGTCCCGATGCCGCCGAAGCTTGCTCTGTTACAACTCCTTGATTCGTAAAATTTTCAACAATTCTCGGCGTCAAAGACTGATCGATTCCGTAATAATCCAAAAGCCAGTCGGCTACTTTATTTTCTTTATAATCCCAAAGCATTCCTTCAGACAAACCATTTTTGGTTGTTGTTACTTCACCTGTCAATTTTAAAGCGATGTAATCTCCCGGAAGCATGTATTTATCAATTTTCTTATAAACTTCAGGTTCGTTTTCTTTTACCCATTTTAGTTTCGAAGCTGTAAAATTTCCTGGAGAATTCAATAAATGTTCCATACATTTTTGCTCTCCAATTTCTGCGAAAGCCTTATTTCCAATTTCAACGGCACGGCTGTCACACCAGATAATCGAATTTCGAAGTGCATTTTTTTCTTTATCTACAATCACCAATCCGTGCATTTGATACGAAATACCAATTCCCTGAATTTTAGAAGCATCGATATTTGATTCTTTAATGGCTCGTTTAGTTGCTGTACAAATGTGCTGCCACCAGATTTCAGGATCCTGCTCTGCCCAGTCTGGGTGAATCGAAAGGATTTCCATTTCGTTTTGCGGTTCATTCAAAACGATTACTTTTTTACCAGTTTCTGCTTCTACCAAGGCTGCCTTGACAGAAGAACTTCCAATATCATATCCGATATAATACATAATTTACAATGATTCTCTTAATATTAAATTTGTCGGCACATAACACTGAGTATCTTCGTCATGCGTAATAAATGCCGCTGCTTTGGTTCCTATTTCTTTAAAATCAGTTGACACAACCGAAATTCCTTTGTATATAAATTTCTTCATTGGCGTTTCGTTATACGACAAAAATCCAACGTCTTTTCCTGGCTCTAAATCTTTCTCTTTGCACTGTTCTAAAAAGTATCCCAGAATCCTGTCACTCACACTGATATAAGCAATTTCTTTTTCGATATTGAACTTTTTAGGGTCAGTAATAATTGCATATTTAAAATTGAAATCAGCACAGAATTTCTTAAAAAACTCAACCGTCTCCCAAGGATGATTTGTAAAATCAGGATAAACAAAATCTATTTTTTTATACTTTTTAAACAAATCAACAGCTTGTGTCAATGAATCGTAAAATGCTTTCCCAAAATCCTGAAAAACATAATTACTTGCTTTACCAGCTTGAATATTCCAGTCAATTAAAAGCAGTTTATCATTTGAAATTGCCGACAACGCCGGAGCAATAGCTGTGTGGTCAAAATTCATCACCACATATTTATAATACTTTCCGATTCCGTTATTTATGATCGTTTTAAAAACATCAATATTATAATGATGAAACTGAACATCAATAATCACATTATCAGGCAGATTATTGACAACCGAATGATACAAAACTTCTTTATACGCTTTAAAAGTGTCTAAAACCAAAAGCACTTTTCTCGTTTCACCTGCCACATAATAACCCTTATTCGGAACCGAATCTATTACATTCTGCTCTTTCAAAATCGAGTAAGCCTTAAAAACTGTATCTCTCGAAAGTTGGTACGTTTTGCAAATCACATTCACAGACGGAAGCAAATCTCCCTTTTGCAAAATATTCTCTGCAATCGAATTTGTTATCCCGTCAACCAGTTGCTGGTACTTCGGGATATCACTATCGTGATTGATTGTAAATTCAAATTTTTCTTCTTCTTTTAGCATACCGTTCTGTTCCGTTCTGTTATGCTAAAGTAGATAAAAATCTTTTATAAAAAATTCTTTTCGATATTAAAATTGTTAATTTTTTAAATCAAGATAATTTGGGCGTGTCCCGCCGAAAAAGGCGGGCCGGGCTATCCGCTGCAAGTCCTCGCTCTTCCTTCGTCAGGCTGTGGGCTTTCCGCTTCTATCCCTCACGCAAACGGTTTTCATAAGTCCATCTTTTCTTTTATTGATAAAATATAGTTTTAATCAAACAATCTTCTTATCCCGTACGGATCAATTGTTACTATCGAACCATCTTCTAAATAATCTATTTTGGTAACTTTCATGCTTCTTAAATGCGTTACACCTTTTGACAAACTCGAATCGTGATAAAACAAATACCATTCTCCTTCAACTTCACAAATTGAATGATGCGACGTCCAGCCCACAACTGGATTCAAAATTCTTCCTTGATACGTAAACGGTCCATATGGATTATCGCCAATCGCGTAACAAATAAAATGAGTGTCGCCAGTAGAATAAGAGAAATAATATTTTCCATTGTATTTGTGAACCCATGACGCTTCAAAAAAACGGCGGTCGTTATCGCCAGCCAGCAGAATTTCTCCACTTTCATCCAAAATTTTAATTTCTTTTGGCTCTTCTGCAAATTCCAGCATATCATCACAAAGCAAAGCTACGATTGGTCCTAAAGCAGGTTCATTTCCAGAAGGTTCTTCGTTATCTTGATCGTATTTATTGGTTCTGTATTTCTGCAATTGTCCTCCCCAAATACCGCCAAAATAGATATAATGTTTTCCATCTTCGTCTTCAAAAACGGCAGGATCAATACTATAACTTCCTTTTATGGCTTCTGGTTGTGGTAAAAAAGGACCCGCAGGAGAATCGCTTACAGCGACTCCAATCTGGAAAATTCCATTGGCTCGTTTGGCAGGGAAATACAAATAATATTTTCCGTTTTTATGTGCTGCATCCGGTGCCCACATTTGTTTTTCTGCCCATTCAACATCATTTACATGAAGTGCAACTCCATTATCAACAGCTTTTGATGAAATGTCATCCATCGAAAAAACGTGATAATCTTCCATTCCAAAATGATCTCCGTTGTCGTTGAACGGAATTCCCGCATCAATATCATGTGACGGATAAATGTAAATCTTGCCATTAAACACATGCGCAGAAGGATCGGCAGTGTAAATGTGAGAAACTAATGGCTTTGAAATTGCCAGTTTATTAATTTCCTCGAAATTAATTTGTTCAATACTATCTTCAGGCATAGTGGTCTTATTTTTTTAAATAATTATGTTCTTCTTTCTTTAAGTTCTGTTTCGATCTGCATTTCCATTTGTTTATTGATTTTATAGAAAAACAATAATCCAGCTCCAATTAAAAATGGAATTGCGGGAAAGATGCTGACCAATAATTTGATTCCGTTAATGGCAGTTTCTGTCTGTACAGGTGAATTTGCAGCGTAATGAAAATAACCTAAAAATAATGTTGTTAAGGCTCCGCCAATACTCAATCCTGCTTTTAAACCGACCATCATTGCAGAGAAAATAATTGCAGTTGCACGGCGGTTGTTCAGCCACTCTGAATAGTCAGCCACATCAGCAATCATCGCCCAAAGAATTGGGATTGTGATTCCGTAGAAAAATCCGTGCAGAATTTGGGAGAAAAATATTAAACTGATTGATGCCGGCGGAAAGAAATAAAAAGCAATAATAAATAAGGTTGAAATGAATAAAAACAATCTGAATACATTTCGCTTTCCGTATTTATCTGCAAGGTTTTTAGACAAAGTAATTCCAATGATCATAAAGATAATGCCGCCCGCATTAAACAATCCAAATCCAGCTGAAACGGGATCATTACCAAAATGATTCAATCCGATATTTGATAAAGTGTCTAAAATAGGCTGAATAAAAATTGCTAACTGTTCTTTATCTACATAGTTTTCAAAATAATAGACATACGAACCGCCTTTCATGGCCAAAGTCACAAAAACCAAAGTCGTTAGCGAAAGCATAATTACCCACGGTCTGTTTTTTACCAAATCGCTCAAATCTTCTTTGATACTCGATTTTTGTTCTGGTTTTGGAATAATCCTTTCTTTCGTAGTTAAAAATGTAATTAAAAGCATGATAGTTCCGATAATTGCCAGAACGGTCATAACTTTTTCTATACCAATTGCCTTATCTCCGTCTCCAGCACTTTTTATAATTCCGAGCATAAAAACCTGAACAAAAAACTGCGCGAACATAACAGCCACAAAGCGATAAGACGACATACTGTTTCTTTCGGACATATCGCCTGTAATTACACCGCTTAAAGCAGAATACGGCAGATTATTTCCCGCATAAAAAAGCAAAAGCAAAGTATAAGTTACAACTGCATAAATTACTTTTCCTTTATAGGCAAAATCTGGAGTCGAAAAAGCTAATAATGCCACAACTCCAAGCGGAATTGCTGTTGCCAAAATCCACGGTCTGAACTTTCCCCATTTCGTACTGGTTCTATCGGCAAGCACTCCAATTATTGGGTTAAAAATAAAAGCAGCAACTAAACCTACCACTAACATTATAATAGAAGAATCAGTTGGCGATAATCCGTAAATATCAGTGTAGAAATATGCCAGATACGTCATCAAAGTCTGAAAGACTAAATTTGCAGCGAGGTCTCCTAAGCTGTACCCAATTTTTTCTTTGATGGATAATTTTTGTGAAATGTAATTCATTTTGTGGTTTGTGGTTAGTTAGTTCTCCTGAAAGGTTTTGAAATCCTTTCAGGTCCAAATTGTTTTTTTTAAATGCTTCTCATATATCTACAAGGCTTTGAAAAACTTGCGGAAAGACTGTTGAAACAAATAAAACAATCGGTTGTGTAAATTTAGATAAAAAAACATATTACGCAAATTTAGTTTACTTTATTTCAAGAATATTTTTTAAAACAACCGATTGTTGCTATTATTTCAATTAAAAACGTATTTGACTAATTATTTTTTAGCCTTTTTCAAATTCAAAATGCTGTCATAAGCTTTTTTGTGCTTTAAATTGGCATCAAAAGGAAGCGGATAGTTCGTTCTTCCTTTTATCGGCCAATCGTTTAACCAAGACTGTCCATCATAAACTCCCCAAAAGGTAACTCTGCTGATTTTGTCTTTGTGTTTTAAAAATAATTTAAAAATAGAAGCGTAACGTTCTGCCAATTTGTTTTGAATAGAATCTGGCAATTTTTCAGGATATGGATTCATTTGCGCATTTCCTTCAAATTTCTGATTCACATCTGCTCCTTTTAAATCCCACGGATTTGGTAAAACAGTAATATCCAATTCTGTAAAAGCAACTTTAATTCCTAAAGCAGAATATTCTAAAATGCTTTTTTCAATTTCTTCTAACGACGGACTATTTAAATTCCAATGTCCCTGACTTCCGACGCCGTCAATTTTTCCGCCCGCCGCTTTTATTTTTTTGATTAAAGCTATAGCTCCAGCTCTTTTTGCGGGATCTTCAAGATTATAATCGTTATAATACAAATCCACTTTAGGATCGGCTTTTTCAGCCAGTTTAAAAGCATCAACCAAATATTTTTCACCCAGTGTTTTCAAAAAAACTGATTGCCTTAAGGTTCCATCCTCGTTTAAAGCTTCATTTACAACATCCCAAGAATCGATTCTACCTTTGTATTTAGAAACAATCGTTGTAATATGATCTTTCATAAAAGCTTTCATTTCTGTGCTGTCTGCAATTTTTTCCATCCACGGCGCTAATTGGCTGTGCCAGATCAATGTATGTCCGTGAATGAACATTTTATTTTTTTCTCCATACGCCACAAATTTGTCCGATAAAGCAAAATCATACTTGTCTTTTTGAGGATGCGTGTACATCGATTTCATGATATTTTCTGCAGTAATTGCATTAAATTCTTTTTTAATCAATGAATCTACTTTTGCATCTTTTCCTTCAATTTGATCTGCACTTAAAGCTGTTCCGATGTAAAAATCATTTTTGTAAACATCTTTTAATGAAGCGGTTTCTTTTTGTGATGTACAGCTTACAGCCAGCAAAGTGGTGACGACAAACAAATAAGGGTTAATAAATCTCATATATTTTTGGTTTAAATAGTTAATAGTTTTTTGTCAATAGAGACCTGAAAGGTTTTGAAAACCTGTCAGGTCTAACCAATTACTTTGTTCTAAAACTCTCTGGCGGTCCCAAATATGACTCTAAAACTTTTCCGTCTTGAGTTTCAATTACAATTTTCTGAAGCACCAAAGCCGGATCAATCGCATAAATCTTTAAAACATGATTTCCAGAATTTTCTATTTGATGTGTGGACATTATAATTTTAATGTTATCTGCAACAGATTCTGCCCAGCTTTTTTCTGAAGAATCAGCATTCAAATTCATAATCTGCGGTTTTTCAGAATCAAATGCAATTCCATATTTTAAGCCTTCTCCAAACTTAAAATTTATTGTGGGCGAAAAATAAGCATGTACTTTTATCTTTCCTTTACTGAAAAAATGAACGTTATATTCCAGTCTTGGTGATTGCTCTGAAACTTCAATATTCTGAATATTCGAAGGTTTAATCGTTATTCCAGAATCTGTTTTACCAAGATTTGGAATTATAGTCCACTTTACTGCCTCCGAATTTATTGCCTTGGAATAATTTTTACTTTCTATTGAAATATAACCGTTGTTTTCTACAAAACCTTGAATATGATCTAGATCTTTATTTTTAGGAATTGCTATTTTAGATTTTAAAGAATCGCGAGCAACAATCTTTGTCCTTTCATATATTACAGTTCCGATTGTTTTCGTTTTTGGCATCACATTTTTGTCCGGCTGCTGCCAATTGTTATAACCAATATGGGTTTGTGACATTATATGATTCCATTTGCCATTTGCTAATTGAGTGTGATAATAATTCGTGAGCTCTGCGTCTTTTTCAAATAACGTTTTTACTTTTTCAGCATAGACATTTGCAATGGGATTTCCTTGTTCTGCATACAAATGATTTTTAGCTGCTGCAACATACAATTCATTTAAGTTCGAACTCACCAAAACCGGAAATAAAACCAGCTGATAAAAAGCATCTTTGTATTCTGGTTGTAATTTTTCGTTTATCGAATTGGCTTTTTCAACCAGTTTTTGGTAATCTTCGACAACTTTTTCTGCTTCGTTATAATTCGTGATACTATATGTTTTTGCATCTAATAATTCAGGTTTTCTTCTCGAATTGTATTTGGTATATAATTTTAGAATCTCAGCAATTTCTTCTGCAAACTGATTATCAAAATTTTCTTTTGCCCAATGCACATAATACTGTTCCAAATTTCCGGCATTGAATTTTTCGGGATTCCAAGCCATATCAAGAAAAAATTCGGTTGGAAATTCCATCGGTTTGATATCTCCTACATTTACAATCCAGATTTTATCAACGCCATATTGATACGCCAGATCCATTTGTTCCCAAACTCTTTCGATCTGATTCGTATTAATCCACTTGTAATTTCGCGGACCTCCGACATAATCAAAATGATAATAAATACCATAACCGCCTTTTCTGGGTTTGGCGTTCAATTCTGGAAGTTTGCGGATATTTCCCCAATTGTCATCGCATAACAAAAGCGTTACATCGTCGGGAACTCGCATTCCTTTATCGTAATAATCCTGAACTTCTTTGTAAAGTGCCCACATTTGAGGCGTTTCTTCGGCAGGTTTTTTCGTGACTTCTGCAATGATATTTCGTTGGCTTTTTACGATATTTTCTAATAATCCAATTGCCGTTCCTTCCGTCATGGGTTCGTCGCCGTCACCGCGCATTCCAACAGTTACAATGGTTTCTTTGTTTCCCATTCTTTTAATTCCATCTTTCCAGAATTGAATCAAAGCTTCAGAATTGGTATTAAAATCCCATTTCCCATTCGATTTCCCCCATTCGGCATGCGCTCGCGTGAGCGGTTCGTGATGCGAAGTTCCCATTACAATTCCGTATTCATCGGCTAAAACAGCGTTCTGCGGATCTTCAACATAAAACATTCTTCCCCACATTGCCGGCCATAAATAATTGCCTTTCATTCGCAGTATTAATTCAAAAACTTTATCGTAAAATTTCGAATTAAATCCGCCGAACTTTTCGAATGCCCAGCCAGATAAAGCCGGAGCTTCGTCATTTATAAAAATTCCTCTGTATTTTACTTTTGGTTCTCCCTGCGAATGAATTCCAGGCAAAACATGCAATTCTGATTGTTTCTTCACTGGAACATCTGCCCAGAAATACCAAGGCGAAACACCTATTTGATTGGATAAATCGTAAATTCCGTAAATCGTTCCTCTTTTATCTGAACCCGCAATTACCAATGCTTTTTTAACTCCTTTAAGCGGATTTTCAACAATTTGCGTTGTAAATTTCTCCCATTTTCCACGAAGTTGACTGGCATCAATTTTTCCTTTTTTTACTAATTGATCGATGATTTCGCTTTTTCCGAGTGTTCCGATAATCACTACGAAGTCTTCGGTTTCTGCTATTTTTTTTATTCTTTTGGGAGGTAAATGTGAAACCTGAAAGATATCATTTTCTAAATGTCCCGCCACTTTCAAAACTCCCGCAAAATCTTTATCACTAACTAAAATAGAAGCTGCTTTTCCTTTTGAAACCAAAGGAAAATTTTTGGCAGAAGCATGATTTACTACATATTTATCTGGATTTATAGCATACGTTTTTGTGCTTAATCCGATGAGGAAAAGTGATAAAACGTATACTATTTTAGTTTTTAAACACATAGAGACATCGTTTTTATTTTGTCATTTCGAGGAACGAGAAATGACAAACATTACTTTTTACAAACTCAATTTGTAAACAATTCCCATTTCTAAACCTCTTAATTCGGCCAAACCTTTTAATCTTCCTGTCAGAGAATAACCAGGATAGGTTTCTTTAGCTTCATCAACTTCGTGCAGAAAACCATGATCGGGACGCATTGGCAGGCTAACTTTTCGTTTATTCATTACACCTAATATCTTTTCTACAATCTTTTCCATTTTAACATCGCCATTTAAATGCTCTGATTCGCGGAAAATAGTTTCGCTTTCGCGGATGGTATTTCGAAGGTGCAGAAAGTGAATTCTATCTTCGTAATCGTCAATTATTTTTTCCAGATTGTTTTTCGGATCGGCGCTTAAAGATCCTGTGCAATAACACAATCCGTTAGCTGTTGAAGGAACAGCACTGAAAATCGCTTTTAAATCAGCTTCTGTTGAAACGATTCTGGGCAATCCTAAAACCGAAAATGGCGGATCATCGGGATGAATCGCTAATTTCGCGCCGCTTTCTGCTGCAACCGGAACAACTTCTGATAAAAAATAAATCAGGTTCTCTCTTAATTTTTGATTGTCGATTTCGGCATAATTGTCCAAAAGCGATAAAATCTGTTCTGCTGTAAAATTGATTTTGCTTCCCGGTAATCCCAATAAAACATTTTTAAACAACAACGCTTTTTCTTCTTCTGAAAGATTATTTCCAAAGTTTAAAGCATGTTGTTTTTGAACTTCTGAATAGTCGTTTTCAGCATCGGGTCTTTTTAAAAGAAAAACATCAAAATACGTAAACGCATCCTGATTGTATAAAAGAGCTTTACTTCCATCTTCGTTGATAAAATTATGATTCGTACGCACCCAGTCCAAAATCGGCATAAAATTATAAGTAATGATTTTGATACCACATTCTGCCAGATTTCGCAAACTGATTTTATAATTTTCGATGTATTGCAGGTAATTTCCCGAAGCTCGTTTTATTTCTTCATGAACAGGCAGACTTTCAACCACAGTCCATTCCAATCCGTAATTCCGAATGATTTCCTGTCTTTCTTTTATGTCTGCAATCTTCCAGACATTGCCCACCGGTATTTGGTGCAAAGCGTTTACAATTCCCGTTGCTCCAGCCTGCTTAATATCAATCAAATTGATATTGTCATTAGGACCGAACCATCGCATGGTTTGCTGCATTTTTATCATACTACCTACTTTTTATTTACTCCGCAAAGACGCAAAGGCACAAAGTCTTCTCTAAAAAAAGCTTAAAAATCTCTTTGCGACTCTGCGTCTTTGCGAACAATTTCATAAACCTTAAAATCCAATACTATTCCCACCGTCAACCGGCAGAACTGTACCTGTAGTATATTTTGATTCGCTTAGAGCGAAATAATAAACAGCATCTGCAATGTCCGAAGGTTCTCCCAAAAAGCCCATTGGAGTTCTTCCCAGCACTTTATTTTTTCTTTCGGGATCGTTATCCAATGCTGCTGCTGACATTTTGGTTTTTATAAATCCTGGAGCAATGCAATTTACGCGAATGCCCGACGGAGCCAGTTCTGTAGCCATAGCACGCGTCATAGATTCGATTGCGCCTTTGCTTGCCGAATACGCAATCACTTTCGGGATTCCGTATTGCGATGCCATCGAACTGATGTTGATGATACTACCCCTACCATTGGCTTTCATGTTCTTAATTACTTCGCGGCTTATGGCAAAAACGCTTAATAAATTGGTATGAATAATCGAAAGAAAATCTTCATCCGTCACGTCTGGAATTTCTTTTTTCATGTTAATTCCGGCATTGTTTACCAAAATATCAATTGACCCCTTTTGGGTTATGTTTTCGATCATGGCTGGAATTCCGTTCAGATTATTTAAATCGAAAATTACCGGAATTGCATTTTCTCCAATTTCCCTGCAGGCATCTTCTGTTTTTTCTTTTGATCTTCCGATGATGTAAGTTGTGATTCCGTTGTCACAAAGTTTTTTTGCGGTTGCAAAACCTAATCCTGAATTTCCTCCGGTTACAATTGCCGTTTTTTTACTCATAATTTGTTTTTTGGGACACGGATGATACGGATTCGCTTTCGCGAAAACACGGAAAAAATGGGTCTTTTTCTAAACGAAAAAAATAAAAATCCGTGTAAATCTGCGTTTTCGCGAAAGCGAATCCGCGTCATCTGCGTTCTAATTAATCTCAATAATTTAGTTTATCCATTTCCTGGTGCAAATGGGAATTTTAATGATTTAAAATATTCTAATGTTTCTGTTGGTTTTTCGACTCCTGACGGTAATTCTTTTCCTGAAAACTGTTGAAAATACAACAAACAGGCATCACGCCACCATTTTGCTTCTTTCTGCTGCATTTCCAAGAGCATTTTTACTTCGTTAAATCGTTCGATGTCGACATACTTTTCAGCTTTATTCCAAACCTTTTGCATCTCGGCAACCTGATTTACGCCTTCCTGATATTTGAGCGCCAAACCGTTCCAAAGTGTCTTGCCGTTCTTCAACTTATAGTCCCACGAAACATGATGAAACCATAATAAATCTTTCTCCGGACAGGTTTCTAAGTTATTGAAAACTTTTGCCATTTCTGGTGCGTATTGTGAAACAGCATTTGTTCCTGATTTGGAGCGGTCAAAACCAATTCCGTTTTTATCGGCTTTATGATAATAAGTCGGATTCCATTCGGGACGAGATAAATCAGAAACCCAAGGTCCTGGTCCGTAGTGATGACCTGTGTCCATAATATGATGAAGGCCAAGCGGTGTCATATAGTTGACAACGGCTTCACGCGAATCGATCATCATCTTTTTAACTGGTTTTATAAAATGTTCATCGTTTGAAAAAGTACATCTCAACCACTCATCGGCAATGGTTTCAGAATCTAAATATGGGTTCCAGGCCAATCTTCCGAAACCATACCAATTGGCTTGTGCAAAAGGATGTCCCGTCCAGTTTAAATCATTTCCAATATTAGAAACGCCTGCAATTCCAGTTAATTTATTTTGATATAAAGTGCCGTCAATGACTTTGGCAACGGTTGAACCTTTGCCTTTTTGATAGGTATCTGATTCTAAAACTTCCTGAAATAATTTAGGCAGAAAAACCAAATGCGTGCTGAAACCCAAATATTCCTGTGTAATTTGAAATTCCATCATCAAAGGCGTTTTTGGCATGGCGCCAAATAAAGGATGAAAGGGTTCTCTCGGCTGAAAATCGATTGCTCCGTTTTTTACCTGAACAATTACGTTTTCTATAAATTTTCCATCATAAGGCTGAAATTCAGCATAAGCTTGCTTCGCACGATCGTTTGCGTCATGTTCTGAATATACAAAAGCTCTCCACATCACAATTCCTTTAAAAGGTGCAACTGCATCAGCTAACATATTCGCACCATCAACATGATCTCGTCCGTAATTTTGGGGACCAGGCTGTCCTTCTGAATTGGCTTTCACCAAAAATCCACCAAAATCTGGAATTCGTTGGTAAATTTCCGCTGCTTTATTTTTCCACCAATTTATAACTTCCGGATCTTTTGGATCGGCGGTTCTTAGTTTTCCAATTTCAATTGGCGCCGAAAAACGCGCTGTCAGATATACTTTTATTCCGTAAGGTCTAAAAACATTTGCTAAAGCTTCTACTTTTTCTAAATATTGCGGCATTAAGATTAATGCGTTTGCATTTACATTCGTCAAAACAGTTCCATTAATGCCGATTGAAGCATTTGCTCTGGCGTAATCAATATAACGCTGATCTATAAAATCAGGTAATTTCTGCCAGTTCCAAAGTGAAAATCCTGCGTAACCACGTTCAACTGTTCTATCCAGATTATCCCAGTGATTTAAGATTCTAATATTAGTTTTTGGTGAATCAGCAACATGTAAATTTTGGATTGATTTATTAGTCTGCATCAGCCTTAAAAAATTAAAAACCCCATATAAAACAGCGACATCCGTTTTTCCAGCGATAATGATTTGTTTTTTATTTTTAAAACTAATGGTTTTGATTAAAAATCCTTCATCGTTTATTTTATCAAAATCTGATTGAAGCTCTTTTCTAATTTCGCTGTTCAAATTAGATCGAGACCCTATTATTAGATTATTTTCTCCTTTTAATTCTGATTTTATTTCGGGAACATTTTCGAGCATTTCCAAAAATCCAGTCTTAAGTTCTTTTTGTGTAATTTTAATCGTTTCAGAATTTCCTAAAACCACAATTCCTTTCAGATTGTCTTTGTATTCTTTTGAAATTGAAGCATTGGCAACAGTACTGTACTGCAGCCATAATTTATAATCCTTTTGTGCTAAAGCCGAAAAGGAAGTCAAAAGAAAGAGGAAAACAAATCGTAATGAAGTCATTTTGAATTTAATTTATTCTCGATTTAAAGTTTTACATTGACGAATTTATTTTTCTAATTAAAAAGTATTGATAAAATTTTAATTTAAAAAATACATTATTAAAAATAAAAAAAGAAATGCAATCGGTTGCGTAAAAATATAGGATTGTTGTTTAAGAAAAAAATTTTAGCTCTGTTTTTTTCAAAAAAATAATTTCATATAACAAATAAAGGCAGGATAATTTAAAAAACTATCCTGCCTATGGTGAAGCCGATTTTAGAATTTAGATTCTGTAATAGGTTTTATTTCTGCGTAGATTCTCTTGCTAATACTTCTGTGTTTAAAAAAGTAATTTCTTTGGCATCGTCGTTTTTAGATGATTTCAGATTTTTGATGATAATTTCTGCCGCCGCTTTTCCCATTTTTTCAGCCGGATGCGTAATGGTAGATAAATTAGGATCTATAATCTGTGAAATTGGATCGTTATTAAACCCAATCACTTTAAATTCTTCGGGTACTTTGATCCCTCGCTTTTTAGCAGTCTGCACTGCACTTACAGCCAGAATATCCCCTGGTGCAAAAAGTCCGTCTGGAATTGGGTCTAAGTCGAATAACGCATTGCTGGCTTTGACACCGTCTTCGTAAGTAACTGAATTTAAATTGATAATCAGTTTTTCGTCAATATCAACATTATGGTCTTTTAATGCTTCTATATAACCTCTTTTTCTTTCGTTATATAAATTACCCAATTCTGATCCTGCCGTTATGTGTGCAATACGAGTGCATCCCTGCTCTATAAGGTGCTTGGTAGCTTTGTAACCTGCTGTATAATTGTCAATAACGACCCTAAAAGTATTATAATCTTTAGGCACACGATCGACAAATACCAAAGGAATATTATTGTTTGAAAATTGATGAAAATGTGCTGTATCACGCGTTTCCATTGCCAGCGAACAAATTACACCGCTAACACGATTGCTATATAATGATTTGGCCATATTGACCTCCTCTTCATACGAGTCATGCGACTGCATGATAATTACTGTATAATCAGATTTTTGCGCCGTGATTTCGATACCGCTGATTAAAGAGGACAAAAATGGCTGTGTAACTGTGGGGATTAATACTCCAATAGTTCTGGTTTTATTTCCGCGTAAACCTGCAGCTAAAGTATTAGGAACAAATCCCATTTCTTCAGCAGTTTTCTTCACCTTCTTTATCGTTTTATCACTGATAGTATGATGATCTTTTAAAGCTCGCGAAATAGTAGATGTTGCCAAATTTAGTCGCTCGGCAATATCGTAAATCGTTACATGTTTATTTTCTTCCATGAAATAAAAAATAGAAATGTAAATATAAACTATTTTCCCGTTTATAAGCACCTTTAACAACTGGCTTGTAAACGGGAAACTAGATCCTATAACATAACTTTTACCTATTTTTTGACATCATTCTTTTTATCTTTTAGAATTTTACCTTCTTTGGTAAACTCCAAATCAATATCATTTGTTAAATCAACATCCAAGTCTTTGTGTCCATAGTCTATGTGAGTTATTTTCTCGTTTGGATGATTTTTGGCAACGTACGCTTTGATATTATCCGGTATAAAAGCAGTTGGAATAGGCTTATCTCCGCCATCTACTTCACGATAAGAACCATCTTTCCAGAATTCAACCTCTGTTCCGTCTTTTAACTTCACTTCAAACCCTTTCTCACCGTGCTCTGCATCCTTCTTCGCACTTTCAACGGAGGTATTACTAAAGTGTTTCTTTAAAAATTCCTGCGCTGGTTTTGGCAGTTCTGATACTTCAATTTTCTTCTGTGCGCTGACCGAGATTGTTAAACCTAACAATACTATGGCTAAAAATATTTTCATTTTCATAATTATTTATTTAAGTATAGTATTACTAATTTACTACAAGAAAATTTGGTCTCAAATCTATTTAAGATTTTTTTTAGTTTTTAAAAAACTATATAAAACTGAATGCAAGAATACTACAACATAAAGCTTAACAACAGATCTTAAAAATAAATTTGTAAATTAGTTCAAACAACTTAATTGTAAACCCATGCGTTATATCCTAATATTTGCATTTCTTTTACTAACAGTCTCCTGTAAAAGAGAAAACGAATCGAATGAACTTACTAATTATTTTACCTACAATATAGACGAAGTAGAAGCTGCCGGAGTAAAAATGATTCCTATAAAGACATCTGTTGGAGAATTTAAAGTGTGGACAAAGCGCTTTGGAAACAATCCAAAAATAAAAATTTTGTTATTACACGGAGGACCAGCCATGACACATGAATACATTGAATGTTTTGAAACCTTTTTCCAAAGAGAAGGCTTTGAATTTTACGAATACGATCAGCTATCTTATTACAGCGATCAGCCAAAAGACAGCAGTTTATGGACTACCGAAAGATTTGTCGACGAAGTTGAGCAGGTTCGAAAAGCAATAAATGCAGATAAAAACAACTTTTATGTTCTTGGAAATTCTTGGGGAGGTATACTTGCAATGGAATACGCCTTAAAATACCAGCAAAATATGAAAGGATTATTAGTTGCAAACATGATGGCAAGCGCTCCAGAATACGGCAAATATGCCAACGAAGTTTTAGCAAAACAAATGAAATCTGAAATTCTTGCAGAAATAAGAGCATTAGAAGCCAAAAAAGATTTTAGTAATCCAAGATATATGGAATTACTAATACCAAATTTTTACCAACAGCATTTATGCCGCCTAAAAGAATGGCCAGACGGGCTAAATCGCGCCAGCAAACATGTAAACGCTGAAATATATACTATGATGCAAGGCCCGAGCGAATTTGGAATCAGCGGAAGATTAGCCAAATGGGATATCAAAAAAAGATTACATGAAATCACAATTCCAACCCTAATGATAGGAGCCAAATACGACACAATGGATCCAAAAGCAATGGAAGAACAAAGTAAATTAGTAAAAAATGGACATTATTTATACTGTCCTAATGGAAGTCATTTAGCAATGTGGGACGACCAAAAAGTCTTTATGAATGGAGTAATTAAATTTATAAATGATGTTAATTACGAGAAAATTTAATGGCGTATAAATCATAAACCATTAAATCATAAACATATAAAAATCTTCATATCGTTCCTTTGAGCCGAGCTGTCCGCTGTATCTTTTATTTTTTCAAAGAATAAAACGAGATACAACTTTCATCCCCAACACAGCTGGAGCACAAAATTTTCTTTTAATTTCTAGTAGTAAGTAATAAAAATTCTAAGAATAAAATCATAACAACTAATTAAAAGTGTTGTAAAACAAAAAATCCTCATCAAATAAATGATGAGGATTCTTTAAAGAAAGGCGACGACATACTCTCCCACAATACTGCAGTACCATCTGCGCAGGCGGGCTTAACTACTCTGTTCGGGATGGGAAGAGGTGAGCCCCGCCGCAATAACCACCTTAGGTTTTTAGTCTAAAGTCTAAGGTCATAAAGTATAAAAGTCTTTTGATTTTACTCTTTAATCTTTTGACTTAAAGACTGCTCTGCGTCGAGCAAATATTTTAACATACTGAGATAAAGAAAAGTAAATATATTTTAGAAAGTTTCCTCCTCCCGTCTTGCGGCGGGAGGAAAAGGGTGTACATAAGCTTACGGATTATTAGTACTACTCGACTATGACATTACTGCCTTTACATCTATAGCCTATCAACGTGGTCATCTTCCACGATCCTTAAAAGAAATCTCATCTTGTGGTGGGTTTCGCGCTTATATGCTTTCAGCGCTTATCCCTTCCAAACGTAGCTACTCTGCGGTGCCCCTGGCGGGACAACAGATACACTAGAGGTTTGTCCAATTCGGTCCTCTCGTACTAGAATCAGATCCACTCAAATTTCTAACGCCCGCAGTAGATAGAGACCGAACTGTCTCACGACGTTCTGAACCCAGCTCGCGTGCCACTTTAATGGGCGAACAGCCCAACCCTTGGGACCTTCTCCAGCCCCAGGATGTGACGAGCCGACATCGAGGTGCCAAACCCCCCCGTCGATATGAGCTCTTGGGGGAGATCAGCCTGTTATCCCCGGCGTACCTTTTATCCTTTGAGCGATGGCCCTTCCATGCGGAACCACCGGATCACTATGCTCTACTTTCGTACCTGATCGACCTGTATGTCTCTCAGTCAAGCTCCCTTATGCCATTGCACTCTACGCACGGTTACCAAGCGTACTGAGGGAACCTTTAGAAGCCTCCGTTACTCTTTTGGAGGCGACCACCCCAGTCAAACTACCCACCAAGCAATGTCCCCCGCAAAACGGGGTTAGGCCTCAGATAAACAAAGGGTTGTATTTCAACAATGACTCCACAACGCCTGGCGACGCCGCTTCATAGTCTCCAACCTATCCTACACATCATTTATCCAAGGTCAATACTAAGCTATAGTAAAGGTGCACAGGGTCTTTTCGTCCCACTGCGGGTAAACGGCATCTTCACCGTTACTACAATTTCACCGAGCTCATGGCTGAGACAGTGTCCAGATCGTTACACCATTCGTGCAGGTCGGAACTTACCCGACAAGGAATTTCGCTACCTTAGGACCGTTATAGTTACGGCCGCCGTTTACTGGGGCTTCAATTCAATGCTTCTCCGAAGATAACATCTCCTCTTAACCTTCCAGCACCGGGCAGGTGTCAGGCCCTATACTTCATCTTACGATTTTGCAGAGCCCTGTGTTTTTGATAAACAGTCGCCTGGACCTCTTCACTGCGGCCCCGATTGCTCGGGGCGACCTTTCTCCCGAAGTTACAGGTCTATTTTGCCTAATTCCTTAGCCATGAATCTCTCGAGCACCTTAGGATTCTCTCCTCAACTACCTGTGTCGGTTTACGGTACTGGTTCTTACTGCCTGAAGTTTAGAGGTTTTTCTTGGAAGCCCTTAGGCGCACTATCTCTTTGTCCGAAGACTCCGAGTACTATCGTATTTCACCAAGCTCTACGGATTTGCCTATAGAGCCTATAGCTAGGTACTTTAACGAACTATTCCGTCAGTTCGCGGCGCTTTCATCACTCCGTCACCCCATCACAGCAATAAGAAGTACGGGAATATTAACCCGTTAGCCATCGACTGTCCCTTTCGGGTTCGCCTTAGGACCAGACTAACCCACAGCTGATTAGCATAGCTGTGGAAACCTTAGTTTTTCGGTGTGCGGGTTTCTCGCCCGCATTATCGTTACTTATGCCTACATTTTCTTTTCTGACCGGTCCAGCATACCTTACGATACACCTTCTGCCCTGTCAGAATGCTCCCCTACCACTTACAGTAAACTGTAAATCCATAGCTTCGGTAATATGCTTATGCCCGATTATTATCCATGCTCGTCCGCTCGACTAGTGAGCTGTTACGCACTCTTTAAATGAATGGCTGCTTCCAAGCCAACATCCTAGCTGTCTGGGCAGACAAACCTCGTTCTTTCAACTTAGCATATATTTGGGGACCTTAGCTGATGGTCTGGGTTCTTTCCCTCTCGGACTTGGACCTTAGCACCCAAGCCCTCACTGTTAGTGAACATTATACAGCATTCGGAGTTTGTCAGGAATTGGTAGGCGGTGAAGCCCCCGCATCCAATCAGTAGCTCTACCTCTGTATAACTTTATAACTAACGCTGCACCTAAATGCATTTCGGGGAGTACGAGCTATTTCCGAGTTTGATTGGCCTTTCACCCCTACCCACAGGTCATCCGAAGACTTTTCAACGTCAACCGGTTCGGTCCTCCACTGTGTGTTACCACAGCTTCAACCTGCCCATGGGTAGATCACACGGTTTCGCGTCTAACACTACTGACTAAAGCGCCCTATTCAGACTCGCTTTCGCTGCGGATCCATGTCTTAAACACTTATCCTTGCCAGCAACGTTAACTCGTAGGCTCATTATGCAAAAGGCACGCCGTCACCCCACGAAAGGGCTCCGACCGCTTGTAAGCGTATGGTTTCAGGATCTATTTCACTCCGTTATTCACGGTTCTTTTCACCTTTCCCTCACGGTACTGGTTCACTATCGGTCTCTCAGGAGTATTTAGCCTTAGCGGATGGTCCCGCCAAATTCAGACAGGGTTTCACGTGCCCCGCCCTACTCAGGATACCACTATCTATTATACTTGTTACCCATACGGGGCTCTCACCCTCTATGGCGTTACTTTCCAGCAACTTCCGGTTCCTTGTACATAAAATGTCGTGGTCCTACAACCCCAGCACTGCCGTAACAGCACTGGTTTGGGCTAATCCGCGTTCGCTCGCCACTACTTACGGAATCACTTTTGTTTTCTTCTCCTCCGCCTACTTAGATGTTTCAGTTCAGCGGGTTTGCCCACCTATCGGTGTGTTATGCCTTCAGCATAACGGGTTGCCCCATTCAGGTATCTGCGGATCAATCGGTGTGTGCCCGTCCCCGCAGCTTTTCGCAGCTTATCACGCCTTTCATCGCCTCTGAGAGCCTAGGCATCCCCCATACGCCCTTATTTTGCTTATTGTACCAATCTTGTTTCTTAAAACAAGACCGTTTTTTTTGTTCTTTGTTATTGCTAACAAAAAACGCTTTCTACTTTCTTATTATTTTCTTATCTCAATATGTCAATGAACTTTGTTTCGCTTTAAGCCATAGGCTGTAAGCTGTAAGCTTTCGCTTTTGTGGAGAATAACGGAGTCGAACCGTTGACCTCCTGCGTGCAAGGCAGGCGCTCTAGCCAGCTGAGCTAATCCCCCATTTTAAATCTTAGATTTTAGAATTCAGATTTTAGATTTCTTAATTCTTCTCTAATTTCCTTTGGTGAATCCCAGCTTCCAGAATTTCCTTTAATCAAGCTTACAGTCTTTTTTTTCTGCTTTTGTAATTTACAATTCATAATTTACAAGCATCATTTTAAAAAGTAGTCCCGGGCAGACTCGAACTGCCGACCCCTACATTATCAGTGTAGTACTCTAACCAGCTGAGCTACGAGACTCTGTTTTACTTAATTTTCATTTCTTTTAAATTAACAGCAAGAGTAATACAATCTCCAATTCAGATTCCTTTAAATAAAAACCTTTTTTCCTAAGCGTGTGCAGGCACTAACACTCAGGCTCTAGAAAGGAGGTGTTCCAGCCGCACCTTCCGGTACGGCTACCTTGTTACGACTTAGCCCTAGTTACCAGTTTTACCCTAGGCAGCTCCTTGCGGTCACCGACTTCAGGCACCCCCAGCTTCCATGGCTTGACGGGCGGTGTGTACAAGGCCCGGGAACGTATTCACCGGATCATGGCTGATATCCGATTACTAGCGATTCCAGCTTCACGGAGTCGAGTTGCAGACTCCGATCCGAACTGTGACCGGCTTTGTAGATTCGCTCCTGGTCACCCAGTGGCTGCTCTCTGTACCGGCCATTGTAGCACGTGTGTAGCCCAAGGCGTAAGGGCCGTGATGATTTGACGTCATCCCCACCTTCCTCACAGTTTGCACTGGCAGTCTTGTTAGAGTTCCCGACTTGACTCGCTGGCAACTAACAACAGGGGTTGCGCTCGTTATAGGACTTAACCTGACACCTCACGGCACGAGCTGACGACAACCATGCAGCACCTTGTAAATTGTCTTGCGAAAGTTCTGTTTCCAAAACGGTCAATCTACATTTAAGCCTTGGTAAGGTTCCTCGCGTATCATCGAATTAAACCACATGCTCCACCGCTTGTGCGGGCCCCCGTCAATTCCTTTGAGTTTCATTCTTGCGAACGTACTCCCCAGGTGGGATACTTATCACTTTCGCTTAGCCACTGAAATTGCTCCCAACAGCTAGTATCCATCGTTTACGGCGTGGACTACCAGGGTATCTAATCCTGTTCGCTACCCACGCTTTCGTCCATCAGCGTCAATCCATTAGTAGTAACCTGCCTTCGCAATTGGTATTCCATGTAATCTCTAAGCATTTCACCGCTACACTACATATTCTAGTTACTTCCTAATAATTCAAGTTCAGCAGTATCAATGGCCGTTCCACCGTTGAGCGATGGGCTTTCACCACTGACTTACTAAACCGCCTACGGACCCTTTAAACCCAATGATTCCGGATAACGCTTGGATCCTCCGTATTACCGCGGCTGCTGGCACGGAGTTAGCCGATCCTTATTCTTACGATACCGTCAAGCTCCTATACATAGGAGTGTTTCTTCTCGTACAAAAGCAGTTTACAATCCATAGGACCGTCATCCTGCACGCGGCATGGCTGGATCAGGCTTGCGCCCATTGTCCAATATTCCTCACTGCTGCCTCCCGTAGGAGTCTGGTCCGTGTCTCAGTACCAGTGTGGGGGATCTCCCTCTCAGGACCCCTACCCATCGTTGCCTTGGTAAGCCGTTACCTTACCAACCAGCTAATGGGACGCATGCTCATCTTTCACCGTTGTGACTTTAATAATTAAACCATGCGGTTTGATTATACTATGAGGTATTAATCCAAATTTCTCTGGGCTATCCCTCTGTGAAAGGCAGATTGCATACGCGTTACGCACCCGTGCGCCGGTCTCTATCTCCGAAGAAATATACCCCTCGACTTGCATGTGTTAAGCCTGCCGCTAGCGTTCATCCTGAGCCAGGATCAAACTCTTCATCGTATATTTTAATATTATATATCGGTGAATATCTATCGGTTCTTTTCGAATCTTGCAATTCTATTACTCTTATTCTTCTGTTCTAACATCTCTGTTAAAACGGCTGTCAATTCAATATGTCTACGAACGTGTCTTCTTTTTCTATTCCGCTTGTTTCTCAAAGCGGGTGCAAAACTAAAAATTATTTTTGTTTCCTGCAAGAAAAAATTAAAAAAATTTGAAACTTTTTTTTCGTCTCTTTTTCTTCATTTTTTCTCTCAGTATCTCAAGGAACATTCCGTGTTTTGCGGGGTGCAAATCTAATATCCGTTTTCCATTCTCACAAGCTTTTTCTAATCTTTTTTGAAAATTTCTTTTCAGCTTTAATCAGCTTTTCTTGCCAGTCTTTCAGGGAACGTGTATCGCTTCTGCGGGTGCAAAAGTACCACCTTTATTTACATTTACAAGACTTTTTTTTATATAATTTCAATCTTTTTTCTAAGTGGCTGGTTTCACGTTTTTTACATAGCAAAGTTTTTTAGTCTTTTTTTCCAGAGTTGGTATTTTGCGACGATTTTACGGCAAAAACACAAAGTTCTCTTATGGAAATTGGATACGCAAAGTTCTCAAAACTGTGTTTTATTATTATTTTGCCGTATGCACAAAGAACGCTAAGCTTTATTTTATGCTTCTTTTTAATCGCGCAAAGTCGCAAAGGCGCTAAGTTTTAGTTTGCCTTGCAATTTTATTCCAGATCTTTTCTTGAAAACTGCTGCCCTAGCCCCGATAGCTTTTGCTTTTTTCTTTAAAAAGCAAAAGATTGAAACGGATAGCGCGAAATAGCTCCTAATAAAACAAATTTTAAATTTTAAATTTCAAATCCCAACCCTAAACTTTAAATTCCAAATTATCTGGATTGCGTAATACTTTGCAGAGGCTTCGACTTCGCTCAGCCTGACAGGTGTATTTTACTCTTATATATATAAATAAACCCGACAGGTTTTGGAACCTATCGGGTTGGGATCATAAAATCTACTCTTATATAAGTATACTTATATATGTATACTTTCGTTTAGACTGTCGATTGCTTCTTTTGTGATTTGAATACTTTTTAGTTTTGCCTGATGATCAAAGATTGGACTTGTTACCATTAGTTCGTCGATTCTTGCATAGTCGATGAACTTTTTTAAATCGGCAACTAATTGTTCTTTGTTTCCTGTGAAGGTTCCTGCTGTCATTTGATTGACATGAAAACGTTCTGCTTCATTCATAATATCATCTAATGATGGAACTGGAGGCTGTAAACCTTTACGATCGTTTCTAATTAAGTTCAAAAACATTTGATACAAACTTGTAGATAATAACTCTGCTTCTTCATTTGTATCTGCAGCAATTATATTGACACAAGCCATTGTTTGCGGTTTTTCCAAATATTCTGATGGCTGGAAATTTTCGCGATAGAATTCAAATGCCTGAATCATAAGTTTTGGAGCAAAGTGTCCTGCGAAAGCATAAGGCAATCCGTAAGCTGCTGCCAAAGCTGCGCTGTCCATACTTGAACCTAGAATCCAAATTGGAACTTTTAATCCTTCTGCCGGGAATGCACGCACTTTTCCTGTTTCATTTTCGGAAGAAAAATATTCTTGAAGCTTGCTTACATTTTGCGGAAAACGCTGTGCCTGCTCAAAAAAGTCTTTTCGAATTGCTTCGGCAGTTGGCTGGTCTGTTCCAGGCGCTCTTCCTAAACCTAAATCGATTCGGTTTGGGTAAAGCGTTTCTAAGGTTCCAAATTGTTCTGCAACTACTAAAGGAGAATGATTCGGCAGCATGATTCCGCCAGAACCTACACGAATATTTTTTGTCTGACTTGCTACATAACCAATTAAAACAACTGTTGCTGTACTGGCAACGTGTGCCATGTTATGATGTTCTGCGAGCCAAAATCGCTTGTATCCTAAATTATCTGCTAATTGCGCTATGTCTTTTGTTTTTTGAAATGTTTCTGTGGCGTTGCTATCCTGAGTAATGATAGCGAGGTCTAATAATGAGACTGAAATTGGGTTTTTCATATAAAAAAATGCTAGTATACAAAATTAACTCATTTATCTGGATGCCTTTTGTTTTCTAATGTTAATAGAATTATAATATTCTCATTATTGAAAAAACAATTACTTTTTGATAATTAATTATTGTTTTACGATAATTAATTGTATATTTGCAATATCAATTTAACTTTTCCCTATATGAAGACAACTCATATTGTATCTCGAATATTATTTTACTTTACCCGATTTTTAGCCATTGTTTATTTCTTTTTGGCAGCATATTCTGTTTTTACTTTGGTAACGGGATTGTTTTTGACCTTTAAAGATAACGGAAAGTATTTTCAGGTTTGTTATCCTTTTACTTCGCATCCTTTAATGTTAGGAAATTATAATATTGCATATATTCTTTTTGATTTTTTAGCACCACTAAGTCTATACGGTCTTTTCTTTTTATTGAGCAGTAATGTTTTTAAGGTCTTTTATCAGCCAAAATTGTTTACCGCAAATGGAATTTCTCATTTAAGACGTTTCTATTTATCGAATTTATTGATTCCGGGAATTGTACTATTTGTGGCTTTCTTTTTTATTCCACTAGACAATGAAGTTTGGCTTTTTATTATACTGCACGGAATGCTTGGTGTTTTCGCATACTTTTTAGCTGCTATTTTTAAACAAGGTTTAAACCTTCAGAACGAACAAGACTTATTTATATAACTATGCCAATAATCGTAAACATTGATGTAATGCTTGCCAAACGCAAGATGCAGAGTAAGGAGTTGGCAGAAAAACTAGATATTACGCCTGCCAATTTATCGATTCTAAAAACTGGAAAAGCAAAAGGAATTCGGTTTGATACTCTCGAAGCTATCTGTAAAATTCTGGATTGTCAGCCTGGCGATATTTTAGAATACGCAGCAGAATAGCTTTCTTTTAATCTTAATTTCTAAACATATAAATCGGTTTTTGAAGCCGACAGGTATTCTATTGCCTAAAATTTTCAAATCAATAATTCACTTAATCATCAAAATCAATCAAAAAATGAACAGTTTATCAATCAAAAATCTCAGCAAAACGTATGAGAACGGCACGAAAGCCATTGACCAATTATCGCTTGAAATCACAAACGGCATGTTTGGTTTACTTGGCCCAAACGGCGCTGGAAAGTCTAGTTTAATGCGAACTATTGCCGCTTTACAGGAACCCACTTCTGGAATTATTGAATTTAACGGAATTAATATTCTGGAAAACCCAATGTTTATAAGGCAAAATCTGGGTTATCTTCCGCAGGAATTTGGCGTTTATCCTAAAATTTCTGCCTATCACCTGCTCGATCATTTGGCAGTTTTGAAAGGGATTATCAACAAAAAGGAACGACAAGATCAAATCTTATATTTATTACAGCAGACTAATTTATTACAGCATAAAGATAAAGCGGTTCATTCTTTTTCGGGCGGGATGCGTCAGCGATTTGGAATTGCTCAGGCTTTGCTTGGAAATCCGAAGATTATTATTGTGGATGAACCAACGGCTGGGCTTGATCCCGAAGAAAGAAACCGATTTAATAATTTACTGAGCGAAATTGGCGAAAGCATTATTGTGGTTTTATCAACACATATTGTAGAAGACGTTCGAGATTTGTGTCCAAAAATGGCAATTATCTCCAACGGAAAATTGATTTTGGAAGGAAAACCGAATGACGCAATCGATTCTCTGAAAGATAAAATCTGGATGAAAGCGATTCAGAAAACAGAATTGAAGGATCATCAATCGAACTTTAATATCATTTCATCACACTTAAATTCGGGAAAAATTAACATTCATGTTTTCTCAGATCAACGCCCAGATTCTGGCTTTGAATTAATTTCGCCAGATTTAAGCGATGTTTATTTTAGTGTTTTAGGTCAAAATCAACTTCAAAATTAAAGTTATGTTATCTAAATTAATTCAATTTGAATGGCATAACAATACCAGAAGCTGGACTTTTTATGCCACATTTATCATTTATCTGATTCTTGGATTTTTTGTCAGTGCGTTTGCGAACTTCTCTTTTTCGGGCGCTTACAAAAACAGTCCGTATGTTTTAACTTATGCGATTGGTCTGATTTCGTTAATGACGATATTCTCGATTACGCTTCAGGCGGCACAAAGTTTTTTAAAGGAATATGAAACGAAATTTGATTCGATCATTTTCTCCTCTCCTATTTCTAAATTTCATTATTTGGCAAGTAAATTCATTACAGCTTTTGCAATTGCAATACTTTCTTTTGGAATGTTTATCGTCGGCATGATCGTTGGACATCAAATGTCCTGGCTTCAAAAAAGTGAACTTGGACCTTCTGAAATTATAAATTATGTATGGCCGTATTTGGTCATTGTGATTCCGAATATTTTTTTGTGTCTTTCTATATTGACTTCTTTGGCTTGGGTGACAAGAAGTAAACTCTTCATATATGTTGGCGGATTATTAATTTACATCTTATATATAGCAGGTTCGATTTTTTCGAATTCGCCCCTATTTGCAAATGCTTCTCCGTCTTCGGCGAAAGCCATGTCTTTGGCTGCAAAAATAGATCCGTTTGGTTTGGCAGCTTTCTTGGAACAAACGAGATATTGGACGGCAATTGAAAAAAATACAGAACTGGTTTCGCTTTCAGGCAACTTTTTATTCAATAGAATACTGTGGATTTCTGTTTCTCTCCTTTTACTTTTCGTTTCTTATCGATTGTTTTCATTCCGAAAAACCAAAACTAAAAAGGTAAAAACATCTAAAGTTATTCAAAAAGAAACAAATGTCTTTTCGGCAGCAATTCCGAATAACATCGAAATCAAATCTTTCAGACATAATTTAGCTGTTTTTAAAAGCAATTTAAAACTGGACATTTATTTAATTCTGAAAGGAATTCCATTTTTACTGATTGTTCTTTTGTTTTCTGGATTATTAATGATTGAGATTTCAGATGAAATTGACGGCGGAATCCGCTTGGCTGAAAAAATCACTAATACTGCTTTGATGATTTCCACGATAATGGATCGCCTGCCATTTATTTTGATCCTGATTCTTCTTTTTTATAGTAGTGAATTATTAAACCGAAGCGAAAATTCGAGATTTGAAATGCTCGAAAATACAACGCCTTATTCTCAATTTGTTGTTTTACTGGCAAAATTGACAGCGCTTTTTATCATTCCGATTATTATAATTGCGATAAGTATTTTCATTGGATGCGGATTTCAAATTATGAATGCGAATGCTCCAATAGAAATTGGTCTTTATCTTTCTTTGTTTTATTACATTGGATTTCCGTTACTGCTAATTTCAATTTTGATCATTGCAATTCAGACTTTTATTAAAAATAAATACATCGCACTTGCGATTTCGGCTTTTGCCTGCATTTTGTTTTGTACTGGAATTGGAGAGCAATTGGGAATTTCGCATCCTTTATTTCGTTTTGGAAATGCTTTTAAAACAGAATATTTTGATCTGAATGGTTTCGGAAAATATACAATCCCGTTTCATATTTCGATGTTGTACAATTTCGGATTGGCTCTAGTTCTGCTTACTTTGACCGGAGTTTTATGGAAAAGAAATACTTCAATCGTAAAAACCTTTCGCAGAAATTCATTTAATATTATTCAAAAAACAATTTTAGGATTCGGAATGATTCTTTTTATTGGTTTTGGAAGTTATCTTTTTTATAAAACCAATATTGAATATCCGTATTTGACCGAAGACGATCAGAATAATTGGAGTGAGAAATATGAAAGTCAATTCAAAAAATATACAAATCTACCTCAGCCAACGATTGTTTCGGTAAAAAGTAATGTCGATTTATATCCAGAAGAAAACCGTTATCAAGTAAAAGGCACTTATGAATTAATCAATAATTCTGAAAAAGCAATTGATAGTTTACTCCTATATATAGATCGAAATTCGAAACTGACTTCTGTTGAGATTCCGAATTCTAAAAAATTAGACGATGGTTCTGATTTTCAACATTATTGGTTTCGATTAGAAAAACCTTTAATGCCACAGCAAAAACTTAAAATGAATTTTTCTTTTGAATCATCTTGGTCACCATTTAAAGGACATACGGCTTTTAATTCTATAATCGAAAATGGTTCTTTTATGCGAATAAGCCGTTACTTTCCGCTTTTTGGTTATCAGGAATCGAATGAAATCAGCAGTAAAAAAGAGCGTGCAAAAAGACATTTGAAACCTCAGACACCTCTTAAAAAACTGGAAGACAAATCTGAAATCAAATATAATTTTGTTGATTATGATGCTGTGGTTTCGACTTCTAAAAATCAAACAGCCATTGGTGTTGGAGATTTAATTGGAAATTGGAAAAAAGACGATCGCAATTATTTTCATTATAAATCTAATGGAAAGATTCCGTTTCGATTTGCTTTTTCTTCTGCCGAATATCAAATTCAAAAAACAAATTATAAAGGTATTTCTCTTGAAGTTTTTTATGATAAAAGACATTTCAGAAACGTTGAAAAACTAATTCAAGATGTAAAAAATACTTTAGATTACTGCCAAAATAACTTTGGTAAATATCCCTATAAAACAATTCGGTATGCAGAAGTTTCTGCTTTCGCGGATGGATTTGCTGCGACTTCTTATCCGTCAACTGTTTTCATGAAAGAGAATTTCGGATTTTACAGCAATCTCAAAAACAAAGATAAAGAAGATGTAATCAATCAATTAACAGCTCATGAATTGTCGCATGAATGGTGGGGAAATTCACAGATAAGCCCAGAACAAAAAGAAGGAAGCTGGATTTTGACCGAAACTTTGGCACAATACACGGAGCTGATGCTTTATGAAAAAGAACATGGTTTGGAAAAAGCTTTGGAAACTTTAAAAATCCATCTTGATTTATACTTGAGCAGCAGAAGTTACGATCCAGAAGCACCTTTATATAAAACGAATTACGACACACCGCATTTACCTTATGATAAAGGAATGCTGGTTATGCATCAATTGCGAATATTAATTGGTGAAGAAAAAGTAAATCTGGCTTTGAAAAATTTTCTGAATCATTATAAATATCCCAATCCGTCTCCTGATTCAGAAGATTTATTAAAAGAGATTTATGCTGTAACGGATAAAAAACTATATCCAAAATTAGATGAAATGTTTAAACAGATTATCACTTATTCTTCTAAAATAGAATCGGTTTCAAGCGTTAAAAAGAATGGTTTTTATGAGATCTCTTTTAAAGCTTCTTCTGAAAAATATCAGGAAAATGCAACGGAAGAAAGAAAAAAAATTCCAAACGACAATAAAATAGATATTGGAATTTATGATGAAAACGGAAAGTTATCGCGTTTTACATTTGCAATAAAAAATAATAAAATAGAGGGAAAAATAAAATCTAAAATAAAACCTCAACGAATTGTTGTAGATCCTTATTTAATGAATATTGATACTTTTATAAATGATAACGACAAAGAAGTCGATTAGTTTTTTTGCCACGAATTCCACTAATTTCCACTAATTTTTAATTTTAGTTTTCGCAAATGCTCAAAATACAGCTCACGGTTTCAACCACGGGAAACGTTACGAATTGGGTGTAATATATATTGTGTACCCGTGGTTGAAACCACGGGCTATGTTTAAAATAAAAACCAGTAAAAAAATAGGAATTAGAGAAATTCGTGAATTCGTGGCAAAAAAAAATCTTTCTAATCCTTTAATCTGTGGCAAAAACTTTTATTTCAATTGAATCAAAATCTGTTTGTGAGTTGTTTTTCCGTCGTCTTTAATTTTTAAATCTTTACTTGATTCGATTTCAAATTTTGAAGAAGTATCAACTGTTAAAGAAATATCTCGATTTCTAAATGTTTTAGGAATTTCAGGCAATACAATCGTAACTTCTATTTCTTTATCTTTTTGTTTGTAATCGACTTTTATTCTATCTCTTAACCAAATATATTCGTAAACTTCCTGCCCCGGTGCCATCCAAATTGTATCACTTCCTTTTGCTCCGTATTTATTGGCAAGCGCTGTCATATAATATTTAAAATCAGGAAAACGCATGCTTAAATTCCATAAATTTCCGTTGCCTGTTCCATGTGTAAATTCGTTAAACCAAAGTGCATTTGGTTGTTTTACAATTGAATCTAGTGTCTTTAAATAACGATCCATTGTTTTAAAACTAGTTGAATCTTTTGAGCTCTGCACAAAAGTTCTGGCTGTAATCATTTTATCTAAATCAACTTTTGAGTCGACCTTAAAAACTGGCCCAAAGCCATAATAGGACGCTACCGAAAAATGTCCGTTATTAAGTGCCTCTTTTTCATATTCTAAATAATATTTCTCATCTCCTTCTCCGCCAGGAACTACAAAATGTGACATGGTAAAATCAAGATTTTGTTTTATTGATGTAGTATTTTCGGTTACTTCAGTCAAATAATTTGTGCCGTGTTTTGTAGCATGATGAAAACCGTGATTCAAAATATCCCAGCCAGCATTATACATTTCTTTAATTTCTTGCCAAGAAAGATGTCCGCGGTTTGCTGGTAAATCACGAATTGCACCTCCATTAATAGCCAGTGCCAATTTAAAAGGAATTTTATTTCCCAAACCGTCTGAATAAAAAAGTCCATTTGAAGTTGTTCCGTCTCCTCCCTGATCAATTTTCCATTCGTTTTTATCAGGATTACTGATTTTTCCACCATTCAATAATGGAAAGGCTGTTAAATAAGCAGATCGATATCCATCATCAAGCGTAAAACTATAGGCAAAATGTTTGTTGAATTTTAAAGGAGCAGGTTTGATTTTAACCTCATCAGCCGATTTTAATTTGATTTTAAAAGAAATAGTTTTTGATTTTGAAGAATCAGAATCATTTGCAAAACAAAAAGAAACCGAGTTAATTAAAAGGACGAAAGTGAATACTATTATTTTTATTCTTGACTGTGGTATTTTCATTTTAAGGTTATAATTAGAGGTCTAAAGGTACATATACTTTAAAATAAAATGATAATCATTGAGTGTAGTAATGAAACACGGATAAAACTGATTCGCTATCGCGAAACACTGATGACGCTGATTTTTTTTTATCTGAATAAAAGTGATATTTCAACACATAAAAAGTATTTAACGAAATATAATAAGTATATCGGCGTCAAAATAGCAAGAAATGCTTTATAATTAGTAGTTCATGAAAAGGCACGTCGTTTGTATTTGATTGTTTAACTAAAAATCCTGTTATGCATCTTTCAAGTACCAAAACGATAGTATTTATTTCGGGAGCTTTTGTGAGCCATTTTTATTGGGGGAAATGGCTCACGTTTTTTGAAAATAAAGGTTATAAAGTGGTAGCGCCCCCATGGCTTCATAAAAATGATTCTGCGGCAAATTTAAGAGAGCAGAATCCGTGTGTAAAAATTGGATCTATTACTTTATTTGACCTTTTGTGTTATTACACCGAAATCATTGAAAAACTTCCCGAAAAGCCCATTTTAATAGGACATTCTTATGGAGGCCTTTTGGTGCAGTTACTGGTTCAAAAAGATTTAGCGCAAGCTGGAATTTGTATCAATCCTTTTCCGCCAAAAGGATTTACACTTTTAAAAATTTCATTCTATAAAATTATTCTACGCTTCTCTTGCACTTGTTTTTCTGCTAAGAAAACTTTTATAATGCCATTCGAAAATTGGGAAGATATTTTTTTCAATAGTGAATCAATTGAGAAACAGAAAAATGAATATGAAAATTTCATTATCCCAGAATCTAAAAGAGCTTTGCGAAATCTTTTTTCAAAAAATGCAAGAATCAATTTCAAGAAAAAACATGTGCCTCTTTTTTTTATCTCTTCTTCTAAAGATGAAATTATTCCGCCTAAATTGGTTCATTGGAATTTCAGAAAACACAAAAAAAATCTACATTCTATAACCTGTTACAAAGAATTTGAAAACAAAAATCATTTTGTAATTCTTCAATCTGAATGGGAAAAAGTGGCAGAATATATCATAAGATGGATTGAGAAATTATGCTAACTTATTTCTCTCTTAATTTCTAACTTTTTAATTTTTGAATTTAAAGTTGAAGGATGAATATCAAGAATTTCTGCGGCTCCACCCGCGCCTGAGATTTTTCCGTTACATTTTTTAAGAATATATAAAATGTAATCCCGTTCATTTTCTAAAATAGTTTTAATTGAAAACGAATCAGTAGTCTGCTGTGCATGGATTTTTGATGATGGCGAAAACTCAATTGTTTTAATTGTATTTCCTTCTGTGAGCAGTAATGTACGCTGGATAAGATGTTCAAGTTCTCTTATATTTCCCGGCCAGTCATAATTTGTAATCTGCTGCAAAGCATTATCCGAAAGTGTTGGCGTTTTTCGATTCATACGATCGCTGTATACTTTTATAAAATGATCTGCCAGTTCGGGAATATCTTCTTTTCTCTTTTTTAATGACGGAACCAAGATTGGAAAAACATGAAGTCGATAGTATAAATCCATTCTAAAACGTCCTGCAGCAACTTCTTCTTCTAAATTTTTATTGGTTGCGGCGATAATTCTAACATCAATTTTTATGGGCATAAGTCCGCCCACTCGTTCTATTTCTCTTTCCTGCAAAACACGTAATAATTTTACCTGAAGTTCTAATGGCATTTCTCCTATTTCATCAAGGAAAATGGTGCCGCCGTTGGCGAGTTCAAATTTGCCGATTCTTTTTTCTGAAGCTCCCGTAAAAGCACCTTTTTCATGTCCGAAAAGCAATGATTCTGCTAGGTTTTCAGGAATCGCGCCGCAATTTATAATAATTAAAGGCTTGTCTTTACGAGGCGACAAATCGTGAATACTTTTAGCTATTTTTTCTTTTCCCGTACCGCTTTCCCCTAAAATTAAAACAGAAGTATCTGACGGTGCCACCTTTTTGATGTAGTTAAAAACCGTTACCATTTGCGAACTGTCGCCAATTATTCCTTCAAAACCAGATTTTATATTTTCTGTTTTTTCTCTTTTTATAGGAATTTCTTTGGTTTGTGCAATTATTGCTGCAGGCGAATAGAAACGAGAAATAAATTGTGAAAATGTACTTTCAAGATTAGATAATAATTTCAGGTTTTCATTTGAATAAATATTGAAATTACGACTGTAAAAAGTAAAGCAAAAACGCTCTGAAACAACAATTGAAATCGGAAAAACCAAATAAGATTTTATTCCGAAATTATGGGAAATAATTCCTTTTATAGGTGCAGACTGAAAATTATTAATCAGTGATTCTTCACTATAAATAACCGGCTTAAGATCAATCTGCGATTTTAGGTAGGTTTCATTTAACTCTCTTATAGAAATTTCGGCAATTTGAGAAAGTTTTTGTACGGATATAATTTGATATTGATCCATATTCTTTCTAACAATTCCGATATTTGAATATTCGTCAGCATTTATAAATCCAGCTTCTAAATAATCAAAACAAATGAAAGTTTGAATAATCTTAGCAAAAGCCAGCAATGCCTCTTCTTTTTTAAGTGTTGAATTGATTAATTCCGTAATCTCACTTTTTAATTCTAATTGCTGCATCAACTGCGATTCGAGACTATATTCTTGTCTGTAAAAGGCAATTTCCAAAGTGGTTAAAATATCCTGTTCTCGAAATGGTTTTACAATAAATCCGTATGGCTGCGTAGTTTTGGCCTGATCTAAAATTTGCTTGCTTGAATTTGCCGAAATAAAAATAAATCCGATATTTTTTTCTTTTAAAATATGCGCGAGTTCTATTCCGTTTTTGTCCCCTTTGAGCATAATATCAACAAATACCAAATCTGGTTTTTGGGTCTGAATTATATCCAAAGCCTGATCGACAGAACGCGCAATTCCAATTACTCTATAATTTGCTTTTTCAAGAATTAACTGCAAATCATGCGCTTCAATAAATTGATCTTCAACAATTAAAATTTGTTTTTGAAATTCAGTTTCGTCAGATTGAGGGCTTTTATCAGACAAGGTTTCCATAAATGTAGTATTATTTATATTATAACTCCCTAATTCACTGGCATAAAATTAGTTAAATAACACCAGTAATTTCAGCGTTTTAAAAAATTTGTACAAAAAAAATCATATTTAATGTGAATTTTCTTGATATTTTTCAAAAAATGAGTTTCTCTTTATTTTATATTTGTTCCACCAAAAACCAATCCAAAAACCTAATATTAAACAAATTATGAAACGTTCATTTGCTTTCTATTTGATTATTTTAATTACGTCCTCCTCATTTGCACAACTTGCTCCTGCTGTTGCGAAATATGATCTTTCAAAAAAGAGATTATTGATACAATCCTGCTCGATGTATTTATACAATGCCAATCAAGGCGCTATTGATTTAGACAGCGCGGTCGTAGTGGCCTGCAAAGCTTATAAATTACCAGTTTCATTAAGTTATAATGAAGGTTTTTACGATGGTACAAAACTAGTAGGGAGCGATTTAATTGAGAAAGGTGACATCAATTCAGCAAAAAAACTTTTGGGTAAATCGAAAGCTGAAGATAAAATTAAAATCTTACTACAATTGGGAAGTTTTTATCTTTTTAAGCCGGGTACCAAAGAAGAGGATTTAAAAAATGCAAAAACTTTTATTGATCAAGCCGTACTAGTTAGCAATCAATTAAAAATAAAAAAGTGGCAGCACGAAAGTTTTTTGCTTTTAGGAAAATATTATTATCAGGCCAATAATCAAGCTGAAGGAAATAAATATTTTACACAGGTTATAAGTGAATGCCGTAAACAAAATGATAATCGTGGACTAGCCGAAGCTCTCGATGCTTATGGAACTCTTTTATTTAATTTAGACCCGAAAAAAGAAAAAATTCTCGAAGAGGCCGTTTCTCTTTATGCTTCATTAGGAATGGAGGAAAAAAGAATTGAAAATTACATGAAGATTACTACCATTTATTTTTGGGGAGGAAAAGTAAATGAAGCAAAAAAAAGGTTATATCAAAATTTAGTCGATTTGCGAAAGATTAATTTTACGCACCAGCAATTTGCAGAAACTACTATAACTTTTATTGAACTGGGGCAGCACAATATTCCTACCGCCTTATATTATGCCTTAAAAAGTGTAAAAAGAATGGAAGCTGAAAAAGATTATACTTTTGGTGATATTTTTTACACCCGTCTTGGGGATGTTTATAATACTTACGGACATAACGAGGAAGCACTGGAATTGTATAAAAAAAGCATTAAAATTGGACAAAAAACTTTAGATACAGGTACTTGGTACAAAAGCTTTTTAAGCGCTGTTGCTGCTTTGTCGATAAAGAAAAAGGACGAAGAAGCTCTTGCTTATATTAACACTGTAACTGCTGATTATCCGCCAAAAAGTATTTTTGACAAAATGCTTCTGGCTTATGCAAGAGCCAACTGTTATGGATCATTAAAGAAATATGATTTAGCAGAAAAATATTTTATAGAAATGGATTCGTATGCGCGACAACTAAATGCGCCCGAAACCTTTCGAGAAGTTACTCATTGTTATGCAAGTATGGCCTATTTTTATTCCTTTATAAATAATGCACAAAAGGCTAAATTTTATGCAGATAAAGTTTTTGCACTTTCTAAAATCCACAAAAAACGTTATAATTCAGAAATCTTTCAATATTCATTATACAAAATTGATTCGCTTAATGGCAATTATCTGGGCGCTTTAGAGCATTATAGAAATGTGAAAAAACTTAGTGATTCTACTAGTGGCATCAACAAAAACAAACAAATTGATGAACTAAAAATTGATTATGAAACGGCCTCTAAAGAACAAAAAATAAAACTTTTGAATGATCAGGATAAATTGCAAAAAAGCGAATTGCAAAAATCAAGACTTTTAAACAGCGTATCCATTTGGAGTTTAGTTTTATTACTGGTTATCATTGCTTTATTGTTTAATCGATACCGTTTAAAACAGCGAAATCACGCCAAACTTGAAATCAAAGAAAGAGAAATCAACCAGAAAAACATCAATCTGAAACACTTATTAGATGAGAAAGAATGGCTTTTGAAAGAAATTCATCATCGTGTAAAAAACAATCTCCAAACTGTAATTAGTCTGTTGAATTCGCAATCGGCTTATTTGGAAAACGATATGGCTTTATCGGCAATAAAAAATAGTCAGCACAGAATTCATTCGATGTCATTGATTCATCAAAAATTGTATAATTCTGAGAATATTTCGACCATTAATATGCCTAATTATATTAAGGAATTGGTCGAATATTTACGAGAATCTTTTTCGCTTGGACAGAGAATTCGTTTTGAAGTAAAAGTCGATCCGCTGGAATTAGATGTGGCACATGCAGTTCCGCTTGGATTGATTTTGAATGAAGCAATTACCAACTCAATTAAATATGCTTTCCCAGAAGATCGAACCGGAATGATTTACATAACACTCGAAACCATAGGCGAAAATCAATATGTACTAACTATTTCAGATAACGGAATTGGTTTCAATACAAATCTCAGCAGTAAAAAAGCAAACTCCTTCGGAATGAGCCTGATAAAAGGTTTAACTGATGATCTTGACGGAAAATTGACAATGGAAAATAATAACGGAACGATTTTGAAAATCGAATTTTCGCAAGAATTTCCTCTGAATCAAAAAAGGGAAGTAATTTAAAAACTAAATTTGTGCATCAAAATACCAATTTGGTTTTAGCTATCTGCAAATGACACACAAAATTTTAATTATAGACGACGAAGAAAAACTTAGAAGTCTATTGGCACGAATTATAAAATCGGAAGGATTTGAAGTTTTTGAAGCCAAGGATTTAAAATCAGGTTTTAAAAAATTGGAACAAACGGATATTGATGTTGTTTTGTGCGATGTGAAGCTCCCTGATGGAAACGGAGTTGATTTTCTTCAAAATATAAAAGGAAGTTTTCCTTTGGTTGAAGTTATTTTACTAACGGCTTTCGGGAACATTCCAGATGGCGTTCAGGCGATGAAAAATGGCGCTTTTGATTATATTGTAAAAGGCGACGATAATGATAAAATTATCCCGCTTCTTTATAAAGCTGTAGAGAAAGTGGAATTGCAGAAAAAAGTGCAGCAACTGGAAAAACGTATTGCAAGTAAATATTCTTTTGAAACTATAATTGGAAAATCGAAAGGAATTGAACAGGTTATAGATCTCGCACAAAAAGTTGCCAAAACAGATTCGACCGTTTTATTGACTGGCGAAACCGGAACTGGAAAAGAAGTTTTTGCACAAGCCATTCATGAAAACAGCAATCGTGTCGGAAAATCTTTTGTGGCTTTAAACTGCAGTACTTTCAGCAAAGAGATTCTAGAAAGCGAACTTTTTGGTCACAAACAAGGCGCTTTTACTGGAGCTCTGAAAGATAAAAAAGGTTTTATTGAAGAAGCAAACGGCGGTACTTTGTTTTTGGATGAAATTGGTGAAATGCCAATTGATCTTCAGGCAAAATTATTACGCGTTTTAGAAACTTCTGAATATATTCCGGTTGGCGATACAACTCCAAAAAAATCAAATTTCAGATTGATTGCCGCAACAAATAGAGATTTAAAAACAGAAAGTGATGAACATCGTTTTCGTTCTGATTTATACTTTCGTTTGAATATTTTCGAAATAAAACTTCCATCTCTAAGAGAAAGAATAAAAGATATTGCTGTCTTGACGCATTATTTCGTCAAACAATTTTCTGAAAAAACGAATAAAAAAACATTACATATTGCTGATGATTTTCTGCAGAAATTAGAAAATTATTCCTGGCCGGGAAATATCCGTGAACTTAAAAATATTATTGAAAGATCGGTTATTTTGAGTAATGGCGATACTTTAACATCAGATGTTCTGCCGTATGAAATGCAGCATCAAACTGAAAAAAGCACAAAATCAATGTCGGCTTTCTCTATGCAGAGTGTTGAAAAATTGCATATTCAGAAAGTATTAAATTATACGAAAGGGAATAAAGCCGAAACGGCAAGATTATTAGAAATTGGAATTGCGACTTTGTATAGAAAATTAGAAGAATATGGGATTGAAAATTCCAAAATTTAAATTTCAAATTCCAAATATAATAACAAATTCAATTTTTAAAGCTTCGGAGAAGCGAAATATTTATAGAATTATTTATTGCCAATAATGTAAAGCTCCAGCGGAGCGACACCTACGCAATCCAAAAAAATATTTCACCCCGCTTGGGCTCTGATGACTATGATTCATTATTTCTATAAATATTTCGCTCCTCCGGAGCTTGGCAATAACATATCAAAACGAGAAAAGCTTATCAAAATGATAGGCTTTTTTTATGCCTGATTTTTGGCATATAAGTACATCTCTTTTATTGACAGCACTTTAGCAACATCTTGACTTTTTCGGAACATATTTTGGCATAAGGAGGGAGAACATAAAAATTCATTCTCATGAAAAATCAAGTCACATCAATCTACAAACAAGCAGAACGCTTTGCCGAGATAACTAAAAAATCTATTATTTCTGGAAATATTGTTCGTGCCAAAAAATGCCTGGCTCTTGCAGAACGCTTATTTATCAGCGGAAGCATCGAAACTAAAAATGCCATTTCTAATGTGTACGTTTTTTCGGTTTCTTCTTTTATGGAAATGCGCCACTGCAATATTTCACATCTTTTTCCTCAAACGCTTAAAGCGGAATATATCAAGCAGGTTAATGCTTCGGGAGTCTAATTAGTGAAATGTTTTTTGTGAAATGTTAGATGTTCGTATCTCTTTTCACAATAACATTTTACTTCTCACATTTCACATTTCACAAATCTAAAATAATCCTATGATCACTTTTCTTTTACTCGCATTGGCCGTTATGCTATTTGCCATTTGTTTTCTGTCAGTTGAATTCTTTGAAAAAATCTAAATCATGACCGCACTATTTATTATTTCAATCGCCGTTTTCGTGTATTTGGTTTATGTATTAATCAAACCCGAAAAATTTTAAATCATGTAAAAAGTTATAAGTGAGATGTTATACGTCAGTCTGCTTTTACCTCTCACATTTTACAATTAACAAATCACATTTTTATGAACACAGAATTATTAGGCGTCATTGGTATTTTTATCCTAACTATTATTTTAGCGATTCCTTTAGGAAAATATATTGCTAAAGTTTATTTGGGAGATAAGACACTTATTGACCCGATTTTCAATCCAATTGAAAAATTTATTTTTAAAATCAGCGGTATAAATTCCACTGAAGAAATGAACTGGAAACAACACTTAAAAGCACTTTTAAGTATAAATATGGTTTGGTTCTTTCTTTGCTTTTTTGTCTTATTGTTTCAGGGTTCTTTGCCTCTTAATCCAGACAACAACCCTTCAATGACACCCGATTTGGCATTTAATACTGCTATTTCATTTTTGGTTAACTGCAACTTACAGCATTATTCTGGCGAAAGCGGGGTTTCTTACCTTTCACAAATCGTCTTGATGTTCCTTCAGTTTGTTTCTGCCGGTATCGGAATGGCTGCTGCAGCTATGATTTTTACAGCAATGAAAGAAAGAACTACAGAACAATTGGGTAATTTTTACAATTATTTCATCAAAAGCTGTACTCGTATTTTATTACCACTTTCAGCAATCGTTGCAATCGCTTTACTTTTTAGCGGAACTCCAATGACCTTTGAAGGAAAAGATGCCATTACAACGCTTCAGGGAGATTCAGTTGAAGTTTCTCGCGGGCCCGCTGCTGCATTTGTTGCTATTAAACATATTGGTACAAACGGCGGTGGTTTTTTTGGAGCCAACTCAGCGCATCCATTAGAAAATCCAACTTATTTTACTAACGGAGTTGAACTTTGGGCGCAGATGATTATTCCGTTTGCCATGATTTTTGCGCTTGGTTTTTTCTTAAACAAAAGAAAGCTATCAAACATTATTTTTGGTGTAATGACGGTTGGATTCTTACTCTTGGTTGTTCCAACAGTGATGAGCGAAATGAACGGAAATCCTGCTATTGAAAAAATGGGAATCGCACAAACAACCGGAGCGATGGAAGGAAAAGAAGTTCGGTTTGGTCCAGCAATTTCAGGATTTTGGAGTATTGCCACAACGGTAATTTCTACAGGTTCTGTCAACAGTATGCACGATAGTTCGATGCCGGTTTCTGGCGCAATGCAATTATTATCGATGATGGTAAATGCCTTTTACGGCGGATGCGGCGTGGGTATTCTCAACTACTACATTTTCATTATCCTGGCTGTATTTATCTCTGGATTAATGGTGGGTCGAACGCCTGAATTTTTAGGAAAGAAGATCGAAGCACGGGAAGTTAAAATAGCCGCTTTTATCGCTATTCTTCATCCTTTATTAATATTATCAGGAACTGCATTAGCATCTTATTTTGCTGCACATGATACAGCAATGGGATATTGGTTCAGCGGTAACGCAACAGGCTGGTTAAACAATCCTGGAAATCACGGATTCTCAGAAATGTTATATGAATATACTTCGAGCGCGGCCAATAACGGTTCTGGTTTTGAAGGTTTAGGAGATAACAATCCGTTTTGGAATATCACAACAGGAATTGTATTACTGTTAAGCCGATTTATTCCAATCATTGGACCATTAGCAATTGCAGGTTTATTGGCAGGTAAAAAATACATTCCAGAGAGTGCAGGAACTTTAAAAACAGATACCTCAATTTTCGGAATCATGACTTTTGCTGTAATCGCAATTATTGCTGCTTTATCTTTCTTTCCTGCTCTGGCTTTAGGCCCATTGGCAGAATTCTTTACTTTAAAATAAAAATGCTGGATAATTTAAACACATAGAAACATAGAATTTAAATCTATAAAAAAGAATAAAAAGAAAACTCGTTTTCACATATAGTTAGAAACGATTTTACCATTCGCATTTCAATATAGCCCGTGGTTTCAACCACGGGAAACGAATTGCTGGGACAAAGATTGTGATATACGTTGCGTCCCAGCGGTTGAAACCGCTAGCTATGTTTTACAATCTGTGTTTTTTTTCAACGCATAACATTTAAAAAATAACATTTAACTTTTTACAAGAAAATGACAACTAATAAATCCACATCATTGTTTGAAAGTAAGCAGGTAAAAGAAGCTTTAGTGCAGTCTTTTGTCAAGCTGAATCCAAAAATGATGATCAAAAATCCGGTAATGTTTACCGTAGAAATAGGGACAGCCATTATGTTTGCCGTTTGTATTTCCATATTAATGGGAGCAACAGATCAAGGCAGTTTCCTATATAATTTAATTGTATTTTTAATTTTACTGGCGACGCTTTTATTTGCCAATTTCGCCGAAGCAATTGCCGAAGCAAGAGGAAAAGCACAAGCTGACAGTTTAAGAAAAACACGTGAAGAAACTCCTGCAAAACAAATTTTACCTAACGGAGAAATTAAAAACATTAGTTCTTCGGCATTAAAAAAAGACGATATTTTCGTTTGTGAAGCCGGTGATTTAATTGCTGCCGATGGTGAAATTATCGAAGGTCTGGCTACGATCGACGAAAGTGCCATTACCGGAGAAAGTGCTCCTGTAATTCGGGAAGCAGGCGGTGACAAATCATCTGTAACCGGAGGAACAAAAGTATTATCAGACAAAATTAAAGTAAAAGTAACATCTGAACCTGGCGAAAGCTTTTTGGATAAAATGATTGCTTTGGTTGAAGGTGCGAGCCGTCAGAAAACACCAAACGAAATTGCCTTAACCATTCTATTAGCCGCATTTACTTTAATCTTCGTGATTGTGTGCGTTACGCTAAAACCGTTTGCCGACTATGCCAACGCACCCATCACGATTGCGGCTTTCATTGCTTTGTTTGTATGTTTAATTCCAACCACGATTGGAGGTCTGCTTTCTGCGATTGGTATTGCGGGAATGGACAGAGCGTTACGCGCCAACGTAATTACAAAATCTGGAAAAGCGGTTGAAACTGCCGGAGATATTGACGTATTGCTTTTGGATAAAACCGGAACCATTACCATTGGAAACAGAAAAGCAACCAATTTTTATCCAACAAAAGGAATTTCTTTTGATGATTTTGTAAAATCAGCTGTTTTGAGCTCGCTTGCAGATGATACCCCAGAAGGAAAAAGTATATTGGAATTAAGCGAGATGATCGATGTAAAAAATGAGGTTAAAGCAAGCTTTTTGCAAACTACTTCTGATATTTCACACACCATCAAATTTACAGCTGAAACCAGAACTTCCGGAGTAGTATTAAAAGACGGAACGAATATTAGAAAAGGCGCACAAGACGCTGCAAAAAACATTGCGCAGCAAGCTGGAAATGCTTTTCCTGAAGATACTGCCCAACAAGTCATTACAATTTCTTCTAACGGAGGAACACCATTAGTCGTAATTAAAGACAATGTGGTTCAAGGTGTTATCGAACTTCAAGATATTATAAAAACCGGAATGAAAGAGCGTTTTGAGCGTTTGCGCAGAATGGGAATCAAAACGGTTATGGTTACAGGTGATAATCCACTTACGGCTAAATTTATTGCCGAAGCTGCTGGAGTTGATGATTTTATTGCCGAGGCTAAACCTGAGGATAAAATGAACTACATCCGAAAAGAACAGGCCGAAGGAAGACTGGTTGCCATGATGGGTGACGGAACTAACGATGCTCCTGCCCTAGCGCAAGCCAATGTGGGCGTTGCCATGAACAGCGGAACTCAAGCTGCAAAAGAAGCTGGAAACATGGTCGATCTTGACAATGATCCAACGAAACTAATCGAGATTGTTGAAATTGGAAAACAGCTTTTAATGACCCGAGGTACTTTAACTACTTTTTCTATTGCAAATGACGTTGCGAAATATTTTGCTATTGTTCCTGCTCTTTTTATTACTGCGATTCCTGCGCTGCAAGGCTTAAATATCATGCATTTGGACAGTCCTGAAAGTGCGATTTTATCTGCTGTAATTTTCAATGCGATTATCATTCCAATATTGATTCCGCTTGCGCTGAAAGGTGTTGATTACAGACCAATTGGAGCCAGTGCTATTTTGAAAAGAAATCTTTTGATTTATGGTTTAGGTGGTCTAATTGTTCCTTTTATCGGAATCAAAGTTATTGATTTGATTGTAGCTTTATTTATGTAAATAAAAGTTGCTAAGGTTCTGAGGTGCTAAGGTGCTAAGTTTTTTCTTAGTAACTCAGAACCTTAGTCCCTTAGAACCTCTAAAAATAAAAAAAATGAAAAATATATTTTCACTATTAAAACTTACTGCGCTTACTTTAATCTTATTCGCAGTTATTTATCCTTTAGCGATTTATGGAATCGCACAAATTGCTCCAAATCAAGGAAAAGGAGAAACGATTTTAGTTAACGGAAAAGTGGTTGGTTACCAAAAAATTGGTCAGAAATTCGACAAATCGAATTATTTCTGGGGAAGACCTTCGGCTGTAGATTATAATGCGGCTGGAAGTGCCGGAAGTAATAAAGGACCAAGCAACGCTGAATATTTGGCTTTAGTTCAAAAAAGAATTGATACGCTTTTATTGGTTCACCCCTATTTGAAAAAATCTGATATTCCGTCAGATATGGTTACGGCTTCAGGAAGCGGTTTAGATCCGAATGTTTCTCCGCAAGGCGCCTTGATTCAGGTAAAACGAATTGCCAAAGAACGAAAACTGGACGAAGCTAAAGTAAAAGCTTTGGTAGAATCTAAAATTAATTCGGCTATTGTTGGGCCTGAAACTGTGAATGTTTTGGAACTGAATGTGGGGTTGGATGAGCTTCGTTAAGCTCTAAGATGCTAAGATTCTGAGATTCTGAGATACTAAGGTTCTGAGATTCTAAGGTTTTCTATGCGCATTCTTGTCATTTCGACAAAGGAGAAATCTTCGTTGCTAGATCGTCACAGATTTGATATTCTTTGCGGAGCTTCTTGCGAAGATTTCTCCTTCGTCGAAATGACAAACTAACCGATAAAAACTAAACTGTAAAATTAAATACCTAACAGGTTTTGGAAACCTGTTAGGATACTAAACGCCTTTTTACCCCAAATGTCCTAGCCCTGATAGTCCCGAGGCTTCGGGAGGAAATCCTTTTGTGCCGGGGTTCGGTACAAAAGATTGAAACGGATAGCGGGATTAGCTCCTAAAAAATCTACAAATAAATAATTGAATACCACAAAAATGAAAAAAATAATACTTACTGCTTTAATCGCTTTTGGTTACAGCAATTTACAAGCACAAGAAGAATCGAAAAGTCCGTTTACGTTTTCAGGATATGTAGACGCTTATTACAGCTATGATTTCGGGAAACCAGAAAATCATACACGGCCGAACTTTTTTTACAGTTACAATAAAAGTAACGAGGTAAATCTGAATTTGGGTATGGCAAAAGTGAATTATTCGAAAGAAAATATTCGGGGAAATTTTGCCTTGATGGCAGGAACTTATGCCGAATATAATATGGCTGTCGAACAGGGTTTATTGAAAAATGTTTACGAGGCGAATGTTGGTGTAAAGATTTCAAAAAACCACAATTTATGGATTGATGCCGGAATTATGCCTTCGCATATTGGTTTTGAAAGTGCAATTGGAAAGGACTGCCAGACTTTAACTAGAAGTATTTTGGCTGAGAATTCTCCTTACTATGAAACGGGAGTTAAAATTGGCTATACGTCTGAATCTGGAAAATGGTATTTGGCGGGAATGTATTTAAACGGCTGGCAACGAATTGAGAAAGTTGAGGGCAATGAAACTCCAGCTTTTGGAACGCAAATTACTTATAAACCATCGGATAAAGTTGCTTTGAACTGGAGTACGTATGTTGGAAATGAACAGCCGGATATTGACAAAAAATGGCGTTATTTTAATAACTTTTACGGGCAATTTAAAGTAACGGAAAAAACCAATATAACGGCTGGTTTTGATGTTGGATCACAGCAATCGGCTAAAAACAGTAACAAATACGACACTTGGTTTTCGCCCGTTTTGATTCTGCAATACAAACCAACAGATAAAATTCAGCTTGCAGCGCGTGGTGAATATTACAGCGATGAAAAAGGTGTAATTATCGCAACTGAAACGCCAAACGGTTTTAAAACTTACGGATTTTCAGCTAACTTTGATTACTTAGTTACTGATAATGTAATGTTTAGAATTGAAGCCAGAAATCTTTCAAGCAAAGATGAAATATTTACAAAAGATAACGCTCCAACGAATACGAATACGTTTGTAACGACTTCGCTGGCGATTTCATTTTAGCTTTAGGCTTTAGGCTTTAGGCAGTAAGCTTTTCCGAAAGTTCTATTGCCTAAAGCCTACAGCTTATAGCTTAAAGCATATTTTTATGGAACAGAAAAATAACGCACAGCACTTTCTCGATTTAATTCAGAAATCACGAAAAGGAAAATTTAAAATCTACATTGGTATGAGCGCCGGTGTGGGCAAAACTTTTCGTATGCTTCAGGAAGCGCATTCGTTATTGAAAAACGGAATCGATGTAAAAATTGGCTACATCGAAACGCACATGCGAAAGGAAACGCATGAATTATTGGCGGGTTTGCCTGTTATTCCGCGACGGACGATTTTCTATAAAGGAAAAGAACTCGAAGAACTTGACGTTCAGGCAATCATCAACCTTAGACCAGAAGTGGTTATTGTTGATGAATTGGCGCATACGAATGTTGAAGGAAGCAAAAACGAAAAACGCTGGCAGGATGTTTTGGAGATTCTGGATGCAGGAATTAATGTAATTTCGGCCGTTAATATTCAGCATATTGAGAGTTTAAATGAAGATGTAAAGCGAATTACAAACATTGATGTTCAGGAAAGAATTCCAGATAATGTTTTGCGATTGGCAGATGAAGTTGTCAATATCGATTTGACTTCGGAAGATTTGATTGCACGTTTGAAAGAAGGAAAAATTTATACTCCGGATAAAATTCAGACGGCTTTAACGAACTTTTTTAAATCGGAACAAATTCTTCAACTTCGAGAACTGGCTTTGAAAGAAGTAGCGAGTCAAGTCGTTCGAAAAGTTGAGAATGAAGTTCCGAATCTTCATGCTTTACGACATGAAAAATTGCTGGCCTGCATTAGCAGTAATGATAAAACGGCCAAAATTGTGATCAGAAAAGCAGCACGATTAGCAAGTTATTACAACGGATCCTGGTATGTTTTGTATGTAGAAACGCCACAGGAAAGCAGTACAAAAATTGCTTTAGACAAACAGCGGCATTTAATAAATAACTTTAAACTAGCAGTACAATTGGGCGCAGAAGTTATTAAATTAGAACATAAAAATATTGCCGATGCGATTTTGATTACTACAGAAGAAAAACAAATTACAACTGTCTGCATCGGGAAACCGCATTTGAATTTATTTAAAGTAATTTTGTCTACAACAATTTTCAGGCGTTTGCTAAACAAACTGTCTTTATCAAATGTTGATCTTGTTATATTATCGTGAAATGTTTGATGTAAAATGTGATATGATCTTTGGGAATACATTTTATATCTCACAGCCAACATTTTACAAAAATTAAAATTATGAGAATTAAAACCAAATTAAATCTGGGTGTTGGATTATTATTTTTAATGATCATTATACTTTCGCTCGTAAGCGGTTATTCTGTTTTTTTAATAAAAGCAGATACAGAGAATATTCTAAAAGCGAATTATAATACATTAGAATATTCGCGAAATATGATTTTGTCTTTGGATGAAATTAAAGCAAATCCAGATAATGAGATTCAGACTTTTAAAGAATATCTGGAAAAACAAACTCAAAATGTAACCGAACCTGGAGAAAAAGAAGCAACTGCAAACCTAGAGAAAAGCTTTGCTCTTTTAGAAAAAAATGGAGCAAATGAAGTTCTGAAAACACAAATCAGACAGGACATTTTTGCTATTATGAAACTCAATCTGGATGCTATAAAACAGAAAAGTGACATTGCTAAACTTACTGCCGAAAATGCTAATTTATGGATTGCCATTGTTGGAAGTTTATGCTTTTTAATCGCGTTTAATCTACTCGTTAATTTACCTAATAATATTGCAAACCCAATAAAGGAATTAACGCTGAGTATTAAAGAAATAGCCAATAAAAATTATTCAGAACGTGTACATTTTACAAGCCATAGCGAATTTGGCGATCTTGCAAAGTCGTTTAATACGATGGCGCAGAAACTTCAGGAATATAATGATAGTAATTTGTACAAATTATTCTTTGAGAAGAAACGGCTTGAAACTTTAATTAATAACATGCATGATCCAATTATTGGTCTGGATAATGAAGGAATTGTTTTGTTTGCCAATGATGAAGCGTTAAAAATTATTGGTTTAAAACTGGAAGATGTTGTTGGGAAATCGGCTTCAAATTTGGCCTTATCGAATGATTTAATTCGTTCCTTGATTTTAAAAGATGATATTGATGCACCTAAAAAACAACCGCTTAAAATTTATGCCCACGGAAAAGAAAGTTATTTTGAAAAAGAAATTCTGAGCATTACCATAATTCCAACCGGCGAAGAAAAAGAAATCAATATTGGTGATGTCATTATTCTGCGAAACATTACACTTTTTAAGGAATTGGATTTTGCCAAAACCAATTTTATTGCGACCGTTTCGCACGAATTAAAAACGCCGATTGCCTCTATAAAATTAAGTCTTCAATTGCTTGAAAATGCCAAAACGGGCGATATGAATGACGACCAGAAACAATTGGTTGAAAGTATAAAAGATGACAGTCAAAGATTGCTGAAAATTACTGGAGAATTGCTGAATCTATCACAATTGGAAACTGGAAATATTCAGCTGAATATTGAAAAAAGCAATCCGCATGAAATTGTAAATTATGCTGTTGAAGCTGTAAAAGTTCAGGCGGATCAAAAACAAATTAAATTGGTTATTAATGCAGATGAAAATCTTGAAGATGTAAAAGCCGATAGCGAAAAAACAGGCTGGGTTTTGATTAATTATTTGTCGAATGCTATTCGGTATTCTTCTGAAAAAAGCACCATTTTCATCAAATTAAAAAAAGAAAACAATCAAATCGTATTTCAGGTTATCGACACTGGAAAAGGAATTGATACGCGATATAAAGACAAAGTTTTCGATAAATATTTTCAAGTACCTGGGAGTCAAAAATCCGGAACAGGATTGGGTTTAGCGATCAGTAAAGAATTTATAGAAGCCCAAAATGGAAATGTTGGAGTTGAGAGTAATTTGGGATTGGGGAGTACGTTTTGGTTTTTGTTGAAAGTTTAGATATTTTTTTCGCCACGAATTCACGAATTATTTTAAATCAAATTCGTGAATTCGTGGCGAAAAATAATCCTTTTAATTTGTGGCTGAAAATTACGTATTCGACGTATTATTCTTAATCTCCATCACTTCTCTTTTTACTTCAAGAAGCAGTTCTTTCATACTTTCAGTTTCAGATAAGGTTTGTTTTTTATCAGATCGGCCGATGTTGCATTCGTATTCCCAAATCTCTAAAATATCAGAAGCTTTCACTTCATAATTTGGGTAAAAGCTATTATCCGATTCCAGAACCAAAGAATTCTTTTTGTTTTTATTAAGACGTTTATAGACCATACCCTCATTTTTGGTAATCAAGATATAGGTTTTTCCATCCATAACCTCTCCTAACCTTTCCACATAACGACCAATAATGATAGAACCGTCTTCGTGCGGAGGCATCGAATCTCCTTCAACAGGAAATCCGCGGTGTTTTCCTGGTCCTAAAAAAGGAAGTGATACCTGCTGTAAACTTTCGATATATTCAGGATCGGCATAGCCGTTGAGATAACCTGCTTTTGCTTTTTGAGATACAATTTCGATATAATTCTCCCCAAAACTATCTACCTGTATGGGTAAAATGAGTCGGTTGCCTTCTAATTTGATTAAGTTTTCTATATTGATTTTACGTATATCAACAGATAACAGTAAATCGATACTCATATGAAAATATAAGGCGATTTGCTTTAAAATGTCGTACGGCGCTTCGGAAGTTCCATCTTCATATTTTACGTATCTTCCTCGGGTAATCTTCAGGTTTCCAGCTAATTTCTCTTGTGATATTTTATGCTTAACCCTTAATGCTCTGATATTGTCTGAAAATAAGGACATAATTAATTTGTTATAATTTGGAACAGCAAATATACAAAAAATTGTTATTATCTATACTAATTTTGCTTTATACAAAAACAAAAAGGAAAAATGGCAAGGGCAATTGTACATATGGATTTGGATACCTTTTTTGTATCCTGTGAACGACGCACCAATTCTGAACTCAATGATATTCCGCTTATTATAGGCGGAGGCGACCGTGGCGTTGTAGCCTCTTGTTCTTATGAAGCCCGTAAATATGGAGTCCGTTCTGCTATGCCAATTCGTATGGCATTAAAACTTTGCCCAGACGCAAAAGTTATGAAAGGAGACATGGAATTGTATTCGCAGCTTTCTCATGATGTTACCGAAATTCTTCAGGAAAAAGCGCCTGTTTTAGAAAAAGCCAGTATCGACGAGTTTTATATGGATATAACTGGAATGGACAAATTTCATGGCAGTTATAAATGGACAAATGAATTGGCTCAAAAGGTCATTAAAGAAACTGGTCTCCCAATTAGTTTTTCATTATCTATTAATAAAACCGTTTCTAAAATTGCAACCGGAGAAGGCAAACCTGTAGGAAATCTTGAAATCCCAGAACAAAAAGTACAAGACTTTTTAAATCCTTTATCGATTCAAAAAATTCCGATGGTTGGGGCTGTTACTTTTCAGCTTTTATCCCGAATTGGTGTTCGTAAAATTCAAACTTTAGCCGAAATGCCTGCCGAAGTTTTGCAGCAAATGATTGGTAAAAACGGTTTGGATATTTGGAAAAAAGCCAACGGAATCGATAATACGCCTGTTGAACCTTATACTGAACGAAAATCAATTTCTACCGAACATACTTTTTCTCAAGATACTATTGACATTGCAAAACTAAAAAGAGTGCTTTTAGGAATGACCGAAAAACTGGCTTTTCAGCTTAGGTCAGAACAATGGCTAACCTCAACAGTTACGGTAAAAATACGTTATGCCAATTTTGATACCGAAACCAAACAATGTCGAATAGCCTATACCTCTGCAGATCATATTTTAACTAAAAACGTACTGGAGCTTTTTGAAAAATTGTATCAGCGTCGTATGCGCCTGCGCCTGATTGGTATTCGCTTTAGCGGATTAGTTCGAGGCACCTATCAAATTGATCTTTTTGAAGATACTCAGGAAATGCTTTCGCTTTATGCCGCCATGGATAAAATGAAAAACCGTTATGGTTTTGATGCTGTAATGCGTTGTGCAGGAGCTTCTTTTAAACCCAATAACAAAGATGAAATTTTAAAACGCAGTAAATAATTATGTATCTCAATTGTCATTCATATCATTCACTTCGCTACGGCACGATTCCTCTCGATGATCTCATCACAGAGGCTGTTGCTTGCGGTGTAAAGGCAATGGCACTTACAGATATTAATACGGTAACTGGAATTTATGATTTTATAAAAGCATGTGCTGAAAAACAGATTAAACCATTGGTTGGAATGGAATTTCGATGCAATCATCAGTTTCGATATATTGGTTTAGCTCAAAATGCTGAGGGATTGGCTGAAATGAATCGGTTTTTAACGACTCATAATTTCAGCGGGGAACCTTTACCATTAATTGCTCCACAGTTCAAAGCAGTTTATGTGATTTATACTTTAGAAAATGCTCCAAAAGTTCTTCGTAAAAATGAATTTATCGGCATTCGTCCCGAAGAAGTTTCAAGACTTTTTACATCAGAACATAATGATAAAATTTCTAAAATGGTTATACTGCAATCGGTAACTTTTAGAAATAAGAGAGAATTTAATCTGCATAAAATTCTGCGTGCAATTGATACGAATATCATTTTATCAAAATTAACAGAAACTGATTATTGCAAAACTTCTGAAAAATTACTGCCTTTAGAATCGCTGTTGCCTTATTATGAAAAGTATCCTGAAATAATATCCAATACACAGCAAATAATTGATTCCTGCCAGTTTGAATATGATTTTAAAACGCCTAAAAACAAAAAGTTTTTTACTAAAAGTCGTCAAGAAGATATAGCAAAACTAACTGAATTGGCGCAGGAAGGTCTATTATGGCGTTATGGCGAAAATCATGAATTGGCAAAAAAACGTGTCGAGAAAGAATTAAAAGTGATTGATGAATTAGAATTCAGCGGTTATTTTTTAATCACTTGGGATATTGTGCGCTACAGTAATAGTCAGGGTTTTATGCATATTGGCCGAGGCAGCGGTGCCAATAGTATTATCGCCTACTGCTTAGGAATTACAGATATTTGTCCGTTAGAATTGGATTTATACTTTGAGCGGTTTTTAAATTTAAACCGCAAAAGTCCGCCTGATTTTGACATCGATTGGAGCTGGAAAGAACGCAATATAATTTTAGAATATATCTTTGGTAAATATGGCCGTGATCATGTTGCTTTTTGCGGTACCAATGTAGAATTCAAACACCGTTCTATTTTCAGGGAAGTTGGAAAAGTTTTTGGTCTTCCGAAAGAAGAATTAGATATGCTGGCCAAAAATCCGATGGCATTACAAGAAACAAATTCTATTGTAAAGCTCGTTCAGGATTATAGTCTTATGATGAATAAATATCCTAATCAGCGCAGTATGCACGCCTGCGGTATTATTATTTCTGAAGAACCGATTACCAATTATACGCCGTTGGAAATGCCTCCAAAAGGTTTTCCCATCGTACTTTTTGACATGCATATTGCCGAAGAAATTGGTTTCGAAAAATTCGATATTCTAAGTCAGCGCGGCATTGGGCATATCGATGACAGCGTAAAGCTAATCGAAAAAAACCGAGGTATAAAAGTAGATATTCGAAACACTTCTATATCTAAAGATGAAGCTAAATGCAATGTTCATTTGGCACAAGGAAAAACCATTGGCTGTTTCTATATCGAAAGTCCCGCAATGCGCGGATTATTGCGCCGTTTAAATTGTGATAATTATAAAACTCTTGTAGCGGCTTCGTCTATTATTCGTCCCGGCGTTGCACAATCCGGAATGATGAAAGAATATATTTTTCGTCATAATAATCCAGATCAGTTTCAATATTTTCATGAGGTTTTCAAAGAACATCTTGGTGAAACTTATGGTATTATGGTCTATCAGGAAGATGTCATCAAAATTGCCCAGCATTACGGAGGCGTTCCTGCCGCAGACGGTGATATTCTGCGTCGCGCCATGTCTGGAAAAGGACGTTCTGTAGAGGCCTTGCAAAAAGTAAAAAATAATTTCTTTGCTTCGTGTGCCCAGAAAGGACATCCTGAAGGGCTTAGTCAGGAAATTTACCGTCAGATTGAATCGTTTGCAGGGTTTTCATTTTGTAAAGCGCACTCCGCTTCGTATGCGGTAGAAAGTTACCAAAGTTTATATCTCAAGATTAATTATCCTGTCGAATTTATGACAGCGGTTATCAATAATCAAGGCGGATTTTACAGAACCGAAGTGTATGTACACGAAGCCCGTATGTCTGGCGCGGCGATCCTTAATCCGTGTGTAAATAAAAGTGAATATCAAACTACAGTTTACGGAAATGATATCTATTTAGGGTTTATGCATTTGCAGGGTCTAGAATCGAAAACAGCAAATTTGATCGAATCGGATCGCGAGAAAAATGGTGACTTTATTTCTTTGGAGGATTTTATTAATCGAATTCCAATTGGTATTGAAAACATTAAAACTTTGATTTTTATAGATGCATTCCGTTTCACAGGAAAAACCAAAAATCAGCTTCTCGTTATTGCCAGTTTACTTTTGAATAATTTTAAACCAGAAAACAGAAGTTTAATGCTTTTACAAGAACCCGTTAAAGAATATAAGCTTCCAACTTTAGAACGTTCTATTTTTGAAGATGCTTTTGATGAAATCGAATTGTTGAGTTTTCCTGTATCGTGTACCGTTTTTGATTTATTACAAACCAAATATCGCGGCGATGTTATGGCAAAAGATCTTGTCTCACATCATAAAAAACAGGTTCGAATGCTGGCTTATTTAATTGCCCGAAAACAAGTTCCTACCAAAAAAGGAAATATGTATTTTGGAACTTGGATTGATCATGAAGGCTCTTATTTTGACACAGCCCATTTTCCTGATAGCTTGGTGGAGAATCCTTTTCAGGGCGGAGGCTGCTATTTGCTTTTAGGAAATGTAGAAGTTGATTATCACTTTCCAACCATAACGATCCTCAAAATGGCCAAGATGCCTTTTATCCCAGATCCTCGATATATGGATGCTAAAGATCAGTTTAAGACACAGCGATTAATTAAAGAAGATGTTAGCCCAACGCACCGCCAGCCTTATCCGCAGGGGCATGAAATTAATCTGCCGAGACATCGAATGAAATTTTAGCATTAAAATAACAAATGAAGAAATAGATTTTACGTTATATAAAGATGAGAAATACGGAATATGCCATAGTAGATATCGAAACCACAGGCGGCAATGCCAGTGGCAGCCGCATTACAGAAATTGCCATTATTATTCATGATGGTAAAAATGTAATTGACCGTTATGAAACCCTTGTAAACCCTGAAAAAGAAATACCACTTTCTATTTTTGGTTTAACAGGGATTAATAATGAAATGGTGGCCAATGCGCCTATTTTTGATGATATTTCAGAGAAAGTACTCGAAATGCTTACCGATCGTATTTTCGTCGCGCACAACGTCAACTTCGATTATTCATTTGTGCGTCATCAGCTTGAACAAGCGGGATTTAAATGGACTGCCAGAAAATTGTGCACCGTTCGCGCAGCCAGAAAAATCAAACCAGGATTGGGATCCTATAGTTTGGGAAATCTGTGTAACTCCTTAAATATCTGTTTAGAAAACAGGCACCGCGCCGGCGGAGATGCAGATGCTACTGCTATATTATTTTCTTTATTATTAGAATGGGATGATGCAGGAGAGATCAACAAAATGATCAAAAAAACTTCTGAAGATCAGCGTTTACCTCCCAATTTACCTCCAGAAGATTTTAATAATTTACCCGAAAAACCTGGTGTTTATTATTTTTATAATCAACAGAAAAAGGTGATTTATGTTGGAAAAGCGATTAACTTAAAAAAACGCGTTGCTTCTCATTTCAGCGGACATAAAATTAATTCGCAAAGGCAGCATTTTCTGCGTGATATTCACGGAATTTCGTTTGAAGTCTGCGCAACCGAATTAATGGCTTTGTTATTAGAATGTACCGAAATCAAAAAACTCTGGCCAACTTACAACCGAGCATTAAAGCGTTTTGAAGCAAAATTTGGAATTTATCAATATGAAGCAAGAAACGGATATAAATATTTAGCTGTTGGAAAACTAACCAAATTTCAGACTTGTATTCATGAATTTAATAGTTTGTATAACGCAATAAATTTACTGAGAGAGCTTTCTGAACAATTTGAAATTGATCAAAGATTCTGCAAATATTCCAGACCCGAAGATGGAGAGATTTTTCAAAATAATGATATAAAAAGTCTGCCAGACGCTTTGTTTCATAACCAACAGGTCGATAATGCAATTGATTTTCTGTTAAACAACCGTCCCACTTTTGCCATTATTGATAAAGGGAGAACCAAAGACGAACGAAGCTGTATTTGGATTGAAAACGGCCATTTTTATGGTATGGGACATATTCCGACAGATGTTTCGATTATAGATCCATCAGAAGTAAAAAACTATGTTACACCTTATAAAAGCAATCAATACATTGTGCATTTGATTTTTGCTTACGCAGAAAAATATCCGGGTAAAGTATTCTTTAAGAAACAGTTCCTTAACCAAGAACAGAATTAAATGCTTAATTATCAGTAAATTTAATATTACAACTAATTAAATGAAACATGAAAATAGCAACCTATAATGTAAACGGAGTTAACGGACGCTTAAATGTATTACTACGCTGGCTTGAAGAAGCTGCTCCAGATATTGTCTGCCTTCAGGAATTAAAAGCACCGCAGGATAAATTTCCGCTTAAAGCGATAAATGATGCAGGTTATAATGCTATTTGGCATGGACAAAAACAATGGAATGGCGTTGCGATTCTCGCCCGAAATATGGAAATTGAGGAAGTTACGCGAACACTTCCAGGTGATGAGGAAGATATACAAAGTCGTTACATCGAAGCTTTGATTAACGGAATTGTGATTGCCTGTCTTTATCTTCCAAACGGAAACCCTGCGCCGGGACCAAAATTAGAATATAAACTAAAATGGTTTGATCGTTTGGCTGAGCGTGCTGAATCGTTGCTGAAGTTAAAAATCCCTGTAATTCTTATTGGCGATTTTAATGTGATGCCAACAGAATTAGATGTTTATAAACCTGAAAAATGGGTAAAAGATGCACTTTTCCTGCCCGAAGTTCGAAAAGCTTTTGCCGCTATTGTTTCGCAGGGATGGACAGATGCAATTAGAAAATTATATCCTGATGAGAAAATTTACACTTTTTGGGATTATTTTAGAAATGCTTACGAACGTGATGCTGGATTGAGAATTGATCATTTTTTACTAAGTCCGCAAATTGCAAAAGAATTGCGTTCTGGCGGTGTTGACCGTCATGTGCGAGGCTGGGAAAAAACAAGCGATCATGCTCCTGTATGGATTGAAATTGATAAAAAATGAATGCAACAATGACATTATTTAACGACACCGAATTATTTACCCCAGGTTTGGCAGGAAAAAAAGTATTTGACATTCCTGATTCTGAATTGATTTTGATCGATAATTTTTTCACCAAAGAAGAATCTGATCGCTTTTATGAAAGACTGCTCCGTAAAACCAAATGGAGAGAATATGAAATGGAGATTTACGATAAAATCTATACCGTTCCCAGAATGATCGCCTGGTACGAAGACAAGGATAATCCAGGAGCTGACCAAAAAGGACCTGACTGGAATTACGAATTATTAACAATTAGAGGCCGTGTTGAAAAAGAAACACAACAGGATTTCAATACTGTTTTACTTAATTTATACCGTAATGGAAATGATGGCGTGGGCTGGCACAGCGATAAGGAACATAATACAGGACCAAACCCAATTATTGCTTCGGTTACTTTTGGGGAAACTAGAATGTTCAGGCTTCGTCATAAATTCAGCAAGGAGATTCCCCAAGTTGAAATTCCGCTGCATCATGGTTCTTTTTTACTGATGTCTGGAACAACGAATAGCTTTTGGCAGCATCAGGTTCCGAAAACTGCGCGGGATGTTTTACCAAGAATCAATTTAACATTTAGGCAGACCCGCCGAAATGTATAAGTTATTAGTAACTAAAAATAAGTCAGTTTTTTGGCTTAATGACGACGAGGAAAATTCTGTCGAAAAAAGTTAAATTACTGATTGTATGAATGTTTTATTAGGCAAACCCTATCTTTTTTACTATTTTTGCAACCTTTTTTTAAATACAATACCGTAATGGCATATTCAAACAATGATTTAGCGCGTTTCTTAGATGCGCAAAACAAACTTTATCTTACCGCTCTTTCTGAAATCAGTAAAGGGAAAAAAGAAACACACTGGATGTGGTTTATTTTTCCGCAAATAAAAGGTTTAGGAAAAAGTGATACTGCAATTCTTTACGCTATTAATGATTTAAAAGAAGCATCTGATTATTTAGAACATCCAATTTTAGGAAAACATTTAATCGAAATTTCAGAGCTTTTATTAACCTTCAAAAGGAAATCTGCAGATGGAATTTTTGGCGATTTAGATGCTAGAAAATTACGTTCTTGCATGACTTTATTTTCTTTGGTAGAAAATGCAAATCCGATATTTCAAGAAATTCTGGAAGCTTTTTTCTCAGGAGAATGCGACCCACAGACTTTGTCTATTATTAATTCAACTATAAAATCATCTGCCGAGCCTGTTATTGCATAATTCCAGCTCATAGATTTTTTACATTCTTAAGACACTACAATTGCGTAGTGTCTTTTTTTTTTTTAGCCGAAAGACAAAATCTTGAGCCTCCAAAGTTTTATCTTTGTATATCTATTAAAGTTCTATCTTGCATTACCCTAATAATCAAAATTATGAACGAAAAAATCAAGACTTTACAAATTATTCATCTTGCCATTTGTGCTGGGACTATTCTTGCTTATTACTTCTTAGGAGAGCTTTCAATTGAAAAATTAAGTATGCCAGTTATAGATTCTGTATCAATCGTTTATGTTTTCATACCTGTTATTGCTTTTGTTTTTAGTAGTTTTCTTTTTAAATCACAATTAAAACAAATTGATCCAAAATTAAAATTAGAAGAAAAACTTCCAATTTACCAAGCAGCGTCTATTATGCGATGGGCTGTTTTAGAAGGTGCAGCATTTTTAATATTACTCTTAAAACCAGATTTTCTGTTATTTGGAATCTTAGTAATAATCTATCTTATTTTCTTAAGACCTACAGAAGAAAGAATTAATAATGATTTAAACGGGCTTTAAATTTCAATTCTTAAAGTTCGATTCTCTGTATGTTATTTTACAAAAAGCCGATAACGAAATTTCACTAAACACAATTCAATTCGCGGTATATAACTATTCCAAAAAAACTAAAAAACTTCTTATCCCTTTCTTTTAGTACATTTTTTAAGTGGCACGTGTATTGGTTTCTAATAACCGATTAACATTAAACCACATGAATTATGAAAAAATCAATCTTTATTTTATTCTTTATTGTTTTAAATTATACTGTTTCAAAGGCGTGCGACAAATGCGGTAATTATGATAATAGTGATTTCAAAATAAAATCAGCCTCCATAACCCACAAGGCAGATTTAGGCATTACAGTCTGGGATATTAAAGTTGAAGGAACTGCTGGCAAGACAATGCCTAAACCTGTTGGACAATTCAATGGAGCACCGGTTCTAGCCTATGTTTTTCCGACAACCCTAAAATCATCTGATATTGGTTTCGGTCAAGCCGAAGGAATTGTCGCCTTAGCATTAACCTCACACCCCGATTTTGAAGATACCCCTCTTTGGGACGAAAATCTAGATGGAAATTATCTCAATGATGGCTTAGTTTGGCACGCACACTGGGTTTTACTGGTTGAAGATAAACGCGTTGGCGGCGGACTTTCTGTGAGGGAATTTAAAAAAGGAGACCCAAATGTTGTACTGCCACCCACAAATCCAGGAATGGCGATGTATATGGACAGCCCAGGCTTTAATATTGTTGCTAAAGGAAATTCTATAAAAGTCATTGTTCCCGATTTTAGAATCAATAATAAAACCAATTTTAAGTTTGATGCCGTAAGCTGTTATATGGAAGTCAGCACTGGAGCAGGCGGCTCGCATGAAGGCGAGGGAACAAAACCAATGCTGGGAGTTTACAAAGTTTATACGGTTGCCAGCGGGAATCTTTCTCTTCCTTACTCGGTCAAATAATAAGTTTCATTTATCACTTACTCAAGATGCTGCAAATTTTGTCAAATTATCTAAAATATTTTATTGTTCAATTTTGGTTTTAAATTTGTTGCACAAAAAAGCGCCTTGTAAATTACAAGGCGCTTTAGTTTATTAAAAAGAAAGATTCTAATGATGAAACTTCCAAAATGATACTCAACCCGTTTTAATTCTCTTTTGGTTTTGTTAAATAATAAACTGGGATTCCAGTCAGCATAATTAAAACTCCCCAGCCGCAAGTTGAGAATTTTGTAAGCAGTAATGAAACACAAATTGCTGCTGCTATAATAATGTACAGCATTGGTAAAAATGGATATCCAAAAGCTTTATAAGGTCTTTCTGCATCTGGCATTTTTTTACGCAAAATGAAAATTCCATAAATAGTAAGGATGTAGAAAATTAAAACTATTATAATTACAAAGTCTAGTAAATCGCCGTACTTTCCAGTAAGACATAAAGCCGAAGCCCACACACACTGCGCCCAAAGTGCCCAAGCAGGAACGCTCGAACTATTTAAAACAGCCGCTTTTTTAAAGAATAATCCATCGTTTGCCATTGTATAATAAACCCTTGCTCCCGCCATAATTAATCCGTTGTTGCAGGCAAAAGTCGAAATCATAATCATAATTGCGATAATCAATGTTCCAATGTTACCGAAAATATATTGTGATGCCACAACCGCTACACGATCAGATTTTGCGGTTGCAATTTCATCTAACGGAATAACTGCCAAATACATGATATTGGTTAAAACATAAATAATAGTTACAATAAAGGTTCCTAGAAACAAACTGAAACCAACATTTCGCTTTGGGTTTTTAATTTCCCCCGCAATAAAAGTAACACCGTTCCAAGCATCACTCGAAAACAAAGAGCCTACCATTGCTGCCGAGATTCCAGTAATCAAAGCTGTTCCTCCAATTGGGAGCCATGATCCACTTTCTTTATCAAAGGCACGAGTGTTCCATCCATCAGCCCAATTTGCATCCCAAACAGAAGCTTTCGCTCCCAGCGTTAATCCAAAAACAATTAATCCCAGTAATGATAAAATTTTGATGATTGTAAGGACGGTCTGTAGAATTTTACCGTTTTTCACACCTCGGCTATTTATATAAGTCAATAGTGCAAGCGTGAAAATAGAAACAAGCTGCGCAGCATTAAGTTTAAAAGAACCTAGTTCGTAAAGAATATTTTCATCGCTAAAAGGTTCATATAAATAAGCTGCAAATTTAGAGAAGGCAACTCCCACGGCAGCAATTGTACCGGTTTGTATGACCGCGAAAAAACTCCAGCCGTACAAAAAGGCTATTAATTTGTTGTATGCTTCTTTTAGATATACATATTGTCCTCCCGCTTTCGGAAACATGGCACTTAATTCGCCATAACTTACCGCAGCAATAATGGTAATTAATCCAGAGAGCAGCCAAATTAAAGTCAGCCATCCTGCTGAGCCGACTTGTCTGGCAATATCGGCACTCACAATAAATATCCCAGATCCAATCATAGAACCCACTACAAGCATGGTTCCGTCTAATAATCCGAGTTCTCTTTTAAAATTTTCTTGGTCGTTTTCTTGCATTTTTATTGGTTTAGGGTTGGTTAAAGATATACTTTTTTTAGAAATTTTAGATTTTAGATCGCTGCTTTTAGATTATTTAAAAATATTTTTTGCATCTCCTTTATTTTCTTATTAATAGTTTTTACAATTTCTTCAAATTGTAAAAACATAATTCTATACTTTAGTAAGAATAATTTCATAACTTTATTTCAGAATTTTCATACTGAATTAATTCTTTATTTCTAAATCCAAAACCATGAAAAAAACCACTTTTTTACTTCTATTCTTTTTCGCTGCGTTAAGCACATTTGCCCAAGACATTACAGGTGACTGGAAAGGTCTACTAAAAGTACCCGGAGCAGAATTGAATATCGTTCTCCACATTACAAAAACCGACAATGGTTTTAGTGCTACATTAGACAGTCCAGATCAAAAAGCTTTTGGACTTCCAGTTACAACGACCACATTTGAAAATTCAACTCTCAAATTTACTGTAGAAAATTTAACGATAGAGTACGAAGGAGTTCTTGCCAAAGACCAAAATATTACTGGTACTTTTAAACAGATGGGACAGGCAGTTCCTTTAGTTTTTAAACGTTAGAATTTTTCTTTACCTTTAAGTAAAACAATAATATGACTTGGGATCCAAAAAAATACAACGAATTTAAAGATGAACGTTCAAAACCTTTTGATGATTTAACAAGTCATATTATTGATAAACCAAATTTAAAAGTTATCGATTTAGGCTGTGGTACAGGTGAACTTACAAAGAAACTCTCTCAAAAACTCACCAATCCAATCGTACTTGGAATCGATAACTCTGCCGAAATGCTGGCAAAAACTCCACTAGGAAATGATCTTCAATTTAAAGAAAGAACAATTCTAGAACAGCTCAATGTCGATGAAAAATGGGATTTAATTTTTTCGAATGCAGCACTGCAATGGATTGATAATCATAATAATCTTTTTCCAAAAATAATTTCTCAAATAAATCCAGGTGGTCAGCTGGCTGTTCAAATGCCGCAGCAAAATGAAAACATTCTTAATAAGATACTTTTCAATTTGGTAAAAGAAGAACCTTTCAAATCATATTTGAAAAATTGGTCACGCCCTTCTCCAGTACTAACTTTAGACGAATATGCCAAAATCCTTTTCGAAAATGGAGGCAGAAATATGACTATTTACGAAAAAATCTACCCTTTGATTTCTACTAATACAAACGATTTTTTTGATTTTATTTCTGGTTCTGCTTTAACAGTTTACCAGGAGCGTTTAAACGAAAGTGAATTTGGAGAACTATCAAACGCATTTAAAAAGAGAATAGATATGCATTTCCCAATAGTTCCTTCTATCTATGCTTTTAGACGATTGATTATGCATGCTGAGTTTTAAATAAATCTGCTGGAATAAAAACAACATACTACAAAACAACCACCTTAAACAAAAAGAAATACATCTTCAATTATTTTTTTCCACGTACTATTTTTTGCGAAATATTATAAGATAAATTTTACTACATTTGGAAAAAGCATTCCGTTTTGATTTTTTAGTGATAAAAAAAATTAACAAGTGTTTAATTCGAAGTCATTAATAAGTTTCCCCATAAGCTTGTTTCTAAGAAAGAAAAATTACATAAAAAAAGGCATTTAAATTAACCTAATAATTATCAGATTATGTCTAAGTTACAAGCATTAAAAAACTTTCGTTTTCCGAACGTTTTTATTCTCATTTTAATAGTTTTTATATCTTGTGCACTACTTATCTGTATTAATTTTTTTACCATTAAAATATTATCCGCCAATAGAGCTTATGTTAATGGAGAATCACATTATTCCAAAGGACAAAAAGATGCATCCAGACATCTTTTAACTTATCTCTATACGAAAGACTCAAATCAATGGAAATTATTTTTACAAGAATTGAAAGTCCCTCAAGGTGATGGCATTGCCAGGATTACGCTTTTAAAGGCAGGCGACAACAAAATTGCTCGAAATGGTTTGTTGATAGGCCGAAATCATGAAGAAGATTTAGATGATATTATTTGGCTTTTTGATAATTTCAAGCAGGTTTCTTTTCTCTCTAAAGCAATAGACGAATGGGGCAAAGGTGACAAACTTATTTTCAGGCTATTTATTATAGGTCAGCAGATTAATGCCAAAATAGATCGAAATCTTTTAACCGCTAAAGAGCAGCAATACTATTTAAAACAAATTAGCAGCCTAAGCGATCAACTAAATAGTAATGAACGAAACTTTTCTAATATTTTAGGAGAAGGAACCCGAAAAATAAAAGACTTGTTGATTATTAGCAATGTCTTTTTTATCTTAGTAATAGTCTGCAGCGTTTGTCTTTACTACTCTATAATGGTAAAAAGACTTCTTGTTTCAAAAAAGGAAACTGAAGTAAAAAATGAAAATCTAATTATCGTAAACCGCGAATTAGACCGATTTGTATACAGCGCATCCCATGATTTAAGATCTCCTATAACTTCATTAAAGGGGCTTATTGAGATTACAGCATTAGAAGAGGATGTAACGCAGGTTCGGAATTATCTTGAAATGATGCATCAAAGTTTAGCTCGGCAAGATCAATTTATAAGCGACATCATTGATTATTCTAAGAATAAAAGAAAGGAAGTTATAATGGAACCTGTAAGCCTTAAAGAATTGTTTAACGAAGCTATTTCACAATTGATGCATATTGAAAATGCACGTAAAATCAAATTTACACAGGAACTGGAAGTGGATCATATTGAAAGCGATGGTCTTCGTTTAAAAATCATAATTAACAATCTGCTTTCCAATGCCATAAAATATGCTGATTGCAGCAAGCAAGAAATGTTTATTAGCATTAAAACTTATTTTAGCGATGGATTGAATAAAATTGAAGTTACTGATAACGGAATCGGGATTCATGATGACCATAAAGAAAATATATTCGACATGTATTTTGGAACAAACAAAAATAAAGGATCAGGATTAGGACTTTATATTGTTAAAGAAGCTGTTGAAAATATAAAAGGAGATATTTCTGTTATTTCTGAAAACACTATAGGAAGTAAATTTATAGTAACTATACCAAATTCTCATGGAGCCTAAACCGCAGTTCGTACTTATAGAGGACAATTTAATTGATCAATTTGTTACTAAAAAATTGCTCAAAAAAGGATTAGATGTCAACCCGCTTTTTATTGCTAACAATGGAAAAGAAGGAATTGATTGGCTTTTAAAAAATTCGGATCATAAATCACTCGTCATTATCTTAGACATTCAAATGCCTATAATGAATGGATTTGAGTTTTTAGAAGAATTTTCGACTTTAGCAGAAGATCTAAAAAATAGAATCAAAATATTTGTACTTTCTTCCACTTTAGATAGTGATGAAATTAAAAAGGCAAAAGAAAATAAGTATGTTTCTGATTTTTGGAACAAACCTTTTCGATTGGATCTTTTAAAAAGTACTTTTCTTTAATACTATTCTAAAACGCGATTTACTTGTGAAAAGGCTCTTGTGTAGTAAGGTTCTTTTGTAGAAGAAATCATTACACCGCCATGAGTTGATGAGTGTACAAATTTAATTTCGCCGTCGGCTACTTCTACGATCATTCCAACATGGTTAATATGGCGTCTTCCATTTGTTCTAAAGAAGATCAAATCTCCTTTTTGCGCTTCGTCTGTAGTTACTTTTGTTCCTACACGAGACTGCTCAATTGAACTTCTCGGCAATTTAATATCAAAATTATTAAAGGTGCAGATCATTAAACCCGAACAATCAAAACCTGCTCTTGTGGTACCTCCCGATCGATATCTTACGCCAATGTTTTCTGTAGCATTTGCAATCAGCTGATCTATTAATTCTGAATGACTTCCAGATGATAATCTAACAAATGTAGAATCTTTTTTAATTTCAGCAGTTTGTGCTATTTGTACTGGCGAAGTTACTGCAGCATTTTGGGAATCTTCAATAACTTTCGCAGACTGAATGGCATCTGCTTTTTCTTTTGAAACTCGAATTTTTAAAAGATATCCAACAGGAACTTTCCCTTTGATTGAAGGATTCTGGCGTTCTAATTCTGCAACAGAAATTCCATATTCTTTAGAAATACCGTATTTTGTTTCTTTTGGTTTTACTTCTCTATAAAGTTCAACATCTGTAGATACTGCTTCTGGTTGTTTCTCCCTTGGTTTTTCGTTTAATAATGCAATATCAGAAGAATTAGAAGGAATTGTTATCTGCTGTCCAATTTTCAATCCTTCGGTCTCTAAAAGCGGATTGGCTTTTTTCAAATCATCAACAGAAACATTATACTTTTTTGAAATTCCCCACAGCGTTTCTTTGGCTGCTACTTCGTGTGAATTTGGGCTGGTACTTGCAACAACATCAGATTTAGGCTCCGATTTTGTTTTAACTTTAGCAGTATTTTTATTTGGAATTAAAAGAACTGAATTTAGTTTTAAGATTTTAGAAGCGTTTGGATTTGCATCGGAAATCTCTTTAACTTTTACTCCATATTTTTTAGCAATAACAGAAAGGTTTTCTCCTTTTGAAATTTTGTGTTTCACAAAATTATCTTGTGCAAATACTCCAACACTGAAAAAAAACATCCCTATTATTAATCTAAAAACCATAATTACTATTTTAGTTACTACTCCTTTTTTCTTAAGTTTATTTACATAATTAAACTTAAAAATTACAAATATATTACGTCGAAGGCGAATTTAACTCTTAAAAGCATAAAAACCATAGTTTTTAACAATTAATTTATTCTAAAATGTCAAATTTAAAGTTGAATTAATATCGAAAAAAGCTTCGTTATTGATTTTCAGTTAATTAATATTTAATCTTATTTTTCTTATAAATTTAAAAAATGTAAAGTAATTTACCTTGCCTAAAATGTAAATAAAAAATGCCCTGTTTTCACAGAGCATTTCTTTTGTATATGATAACTTAAATTTAAGCTTTTCCAGCTGCAATTAAGTTTAAAGCAGAACCAGCAACAAACCAGCCAATTTGACCAGCGTTGTATGTATGGTTTGCCAAGATTATATCTTTTGTACCATCGGCATGAACAAACTCTAATGATAATGGTTTACCTGGAGCAAATTCAGTTAAATCTAAGAAGTTGATTGTATCATCTTCTTGAATTTTATCGTAATCTGCTTCATTGGCAAATGTTAATCCTAGAAGACCTTGTTTTTTAAGGTTAGTTTCGTGAATACGTGCAAATGATTTTACCAATACCGCTTTAACTCCTAAGAAACGAGGTTCCATAGCAGCGTGCTCACGAGAAGAACCTTCGCCGTAATTATGATCTCCAATTACTATAGACGGAACTCCAGCTGCCTTGTATGCACGAGCTACAGCAGGAACGGCATCATATGTACCTGTTAATTGATTTTTAACCGAATTTGTTTTTTGGTTGAATGCATTTACAGCACCAATCAGCATATTGTTAGAAATGTTATCTAAATGTCCACGGAAACGCAGCCATGGTCCAGCCATAGAAATGTGGTCAGTTGTACATTTTCCAAATGCTTTAATCAGCAGTTTAGCACCTGTAATGTTTTTACCATCCCAAGCATCAAAAGGAGCTAATAATTGTAAACGTTCAGATGTTGGGCTGACTACAACCTGAACTCCTGAACCATCTTCAGCCGGAGCTTGGAATCCTGGATCTTCAGCATAGAAACCTTTAAGAGGAAGTTCGTCACCAGTTGGAGCGTCGAGCATCACTTCTTCTCCATCTTCGTTTATTAATTTATCTGTTAATGGATTAAAACCTAAATCTCCCGCAATGGCTAATGCTGTTACCAATTCTGGAGAACCTACAAACGCTAAAGTGTTTGGATTACCATCTGCACGTTTTGAGAAATTACGGTTGAAAGAGTGAACGATTGTGTTTCTTTCTTCTTTCTCTGCTCCTTCTCTGTCCCACATACCAATACATGGTCCGCAGGCATTAGCAAATACAGTAGCGTTGATTTTATTAAAAGTTTCTATAAAACCATCTCTCTCAATGGTAGAACGTACCACTTCAGAACCTGGAGTAATAGTAAACTGAGCTTTAGTTTTTAAATTCTTAGCCGCAACTTGTTTTGCCAGTGATGCTGCACGAGAAATATCTTCGTATGATGAATTTGTACATGAACCGATTAAACCTACTTGAATTTGTAATGGCCAGTTATTTTTAATTGCTTCCTCTTTCATTTTAGAAATTGGAGTAGCTAAATCCGGAGTAAAAGGACCATTTAAGTGTGGTTCTAATTGAGATAAGTTAATTTCAATAACTTGGTCAAAGTATTTTTCTGGGTCAGCATAAACTTCTGGATCTCCAGTTAAATAAGAAGCTACTTTGTCCGCAGCATCGGCAACATCAGCTCTGTTTGTAGAACGCAGGTAACGACTCATAGAATCATCATAACCAAAAGTTGAAGTTGTAGCTCCAATTTCAGCACCCATGTTACAAATAGTTCCTTTACCAGTACAAGACATTGCAGTTGCACCTTCTCCAAAATATTCAACGATAGCACCAGTACCACCTTTTACCGTAAGAATACCAGCCACTTTAAGAATAACATCTTTAGGAGCAGTCCATCCTGATAATTTACCAGTTAATTTAACTCCAATTAATTTAGGAAATTTAAGTTCCCAAGCCATACCAGACATTACGTCTACAGCATCGGCTCCACCAACTCCAATTGCCACCATTCCTAAACCACCTGCATTTACAGTGTGAGAATCGGTACCAATCATCATTCCTCCAGGGAAAGCATAATTTTCAAGTACTACTTGGTGAATAATTCCAGCTCCTGGCTTCCAGAAACCAATTCCGTATTTATTTGAAACTGACGACAAGAAATCGAAAACTTCATTACTTTGTGTTTTTGCTCTAGCCAAATCTGTTTTAGCATCTACTTTCGCCTGAATCAAGTGATCACAATGCACTGTTGTAGGAACTGCTACTTTAGATTTACCAGCATGCATAAATTGTAATAAAGCCATTTGAGCAGTTGCATCTTGACAAGCTACACGGTCTGGTGCAAAATCAACATAATCAACTCCTCTTCCAAACGCCTTCGTTGGATTTCCATCCCAAAGGTGATTGTATAAAATTTTCTCTGTTAAGGTAAGTGGACGACCAACAATCTCGCGTGCTTTATCAACACGACTTGGCATGTTTTCGTACACTTTTTTAATCATTTCGATATCAAAAGCCATAAGTTTTATAATTATTTTTTGTTTTTTTATTTTATTTTGAACATCACAAGTTACAAAATATAGAGGAGTTATAAAAGAAAAAGCCCGAGTTTATCACTCGGGCTTTAATATATTAATAATCGAAGGATTACATTACTAATTGCTTGTTAGAAGGCGCAAACTTAGTTAAGTTGATACCTTCAACCGCAGATGTATATTCATCTAATGTTGGAGTTCTACCTAGAATTGTAGATAAAACTACAACTGGTGTAGAAGAAAGTAACGACTCTCCTTTTTTACCTTCAGAATCTTCTACAACTCTTCCTTGGAAAAGACGAGTAGATGTTGCCATTACAGTATCTCCTTTTGCCGCTTTTTCTTGGTTACCCATACAAAGGTTACATCCTGGACGCTCTAAATACAACATGTTTTCGTATTCTGTACGCGCCGCACCTTTTGGAGCATTATCGTCAAATTCGAAACCTGAGTATTTTTGTAAAACTTCCCAGTCACCTTCTGCTTTAAGTTCGTCTACAATGTTATATGTAGGAGGAGCTACCACAAGCGGTGCCAAAAATTCTACTTTACCTTTTTGATCTTCAATATTCTTTAGCATTTGAGCAAGAATCTTCATATCTCCTTTGTGAACCATACAAGAACCAATAAATCCAAGATCTACTTTTTTCTCTCCTCCGTAGAAAGAAAGAGGTCTAATTGTATCGTGAGTATATCTTTTAGAAACATCAACATTATTTACGTCTGGATCTGCAATCATTGGCTCAGCAATTTGATCCAAATCAACCACAACTTCAGCATAATATTTAGCATTTGCATCTGGAGTTAAAGCTGGTTTTTCAGCAGATTTAATTTCAGCGATTCTCTTATCAGCTTTATTGATTAACCCTTGAAGAACGTGCTTATCGTTATCCATACCTTTATCGATCATGATCTGGATTCTGCCTTTTGCAATCTCCAATGATTCGATTAAAGTATCATCTTCAGAAATACAGATAGAAGCTTTAGCTTTCATCTCTGCAGTCCAGTCAGTAAACGTAAATGCCTGGTCAGCAGTAAGAGTTCCAATATGAACCTCGATAATTCTACCTTGGAATACGTTTTCTCCTCCAAACTGATGAAGCATTTGCGCTTGAGTAGCATGAACCACATCACGGAAGTCCATATACCCTTTCATATCTCCTTTGAAAGTTACTTTTACAGATTCAGGAATTGGCATAGAAGCCTCACCTGTAGCTAATGCTAGGGCAACTGTTCCCGAGTCAGCCCCAAAAGCAACACCTTTTGACATTCTTGTATGAGAGTCACCACCAATAATGATAGCCCACTCATCTATAGTAATATCGTTAAGTACTTTATGAATTACGTCTGTCATTGAGTGATAAACACCTTTTGGATCACGAGCTGTAATTAAACCAAAATCGTTCATGAATTTCATCAATTTTGGAATGTTTGCCTGAGCTTTTTTATCCCAAACAGAAGCAGTGTGACAACCCGATTGGTAAGCACCGTCTACGATTGGAGAAATTACTGTAGCAGCCATAGATTCTAACTCCTGAGCAGTCATAAGTCCAGTTGTATCTTGAGAACCTACAATATTAACTTCTACACGAACATCAGAACCAGCGTGTAATACTTTACCTGCAGGTACACCAACAGCATTTCTGTTAAAGATTTTTTCTACTGCCGTAAGACCTTGTCCTTCAATAGAGATTTCTTTTGATGGAGCAAATACAAGAGGAGCTTCAATATCTAAAACTTTAGCCGCTAATGTTTGAAGTTTTTTACCAAATACAATTGCGTACGAACCACCAGCTTTAATAAATTCCATTTTCTGAGGTGTAAATGCCTTAGAAATGTCAATTAATTCCTGATCGCCGTTGTATAATTTTTTCTCTTTAATATTAATTGTAAGAACCGTTCCAGTTGCTACAGAATATGCTTGCTCTAAAATTGGCTCATCATTTTCATTACGAACAACGTTCCCATTCTCATCAAGTTTTTTAACCCAGTTTTTTAGATCTAAACCAATACCGCCAGTAACATCAACAGTTGTTAGGAAAATTGGAGAAATTCCGTTTGTTCCACCAACAATTGGAGCGATATTTACGAATGGAATATATGGACTTGCTTGTTTTCCTGTCCAAAGTGCCACGTTATTTACACCTGACATTCTTGAAGAACCTACACCCATTGTTCCTTTTTCTGCAATAAGCATGACGCTTTTATCAGGATGCTGTGCTTGAAGCATTTTGATTTCGTCCTGTGCTTGAGGAGTAATCATACATTTACCGTGAAGTTCACGGTCTGAACGTGAGTGAGCTTGGTTACCTGGAGAAAGTAAATCTGTAGAAATATCTCCTTCACCAGCAATATAAGTAACTACTTTAATTTCGTCAGCTACTTCTGGAAGTTTTGTAAAGAACTCAGCTTGAGCATAACTTTCAAGGATTTCTTTTGCAACTGCATTGTTATTTTTATACGCCTCTATTAAACGATCTGTGTCCGCTTCATAAAGGAAAACTTGAGTTTTAAGAACTTTTGCCGCTTCTGCTGCGATTGCATCATCATTTCCTAAAGCTAAATCTAGCAATACTCCAATTGAAGGACCACCCTTCATGTGAGATAATAATTCAAAAGCAAAAGTTGGAGTTATTTCTTTTACAACAAATTGACCAAGAATAATCTCTTTTAAAAACTTCGCTTTTTCACCAGCTGCACTTGTCGTACCCGGTAATGTATTGTAAATAAAAAACTTAAGAGAGTCTTCGCGATGTGCGTTATCTGCATCTTTAATTTGAGCAATGATTTCGCTTAATAATTCAGCTCCATCAATTGGTTTAGGGTGTAACCCTTGATTTTTTCTTTCTTCAATTTCTTGAATGTAATCCTGATAAATATTCATAATAAAAGCGGATTTATTTTTTTGAGGCAAATTTAAGCATTAAAGACGATAATTAAAAAAAATATAATAGAACAAGCCTTTTCAAAAATTATTATTGCTAAAAAACGATTTTCACTGCTTGTTTTTGTCAAAAATTCAATTTTATATTAAAATAATGAATTATTAATATTTAAAAATCTTTTCTTTAACAAAGTCGAAATTTAATGTTATAAAGGAAGTGAGATTTTACCTCTATTTTCACAAAGAATAGTTCTAAATAAACAATTATAACGTTATAGTTGTCGTGAAGGGATCAATTTATTATTTTTTAAAGATACCCTAATTCAGTATTTCTTCTATTTTAGTAACCACGTAAAAAATAAAAAAGCCTGATAAAATTATCAGGCTTTTTTTGAATTTCATTGCTATTTTTACATCAGCTTTTTAATAATAACTTCTTCCGTTATTCCTTCAGCATCTGCTTTATAATTTTTAATAATTCTATGGCGTAAAATTCCAGTTGCAACAGCTTGGACATCTTCAATATCTGGAGAAAATTTACCATTAAAAGCTGCGTGGGCTTTAGCTGCTAAAATTAAGTTTTGCGAAGCTCTTGGCCCTGCTCCCCAATCGAGATAATTTTTCACAAAATCATTTGTCAAAGCATTATCAGGACGAGTTTTACTTACTAATGTTACCGCATATTCAATAACATTATCAGCAACAGGAATTCTGCGAATTAAGTGCTGAAAATCTATAATTTCCTGAGATGTAAATAGTGGATTTATTTCTGTTTTAACGTCAGAAGTGGTGCGCTTTACAACTTGAACTTCTTCTTCAAAACTTGGATATTCTAATTTTATTGCAAACATAAAACGGTCTAACTGCGCTTCTGGCAGCGGATAAGTCCCCTCCTGTTCAATTGGGTTTTGAGTCGCTAAAACAAAATATGGTAAATCTAATTTATGATGCTGCCCTGCAATAGTTACCGATCTTTCCTGCATAGCTTCAAGCAGGGCTGCCTGAGTTTTAGGCGGTGTTCTATTAATCTCATCTGCCAAAATGATGTTAGAAAAAATTGGGCCTTTTATAAATTTGAAGTTTCTATTTTCGTCTAGAATTTCACTTCCTAAAATATCAGAAGGCATTAAATCTGGCGTAAACTGAATTCTTTTAAAATCTAAACCTAAAGCTTGAGATAATGTATTAATCATTAACGTTTTTGCCAAACCTGGAACACCTATTAAAAGCGCATGCCCTCCAGAAAATATACAAAGTAAAATTTGATCTACAACGGCATCCTGCCCTACAATGATTTTCGCTATTTCTTTTTTTAATTCGTTTCTTTTTTGAACTAAATTGTGAATTGCTGTTACGTCAGACATTTATGAATATATTTTAAATTAAAAAGAGTTAGTTCTATGAATTCATAAAACTAACTCTTTTTATTTATTTAATAAAAATTATTTTTTCAACCAGTTGTTTGCAAAAGCACATTCTTTGTATTCTCCAATGATTTTGATATAAGTATCTTTAATCTTAGTATCAAACCATTTTGCAATTGCATTGATTTGTTTTTCTTTTAATGCCAATTCTTTGATTTTAGTATAATCCTTAGCATAATCTGCTGTATGTTCGTCAATTCTGTTTGTAACAGTAATCAATTTATATGTTTTTTTCCCTTTATCATCTGTATTTAAAAGTGGCTGCGTGATCTCATTTCCTTTTAAATTAGAAACTTGACTGTATAATGTTGGATCCATTTTTGTTAATTCAAAACGAGTATCCTGAGTTGTTGGATTTACTAAAGTTCCTCCATTTGTTCTCGTTTCTTTTTCATCAGATTCTGTTCTTGCAGCATCAGCAAATGATATTTCGTTACCAACAATTTTATTTCTAATATTAGTAATTCTTTCTTTTGCTTCTTTTAAAGCAGCTTCAGAAACTGTTGGAGCAATTAAAATATGACGTAATTCTACTTCTTGTCCTTTAATTTTCTCTACCATAATAATATGGAAGCCAAAAGTAGTTTCAAAAGGTTGTGAAATTTCACCCGCCTGTAAGCTAAAAGCAACATCTTTAAATTCTTTTACGAAAGGAGTTTTTCTAGTCATTTTATAATAACCTCCATTTGGCGAAGAACCTGGATCTTGAGAATATAAAACGGCTTTCGTTGCAAAACTAGAACCATCAAGTACATCCTGTCTTATAGCATTTAATCTGTCAATTACTTTTTGTTTATCCTCTTTAGAAACTTTTGGCTCAACCACAATTTGGGCTACTTCCATCTCCGCACCAAAAGTAGGTAATTCGTCTTTTGGGATTTTCTTAAAGAAGTTACGGACTTCTTCTGGCGTAATTTCAACATCTTTAATAATCTTGTCTCTCATCTCAGAAGCAAGTTTTTGTTCTTTTAAGATGTCCGCAAAATAAGTTTTAAATTCTTCAACAGAACTCTTTTTATAGTACTCAACAACTTTGCTGATGTCTCCGCCAACTTGCTGCGTCATATAGTTCAGACGCTCTTCCATCATACCTCTAACTTCAGCATCACTTACAATTATACTATCCTGAATAGCTTGGTGTGCATATAATTTATCTTCCAAAAGCTTACCAAGCATTTGGCATCTTGTAATATCTTTAGTAGAACCACCTTGAGCAGTAATTTCTAAAAATCCTTTATCAATATCTGAATCTAAAACAATGTAATCTCCTACCGTTGCAATAATTCCATCAATTTTTAATTTTCCGCCTGAAGGAGCTTCAACAGGTTTTTCGGCTACAACATCAGGAATTATTTCTTGAGCTGTAATAATTGGAGCAAAAAAAAGAAAAAAACAAACTGTTAGTGCAAACTTGTAATCAATTGTTTTTAGCTGTAATTTTTTTAATAACATTATTTTAAATTTAATTTGAATGTAAGCCTGTTCTAGATAATCCGCCAAATTATAGATGTTTTTCAAATGCTTATCAAAACATAAATAATTAAAGTATAGTTCTTTCGTAACTTATAACGAACAAAAATAACAATTCAATTACATAATACAACTATCCGCAATACTATTAACAAAAAATTATATGATGATCGGGTTCTACCAATTCAAAAACGCACACTACTTCGCATCAAATCAATTACATAAGCGTTTCCTAATCTTGTTTTATAATAAGTATTCTTCGCCAAAAATAAATGTCTCAAAACAAGCTAAATAAAAAAGTTCTCAACACTACAACGTTTTCGTAGTAAACTATTTTCTTACAAATTAGAATTAATTCAAAAAATACATACTTTAGATGCGTAATTAATAATTTATAACCACAAAAAATAAAGATATCTTTATTTAATAGCCTTTACATTAATAATTACAACAACTATTTAACTAAACCCTATCTATCATGAAAAAACCATTTTTAAAACTGTTTGTTCTTACAGCTATTACAGGACTGTTGTATTCGTGTTCCCAAAATGAACCGAGTGAAATTGATTCAAAAACTGAAAGCCAGCAATTTAAAATTATTAATGTTACGCACCACGACGGAAAACCATTTAGCACAGGAACTTCGAATTCTACAACAGGAAAATATGTAGACAATCCAGGTGGCGGTGTTATGATGCAGGCGTTCTATTGGGATGTTCCTGCCGGCGGTAATTGGTGGAATACTGTAAGTTCTAAAGTAACTGCCTGGTCAAATGCCGGTATCGGTTCAATTTGGCTTCCGCCAGCTTCAAAAGCGCAGAATGGAGCATTTTCTATGGGATATGATCCAACAGATTATTTCGATTTTGGAGATTACAATCAAAATGGAAGTTTAGAAACTAGATTTGGTTCGAAAACCGAATTGGTTAGTTTGATTACAAATGCACATAACGAAAACATGAAAGTATATGCCGATATTGTAATCAACCACAATAGCGGAGGCCAGTCAGAAGCTAATCCATTTACAGGAACAAATACTTGGACCAATTTTACGGGAATTGCTTCAGGAAAATTTAAGCGTACTTATAACGACTTTTATAAAAACAGCTATGGTAATAATGATGAAGGAGCCTTTGGAGGATTCCCTGATTTATGCCATGCGGCACCCAATGTAAAGGACTGGCTTTGGCTGAGAGCTGATGGAGTTGGCAAATACTACAAAAACACTATGAAATTTGACGGCTGGAGATTTGACTATGTTAAAGGTTTTGGTCCTTGGGTTGTAAATGCTTGGAATGCAAATGTAGGCGGATTTTCTGTTGGTGAATATTGGGATTCTAACGTAAATACACTCGAATGGTGGGCAAATAACGCGAATAGTTCTGTATTTGATTTTGCCTGCTACTACAAAATGAATGATGCCTTTGATGGAAATAATCTTGCGCTCCTAAATGATGATATGATGTGGAAACGTAATCCATATAAAGCGGTAACTTTTGTAACGAATCATGATACAGATGAAATATGGAGCAAATTATTGGCTTATTCTTATATCCTAACTCACGAAGGTTATCCCACAATTTTCTACAGAGATTACGAAGAATGGCTAGACAAAAACAAATTAAACAACTTGATTTGGATTCATAATAATAAAGCAACTGGAACAACTTCTATTTTATATTCTGATAATGACGAATATGTAGCGAGAAGAAATGGTTACAATGGAAATCCTGGATTGGTTGTCTATATTAATAATTCTGATGTCTGGCAGGAAAGATGGGTGCAGACCAATTGGGCCAGTACACAAATTAAAGATTTCACTGGAAATTCGACTTGGTATCCAACGACTCAAGCCGATAAATGGGTAAAAATACAATGTCCTCCAAAAGGATATTCAATTTGGTCAATTAATCAGTAATTTAAAATGACTATTGTAAGGCTGTTTTATAACAGCCTTATTTTTTTCTTTTAGACTTGAAAGAGAAAAACTGTTCCAATTTAAGAAGTGAATATTTTTATTAAGCGGTAATTAATAGTATTTTTGCAACCTATTTATACGAAATATGAGCTTTTTAAAAGAAATACAACGCAGAAGAACATTTGGAATTATATCGCATCCCGATGCTGGTAAAACAACATTAACGGAAAAATTACTGTTATTTGGAGGTGCTATTCAGGAAGCAGGAGCTGTAAAGAATAACAAAATTAAAAAAGGAGCAACAAGTGACTTTATGGAAATCGAACGCCAAAGAGGTATTTCGGTTTCGACTTCTGTACTTGCTTTTAATTATAAAGACAAAAAAATCAATATTCTTGATACACCAGGACACAAGGATTTTGCCGAAGATACATTTAGAACTTTAACCGCAGTTGACAGTGTAATTGTCGTTATTGACGTTGCAAAAGGGGTTGAGGAGCAGACAGAAAAATTAGTTGCTGTTTGTAGAATGCGTAACATTCCTATGATTGTTTTCATCAATAAATTAGATCGTGAAGGTAAAGATGCTTTTGATTTGATGGATGAAGTGGAACAAAAATTAGGTTTAACTGTTACACCTTTAAGTTTCCCTATTGGAATGGGTTATGATTTCCAAGGAATTTATAATTTGTGGGAAGAAAACATCAATCTTTTTAGTGGAGACAGCCGAAAAAATATTGAGGAAACAATTGCTTTTTCTGATGTTCAAAACAATCCAGAACTAGATAAAATTGTTGGTCAAAAAGCTGCTGAAAAACTTCGTGAGGAATTAGAATTGATTGATGAAGTGTATCCAAAATTTGAGCGTCAAGATTATCTTGACGGAAAAATACAGCCTGTATTTTTTGGATCTGCTTTGAATAATTTCGGAGTTCGTGAATTACTGGATTGTTTCGTTACAATCGCTCCATCACCAAGACCAAAAGATTCAGAAACTCGTTTAGTTGATCCGACCGAAGAAAAAATGTCTGGTTTTGTATTTAAAATACATGCCAACATGGATCCTAAGCACCGTGACCGTTTAGCTTTTATTAAAATTGTTTCGGGAACTTTCGAAAGAAACAAACCTTACTACCATGTCCGCCAGAAGAAAAATTTGAAATTCTCTAGTCCGAATGCCTTTTTCGCTGAGAAAAAAGAAATCGTTGATATTTCTTACCCAGGTGATATTGTTGGTTTACATGATACTGGAAATTTCAAAATTGGTGATACTTTGACAGAGGGCGAAATAATGAGTTTTAAAGGAATTCCGAGTTTCTCTCCAGAGCACTTTAGATATATCAATAACGCTGATCCGATGAAAGCAAAACAGCTTGATAAAGGTGTTGACCAATTAATGGATGAAGGTGTTGCTCAGTTATTTACTTTAGAAATGAACAATCGTAAAGTAATTGGAACTGTTGGAGCACTTCAATATGAAGTTATTCAATATCGTTTAGAGCATGAATATGGCGCAAAATGTACATATGAGAATTTCCCTGTTCATAAAGCGTGCTGGGTAAAACCTGATGATGCTAAGAATGAAGAATTCAAAGAATTTAAACGCATCAAACAAAAATTCTTAGCTCACGATAAATATGGTCAACTGGTATTTTTAGCAGATTCTGACTTTACTATTCAAATGACTCAAAGTAAATATCCGAGTGTGAAATTATACTTTACATCAGAATTTGATTAATTCTTTTTTTGAAAAGAATATATCAAAAGGCTGTCTAATAATTTTAGACAGCCTTTTTTATTTGCAATAAAAAAAGCGCTAATATTAAAATTAACGCTTTTCTTAATTTGAATTAAATCAACCTTACTAAGTCATTATATTTCAAAAATTAAATCATTCATAAAAACCAACAAATTAGTTCAATACATTGATTTTAAAAAATTTAGTCGATTAAAGGAATTAAAATCTGATAAAATGCATTTAATGAGATTTCTCATAAAAAAAGCCCCTTAAAAAAGGGGCTTTAAAATTTATGCTTGTCCCGCAGGACCAAAATTAAGTGGTATTGGTGCTTGCTCTGTCTCTTTGATTTCGCCATGAGCTGCTTCAAATCGATGGATATTTTCACCTATTGCTCTTAATAATCTTTTAGCATGTTGTGGTGTCAAAACAATTCTTGACTTTACCTTGGCTTTAGGAATACCTGGCATAATGCTCACAAAATCTAAAACAAACTCTGATGATGAGTGATTAATAATCGCAAGATTAGAATAAATTCCTTCTGCGATAGTTTCGTCTAACTCAATATTAATTTGCTCTTGTTGTTGTTTCGGATTACTCATAGTTTCCTAATTAATAAATATATTCTTCTTTATTAGCCATCATTTCGTTGTAATCGTCTTTAGATCCTACAATAGTATTATCGTATTCTCTCATACCAGTTCCCGCAGGAATTCTGTGTCCAACAATTACATTTTCTTTTAATCCTTCTAAATCATCTACTTTACCAGCTACAGCAGCTTCGTTAAGTACTTTTGTTGTTTCTTGGAAAGAAGCAGCAGAGATGAATGATTTAGTTTGTAACGAAGCTCTCGTAATACCTTGAAGAACTGGCGTTGCAGTTGCAGTAATTACGTCTCTTGCTACAACAAGATTTCTATCATTTCGTTTCAATAATGAGTTTTCATCACGTAATTCACGAGGTGTAATAATCTGACCTGGTTTCAATACTGAAGAATCTCCAGCATCCTCAACTACCTTCATACCATACAATTTATCGTTTTGAACGATGAAATCTTTAGTATGAATTAATTGATCCTCTAAGAATAAAGTATCACCTGGATCCTGAACTCTTACTTTACGCATCATTTGACGAATAACTACCTCAAAGTGCTTGTCATTAATTTTTACCCCTTGTAAACGGTATACCTCTTGAATTTCATTTACCAAGTACTGCTGAACAGCAGCTGGACCTTGAATTCTTAAGATATCATCTGGTGTAATTGCACCATCAGACAATGGAACTCCCGCTCTTACGAAGTCATTTTCTTGTACTAAGATCTGGCTAGAAAGTTTAACTAAATACTTTTTAATTTCACCAAATTTAGACTCGATAACGATCTCACGGTTACCTCTTTTAATTTTTCCGAAAGATACAACACCGTCAATTTCAGATACAACTGCTGGGTTGGAAGGGTTACGAGCCTCAAGCAACTCCGTAATTCTTGGTAAACCTCCCGTGATATCGCCTGCTTTAGAAGAACGACGAGGGATTTTTACTAATACTTTACCTGCTTTAATTTTCTCACCGTTTTCAACCATTAAGTGTGCACCTACTGGCAAGTTGTAAGAACGAATCAATTCTCCTTCTTTACCGTAAACCAATAAAGTTGGGATTAATTTTTTGTTTCTAGCCTCAGAAATTACTTTTTCTTGGAAACCAGTCTGCTCATCGATCTCAACCATGAACGATTGACCTTGTTCTAAATCTTCGTAAGCAATCTTACCAGTAAATTCAGAAACAATTACACCGTTATATGGATCCCATTTACAGATTACAGTTCCTTTTGCGACAGTATCACCATCATTTACAAAAATACTAGATCCGTAAGGGATGTTATGTGTATTTAAAACAATTCCAGTTTTCTCATCAACTAATTTTAATTCAGTTGAACGTGAAACTACGATATCAACAGAGTTTCCTTCTCCGTCTTCTCCTTTAACTGTTTTTAAATCTTCAATTTCAAGTCTACCGTTAAATCTTGTAATAATACTAGATTCTTCAGAAATACCTCCGGCAACCCCTCCAACGTGGAACGTACGAAGTGTTAACTGTGTACCTGGCTCTCCAATAGACTGAGCTGCAATAACTCCGACAGCTTCACCTCTTTGTGTCATCTTACCAGTAGCTAAGTTTCTACCGTAACATTTAGCACAAATACCTTTTAAAGCCTCACAAGTTAATGGAGATCTAACTTCTACTTTTTCAATTGGAGAAGCTTCGATCGTTCTCATAATTGATTCCGTAATTTGCTCTCCAGATTTAACCATTACTTCATTAGTAAGAGGATTAATAACATCCTGCAATGCAACACGTCCTAAAATTCTCTCTCCTAAAGATTCAACGATTTCCTCATTTTTCTTCAATGCAGCAACTTCAACACCTCTAAGAGTTCCACAATCTTCGATGTTAACAATAACATCTTGAGAAACGTCATGAAGTCTTCTTGTTAAGTAACCAGCATCGGCCGTTTTAAGAGCCGTATCCGCAAGACCTTTACGAGCACCGTGAGTAGAAATAAAGTACTCAAGGATCGAAAGACCTTCCTTAAAGTTAGAAAGAATCGGGTTTTCAATGATCTCACCACCACCAGCAGTAGATTTTTTAGGCTTAGCCATCAAACCACGCATACCAGTTAACTGACGAATCTGTTCCTTAGAACCCCTCGCCCCAGAATCAAGCATCATATATACAGAGTTGAAACCTTGCTGGTCTTCTCTAATATTTTTCATTGCTAATTCTGTTAACTGCGCATTTGCTGAAGTCCATACGTCAATAACTTGGTTGTAACGCTCGTTATTTGTGATAAGACCCATGTTATAGTTAGTTGAGATACCTTCAACTTGCTCTCTAGCATCTGCAATTAACTTAGTTTTTTGTTCTGGGATTCGAATATCACCTAAAGAGAATGATAAACCTCCTCTAAATGCGAATTTATAACCCATATCTTTCATATTATCCAAGAAAGCTGCCGTAGTAGGTACATCAGTCACACTTAAAATGTGTCCGATAATATCTCTAAGGTTTTTCTTAGTCAATACGTCATTGATATATCCAGCTGCCTCAGGTACTACTTCATTAAATAATACACGTCCTGCAGTTGTTTGAATAATTTGGTACACTAATTCTCCAGCCTCATTAAAATCTTTCGCTCTAATTTTCACACGAGCATTTAATTCTAATCTTCCTTCGTTTAATGCAATGTTTACTTCTTCAGCAGAATAGAAAGTCAAATCTTGACCTAAAATTTTGTGATCTTCTGTAGAAATACGCTCTTTGGTCATATAATATAGACCCAAGACCATGTCCTGAGAAGGTACAGTAATAGGCGCACCATTTGCAGGGTTCAAGATATTATGAGAAGCCAACATTAATAATTGAGCCTCTAAAATAGCCTCTGGCCCTAATGGTAAGTGAACCGCCATCTGGTCACCATCGAAATCGGCGTTGAAAGCCGTACATACTAATGGGTGTAATTGGATCGCTTTTCCTTCAATTAATTTTGGCTGAAAAGCTTGAATACCAAGTCTGTGCAAAGTAGGAGCACGGTTAAGTAATACTGGGTGTCCTTTAATTACATTTTCAAGGATATCCCAAACTACAGGCTCTTTTTTGTCAATGATTTTCTTTGCAGATTTTACTGTTTTTACAATACCTCTTTCAATCAATTTACGGATAACGAAAGGTTTGTATAATTCAGATGCCATATCTTTTGGCAATCCGCACTCATATAATTTTAACTCTGGACCAACGACAATTACCGAACGAGCAGAATAATCCACACGTTTTCCTAAAAGGTTTTGACGGAAACGTCCTTGCTTACCTTTTAATGAGTCAGATAATGATTTTAATGGTCTGTTAGATTCTGTTTTTACAGCAGAAGCTTTACGTGTGTTGTCAAATAATGAATCAACAGATTCTTGTAACATACGTTTCTCGTTTCTTAAGATAACTTCTGGAGCTTTGATCTCCATTAATCTTTTTAAACGGTTGTTACGGATGATTACACGACGATATAAATCGTTCAAATCTGAAGTTGCAAAACGACCTCCATCAAGTGGTACAAGCGGACGTAATTCTGGCGGGATAACTGGAACCACTTTCATGATCATCCATTCTGGACGGTTTTCGCGGTTTTCGTTAGACTCACGGAAAGACTCAACAACTTGTAATCTTTTTAAAGCTTCAGTTTTTCTTTGTTTAGATGTTTCGTTGTTAGCGCTGTGTCTTAATTCATAAGATAAAGCATCTAAGTCAATACGAGCTAATAAATCCATAATACACTCTGCTCCCATTTTGGCAACAAATTTGTTTGGATCTAAATCATCTAAATATTGATTTTCTTGCGGAAGAGTATCTAAAATATTTAAATATTCCTCTTCAGTTAAGAAATCTAATCTTTGTAAAGATTCTCCATCTGCATTTTTAGCAATACCAGCTTGGATTACTACGTATCTTTCGTAGTAAATGATCATGTCTAATTTCTTAGATGGAAGACCAAGGATATAACCAATTTTGTTTGGCAGAGAACGGAAATACCAGATATGAGCAATTGGCACAACAAGGTTGATGTGTCCTACTCTATCACGACGTACTTTCTTCTCAGTAACTTCAACACCACAACGGTCACAGATGATACCTTTGTAACGAATTCTTTTATATTTACCACAAGCACACTCAAAATCCTTAACAGGTCCGAAAATTCTTTCGCAGAAAAGTCCGTCACGCTCAGGCTTGTGCGTTCTATAGTTGATAGTTTCCGGCTTTAAAACCTCTCCTCTTGATTCTTTCAAGATAGATTCTGGTGAAGCCAATCCAATTGAGATTTTATTAAATCTTTTAACTGGATTTTTATCTTTATTGTTTCTGTTATTCATCATAGTTTTTACTATTGATTTATTTGCAATTAAAAAATTGATTTTAGATTTATAATCTACTCTTTTAGAATAAAGAGTTAATCATTCAGCTACTACCTCGGGTTACTTCTCTAAACCTCAAAATTAAATTTGAAGTGCTAGTTATAAAATGCCTCGCATTTTTATAAAAAATCGGAACGGTTTACGGGTATAAATCTTTAAAAACTTTATAAATGAGTAATCAGTCCCATTAAAAAATGAGACTGATTACAAAACTTTTTTTATTCTTCTAAACGAATGTCTAGTCCAAGACCTTTCAATTCGTGCATCAATACATTGAATGATTCTGGTAAACCTGGTTCTGGCATAGATTCTCCTTTAACGATAGCCTCGTAAGTTTTAGCTCTACCAATAACGTCATCAGACTTAACAGTTAAGATCTCACGTAAAGTACTTGACGCACCATAAGCCTCAAGTGCCCAAACCTCCATCTCTCCAAAACGCTGACCTCCAAATTGAGCCTTACCTCCAAGTGGCTGCTGCGTAATCAATGAGTATGGTCCGATAGAACGTGCGTGCATCTTATCATCAACCATGTGCCCTAATTTAAGCATGTAAATTACACCCACAGTTGCTTTTTGTGCAAAACGCTCTCCAGTTCCACCATCATAAAGGTATGTATGTCCAAAACGTGGTACGTTAGCCTCATCAGTCAAAGCATTGATTTCATCAAGAGAAGCACCGTCAAAAATTGGAGTAGCAAATTTTCTACCCAAGTTCATACCAGCCCATCCAAGAACAGTCTCATAAATCTGACCAATGTTCATACGTGAAGGTACCCCAAGTGGATTCAATACGATATCTACTGGTGTTCCGTCTTCTAAGAAAGGCATATCTTCATGACGAACGATTCTAGCAACAATACCTTTGTTACCGTGACGACCTGCCATTTTATCCCCTACTTTCAGTTTACGTTTCTTAGCAATATAAATCTTAGCTAATTTCAAGATTCCAGATGGTAATTCGTCTCCAACTGTAATAGTGAATTTTTCTCTTCTTAAAGATCCTTGTAAGTCGTTCAGCTTAATTTTATAGTTATGGATTAAATCATTAACCATTTTATTTGTAGCGTCATCAGCAACCCATTGACCTTTGCTTAAGTGAGCAAAATCTTCTACTGCGTAAAGCATTTTCTGAGTATATTTTTTACCTTTTGGTAAAACTTCTTCACCCAAATCATTCATTACACCTTGAGATGTTTTTCCATTAACAATCAAGAATAATTTTTCAACTAATCTGTCTTTTAATTCAACAAATTTAGTTTCAAACTCCATTTCTAAAGCGCCTAAAGCATCTTTATCTTGAGTACGTTTACGTTTATCTTTTACGGCTCTTGCAAATAATTTTTTGTCAAGGACTACACCATGTAAAGATGGAGAAGCTTTTAATGAAGCATCTTTTACATCACCTGCCTTATCGCCGAAGATTGCACGAAGCAATTTCTCTTCTGGAGTAGGATCTGATTCTCCTTTTGGTGTAATTTTTCCGATCAAAATGTCGCCAGGTTTAACCTCTGCTCCAATTCTAATCATACCGTTTTCATCTAAATCTTTAGTAGCTTCTTCAGAAACGTTAGGAATATCGTTTGTTAACTCTTCGTTTCCTAACTTAGTATCTCTAACCTCTAATGAATAATCATCAACGTGGATAGAAGTAAAAATATCATCACGAACTACTTTTTCAGAAATTACAATCGCATCCTCGAAGTTATACCCTTTCCATGGCATGAACGCAACTTTTAAGTTTCTACCTAAAGCTAATTCTCCATTTTGAGTAGCATATCCTTCAGACAATACTTGTCCAGGAACAACTCTATCACCTTTTCTTACGATAGGTTTCAAGTTGATACTTGTACCTTGATTGGTTTTTCTAAATTTAATTAAGTTGTAAGTTTTCTCATCAGCATCAAAACTAACCATTCTCTCGTCTTCCGTACGATCGTATTTAATAGTAATGATATTAGCATCAACATACTCAACAGTACCATGCCCTTCAGCATTGATTAATACTCTTGAATCTGAAGCTACCTGACGCTCTAAACCTGTACCAACGATTGGTGCTTCAGGACGGATCAAAGGAACTGCCTGACGCATCATGTTTGATCCCATCAACGCACGGTTCGCATCATCATGCTCCAAGAAAGGAATTAAAGATGCAGAAATCGATGCAATTTGGTTAGGAGCAACGTCTGTATAATGTACTGATGTTGGTTCAACAACTGGAAAGTCACCTTCCTCACGAGCAATAACATTGCTAGCTGTAATTTTACCAGAAGCATCCATTTCAATGTTTGCCTGAGCAATCATTTTTCCTTCTTCTTCTTCAGCACTTAAGTAAATAGGTGTACTTTCTAAATCAACTACACCATCAGTAACTTTACGGTAAGGAGTCTCAATGAATCCCATTCCGTTAACTTTTGCATAAACACCAAGAGATGAAATCAAACCAATGTTTGGTCCCTCAGGAGTTTCAATCGGACATAAACGACCATAGTGAGTATAGTGAACGTCACGAACCTCGAAACCAGCTCTCTCTCTCGAAAGTCCACCTGGTCCAAGTGCAGAAAGTCTTCTTTTGTGTGTAATCTCAGCTAATGGATTAGTTTGATCCATAAATTGAGATAACTGGTTAGTACCAAAGAAAGAGTTAATAACTGATGATAATGTTTTAGCATTAATCAAATCAATTGGTGTAAACACCTCGTTATCTCTAACGTTCATTCTCTCACGAATAGTTCTAGCCATACGTGCTAAACCAACACCGAATTGTTGAGACAACTGTTCGCCAACTGTTCTAACACGACGGTTTGATAAGTGATCGATATCATCAATCTCTGCTTTAGAGTTAATTAATTCGATCAAATATTTTACGATTGTAATGATATCTTCTTTAGTAAGCACTTGCTTATCCATTGGGATATCTAAATCTAATTTTTTGTTCATTCTGTAACGACCAACTTCACCTAAGTTATAACGTTGATCAGAGAAGAACAATTTATCTATAATACCACGAGCAGTTTCCTCATCAGGCGGTTCAGCGTTACGCAACTGACGGTAAATGTGCTCTACAGCTTCTTTTTCAGAGTTTGTTGGATCTTTTTGTAACGTGTTGTGGATAATAGCATAATCTGCTTGGTTGTTATCCTCTTTGTGCAACAAAATAGATTTTACATTAGAATCAATGATCTCTTCAACATTATCTTTGTCGATAATAGTATCACGATCAAGGATGATTTCGTTACGCTCGATAGAAACTACCTCTCCAGTATCCTCATCTACGAAATCCTCGTGCCATGTGTTCAAAACACGTGCAGCAAGTCTTCTTCCAATATATTTTTTAATTCCTGTTTTAGAAACTTTAATTTCTTCAGCTAAGTCGAAAATTTCAAGGATATCCTTATCTCTTTCGAATCCAATCGCACGGAATAAAGTTGTTACAGGTAATTTTTTCTTTCTATCGATATAAGCGTACATTACACTATTAATATCAGTAGAAAATTCTATCCAAGAACCTTTAAAAGGAATTACTCTGGCAGAATATAGTTTTGTTCCATTTGCGTGGAATGATTGTCCAAAGAAAACCCCAGGAGAACGGTGTAATTGAGATACTACTACACGCTCAGCACCATTAATAACAAAGGTACCACTTGGAGTCATATAAGGAATTGTCCCAAGATAAACATCTTGCACAATAGTTTCAAAATCTTCGTGTTCTGGATCTGTACAGTATAGTTTCAACCTAGCTTTTAAAGGCACACTATAAGTAAGACCTCTCTCTATACATTCTTGAATTGTATAACGTGGTGGATCTACAAAATAATCTAGGAACTCCAATACAAAGTTATTTCTTGTATCTGTGATCGGAAAGTTTTCCATGAAGGTGTTGTATAACCCTTCGTTGCCTCTTTCGTCAGATTTCGTTTCTAATTGAAAGAAATCTTTAAAAGATTTAACCTGAACATCTAAGAAATCTGGATAGTCAGGAATATTTTTTGTAGAGGCAAAATTCAATCTTTCAGTCTGATTTGTTATCATCAATGGACAAAATTTTGATTAAAAAAAAGTAATTTTTTGTGTAAACACACACTGTTTAATATATACTTTCTTATTATAATCAATACATCTTTAAAAATAAACTATAAAAAGGAGTTCCATTTTTTGTCTTCGTATTGATCAAAAACTTTTTCGTATTTTAAACTATTTGATAATAAAACTTGATCTATTTTATTATACGAAAAATGGTTTAGACCCTTGGATGGTTACATCCAAGGTCTAAACCTAGTTCTAAACTGTGTTTTGTTATTTTAACTCAACAACAGCTCCAGCTTCTTCTAATGCTTTTTTAAGACCTTCAGCCTCTTCTTTAGAAACACCTTCTTTAACGTTACTTGGAGCACCATCAACTACATCTTTAGCTTCTTTAAGACCTAAACCTGTAAGTTCTTTAACTAATTTTACAACTGCTAATTTAGAAGCTCCAGCTTCTTTTAATACAACTGTAAATTCAGTTTGTGCTTCTTCAGCAGCACCTTCTCCACCACCAGCAGCAACTACTACAGCTGCAGCAGCAGGCTCGATACCATACTCGTCTTTTAATATTGTTGCTAATTCGTTAACTTCTTTAACTGTTAAGTTAACTAATTGTTCTGCGAATTGTTTCAAATCTGCCATTTTTTCTATCGTTTAAAATGATTTGTAAAATTATATTTTGTTTATTGTGCGCTATTTAAGCAGTAAGAGAAAACTCTCTTACAATAATTATTATGCTTCAGCTTCTTCTTCGCTACCAGCGAATTTGTTTTGCAAAGCAGAAATAATTCTTTGAGCTGGAGATTGTAACAATCCAATAAGCTCTCCAAGAAGTTCTTCTTTAGATTTAATAGTTGCTAATGCATCTAATTGATTATCTCCAATATAAACTTCATTATTGATGAAAGCACCTTTTAAAACTGGTTTATCAGATTTCTTACGGAAATCTTTGATAATTTTCCCAGGAGCATTAGCTACATCAGAAATGAATATAGCACTATTACCAGTCAATACTGAAGGTAAATCACCATAGTCATTAGCAGAAGCTTCCATTGCTTTTGCAAGCAAAGTGTTCTTAACAACTTCTAATTTGATTCCTGCTTTAAAACAAGCTCTACGTAAGTTTGAAGTTGTTTCTGCGTTTAATCCAGAAATATCAGATACATAAATGATATTTGTACCAGCTAACTGCGCAGTTAAATTTTCAATCGCGATTGATTTTTCTTCTCTAGTCATACTAAAAATTTTTAACTACCAATTATACTGCTTTAGGATCCAATGCAATAGCTGGACTCATAGTGCTTGTAAGGTGAATACCTTTAATGTATGTACCTTTAGCAGCAGTTGGTTTAAGTTTTATTAATGTTTGAATAATTTCGTGTGCGTTGTCAACAATTTGCTCAGCTCCAAAAGAAACTTTACCAATTCCTGCGTGAACGATACCAGTTTTGTCAACTTTAAAGTCAATTTTACCAGCTTTAACCTCTTGAACAGCTTTAGCAACATCCATAGTTACTGTACCTGTTTTAGGGTTTGGCATTAAACCTCTAGGTCCTAAAATACGACCTAACGGACCTAATTTACCCATAACAGCAGGCATAGTAATGATCACATCAACATCTGTCCAACCGTCTTTAATTTTTTGTAAATAATCGTCAAGACCTACATAATCAGCCCCAGCTTCTTTAGCTTCCGCTTCTTTATCTGGAGTAACCAATGCTAATACTTTAACGTCTTTACCTGTTCCGTGAGGTAATGTAACCACACCTCTAACCATTTGATTCGCTTTTCTTGGATCTACACCCAAACGAACTGCGATATCAACAGACTCATCAAATTTTGCAGAAGCAACTACTTTTATTAATGCAGCAGCATCTTTAAGAGAGTATAATTTGTTCTTTTCAATTTTTGAAGCAGCCTCTTTTTGCTTTTTTGTTAATTTTGCCATGTCTTTTTCTTAATTAAAAAGGAGCGTCTCCTGATACAGTTATACCCATAGATCTAGCTGTTCCAGCAACCATACTCATTGCAGCTTCCACAGTGAAAGCGTTTAAGTCCGGCATTTTGTCTTCAGCAATAGTTCTAATTTGTTCCCAAGTAACGCTAGCTACTTTTTTACGATTAGGCTCACCAGAACCAGATTTTAGCTTTGCAGCTTCCATTAACTGAACCGCCGCTGGAGGAGTCTTAACAACAAAATCAAATGATTTGTCTTTGTACACAGTGATTTGCACTGGACAAATTTTGCCAGGTTTATCTTGAGTTCTAGCATTAAACTGCTTACAAAACTCCATGATATTAACCCCAGCAGCTCCTAAAGCAGGTCCAACCGGTGGCGACGGGTTCGCAGCACCTCCCTTAACTTGTAGTTTAACTACCTTACTAATTTCTTTAGCCATTTTTAAAAAATTTAACACTGTAATCAATGGAAGCGATTACAATGGTTATTATAGTGTAACAAAAAATTATACTTTTTCTACTTGCATAAAGCTTAATTCCAATGGAGTTTTTCTTCCGAAAATCTTTACCATAACCTCAAGTTTACGCTTCTCTTCATTGATTTTTTCAACAGAACCATTAAATCCGTTAAAAGGACCATCAATAACCTTAACAGTCTCACCAACACTAAATGGTATTGATCTTGTATCCGTATTTACCGCCAATTCATCTACCTTACCTAACATACGGTTAACCTCAGAAAGCCTCAAAGGAACAGGTTCCCCACCCTTCGTTTCTCCTAAAAAACCAATAACACTAGTAATTGACTTAATAATATGAGGTATCTCACCAACCAAGTTGGCTTCGATCATAACATATCCAGGAAAATAAACTTTATCCTTGGACATTTTCTTTCCCTCTTTTACAGTAACTACTTTTTCTGTAGGCACTAAAACCTGGGAAACATAATCACCCATACCTAATCTGGCAATTTCAGTTTCGATATAAGCTTTGACTTTATTTTCTTGTCCGCTTACAGCTCTAACCACATACCATTTTTTCACATTATTATCTGCCATCACAAAAAAATTATCCTTTTAACCAGTTAAAAAATCCAGCCAAAGCTTTTGCAAAAAATTCATCTACTCCCCATGTCGCCAAAGCGAATAAGATAGAAAATACAGCCACAACAATTGTCAATTTTTGAACTTCAGCCCAAGCTGGCCAAGTAACATTTGACTTTAACTCTTCGAAAGCCTCTGATAAATAATTAGTAACTTTTGTCATTTGATATATTTTTTTATTGCACGGGCGGAGGGATTCGAACCCCCATCAACGGTTTTGGAGACCGCTATTCTACCCTTGAACTACGCCCGTAATTAAAAGCCAGTGACTTCATTAAGAAAGTCAACTGGCTTTTTAATATTTATAGAAATTATTCTAAAATTTCAGTAACCTGACCAGCACCTACTGTTCTACCACCTTCACGGATAGCAAAACGTAAACCTACGTTCATTGCGATTGGACTTAATAAAGCAACCTCAATTGTCAAGTTATCACCTGGCATTACCATCTCTACACCTGCTGGTAAAGAAATAACTCCTGTTACGTCAGTTGTACGTACGTAGAACTGTGGACGGTAGTTATTGTGGAATGGAGTGTGACGTCCACCTTCTTCTTTTTTCAAGATATAAACCTCAGCTTTGAATTTAGCGTGTGGTTTTACTGAACCTGGCTTAATAATAACCATACCTCTTTTGATATCAGCTTTATCAATACCTCTTAACAATAAACCTACGTTATCTCCTGCTTCTCCTCTATCAAGGATTTTACGGAACATCTCAACTCCTGTAATAGTAGAAGTTAATTTTTCAGCTCCCATACCAATGATTTCAACAGGATCTCCTGTATTAGCAATACCAGTTTCGATACGACCTGTAGCAACAGTTCCACGACCTGTAATTGTAAATACGTCCTCTACTGGCATCAAGAATGGTTTAGCTACGTCACGTACTGGCTCTTCGATCCAAGCATCAACAGCATCCATTAATTCTAAAATTTTAGGAACCCATGCAGCATCATTATTCAATCCACCTAAAGCAGAACCTTGAATAACTGGACCATTATCTCCATCATATTCGTAGAAAGATAATAAATCTCTAATTTCCATCTCAACAAGCTCTAACAACTCAGCATCATCAACCATATCCACTTTGTTCATGAAAACAACGATTCTTGGAATACCAACCTGACGACCTAAAAGGATGTGCTCACGAGTTTGTGGCATTGGACCATCTGTAGCAGCAACTACTAAGATAGCTCCGTCCATTTGAGCTGCTCCAGTAACCATGTTCTTTACGTAATCCGCGTGACCTGGACAGTCAACGTGAGCGTAGTGACGGTTAGCTGTTTCATACTCTACGTGTGATGTATTAATAGTAATACCTCTTTCTTTCTCCTCTGGAGCGTTATCGATTTGATCAAACGATTTTGCTTGACAGTAACCAGCATCTGACAATACTTTTGTAATTGCAGCAGTTAATGTAGTTTTTCCGTGATCCACGTGTCCAATTGTACCTATGTTTAAGTGCGGTTTGGAACGATTAAAATTCTCCTTTGCCATTTTACTTAATTTTTAATCTTAGTTATATATTAATTTTCAATTTCCTACTTACTTGAGCCAATGTCGGGATTTGAACCCGAGACCTCTTCCTTACCAAGGAAGCACTCTACCCCTGAGCTACACCGGCAGAGAGTTCTGATTTTAGATCTGAATCTAGATTTCAGATTTCAAAAACCTAAAACCCAAAATCTTACCTTCTTTTTTTTTGTGGGGAGAGCAGGATTCGAACCTGCGAAGTTCACACAGCAGATTTACAGTCTGCCCTCGTTGGCCGCTTGAGTATCTCCCCTAATTTTTTAATTCCATTATTTTAAGAACCAATTTCAAATCGCATTTGAAACTTTTTTTGAGCCGATAGAGGGACTCGAACCCACGACCTGCTGATTACAAATCAGCTGCTCTAGCCAGCTGAGCTACATCGGCGAATGCATTAAAAAAGTCCGCTATTTCTAACGGACTGCAAATGTAGGTATTTTATCTTTTAATCAAAACATTTTTTAAAAAAAATTTCAATTAAATATGTGCTCTTATTTTTTCTTTCCTTTTCACAAGCAAACGTTCTAAAGATTCTGCAGAAAGCTCGACCGCCTCCTCAAATGTTTTACACTGTTTTTTTACCAAAAAATCATCACCAGGAACATTAATCTTTATCTCTACCACCTTGTTTTCTTTATCACTTGTTCTTTCAACTTTTAAAAAAACATCTGAAGAAACCACTCGATCGTAGTATTTTTCTAACTTATCCATTCTTTCCTGAATAAAATCGACCAATTTTCTGTCGACAGTAAAGTTAACTGCATGAACATCTACCTTCATAATACAAATTTTAGGATTTAACATTTAGAATTATCACTTATTTCTAGGATGCGCACCCTTATATACTTTTTTAAGCTCCGCCAAACTATTATGAGTATAAACTTGAGTAGACGCCAAACTAGAATGCCCTAATAATTCTTTAACTGAATTCAAATCTGCCCCATTATTCAATAAGTGAGTTGCAAAAGTATGACGAAGCACATGCGGACTTTTCTTCACCTTTTCTGAGACCCTACTAAAGTATGAATTTATTAATCGATAAACAAAAGATTCACTCAATTTTAACCCTTTTTTCGAAATAAAAAAATAGTCCGAATCAATTATATTCTCTAAATCATCCCGCTCCTTTAGATATGAATCAATCTGATTTTGTATAATCGGCAAAATAGGAATAATACGCTCTTTGTTTCTTTTCCCTAAAACTTTTATGACACCTGCAGATCGATCTACATTTTTAATCATTAAATGTATTAATTCCGCACGACGCATTCCCGTAACATAAAACATCTCAATAACAAGCTTGTCACGAACTTCCTCAAAACCAACTGGAACTTCTATTTCAACCAGCAAATCTTTTAATTCTTTTTCCGAAAAAGGCACCTGAACAACTTTTGGCGTTTTCAAGGATTTATGCTTCAGCATTGGATTCACCTCAATTTGTTTTGATTTTAAAAGAAATTTATAAAATGCTTTTAAGGAAGCCATTTTTCTATTAACCGTAACATTCGAAACATCTTGATCTACCAAAAAAACAATCCAGCTTCTTACATGACTATAATTTACAGCATCAATATTATCCTGATCAAAAGATTCAGAAACAAAAGATTCAAAAGACAAAATATCATTTAGATACGCCCCAACTGTATGAGGAGAATATTTTTTCTCCAGCAAAAGATAATCTCTAAAAGCATCTTTATTTGTTTTCATCCAAATTAAATCTAAAAATTACGCATAAAAAAACCGTTAGCATCAAAATTAAAACATTTTGACTACTAACGGTAATTATTTCTGAAAAGCTAATATTAACTTTCTAAACTATCTTTCAAACCTTGAATGTAAGCAGCTTTTTGAATTTGAGCTCTTTTCACAACAGATGGCTTAATAAAAGCAGTACGCGCTCTTAATTGACGAACAGTTCCTGTTTTATCAAATTTTCTTTTATAGCGCTTTAATGCTCTATCGATATTTTCTCCGTCTTTAATTGGTATAATTAACATAATATAGACACCTCCTCTCGTTAAGGCTGCAAATGTAAATATTAATTATGAATTATGAGTTATAAATTATGAATATTTTTCAGAAGAGAAAAAAGATTAAAGAAAAAGGAAAATAAGCCTATTACCTCTTTACTCTTTCAATAAATTCCTTGAAATAACTAACTTTTGAATTTCAGTTGTTCCTTCACCAATAGTACATAGTTTCGAATCTCTATAGAACTTTTCTACTGGAAAATCTTTTGTATAACCATATCCCCCATGAATTTGAACAGCATCGTTGGCTACTTTAACGCAGGCTTCAGACGCATACATTTTTGCCATTGCTCCCAACGTAGTTACTGGCTTATGCTGTTGTTTCAAGAAAGCCGCTTTATGCAGTAATAACTCAGAGGCTTCAATCTCAGTTGCCATGTCTGCCAATTTAAAAGAAATTCCTTGAAAATTACTTATAGGCTGACCGAATTGATGCCTTTCTTTTGAATATTTTAATGCAGCCTCGTAAGCTCCTTTTGCTATTCCTAAAGATAAAGCTCCGATGGAAATCCTGCCGCCATCTAAAATTTTCATCGCCTGAACAAAGCCCTGCCCTACTTCTCCTAATCTATTTTCATCCGGCACACGACAATTGTCAAAAACTAACTCCGCCGTTTCGCTTGCCCTCATTCCCAATTTATTTTCTTTTCTGCCTGATGAAAAACCTGGCATTCCTTTTTCAAAAACAAAAGCAGTCATTCCTTTTGAATCTCCTTTTTCACCAGTTCGTACAACAACAACTGCAATATCACCAGAAATTGCGTGTGTTATAAAGTTTTTTGCACCATTTACTATCCAATGATCGCCATCTTTTACAGCGGTCGTATTCATTCCTCCTGCATCAGAACCTGTATTATGTTCTGTCAACCCCCACGCTCCTATATATTCAGCTGTTGCTAATTTTGGAAGCCATTTTTTCTTTTGTTCGTCGTTCCCAAAAGTTAAAATATGATTGGTACATAAAGAATTATGCGCCGCAACTGACAATCCTATCGAAGGATCTACTTTTGAAATCTCTTCAATTATAGTAACATATTCATGATATCCTAAACCTGAACCTCCATATTCTTCCGGAACCAAAACCCCCATAAAACCCATTTCTCCAAGTTGCTTGAATAATGGGATTGGGAAAATCTGCGATTCATCCCACTCCATTATATAAGGCCTAATATTTTTTTCAGCAAAATCTTTTATAGACTGAGCTATCATCAACTGCGTGTCGTTATAATCAAAGTTCATTCGTTACTTTCTTTTAGTACTCCAAATATAAACTAATTATTTTTGCTTTTTCAACAGGAAAATCTTTAATTTTTGCTAAATCCTCAATATTAGCAAAATCTCCATTCATACTTCGATAGGTAACGATCTGTTTTGCGAGTGCATATTTGAAATATGGAAACTGAGATAATTCCTTTAAAGACGCATTATTTATATCTATTTTTTTTAACGTCGAGGGAATTATGACTTTAAAATGCTTATTTAATTCACTTATAACTTCTGGAGAAAGCCCCCAAATTTCGTTCATTTGATCCATTGACACAAAACATCCCAAGACTTCTTTCTGTTTTAATATTCTAGACGACAGGCCTTCTCCTATTCCATAAATTTTTATTAAATCTTCTTGGGTTGCATGATTAATATCTAGTATCTCAAATTTTTCCACTTTCTTTGAAAAGCTCTTTTGAGCATATTCTATTTTTTCTGTTTTGAAATGTGTTTTATTCTGAACCCAATCTGGAAACTTAAATAAAGGAGAAATTTTATTTAATAATGAATCTGAAATTCCGGTAACTTTTTGAAATTCTTCTGCTGAATTCACGTATTTATTTTCTTTTCGAAATGCAATTAAACGATCAATTTCTTCGACCGACATACCAAGTTTATAACCTTTATAGTCGGAAATAAAATTTGGATTAAATAGATAACTAACTGGTTTGTTGTTTTTCTGAACCGATTTTTCATTATCAATTTCTGACTGTAGAGCTAGCCACCCGTTTTTTGCTAAGCTTTGATTTTCAGAGATATTAAAATCAGAAAAGAAGTAAATCGACTGCAATAATATCATAATACAAAAAAGAATTACCAAACCAGTTCGCTGGTATTTTGTAAAATGAAAAATATGCTTAAAATGTATAAAATTCATACTGATAAAAGAGGTTCTAATTTGCATTGATAAATAAAGAAAGAAAAATCTTTCAAATTTAAAAAGAAAATTAGTAAGAAAATAGTTTTTAAAAGAATTATCAAATCTTGTACAAATGAGCAATTAATTTAATGAATATCAACACTTGCAGAAATTTTCTTGAGAGTCCTATAAAAAAAATGAATTATTTATAACTTAAAACATGATAAATGTTTTTATTTTTTACAAAAAACAATACATTTGGAGCTTAATAACAAATAAACCAATATAATAGTATGTCAATTTGGAGAGTTAAACCAATATCTGCCTTTGAGGCCGATATAAAAAAGAGTAATTTAAAGAGAGTTCTTGGAAAATGGAGTCTTACTGCGATTGGAGTTGGTGCCATTATCGGTGGAGGTATTTTTGTACTTACTGGTACTGGAGCTTATTATCATGCAGGTCCTGCTTTAGCTGTTTCGTTTATCATTGCGGGTATTGCCTGCGTTTTTGCGGCTCTTTGCTATTCTGAATTTGCATCGATATTACCTGTTGAAGGATCGGCTTACGCTTATGCTTATGGTACAATCGGAGAAATTTTTGCCTGGATAATTGGATGGGGGCTTATTCTAGAATATGCAATGGGATCCATGACAGTTGCCGTTTCCTGGTCAGGGTACTTTAATAAATTACTCAAAATGTTTCACATAAAACTTCCTGACTGGCTTACAACCGATCCTGCAAGTTATACAGGAGAAGGTTTTTCAATGAACCTGCCTGCTTTCTTGATCGTTATTTTAGTTATTTCATTACTTATTAAAGGAACAAAAAGTGCTGCGAAAGCGAATAACGCGATTGTTATTCTTAAAGTTTCTGCCGTAATCTTTGTAATTATCGCTGGTCTTTTCTTTATTAATACAGCTAACTGGCATCCATTTATTCCTGAAGCTACTCAAATTGTTGAGAAAGAAACTACACACAACGCCTATGGAATTGGAGGAATTGTTTCTGGAGCTGCTGCGATTTTCTTTGCTTATGTTGGTTTTGATGCTGTCTCTACACAAGCAGGTGAAGCTATTAATCCTAAAAAAGATGTTCCGTTTGCAATCATTGCTTCTTTATTAATCTGTACAACTTTATATATTCTTGTTTCTTTAGTTTTAACAGGAATGATGAATTACCAAGATTTTAACCCACTAGGAAAATATCCAGAAGCTATTAAAGCTCCAGTTGCTTACGCTTTTGATATTGCGGGACAAGGATGGGCTGGTTTTATCATTACAGTTGCTGCTACAATCGGTTTAGTTTCTGTATTGATGGTAATGATTATGGGACAATCTAGAATTTTCCTTGGAATGTCTAAAGATGGTTTAATTCCAGCTGTTTTTTCTAGAGTAAATCCTCTTTCTGGAACACCAAAAACCAATTTAATGATTCTAGGTGGTATTATTGCAACTGTTGCTGCATTTACACCGATTAATAAATTAGCAGATATGACAAGTTTTGGTACTTTGTTTGCCTTTACAATGGTTTGTATCGCTGTTTGGATCTTGAGAGTTAAACAACCTGAATTGAATAGAACATTTAAAGTTCCTGCTTTACCAGTTATTGCGGTTTTAGGAATTTCTATTAATACTTACCTAATTATTAATCTAAGCTTAGATGCTCAACTATTATCGTTAGGATGGCTTGCTATTGGTATTCTAGTTTATTTTGGATACAGTAAGAAACGATCTAAACTTAACAACGAAATTGAAGAATAAAATACTATCACAAAAAAAGCTCCAAATTAAATTTGGAGCTTTTTTATAAATCAAATACTGATGTTCTTTTTGAGCGAATTAAATCTTTTAACCTGATCCAAAAAGCCAGCGTTAGGTAGACTCCAAATCCTAATCCTGCAGTAACAAAAGATATATAGATAAAAAACAGCCTTACGCTTGTAACACGCATTCCTAGTTTATCTGCCAATCTTGACGAAACATGAAAACCGTATTTTTCGAAAAAGAATTTAAGTTTTAAAATTGCTGACATTTGTTATTTTAGATTTTAGACTAAAGTTTTGAGATTTCTTAGCATTCGCTTAGAATTACAAAAGTACAAATTATCTCATTACCTCTTTTCTAATTTTCTAATTCGAATTATTTTTAAGAAGTTCTATCCCCAAAGCGCAATTCAAGCAAGATTTCTTATTGCAGTATTCGTTTTTGAGCTCTAGTAATGTCTGACTTTCAAATGCAGTTTGAGCCTTTATTCCGAACAAAGTAAATTTGTCTATTATTGCATTTTTTTCAGGAGCAACTTCATTCATAAAATCAATCAAATTTTCTGAAATCTCTTCTCCCATCATAAATGAGTAAGCAAACTGAAGCGGTATTATAGTGTTTACGACAATTAAATCTAAAAATGATTTTGATAGGACTTTTGCTTTCCTTGGACTTTCTTTATCAAATTGGTAATGGTTTTGCCAATATAGACTTGCTGAAATATTGAATAATTCATAAACGCTTTTTAGAGATTTCAACTCAATAATTTTAGAAAATAAATTTTGATGTTTATGATATAAACCTGCCAATTGAGAAAGTCGAATTGTAGGGAAATTATCAGGACGAAGCTTAAAAAACTGCACTGGGAAAACAATTGTTTTTTCTAATTGATATTTATGGAGTAAGTAATAATATCTAAACTTTAGATCTTCAAAGTAAAGATCTTCTTTGTCCGAATCTAACAAACCTGCAGTTCCAAAAAGCAATGCTTCTAAATTCTCTATTTCAAAACTTTCCTTTCTTATAATTGAAAACGGAATTGCTTTGGATATTTGTAAAAAAGAAGTTCCGTTTGTATTTAAACCAAAATTCTTTGCTAATAGACAAAATAAAACTGCTTCCCAATCTTGATTTGTTTCTTCCAGTAATTCGTGAATAAACTTTGATTTACGCTCTAAACGCTCAAAAAACAGTCTTTCCTGCCAGCTCTTCAAAACAAAATAATCAATGTCTTTTATCTGTTTCTCGCAAGAAATCCATGTTTTAGGCGAAAGCAATGACTGGTAATTGTCAACTACTTCCTTTGCAACATAATCTTGAAGAACTAAAACGGGTATTTCCGTATTATCTTCCCTAAAAATAGGAGTATCATTTTCCCAAACCACATGAAGAATTACGTTTGTATATGAAGGATCTTTTTCGTGATTGTGTAAATACCAATCAGAAGATTTTAAATGTATTTCTACATTGCCCGCCCATTTTTGATTTCCAATTTTAATATGAGCATTAAAAAAATCAGGTCCCGAAAGTTCTAAATAATCTCCAGTTTTTATAATGGTAATTACCTCGCCTTGAACAGTTTTCAAATTCAAAAGATCAAACTTCTTGAATTTCCAGAGATAATGAAGAAAGTCTTCTCTCATTTTTAGATTTTAAAATATTACAAAATCTAAAAATAATAAAATTAATATTATTCTTACAAATAATTTTAATTTAGCGAAGTAAATATAATTTAGCACAAGCCCTAGCATCAGATAAAGCTTCGTGATGATTGAGCTGAATATTCATTTCGCGGCAGCAATCGCTTAGTTTTGTAGGTTTTAAACCTTTGGCTTTATAAATTTTGACTGTACACTCCCACTTCAATCCGATATTTAAATCTTCATAGTTTAAACCATGAAGCAGCATTGATTTCATTAAAACATTTCGGTCGAAGCTTTCATTATGTGCCACTACAACTCTATTTTTTAATCTTCGTTCAATTTCGGGATAGACTTGATAAAAAGATTTTGCATTGATAGTATCTTTTGGATAAATACCATGAACGCGTGTTGTAAAAGGATTATACTCGTTATTCGGCGGTTTTATCAATGTTACAAATTCGTCCACAATTATTCCGTTTTGGACCGTAACAATACCAACTGAACATGGATGATACCCAGTTGCAGTTTCAAAATCAATAGCTGTAAAATTCATTTTATATTTTTAAAAAGACAAATCCACAAATCTAATTGTAAGACAATCAGATTTATGGATAAGTTTTATTGGTAAAGGCTTATTTTATAGAGCCAATAATATCATATTTTGTAATAATGTGATGCTGGCCGTTTCCTAAATCAATTAAAACAGCATCGTTTTCTTTGCTGAAAAGTTTAGAAACTTCCTCGATTGGTGTTCCTAATTTTACTATTGGGAAAGGTTTTCCCATTACATCTTTAATTGGTTTTTCGGCTACATTTTTATCTGCAACATAACTTCTAAATAAATCAGTTTCATCAACAGAACCCACAAAACCATTTATGTCTACAACTGGAATTTGTGAGATTTTATATTTACGCATACGCTCAATTGCATGCGAAACCAATTCTTCTGTACGAACAACAATTAATTCTTTGTCAATATGATCTTTAATCACATCTTCTGCTTTTGTGATATTTTCTTCTAAGAAACCACGCTCACGCATCCAATCGTCATTAAACATTTTACCCACGTAACGGCTTCCAGAATCGTGAAATAGAACTACGACAACATCATCTGGCTTAAATTGATCTTTTAACTGTAATAAACCCTTAATACATGCTCCAGCTGAGTTTCCAACAAAGATCGCTTCTTCTAGCGCAATTTTTCTTGTGTAAACAGCTGCATCTTTGTCTGTTACTTTTGTAAAACCATCGATTAAAGAAAAGTCGACATTTTTAGGTAAAATATCTTCTCCAATCCCTTCTGTTATATAAGAATAGATTTCGTTTTCATCAAAAATTCCTGTTTCGTGGTATTTTTTAAAAACAGAACCGTAAGTATCAATTCCCCAGATTTTAATGTTTGGATTTTTCTCTTTTAAATACTTTCCAACTCCTGAAATTGTTCCTCCAGTTCCAACACCAACAACAAAATGTGTAATTTTTCCATCAGTTTGTTTCCAGATTTCTGGTCCAGTCTGCTCGTAATGTGCCAATGAATTGGACAAATTATCATATTGATTTACGTACCATGAATTTGGTGTTTCTTCTGCCAGACGCTTTGAAACTGAGTAATACGAACGAGGATCTGTAGGCTCTACATCTGTCGGGCAAACAACAACTTTTGCGCCAACAGCACGAAGAATATCCATCTTCTCTTTTGACTGTTTATCAGAGATTACGCAGATTAATTTATATCCTTTTATAATTGCCACAAGGGCAAGTCCCATTCCTGTATTTCCAGAAGTTCCTTCAATAATAGTTCCTCCAGGTTTTAATCGGCCGTCAGCTTCAGCATCTTCAATCATTTTTACCGCCATTCTGTCTTTTACAGAATTACCCGGATTAAAGGTTTCGACTTTTGCTAATACTAACGCATCAATTTCAGCAACAATTTTGTTGAGCTTTACCAATGGTGTGTTACCAATTGTTTCTAAAATATTCTTTGAAAAGTCCATTTTTATTTAAGTTTAATATGTGGTTCTAAATGAAAGTAAGTTTTTTACTGGAAGAAATTCCAAACTAAACCAAAACGCAGTACAAAATCACGATAAGGATTGCTTGGCGCTGCGTAATAATTACTTTGCGAAAAAGCAGCATTAAAATGTTCTGCTTTTAAATAAAATCTCGTTTGGCGAATTCTAGCATTTACGAAAAAATCGAATGTTGCAAAACCTCCAATTTTTTTATCCTGCTGTACAAAAAATTCAGCAATAACTGGATTATAATCATCTCCATAATACTTGGTAAGATAATTAAAAACAAGTCCTGTTTGAAGATATAGTGCTTTCTTAAAAAAGTAACCTGAATAATAAAATGTATTTCTGGTTACAAAATCTGGAACATTTAAGATTAAATCTGACTGATCTACTTTTTGATATAAAAGTGTGTTATCTAACGCGAAAGGACCAAATTTAAATTCTCTACTTGCTTTTATTTCCAAATAATTAATAACGTTTCCGTATTGAAATGGTTTAACGATTTGAATATTTCCTGCTTTCTGTTCATCTGTTGCATCATCTGTAAAATATAAGTGATCTTTCAACACTGTATATTGAACCTGTCCTGTTAACCAAGGTGTCTGAATTTCTGCACTAAGAGAATTGATTTTTTCATTTTTAAAATCATTTGACCAGTTGTATTCTATCCAGCTGCTTTGGTACAAATTGTAATTATTGTTTGGCAGTTTATTGATATTACGATATCTAAAATCAAATTTAATTTTATCATTTAAATCGTATCGTAACTTAGCATCTAAATCTGAAAGAGACTGATTTGTAATTGATCTAGAATATAAGAATCTACCATTCCATTTATTCTTTTGGTATTCATACTGCCCGCCGACATTATTAAATTGTAAAAACAAATTATCTGGAACAGCTTTTCCATCGCTATCAATAATTAATCTTTCATATTTATAATTTGACCTGTAATCATCAATAAAAAAATTGAACTTTCCTAAAAGTGAATTCTCATAAGCAAGTCCCGCTTTATTATAAAGTCTTTCATATTTTGTTTGATCATTAATAGCACTTGCAGCATAAGAATCTCCAAAACGCGCCACACGAAAACTGTTATTATCACTATCAGTTACAGTCGAAAGTACTGTTGGCTGTTTGTATTCATAACCTTTATTTTCATAATTAAATTGATGCGTTACATACAAATTATTATTGCCGCTTGTTGGATTTATTCGAAAAGCGTGATCAAAAAACAATCTTCTTCCTTTTAGTAAAGACTCCGCATCTGTTAAATATACCTGTAATCTTTGTCGGTTTTTGTAATCTTGATTATCGCTTTCAAAATTAGCGTCATTTGTTATTCCCCCGTTTTCTTCATTTAAAACATCTTGAAAGGTATAATGTGCATTAATAGCGTAACGTCTGCTTGTTGTGGCGTAACTGGTTGTAAATCTAAAATTCCCAGCGCTGACCAATTGGTTATTGTAATCGCCTTCAGACCTTAAACCTCTGTAAGCAATCGAAAAGTTTAGATTTTTTGAAACGTTTAACGTGATAAAAGAATCTACATTTTGTCCTTTATTAATGGTTGTATTAAAAAACAATTCTGTAAAAGGCGTTGCTGCAGAATAATAGCGAATTTGATCTGCCTGGATGTAATTAAAATGTTTTCCGTTAAACCCTATTTCTGGATATGGAGAAAAATTGGTTAAACTATATTGTAAAGTATTTAAAGGCTGTCCTATATTTGAAAATTCCTGATACCCAAAAAGATCTTTTCTAAGATGATTTTGTCTGTAAGCACTTTTAATCGTCAGTGAAGTATCTGCATAAATAGTATCGTGCTCCAGCGTAATAATTTTATACTGATCTATTGTGGCGATTTTAGCTTTCTTCTTTTTTACGGTATCCGTTATACTTGAATATTCCGTATTCATATCTAAATTATTTTTAGGAGCTGGTTTTACTTGAGAAAATAATAAAGTTGAAAATAAACAAAAACCGAATAAAAATAAACTTCTTGCTAAATGCTTCATAATTTAGATAAATATATCCTGCAAATGTAAAAAGATAAAGCCGAGTTTGAAAAACAAACTCGGCTTTATTATTAAATTAACTAAAAGAATTATCGTCCGTCGTTTACCGAACCATCGATAAATTCATTAGCATCAATTTCAGCTTGAGGAATTTTCAAGAAGAATTTTTTATCATCTACTGCTAAATTTCCAGCAGCACCAATTCTATGATTACCAGTTCTAGTAATAGCTCTTCTCAAACGCTTAGCATCAAACCATTCAACACCACATTCTCCGTAAAGTTCTTTTCTTCTTTCAACTAAAATTTCATTTAATAAATCATTTCCAGTATTAGTAGACTTAACAGCATTAACATCTCTGTTTTTTTGCAAAGCGTATAATAAAGTGTGAGCATCAGCTGTTAAACCTTGTCTATATTTAGCCTCAGCTTCGATCAATATCATTTCTGGAGTTCTAATGATTGGATTATCACCCTCAAAAGTAAATTTAAATTTAGTAGATATCCAATATCTGAAATCAGCTGTACTCGTTATTGAAGCACTCTTTCTTTGAAATCTTCTTCTAACATCAGTAGCAGAAAATAAATTTACAAAATCATTATTAATATATGTTGCAGAGTATGAAGTTGTCAAGTGATCCATCATCGAAGCCGGAGCATTAAAATAATAGTTACTTTGATCAGAACGATTAGCACTTCCCCATAACCATTCTGTATTGTCAACATTATCAAATCCTGTACTATATTGAGCGGCGTTTAAAACTGCTGTTGGATTTCCACCGTAAGCCGCTTTAGCTGCAGCTTCAGCCTCTGGCCATTTATTTCCCATTGCTTGATAAACCTGAGCCAAAATAGCATTCGCAACAGGCTTATTAATATAAGTTTTTCCTAATCTTGTATCTTTTAATCCAGCTACTGCTTTTTGCAAATCAGAAACAATAAAATCATATACTTCCCCTACCGTTGACATTGGGTTACCTGTTTGAGACAATTCAGTATAAATAGGCGGAGCAGGAAAACTTGTATCAGCTGCATAGGTTGGACAAAACTCTAAAACCAATTGATGATAAAAGAAACCTCTTAATGCATAACCATAGGCAGCTAATTCAACCTTATCAGCCTCAGTAAGAGCTGTACTTTTTTCTACACCATTAATCAATGAATTTGCTTGATTTACCATATAGAAAGAATAGTTCCAAGAAAAAGTTGTTCTTCTGTATGTAGGCTCTCTATTATCATTAGCATAATCAAAACCAAACCAGTTATCAGTTTGGATTAAATCATTTCCTTTTACTGATCTAGCAAAGAAAATTGAATTCAATCCTGCAGCATCAGTAGATGTATATTGTCCTCTGAATCTACTCATAATACCAGAAATAAAGGCTTCAACTCCGTCACGTGATGCAAAAATTACAGTCTCAGGAACACCCTGTGTAGGTTTTGGTTCGTCTAAAAACTCCTCACTACATCCCACCAGCATCATTATTGCCATAAAAGCAATAACTACTTTTGATATAATATTTTTCTTCATCTTTTTTTTATATTAAAATTCTACATTTAAACCAAATGACATAACTCTTAAGTTGTATGATCTACTATCAGTAGTACCAGCAAAGTTTTGCTCAGGATCAATCCCTTTATGAGATTGGAAAGTCAATAAATTATCTCCTTGGAAATATAAACGTAATTTTGATAAATTAACTTTTTCAATTAAACTACTTGGAAAATTATAACCAAAATTCAATGCTTTTAATCTTACATAATCATTTTTGAACAAGAATCGAGTTGATTGTGAATTAAAATCATTATTCGAAGCTAATAATAACGGTACATCTGTAACATCTCCAGGCGCTTGCCATCTATTTAACGCATCTACACTAACTGCTCTACCCGCACTCTTATAGCCTGCCTGCAAACTTGCATAAGAACTATCGTATACATAAGAACCAACGCTAAAATTGAACAAAATATTCAAATCAAGATTTTTGTATCTGAAATAATTCGTCATACCTCCCACAAAATCAGGTAATGATGATTTTCCAATATCGTATCTAGTTGCTTGAGCATAAACCGTTGTTGTTTCACGCTCACCTGTTGGTTTACCATCAGTACCTAAAACATCTTTATACCACATTCCGTAACCTGTTGCTGGATCTACACCAGCCCACTCTTGAATATAAAAATCATACATTGACTTACCAACTTCCCAACGTTTAGTTCCGCTAATAAAGCTTGTTTGAGTCAACTCTGTTATTTCATTCTTATTTGTAGATACGTTTATATTAGTATTCCAAACAAAATTTTTAGTTTCGATATTTCTAGTATTCACAGCAAATTCCCATCCGTAATTTCTCAGACCTCCAACATTTGTTGTTACCCCTGTATTACCTGTAGATCCTGGTAACGGCTTATTGTATATCAAATCTTTTGATTTTTTATCATAATAATCCACCGTAGCTGTAATTCTATTATTAAATAAACCAAAATCTAATCCAATATCTGTAGTCTTGTTTTTTTCCCAAGTTAAGAATGGGTCAACTGCACTTCCTAATACAACACCAGTATTATCTCCCTCATTCCAACCTGTGTCAAATAATTGTTGGTATGGGAAAAAATTATCTGTACCATCACTATTAAGAGTACTACGGTTACCTAATTCACCATAAGATCCTCTTAATTTTAATTCACTAATTACTTTATTATTTTTAAGGAAATTTTCCTCAGAAATCAACCATGATCCTCCGACAGCATAAAAGCTACCCCATCTAACATCACTATTAAATCTAGAAGAACCATCTCTTCTGAAAGAACCTTCAATGAAATATCTCTCATCATAATTATATGCTAAACGGCCTAAATAACTAGAAATACGCTCTTCTGAAATATATCCAGAAACTGATGTTGGATTTGTACTACCCCCTAAAACATAAACACCTGGTAAAAAACCTTCTCCTTGAGCTCCCATTGCATCTAATTTAAACTGGTATGCCTCCTGAATTAAATCTGCATTGAAACCATGCTTCCCGAAAGTTTTCTTATAGTTTAAACTATTAATAAAATTCACTCCTGTTGTTATATTTCTGTTCTGAGTTACACGCCCTCCAACACTTGATGCATAACCTACTTCATTACTTGCATAATTATAAGAATCATATAGGTATTTATCATAAGCTAAGTTAGTTTTAAAAGTTAAATCTTTTGTGATATTGAACTCTAAATAACCATTAGCAGTATAGCTATCTCTATCATATCCTACTTTATACATATATAGCGAACCATAAGCATTTTCATTATTAAAAGTTGGTCTTGTCGCGTTTACACTTTGTCCAACTACACCTCCTCCATAATCGTAGATTTTGTTTCCATTTCCATCATAAACTAAGTTACCACTTGCATCATGTCTATATACTGGATAAATAGACGGAACATTATAAATCCACTGAATAGAACTTTGAAAACTAGAACCACTTTGTGAAGGGAAATTTTGTTTTGATGTAGAATAAAACATTGTAACACCAGCCTTCATCCAGTTATTAATCTTAGTATCAACAGTTAATCTAGAGTTTATTCTTTCAAATTTTGATGTAACAACATTTCCTTCTTGAGACAAATAGTTTGAAGTAAAATTATATCTTGTACTTGAACTACCCCCAGAAAAAGATAAAGTATGTTCTGATCTTACTGCAGCATTATTCAACATTAGACCTTCCCAATCAGTATCCCACAATTTATTAGTCGTAACTAAATTACCGTTAGCATCAACAGGATTAGCAACACCATATGGATTATAACCTATAGAAGATATTAAACTATTAGACGCATTCACACCCGCTGTTGCTGCAGTTTGCCCACTAACATATTGGTTTGAATTTCTAATTGCTTCCCAATTTAATTTCATATAATCATCAGTACTAACACGCTTATGCAAAGGCACTGCATTATCAGCAAAACCAACAGTTGTTGTAAAATTCACTTTTGGAGCTGAATCAAATTTACCTCTCTTCGTAGTAATTAAGATTACACCATTAGCTCCCCTTGAACCATACAATGCAGTAGAAGACGCATCTTTCAAAACAGTCATTGATTCTATTTGATCAGCACTTATAGAGTTAATATTTCCACTGTAAGGAGCTCCATCCAAAACAATTAATGGTTCTGCCGAAGCATTAATAGAATTCACACCTCTAATACGAATCGTTGGATTTTCACCTGGCATACCACCAGCCGCAATAATATTTACCCCTGCAACACTACCTTGTAATGCAGTCATAACGTTTGTTGCTTGTTGTTTTAGAAGAACATCAGAACCTAATATTGCAACTGATCCTACGATAGACTTAGCTTTTTGTCTACCATAAGCTACAATCACTACTTCCTCAAGAGTCTTAGATGCTGAGATCATAGCTACATCAATCTGATTTGAAGTCCCAACAGTAACCCTTTTTTCTTCCATTCCTATAAAAGAAAAAATAAGTATGTCTCCTGTTTGTGCTTTTACTAAATATGTTCCATCAAAATCAGTTTGAACGCCCTGTTTTGAACCCTGAACAGTTACATTTACTCCTGGAGCAGGACCACTCGCATCTGTTACAATTCCCTTAATGTTTCTTTCTTGCGCCATCATCAAATGCATTGATAATGTTAGTAAAAAGAAAAAAATCCATTGTAATTTTAATTTCATTTTTATTTATTTTGAATTAGTAGTTGGCAAAAATCTTAATTTTTTATTAAAAGAGCAAACGGTTTCTTAACAAATTTTAATATTTATTTAGTGTTTACCTAACATTTGCAACAAATAATTCAACGATTTCCTCGTTACACCTAGTTATTTTCAACAAAATAACCAAAAAGCCGTTTCTTGATAATTTATTTTTTTTAACATATAATTAACACTTTATGACTGTAACAAATTCAAACCTTAAACGACTAACCGCGTTTTTTACAATTCTTATCTTGTTAAAAAGTAAATGAAGGAGATTTTCTTTAGTAATTTTTTTGTCTTTTGTTTTCTTTTTTTCCCGAGCGTTCCTAAAAAATGTAATTTGATACTTTTTCATATTTGTTTAAACGCATCTAACGATTAAATTTTTGCTATTTTTTAAGACTTCCTTTTAGGTCAATTTTCAAAAAATCATAATATTTGCGTTTTAAAAAAATAAAAATGCTCGAAAAAAATTATTCAGGATTTGTTTTAGAAACTGGAACAGATGAAGCTGGCAGAGGATGCCTAGCCGGACCGGTTACTGCAGCAGCTATAATTCTTCCTGCAGATTTTGAGAATATACTTTTGAATGACAGTAAACAATTGTCTGAAAAAACAAGAGCACTTTTAAGACCAATTATAGAAAAAGAAGCAATCTGTTTTGCTGTAACTCATTTGCTTCCAGATGAAATTGATGAGATAAATATTCTAAATGCTTCAATGAAAGGAATGCAGGAATGTATCTTAAAATTAAAACATGTCCCAGAATTTATTATTGTAGATGGAAACCGAGCTTTGAATGCTAAACTCGGCCTTAAAAATACTTTTGGAAGACAATTTTCTAACGACGAAATTACATTGCTAAAATCTATTCCGAATCAAAGTATTATTAAAGGTGATGGAAAGTATTTAAGTATCGCAGCAGCTTCCATTTTAGCTAAAACATATCGTGACGAATACATGGATCAAATTCATGAAGAATTTCCCATGTATAACTGGAAACAAAACAAAGGATATCCAACTAGAGAGCACCGCGAGGCAATAAAAAAATTCGGTACAACAAAATACCACAGAATGAGTTTTAGACTTCTTCCTGAACAATTAGAACTCGATTTCTTTCAATAAAAAAAAGACTTATCTTGAATTTGATAAGTCTTTTTTGCTTTTATGATTAAACTATTTCGGCTTCGAACAAATCCTTTAAATGTTTTAAAATCTTTGCTTTTACTTCGCCTTCGTCAACTTTTTCAACGCCAAGTTCAACATTTAAGGATGTAACCCCTTTACCTCTAATTCCACATGGAATAATATTATCAAAGTAACCTAAATCGACATTTACATTTAATGCAAATCCGTGCATGGTTACCCAGCGTGATGCTCGCACTCCCATTGCGCAGATTTTACGTGCAAATGGAGTTCCAGCACTTAACCAGACTCCAGTTTCTCCCTCACTTCTGCCCGACTCCAAACCATATTCGGCCAAAGTCAGAATAATAGATTCTTCGAGCAGACGCAGATATTTATGTATATCTGTAAAGAAGTTTTCTAAGTCCAAAATAGGATAACCCACGATTTGACCTGGTCCGTGGTACGTAATATCACCGCCGCGATTGATTTTATAAAATGTTGCTCCTTTTGCTTCGAGCTGTTTTTCATTTAACAACAAGTTTTCTAAATCACCGCTTTTTCCTAAAGTATACACATGCGGATGCTCTACAAACAATAAATAATTTGGTGTTGGCAGATCAAGTTCTTCTCGTCTGTTTTTGATTTTTAAATCGACAATATCTTTAAAAATTTCTTCCTGATATTCCCAAGTCGATTTATAATCTTTTTGTCCCAGATCCTGAAGTTGGATTTTTTTGTTCATTTTAATTATTTTTCAAACTCAACGTCAAAGTTCAGTTTGTCTGGATTCTCCATATAATCCGTGAAAGAGTATTGAATGGTAATTGATTTTCGATCGTCGCTAAATAATGCATTTGGATTAGAGACTTTCTTAATCTTTTTTGGAAAATGATATTTTACAATATAATTAGACGATGCAAACATCATTTTGGTCATATCTGGATTGGAATCTTTTGGCTTTGCTGCTAATTTTTGCTGATCTATAATGGCTTTTCTTGTAAATTTCTTTCCGTCGTAGGTATAACTTAATTTACTGTAATTATCTCCAAAACCACTGCCAAGCGGATTTGCATTGGCACCGCCTTCTAATTTTTGAAACGTTCCAAGAGTCTGCAGAATATCCTGCAATTCATTTACATTTTTAAAGTCGGTTCCCAATGTCATTAAAAATTGCTTTTTCTCCGAACTCATTTTTGTTGTAACTACAAAATTCTCCAATTTCTTAAGTTCATTTTGAGTTTCAGGAGACAGCTTTGCAATACTATCTTTTTTCTGTTCAAATAGTTGTTTGAAAGTAAAAGTTGAATCAATATCTTTTTTGGCATCTTCTCCCATTTGACCAGCTATTTGATCTCCTGCCATTTCCATTAAGGCAGAACCATCCATATCTACAGAGAATTTTCCGGTTCCGTTATCGTTGACATAAATGTTTTCAGTAAAAGTACAGCTTGTTAATGTCGCTATTAAAAAAGAAAAACTAAGTAATTTGTATAATTTCATCGTAGTACAATTTTTTATCAAAGATACGAAGACTATTTTAAAAATAAGGTTAATTGAAAATCTCCAATTATTGCTCAAATTCTACTTTGAAACCAAAATCCACATTGGTTTCCTGCATGTTTTCTAAAGGAACCTCGACGGTAAAACTTTTTCTGTCATCTGTTACAATTGCATTTTTAAGAGAAATGGTTTTAATTTTTTTTGGAAAGTGATACTCGGCAATGTATTTACATTCTTTTATCATTTCTTCCATTTTTTTGGAGAACGGATCATCGCTTTTTTCATTTTTAGCTTCTTTTTTCTTTTTTACTTTTTTACTTTCCTTACTAGCAGTCACGGTTTTAATGAAAACTTTTCCATCATAAAAAATAGTCGTACTTGACTTTTCTTCTGGCTTAGGTACAGCGCTTAAAACTTCTAAATTTTTCTTGTCTGTTGCAGCCAGCCCTTCTAAGCCTTCTGCGGGTGTTGCAATAGATTTATAACCTGTTCCGCTAGGAAAATCAAATGCCATATTGTACTCAAATTGCTCTTTTTCTTCGTTAATTTTTATGCTTACTTTAAAGTTCTCCAAAATTTTAAGTTTTTCTTTTTCTTGCTCCAGCTTTGCAATTGTTTCTTTGTCTGCATTCGGCAATTTAGAGATGCTGTCTTTTATTTTGGCAAATACTTCCTTAAAAGTAAAAGAAGTATCGACTACTTTGTTGATTTTTGTAGAATCACTTTTTTTCATTCCCAATTTAAACATTGGCGACATATCAAAACCATAAGAGAAAGTTCCAGATCCGTCTTCGTTCATGACCACTTTTTCCTTAAGTGTACAGCTTGAAATACAAAATAAGATGAGGCAGCAAAGTAGAATTTTTTTCATATTTTTTTAGGTTTAAGTTAAGGTGGGACGAAGATACTTTCTTTTAAAAATTATTTGACGAATTTATTCTAAAACAACTTCTAAATTTGAAATTTCAGGATTTCCATAAAAATCTGAAATTTTAAATTCTAAACTGAGAGATTTTTTATCTGAGCTGATAACTGCCTTTGGATTGGAAACCGATTTTATACTTTTCGGAAAATGATATTTTAAAACATAGATCTGCATCAAATTTGAGGCACCATAACGTTTTGTAAACTTCTCAGATTCTTGCTTTGCTTTTTCTAATTCTTCTGTATTTATGATCGTAATCGTTCTTTTAAAAACCTCACCATCAAAGTCATATCCAATTCTGTAATAATGATTTTCTGCAGTCAAAGCATAATTATGCTGAATATCCGAGGCATAATCTTCCGTTTTGTATAAATCTGGAATTTCTGAGACCTTATTAAAATGAAGTGATAATTCATTTTTAAATTCTTTTTCAAAGGAACTTTTTTTAAGATGTACATTTACATTCTCATACTTTCGAAATAACTCCTGCTCTTGTAGTGTATATTTTGAAAAATTTTCTTTGTATGCATCGATATATTCTTTGAAAACATAAGTGGTATCTTCAAAAATATTTTCTTTTGAATATTCTTCACCAGCCAATTGCATATAACTGTTTTCGTCCCTAAGCTGCTCCACTTTTATAGTGCCGCTTCCGTCTGAATTGATGATAATAGTTTCGGTAATTTGACAGCTTGTAAATAAAACTAGTATTAATAAACTTGATAGGTATTTCATTTTTTCGAGAAAGTTGTAAGTTTTGAGTTCTAAGATAATCAGTTTTTTAGTCATTTTCATACAATATAAAAGTCTGATAAAAACAAAATGGTCTAATCCAGCCCCGATAGAAGTATAAATCCTTTTATGTCGGGGTTCGACATAAAAGATTGAAACGGATAGCGGGACAAAAGGTACTTGAAACCCAATAAATTGCTGCTGCAAAAAATCTAAAACCTGCATTCTAAAATCTACATTCTTTTCTTTATCTTTGCACACTTAAAAAAAGAGCACAAAATGGCATTATCAGAACAAGAAATCATCCGAAGAGAAAAACTTCAAAACTTACGCAGTCTGGGAATCAATCCTTATCCAGCTAATCTTTTTCCTGTAAATCATACTTCTAAGCAAATTAAGGAGTCATTTGAAGAAGGTAAGAAGGTTATCGTTGCGGGTCGTTTGATGAGCGTGAGAGATCAAGGAAAAGCTTGTTTTGCTGAATTGCAGGATAGCGAAGGACGTATTCAATTGTACGTGAATCGCGATGTTTTGTGTGAAGGTGACGATAAAACTTTATACAACCAAGTATTTAAAAAATTAACCGATTTAGGTGATTTTATTGGTATCGAAGGTGAATTGTTTACTACAAAAGTGGGCGCGCAATGCGTTCGCGTTGACGGTTTTACTTTCTTGAGCAAAACGTTACGTCCGCTTCCTTTGCCAAAAGTTGATGAGGAAGGAAACGTTCACGATGCATTCAACGATGCTGAATTGCGTTACAGAATGCGTTACGTAGATTTAACTGTAAATCCGCATGTTAAGGAAACTTTCATCAAACGAACAAAGTTATTCAGCGCAATGCGAGGTTATTTTAACGATGCTGGATATCTTGAGGTTGACACGCCGGTGTTACAGTCAATTCCTGGTGGTGCTGCAGCAAGACCTTTTATCACGCACCATAATTCGCTTGATATTCCGCTTTATATGCGTATTGCGAATGAGTTATATTTAAAAAGATTAATTGTTGGTGGTTTTGAGGGTGTTTATGAGTTCTCTAGAAACTTCCGTAACGAAGGTATGGACAGAACGCATAATCCTGAATTTACGGCAATGGAAATATATGTAGCGTATAAAGACTACAACTGGATGATGGAATTTGCTGAAGGTTTATTGGAGCATTGCGCAATTGCTGTAAATGGTACAAGCGAAGTGACTTTTGGTGAACATACAATCAACTTTAAAGCTCCTTATGCACGTGTTACAATGACAGATTCTATCAAACATTTTACTGGTTTTGATATCTCTGGAAAAACAGAACAAGAATTGTTTGAAGCAGCAAGAGGAATGGGAATCGAGGTTGACGAAACAATGGGTAAAGGAAAATTAATTGATGAGATTTTTGGAGCGAAATGCGAAGGAAATTATATTCAGCCGACTTTCATTACAGATTATCCAAAAGAAATGTCTCCGCTTTGTAAAGAACACCGCGATAATCCAGATCTTACTGAGCGTTTTGAATTAATGGTTTGTGGTAAAGAAATCGCAAATGCTTATTCTGAATTAAACGACCCAATTGATCAGCGTGAGCGTTTTGAAGATCAAATGCGCTTGGCTGCAAAAGGTGATGACGAAGCTAACGGAATTATCGACGAAGATTTCCTAAGAGCGCTTGAATATGGTATGCCGCCAACTTCTGGAATGGGAATTGGAATGGATCGTTTGATTATGTATTTGACAAATAATGCTTCAATTCAAGAAGTTTTATTGTTCCCGCAAATGCGTCCAGAGAAAAAACAAGCTCAGATTGAATTATCTGATGAAGAAAAATTTATCGTTGATTTATTGAAAGGAAACGAAAGTAAAATGGATCTTCAGCAATTAAAAATTACTGCAAATTTAAGCGGTAAAAAATGGGATGCTTCTATGAAAAATTTATCTAAACATGGTTTGACTAAAGTTGTCGTTGACGGCGAGTTTAAATTTGTGGAATTGGTGGGATAATTTTTGTCTTATTTTATCATAAATACAACCCGATAGGCTTATAACTTATCGGGTTTTTCATTTTATTTACATAACTTTGATTAACGTAAACAACATTATTATGAGTACTTTAGAAATAAAATTAGAAATTTTTGACAAACTCAAAAACATTGAAGATGTAAATTTGCTTGAGAAAATTAGAAGTCTTTTAAAAAATGCTGATACATCTAACACTTATCAGTTTGAACAATACGAATTAGATATGCTTAAAGAAAGTGAAGAAGATATAAAATATGGCAGAGTAATTTCTCAACAAGATTTAGACAAGGAAGATTTAGAATGGTTGTCAGAATAATTTGGACTAGTACAGCTGTTAATCAAAGAAGAAAAATATTAAATTATTGGAATAAAAGAAACAAATCAAAAACATACTCAAGAAAGTTAGTTTCTGAAATTACACAAAGAATTAAATTTTTAATTAATAATCCTGAAGTTTACGTTAAAACCAGTTTTCAAGATATCAGAACCACAACATTAGGGCATTACAACATCTTTTATAAAATAACTGCAAAAGAATTAATTGTTGTAGCATTCTGGGACAATAGATAAAATCCAAAGACACTTTCTAAAATGTTAAAAAAATAGTTAGGATACAAAACAAACCCGACAGGTTTAAAAACTTGTCGGGTTGTTTTGTATTTAAAAAATCTGGTTAAAACGAATACTTCTCCAATTTCTTTCCCTGAATATCCAGAACCGCTGTACTTTCTTTTGGAATATCGCCTTTTAATTTTTCCTGAACGGAAGGATTTGATGGATATTTCCCGTTTTTCATTTTTACAAGATGAGCTATTCCGCCGCTTTTCATGATCAGGTCATAAAATTTATCGGTTGAGGAAGTCGCTGCATAAATTGGAAAATCGGTTACTGTAAAACGATTAATCACGTTTCCGTCATTATTCAAAATATATCCTGAACAACCGCCGCTTCCGCAGAAATACGGATTTGAAAAGCCTACAAAATATTCCGGTTTTTGATCATTATTCAAATCAAAAGCTTCGTAATAAAAATAACGGTCGTCTTTTGTCATTGCAGGAAGATCTGCTTTTAACAAAACATTCAACTGTTTACGAATTAATTCAACTGCCTTATCTTCTTTTACGGGAGCGTCACTTACATCTGCAGTTCCTGCAACGGTTTTTGATAAGGTGTCTTCGGCAATGGTTTTGATAATACTTTTATCTTCGGTTTTATTTTTGTCTTGGCACGAAATCATTCCCAGAATCATAATTGCCGCTAAAATTTTATTTCTCATAATTTCCTTATTTTAAATTCTCAACATTACATTTATAAACCTGGCAGTTTTTATGCTAATAAAGCTGCTTTGTTTTCGATATCATTACTATTAAGCAAAGATTTTATATTATTAAAAGTGACCAATGCAATCTGCGTCAAAGCTTCATTGGTAAAAAATGCCTGATGCGCTGTTACCAAAACATTCGGAAAACTCATTAATCGCTGAATGGCATCATCCTGAATAATGTCTGCAGATAAATCTCTGAAAAACAGCTTTTCTTCCTGCTCGTAAACATCAATTCCTAAATAACCTATTTTACCTTCTTTTAAACCTTCGATAACGCAGGCCGTTTCTATTAATCCACCGCGGCTGGTATTGATAATCATTACACTGTCTTTCATCAAGGCAATTGAATCTTTATTAATAACATGCTTCGTTTGATCGTTAAGCGGACAATGAAGCGAAATGATATCGCTGGATTTAAAAATCTCTTCTAAAGTTACAAAAGAGACACCGTCTTTAATCATTTCTTCATTTTTAACAATATCATATGCTAGAACTTTACAGCCAAAACCTAGGGCAATTTTTGCAAAAGCTTTACCAATATTTCCTGTTCCGATAATCCCGATTGTCTTTCCAAACAAATCAAATCCCAACAAACCGTTTAGAGAGAAATTCTGTTCTCTAACTCTGTTGTAGGCTTTATGTGTTTTTCGGTTTAAAGTTAAAATCATTGCCATGGCGTGTTCTGCAACTGCCTGCGGAGAATAAGCGGGGACACGGCAGACTTTTATATTGTACTTTTTAGCAGCATCCAAATCAACGTTATTAAATCCTGCGCATCGTAAAGCTATAATTTTTACATTCTTTTCTGCTAATTGTTTAATAACCGCTTCGTTGACTAGATCATTTACAAAAACGCAGACAATCGAAGTATTTTCAATTAAAATGACGGTTTGCGGATTTAACTGTGTTTCAAAAAAATCCAATTCAAAACCAAAGTCAGAATTGTATTTATTGAAAAAAGTTTTGTCGTAGGGCTGTGTGGAAAAAAAGGCTATTTTGTTGTTTTCGTTATTGGTAGTTACGCTCATCGATATAGAATTATATTTTGTTTATGTTATGTATTATTTCTAAAATTTCCTTTTGGTAAATAATACAACCATCCAAAACCAATCAAAAACAAAATTAAAGATCCTATAAATGCTGGTATTAAAATTTCTTTATTATTGTCTAATGCATTGTTTAAAGCAGCATATAACAGCCAAATTTGAAGACTTACATTTAAAATCAAAACGCATATCAAAGTTGACAAAATTACATTCAGCTTATTTGGATTGGCTTGGTTTTGGCTTTTTCTAAATGTACTCATAATTTATATTTTAAACAATTAACTTTCTCTATTTTCAAGTGCTCTTACAAAAATCTTTTCTCCTTTTAAGAAAACTTCTAATTGAGGCAGCGCTCGCGGCGGAGGTCCAGCAATAACATCACCCGTCAGCGCATCAAAAGAGCCATCGTGACAAGGACAATGAATTATTCCTGTTCCTGGTTTATAATAAACGGCACAGGAAAGATGCGTGCATTTTTGCTCATAAGCCCTAAACATACCACTTTCTAAATGGACTAAAATGTATGGAATTGTACTTCCTTCTATCACAAAACCTTTCGTTCCTCCAATTGGGATATCTTTTACATCGCATACAAAATGTTCGCCTATAACTCCTTCGTTCGGCAGTAGATAGGCTTTTGCAGCAACTAATCCGCTGCCGACCATTAAGCCGCCCGAAACCAACGTGAGGAATTTGGCAAAATCTCTGCGGCTGACCTGTGTCGATTCCTGCTTTTTATATGGAAAATCCTTCTTCCAGTTTTCTTTTAAATTATCTTCTTTAGACATGGATTTTAGATTTAGAATATTCGTAATTCAGAACTGCCTTTTGGCATCATAATATTCACTTTTGTATTTACTCTTTCTTTTCCAAAAAGAAATGAATTTACAGGCGTACTATTCGGACGCATCTCTTCAATCTGCTCTCGGGTTCCATAAAATAATGCTCCACTTGGACAAACTGTAGCACACATTGGTTTTTTGCCAACACTAGTTCTATCGTAACACATATTGCATTTCATCATTAAATCGTACTCTTCCATTTTCTTTGGAACTCCAAACGGACAAGCCATAACACAGTTTGAACAGCCTATACAACGTTCTGTATTTGCGGTATGGACCACGCCAAATTCGTCTTGTGAGATGGCATCGGCTGGACAGACATTCGCACAAACTGGATCCTCACAATGCATACAAACCTGAACCGTGGTCTGAATTGTAACTGCGCGTTCTACATAATTAACATGAATCATAGATTCCTGGCCATTTGTTTCACATTCAGAGCATGCCATTTCACAAGCTTTACATCCTATGCATCTTTGCAAGTCTACAAAAAACTCTTCATTTTTGTTGTAATTGGTTAAATTCATAATGTGGTGTTTTATAGATTAAATACTTGCATACGCTTGAGATTTCTCTGATGAGTCTTCGATTTCATTCAAAGGTTCCAATTTACAAGCACAGACTTTAAACTCTGGAATTTTAGAAATTGGGTCTAACGTGCCTGGTGTTAATTGATTAGCAGATTTTTTCCCCGGCCAGTGGTACGGAATAAAAACAGTATCTTTTCGAATGGTTTCAACAATATTGGCGGGAAAAATTCCTTCTCCCCTTCGTGTAGAAACTTTTACTAATTCTCGTTGGTGAATATTATATTTTTGAGCCATTTCTGGATGAATCTCAAGCAATGGTTCTGGAAATTGATCTACTAATTTCCCAATTCTTCTTGTTTGCGTACCACTTAAATATTGTGATACTACTCGCCCAGTTGTCAAAATAACTGGATATTCATCATTTGTAATTTCGCCGGGCAGTCTATAAGGAGCTGGATTAAAATGTGCTTTCCCATCTGGAGTTGCAAATTTTTTGTCTTCCCATAATCTTGGAGTTCCAGGATGATCTTCTGTCGGACACGGCCAGAAAACTCCCATCTTATCTTCAACTTTTTTATAGGTTATTCCGTTATAATCAGCAGTTCCTCCTTTTGAAGCGATACGCAGTTCATTAAAAATAGATTCGCTGTCTGCGTATGTAAATCGCTCCTCTTCACCCAGTCTTTTTGCTAATTCCAGCAATATTGAAGTATCTGTTCGTGCATCACCCGGTGGCGTAACCGCCTGCCTGATTCGGATTACTCGACCCTCGGCAGATGTTGTTGTACCCTCTTCTTCTTCCTGCAATGAACCTGCTAAAACAATATCGGCATGACGAGCTGTTTCATTTAGGAAAAAATCTATTGCAACATAAAATTCTAGTTTTTCAAGAGCTTCACGTACATAATTATTGTTCGGCAGAGAAACGAGCGGATTAAAACAAATCGAGATAAGCCCTCTAATTTCGCCACTGTGGATGGCTTCAATAATTTCGTATGCTGTGATGCCTTTGTGCGGCATATCCTCTTCTTTTATTTTCCAGACATCAGCAATATATTGGCGATGTTCCATATTTTCTATATCACGATTTCCAGGCAGCTGGTCGCATTTATGACCGTGCTCTCTTCCTCCCTGACCGTTTCCCTGTCCGGTAATTGTTCCGTAACCACAGTAAGGTCTTCCGATTCTTCCTGTTGCTAAAACTAAATTAATGCATCCCAAAACATTATCAACACCTTTTGAATGATGTTCTATTCCACGCGCATGCAATAGGAAACTTGTTTTTGCTTTTCCCCATAATTCTGCCGCTTCTTTGATTTTTTCTTTTGAAATTCCTGTAATATCTTCAGCCCATTCTAATGTATAATCTTTTACAGCATCAATCGTTTCTTGAAATCCAGAAGTATGATTATCAATAAAATCGTGATCTAACAAATCATGATCTACCAAATATTTAAGCATGGCTCCATATAAAGCTGAATCTGTTCCGGGTCTTACATCTAAATGAATATCGGCAGTTCTCGCTAATGGAATTACACGTGGATCTACTACAATTAATTTCGCTCCGCGATCTCTGGCTTTCCAGATCCAATGCGTTAATGTTGGAAAAGTTTCACTAATGTTTGCTCCAGCCACAATTATTACCTCAGCATATTCTAAATCTGAATAATTATTGGATGCCCTGTCTAAACCAAATGCTTTTTTATTTCCCGCCCCTGCACTTACCATACAAAGTCGGCCGTTATAATCTAAGTTTCTTGTTTTTAAGGCTACTCTGGCAAATTTCCCAACCAGATAACTTTTTTCGTTGGTTAGGGAAACTCCAGAAAGCATTGAAAAAGCATGTTTCCCATATTTTTCCTGAATTCTTTTAATTTCAGAAACAGTTTTATCCATGGCCTCATCCCAGGAAGTCTGCTCAAAGCCTTTGCCTTCAACTCTTTTTATTGGATGCAATAAACGATCTGGATGATTGTTCTGCATGTATCGCTGCACACCTTTTGGACATAAACGCCCTTCATTAAATGGAAATTCCATCCAAGGTTCAAAACCTACTACTTTATTGTCTTTTACAGATAATTGAATACCGCACTGCATACCGCAGAAACAGCAATGTGTTTTTACAGTTTTGTCTGGTTCATCACGCCCGGAATATCCTTCTTTTGGAGTATAATTAAGATGCGGACCAAAATCTTCAATTATTTTTTCAGTTGATACAGGTAGTTTTGCCATGTGTTTTTTTGTTATTTTTTGTTTCAGGTCTCAGGTTTCAAGTTTCTTCACAATCGTGAAACCTGAAACTTGAAACATTTATAATCATCCAAATAAATTTCCGCCTTCAAGTCTTGCTTTTAAATGCGCTTTTGCCAAACGGTCTCTTTTTCCTTCGGGACTTAAATCTAGATGCGAATTTCCTTCATCATCACTGAAATCAAATCCTAACTGTTTGGTTACTATTTTTAAATCGTCAATATGAAGTTGTGTTGTAAAAGGTTTACCTGTTTCTTTGCAAATTGCCATACCTTTCTTCATTCCTTCTTTCTTATAAATATGCGCACCAATCTGCGCCGGCCTCTGAATAATATGAAAGAACTTTCCAAACGGAATCCATATCAAAAACATAATGACCGTTACGGCGTGAATTACAGCCAGAAAATCATATGCAAATCCTTTCATAAATTGGTATGAATATGTCAGGCATAAACCTGTAGCCGAAATAGCAATTAATAAAATCAGCGGCAGTAAATCTCCTTCAAAAGTTTGTGTAGCAATTAGTCCAGGATTGGTTAAACGACGTCTTAAATAATAAAGCGAACCAATAATAACAAGATAAGAAGACCAGTTTAAGGCATGAAAAGTTAAAAAAGCCATTATGGAATCAATTTTAAAATCCATCACTTTAAAGCCAAAAAAATGGGCTTCGTAAACTGAAATAGAGTTTGGAGCCAATGTAAAATGAATCCATCCAAATGTAAGCGGAAAAGTTATTGCAAAAGCAGAAAAACATCCAATCGCAATACAGAAATGAGCCAGCCATCTATATTTTCCCCTCGGATAAATAAACTTTTGAAAAGCAATATTCTGAACCGTTTCTTTTCCTAAAAACCACAAGTGCGAAAAGACTTTTCCAGTGAATAAAAAATGAATGCCGCGCTTAAAATACATCCAAGTCGGCGGACGCTGGAGCCAAACCGTATATCGATATACAACTCCAAAAAAGGCAAATAAAGTCCCGAAGAGATAAGTTACCAAAGCGGCATCAAAATTCTGCAGTTTTCGTGATCCATAGAAAACCAATACAATCATGAAAACCGAAGCAGCTGATGCTATTAATAAGGCTTTTGTATTAAATGTTTTTTCTTTCATGTCTTCTTATTTTCGATCAATATCTTTTGCCATTTCGGGCAGTTTTTCTTTTGTCATTTTAACAATAACACGGTGCATCCAAATCAGACAAGTGAGTGATAATGCTAAAATGAACAGCCACGAACTAGTCCAGAATCCTGTAATTGATAGTAGATAACCAAATATAATTGGTCCAAAAAAGCCTCCCAATCCACCTAATAATCCAACCATACCTCCGATTACCCCAACTTCATTAGGGAAATAATCTGGAATATGTTTGTAAACAGCGGCAGAACCAATTCCCCATGATATTCCGATTAAAATAACCAGAACCAAATACACCCACATATTGGCTTCAAAATGAATTTGCGTTATACCTTCAGCTATTAAATCTTTCTTTTGTACTTTTTGATTTTCTGCGACTACAACTTCCTGCCATGTTTTTTTAGAAGGAAAATATTGAGAATGTACCGCATTTTCATCTTTTTGACTTATAGCATATTCTTTATCATCAATTACTACTTTACCTGGAGAAACGGCTGTAACGGTTCCGGCTTTGCCTGCCAGTAATCCGCTCCCTGAGGTGGTGATGTCCATTTTTGGAAAAAGAAGCAGAAAACTTAAAACTACCGAAGAACTCAAAACCCAATACATCACCTTTCGTGCTCCAAATTTATCCGACAAAAAGCCTCCAAAAGCACGCACAACACCAGCCGGCAGACTGAAACATGAAGTAAATATACCGCCGAGAATCAGCGTTGTATGATACACATTCATAAAATTAGGCAGAAGCCATTGGGAGAAAGTTACAAACGAACCAAACACTAAAAAATAATAGGTTCCGAATCGCCAGACACGTACACTTTTTAAAGGCTGTACTAATTGTTTTATAGTTTTTGACTGCGCTTCACTTTTTTTGTTTTTAGCAAAAATCAGAAATACAATTCCCATTAGTAATAAGCCAGAACCATAAATGACAGGAAGCCATTTCCATCCATTTACTGGGTCACTTTCTGAAAATTTACTTAATAAAGATGGTGCCAGGAAAGGAGTTATAGAAGCTCCTGCCGTTCCCATTCCGAAAATCCCTAAAGCTCTTCCCTGCCATTCTTTAGGATACCAAACCGATGTAGAAGCTACGCCTACAGCAAAACTAGTTCCGACCATTCCGAATAAGAAACTTAAAATGGCAAAAACAGTAAAAGAAGTAGCAAATGGCAAAAGAAACAATGGAATTGATGCTAAAATCAATAAAGCAGAATGGACAATTTTGCCTCCAAACTTATCAGTTAAAATTCCCATTGGCAATCTCATAATTGAACCGGTTAAGACTGGAATTCCTAAGAGCCATCCAATCTGGACAACACTCCAGTTAAATATTTCTTTATCAACTAGAAAGGTGACTAGAACGCCATTCAGTGTCCAGCATGCAAAACAGATTGCAAAAGCTAATGTGTTTAGAAAAAGAATTCGATGTGACTGGGAAAGATCTGCCATAGAATATAGAATTAAATTGTTATTAAAATCTATTATGGGAACCAAAAAAATTGCTTTTTTAATGCTGTCAAAAACAATATATTCTTTAAAGTTAAAAAAATATTTTAAACTAAAATACTTACAATTAATTTTTTAGCGTTATGATAATGTTATTTAAACTCATTCTTTGGCAAAAGTTGCTTTTAGCCCTATTTTTCAAAAAATCATCTGTATACCAATCTGTTAATTAAAACATAATTCTAAAAAACAGATTAAACCTAATTAATCTAAAAAAGTCTAATTTCTATAAACAATTAAAAAAACTTAAAATGAAAAAATTATTTATCGCAGCTATGTTATTTGTTGGAATAGCAAGTTTTGCACAAGACATGGATCAAAAACCAGCACGTGAGCCAAGAGAAAGAATGACTCCAGAACAGCGTAATGAAAAGCAATTACAAAAATTGACAACTGAATTAAGTTTGGATGCAAGCCAGCAGGCACAAGTAAAACAACTGTTAGCGGAAAGAAGTGCTAAGGCTGAAAAATTTAGAGAAGCTAGAAAAGATAAAAAAGACAGCAATACTAAACCAACTGCCGAAGAAAAAGCTGCTTTCAAAAAACAAATGGAAGACGAAGTTGCAGCAAACGACGCTAAAATGAAATCGATTTTAAAAGCTGACCAATACACAAAATGGAAAACTTTACAAGAAGAGAAAAAAGACAAAATGAGAGAAAAAGTAAAAGATCACAGAAAAGAAAAAATCTAATTTAGTGCATAAAAAAAGAGGCTTATTTAAGCCTCTTTTTTGTTTTCCTATTTAATCGGATTTAAAATCAAATCTATTCTTTTGATACAATCTTCATAATGATATTTGGTTTCCGTATTAATTCCTCCTGCTTTTGCAGCAACAAGCGATTTTCTCAATGCGCTTAATTCTCCTCTTACCAAAGCTCTTAAATCAGATTGAGATACATTATAATATATAGTAGATCTATCTGTTGGTTTGATTTCTTCCGTCATTAAAAATCCCATTCTATCAATGTATGCACGCTGTAAGTTCCTGCGATAAACAGTTACATTTGACGCAGCTGCGGCTTCTTTCCAAATTCCTCTTCGAATATCTTTAAAGAAATCTAAAGCTTTGTAGTTATCACCGCTCAAAATTTCATTGTCCATTAATCTTCCAACTCTTCCTAAAGTCATTAGATTATTAAGCTGCCTTACTTGTACATTTCTAAACTTTTCTGTGTAGCCGGCAAATTCGGTATTCTGCAAAGTCTTAGTGTTTACAATCCACGTTGGAGATTCAAAAGCATTTTTTTGAAGCCAGTTCATCGCCTCAATTTGCTTTGCTTTCGGAACTACTTCGTAAACGCTTCCAGCCTGATTTGGCTTCTTTGTATTTTCATAAATTCCTCCTACATTCGTTACAACGTGGCCTACATAACGACCCCAGCAATCTAGTAATTCTTTGTATAATTCATTTAAATCTTCATAGTCATTAGTCGCAGTACTTGTCCATTCGCTCAGATGACCTGCAACATATTCTAAATTTTTGAGCGCATAGGAACTCGCTTTCATAGAATTATTTCCAATGTCTTCTGTTTGAGAACTCGGATCAAAAGCACTGCTTTGTTTTCCAAATTTGTAAATCGGATTTGCTGCTTTATCCAAAATCCATTTGTCTAAAGTTGGTACTTCGTCTTGTGGAGATTTCACATTCGGGATCGCTCTGTATCCCCAATTTACCGCATATTGATCGTACGCACCCATTTTACGTACAAAACGTATATTTTTATCGCCTGGCTGCGCAATATAATTAAAACGGGCATAATCCATTATACTGGCTGAGATTCCGTTTTGCTGAGTAAAATCGCCATTTCGATAACTCTCCACATCATAAGCACAGCTTGCACCCATATTATGAGGAAAACCCAGTGCGTGTCCTACTTCGTGAGCAATTACCATTCGCATCATTTCGCCCATTTCTTCGTCACTGGTCTGCAAGGTTCTCGCTGACGGATTTGCTGCTCCAGTCTCTAATAAATATCTATTTCTATACGATCGTAAATGATTGTGGTACCAAATTACATCACTTTCTATAATTTCTCCTGTTCTAGGATCTGAAACACTCGGCCCTACTGCATTTCGTGTTGTACTGGCTACATAGCGAATCACAGAATAGCGTATATCTTCTGGACTAAAATCTGGATCTTCTTCTTTCGTTGGTGCTTCTTTGGCAATTATGGCGTTTTTAAATCCCGCAGATTCAAACGGTTTCTGCCATTCTTCGATTCCTTGTTTAATGTATTTTTTTAATTTTTCAGGAGTTGCAGGATCGAGATAGTATACAATTGGTTTTATTGGCTCTACCAATTCTCCTCTGTTGTAGGCTTCTGGATCTTTTGGCTCCAATCTCCAACGTCTGATATAAGTTTTCAAATCAGATTTTAGTTCGTTACTGCCGTAATCGTATTGACTTACAGTAAACCAGCCCACACGCGGATCTGCTAACCTTGGTTTCATTGGAATTTCTGGAAGCAAAATCATAGATTGATTCATTTGAATACTTATAGATTCTGATTCTTCTAACATCGAAGGTTTCGAAGCATTGTATGTAAAATCCTGAATTACTTCGATATTCATCGGAAAACTTTTCATTGCATTAATGAAGCTTCTCGAATCATCTAAACCTTTTACTTTATAGATGTCTCGCATTTCTGCTGAAATTCCGCTGATTGCTTTTACATCTGTGCTATAGAATTTAGTAACATCAATAACTATATTTGCCGAATCTTTACTAAATGCAGCAATATCAAAAGCATATAACGTTGGTTCGTAATTATTTGATTTTACTGAAAGACTAATTGGAAGTGTGTCATTGGCAACTGAATTATAAGATTTTGATTTGATTAAAATTTTGTCTTGAAAACGCTGCCAGACAATTAACTGCTCATTGGTTTCGGAACCTGCGTTTACATAACCTCCTCCTAAATTGGAAGGTAATTTTGCAAGTCTGCTTACTAAAAGCATGTCTTTGTTTAAATATTTATTCGGAATTTCGAAGTAGTATTTTTTATCGACTTTATGGACTGTAAATAGCCCTTCATCTGAAACGGCATCTTTTGTAATTACCTTATTGTAATCTTTAATCGAAGATTCTGGTTTCTTTTCTGGAGGTGCTGCCGGAACCTCTTTTGAATCTTTTTTCTTTTTACTTTGTGCAAATGATTTGGAAGGAAATAGCGATAGCAAAGCTATTGCAGATAAAATGAAAAATTTCTTCATTTAATGTTGGTTTAGTGGTTAATTGACAAACAAAAATAATTTTTACTTACAATATCACAACAAATCACACATACATTAACTTTTTATTAACTAATAAAATTCCTGCATAAAAAAAGGCTCATCTTTTAGTAAAGAGAGCCTTAATTATTAATTATTCGATAAATTAGAATGTTTTCGAAACTTTATCAATAGCATTAATTGTAAAATCTAAATCTTCATAAGTTAACGCATCTGTAATAAACCAAGTTTCATAAGCAGATGGCGCAATGTAAATACCTTCCTGCAATAATCCGTGGAAGAATTTTTTAAAGGTTTCATTATCTCCTTTTGCAGCCGTTTGAAAATCGGTAACCGGATTTGCGTCAAAATGAACAGATATCATAGAACCAACTCTATTAATTGTAAAAGTAACATTATTCGCTTTTAAAACCCTGTCAATTCCTGCTTCTAGGTAAGCTGTTTTTTCTTCTAAACGAGTAAAAATTTCTCTGTCATTATCTAAAGCTTTTAACATTGCTAATCCAGCTGCCATTGCTAAGGGATTTCCAGATAATGTTCCTGCTTGATAAACTGGTCCAAGAGGCGCTAAATGATTCATGATTTCTTCGCGCGCAGCAAAAGCTCCAACTGGAAGTCCGCCACCAATTACTTTTCCGAAAGTTACAATATCAGCATCAATACCATATAATTCCTGCACACCACCACGAGCCAAACGGAAACCCGTCATTACCTCATCAAAAATCAAAAGAATCCCGTTTGCTGTACACAACTCTCTTAAACCTTCTAAGAATCCTTTTGCTGGTGGAATACATCCCATATTTCCAGCAACTGCTTCGATTATAATCGCTGCGATTTCTCCTTTATTAGCTTCAACTAAAGTTTTTACATTTTCTAAATCATTGTATTTTGCTAACAAAGTATCTTTTGCAGTTCCTTCTGTCACTCCTGGACTATTTGGAGATCCAAAAGTTACGGCACCACTTCCTGCCTGAATCAAAAATGAATCAGAATGACCGTGGTAGCAGCCTGCAAATTTTACTATCTTATCTCTTTTTGTAAATCCGCGAGCCAGACGAATCGCACTCATACACGCTTCTGTCCCTGAATTTACGAATCTAATTTTATCAATATTCGGAACCATAGAAACGGCCAAAGCTGCAATTTCAGTTTCCAATTCTGTAGGCATTCCAAATGAAGTTCCTAGTTTTGCTTTTTCGATCACGGCATCAACAACCGGCTGATAAGCATGACCCAAAACCATTGGCCCCCAAGAGTTAATGTAATCAATTAATTTATTTCCATCTTCATCATATAAATAAGCACCTTTGGCACTTTTTACAAAAATCGGAGTACCGCCAACAGCTTTAAACGCTCTTACTGGTGAATTTACTCCTCCTGGAATTACTTTTTCTGCTTCAGCAAAAAGCTGACTACTTCTTTTATATAACATTCTTATTTTAGATTTTAGAGTTCAGATTTAGATTAAAAACTGAAAACTTATTTTTGGATTTTAAATTAACTTCAAAACTGAAACTGTGACTGAAAACTGAGACTAAAAACTTACTTCACCTTCAATCTCTGCCCAATTGAAATAGCATTATCAGTCAGGTTATTTTTCCTTTTCAAATCATCAACCAATAAATTGAATTTCTTTGAAATGGAATACAAAGTATCACCTTTTTGAACTTCGTATGAATTTGGATCATATGTATTCATATTGATCTTTGGATCAGATGCGACATCATAAGATGTTTTTTTTGCTGGAGCCGAAGTATTAATTGGCACATAGTTTCTTCCTGTCACTTGACAATCATATTGATGTAGATTGTAACGTTCAATATAACTAATCAGCTTGTCAGGATATTTAGGGTCTGTTGCGTAACCTGCCGCTCTCAAACCTTTTGCCCAAGATTTATAATCGTCTTTCTCGTAAGTAAATAAAGTGGCATATCGTTTTTTTCCAACCAAAAATAAAGCGTGATCTCTATAGGATTCTGATGCCTGAGGATATTTTCTAAAACATTCCTGAGCCGAATCATCGTCGTGTCGAACACTTTCTCCTAACCAATCATTATGACATTTTATACCAAAATGATTATTAGCATCTACAGCCAAATCTCCTCTTCCTGCACCAGATTCCAAGATTCCCTGCGCCAGAATAATACTGGCTGGAATACCATAAGTTTTCATGTTTCCCATCGCAATCTCTTTGTACTGCAAAACATAATTATTAATTAAATCGCTGGTTACAACTGTTTTTGATGTAGATTGAATCACCTCAGTTGTATTATTTGTAGAAGGATAATTTTTACCGATTGGTTTTACAGGAGTCGTTCTTTTTGCCGCTGCCGTCCTCGTTTGAACTGCTGCAGCTTTTTTAGTCGTCGCGATGGCAGGCTTACTAGAAGAGCAGCTTGCTAAAGCTAATATTACGAGAAGTAATACAATTTTTTTAATCATTGGTTTTGAGTATTGGTAATTTTTTCTGCTTCAATTTTATATTCATTCCTTCAATTCCCTGCAATCCACCAGTGTGAATGAGTAAAATTTTTGAATGTGCAGGAAAATAATTTTTGCTGATTAAATCTATAACGCCAAAAACCATCTTTCCTGTATAAATTGGATCTAAAGGCACTTTATTTTCTTCAAAAAAAGCATTTATAAATTCGATTAATTCTAAATTTATCTTGCCATAACCTCCAAAATGATAGTCAGAAATTAAATTCCAGTTATCTTTTTTTGCAAAAATACGAATTTCATCGGTTAAAAAGTCACCTTTTAACGCTGGAAACCCTAAAATTTTCTGATTTGACAAGGCACTATTAATTAATCCAGAAATCGTGCCGCCAGTTCCAACCGAACAGCAAACGTAGTTAAAAGCCGCATCTTCATCTGTCAAAATCTCTTCACAGCCTTTTACAGCCAGTTCGTTTGTGCCGCCTTCTGGAACTAAATAAAAGTCTCCAAATTTCTCTTTTAACTTTTCGATAAAAGAACTTTCGTTTTTTAAACGGTAATCTTCTCTGGAAACAAATTGAAATTCCATTCCGTTTTCCTGAGCAAATTTTAAAGTTGGGTTTTCGTCAATTTTATCCAAAAGTTCATCGCCTCGAATAATGCCTATCGTTTTAAAACCCTGCTCCTTTCCCGCATACGCCACAGCTGCAATATGATTGGAAAATGCACCGCCAAAAGTCAATAACGTTTCTTTATTTTCAGCTTTCGCTTGAAGTAAATTGTATTTTAATTTTCGAAATTTATTCCCCGAAACAAAAGGATGAATCAAATCTTCGCGCTTTATCGTCAAAGAAATGTCATTTGGAAAATTGATCAAAATAGGCTGATTGAAAACTGGATTCATTTTAATGTAATATAATTTAGAAACTGAAAAAAAGATCGGTTTTTCAAGTAATCCAACTCGGTTTCTTTTGCGTAAGCTTCTCTTTCAAAACTAATATTTCGGTATGCCAAATCCATGTTTTGGTATTGAACTAAACGAATTAAATATTCTAGAACATACCAGACAAAAAACGGAATTACCAAAAGTTCTAACTGCTGTCTCAAATGAATTTTTTCGTGGTTTACAAAGACTTCGTTCGATTTATCAAAATCATATTTTATTAGAATAAACGGAAATACAGCCATTCCGCGATATCCTTTCGGAATTAAATATTTGGCAACAATCAGAAACATTGGCTGTAAAATTTATAAATTTGTAGATATAAAATTATTAGATTTCATTAAAATCATAATCAAATATTTATTTTTGATTTTTAAGAAATGAAAATACGACCGAAAGCAGTTTTATGAAAGAGCAAAGTAATGAAAATAAATTAATTGAAGGTGAAGATTTTTATTATACACCCGAAGGTTATAAATGCTTTACTGAAAAACACCATTTAAAAAGAGGTTATTGCTGCAAAAGCGGCTGTCGTCACTGTCCGTATGGATTTGACAAAAAAACAGGCAGGATTAGGAAATAATCTAATTAGAAAATGTGCCAATTTGATAATTAGATAATTATTCAAACTGAATTTTAAATTTAAACTAACCTCATTAAAAATAGATGTGATCGCCAACTTCAAAAAAATCTAAGAAGTCTAAAAATCTAACATCAAAAAATCTAAACAAAATGAACGTTTTTATAACTAAAAATATACCTGAAGCCGGCATTGCATTATTAAAGGAAAAAGGCATCAACATAACTATAAATCCAACAGAGAATGTATTATCAAGAGAGGAATTTATAAAAATCTGTCAGGAAAATGATGCTCTTCTAAATGTAGGTTCCAGTAATTTAGATGAAGATTTTTTTGAGCAGTGCCCAAATTTAAAAGGTATTGCTTTGTTTTCTGTCGGATTTGATTCTGTTAATATAGAATCGGCAAATAAGAGAAAAATTCCTGTTGGAAATACGCCTGATGTCCTGAGCAGAGCAACATCTGACACCGCTTTTTTATTGATGCAGAGTGCAGCCAGAAAGTCATTTTTCCATCATAAAAGAATTATAAATGGAGAATGGGAAGCGTTTGATGCATTGGCCAATTTAGGACAGGAACTTTATGGTAAGACATTGGGAATATTTGGTTTAGGGAGAATTGGTTTTGAAATGGCGCAGAAATGTAAAGCCGCTTTCGGAATGAAAATTATTTACCACAATCGTTCTCATAATGAAAATGCCGAAAAAGAACTTGATGCGGAATTTGTGAATTTTGAAACTTTACTTTCACAAAGTGATGTTTTGAGTGTTCATGCTAATTATACTTCAGAAAACAACGAACTTTTCAACAAAGATGCTTTCTCCAAAATGAAACCTAATTCGATTTTCATTAATACAGCAAGAGGAAAATTTCATAATGAAGAGGATTTGTATCATGCCTTAACCAATGATATAATCTGGGGAGCTGGACTTGACGTTACGAATCCAGAACCTATGAAACAAGACAATCCGTTATTAGAGCTGCCAAATTGCTGTGTTTTACCCCATATTGGTTCTGCAACCTACGAGGCCAGAAACGGAATGGCTGTTTGTGCCGCACAAAACATAATAGCACTTTCTGAAAATAAAAAAATGCCGTTTTGTGTTAATGAGGAAGTTTATATTTAAAATTCAATTTTTTTTAAATTCCAAATTCCAAATTCCAATCTAAAATCTAAAATCAACAATCTAAAATCAACAATCTAAATTATAAAATGGATATTCGCTCAAGAAAATTTAGGATTAAAATCCACAAATCTTATCATAGGTCGGATATTCGTTATCCTTAGTTTTTTTAATTAGAAAATGTGACAATGTGAAAATTTGAAAATGAGGCAATTAAAATAAATTCCAATTTCGTCGGCTAATATTTCGCTCCTCTGGAGCTTTTATATTGGGGTTACTGTTTTTCTATAATATTTCGCCTTTCCAAGGCTTTATTTATCAGCTCCAGAGGAGCTAAATATTTATAGAACCAATTAACCGTCAGTCACATTTAAGCCCCAGCGGGGCGGCATAATTAAAAAAAAACAAAAATTAATCTGTTGTTAATCTAACCGCAATATCTTAGCGTCTTAGTCCCGAGGCTTCGGGATAGCAACTTAGCATCTCTAAAAAAATGACTTTCAAAGAACAAATACAACAAGGAATTCCAAATATATTACCTCCAAAAAAAGAATACGATTCAACTATTAATCACGCGCCAAAACGAAAAGAAATTCTTTCGGCAGAAGAAAAAAAACTGGCTTTAAAAAATGCATTGCGTTATTTTGATCCTAAAGATCACGCCGAATTAGTTTCTGAATTTTCAGAAGAATTAGAAAAATACGGACGTATCTATATGTATCGTCTGCGTCCGGATTACAAAATGTACGCAAGACCAATTGACGAATATCCAGGAAAATCATTGCAGGCAAAAGCCATTATGCACATGATTCAAAATAATTTGGATTATGCTGTAGCACAGCATCCACACGAATTGATTACATATGGAGGAAACGGTGCGGTTTTCCAAAACTGGGCGCAATATTTATTGACGATGCAGTATTTATCGGAAATGACAGACGAGCAGACTTTGACCATGTATTCAGGACATCCGATGGGATTATTTCCTTCCCATAAAGAAGCGCCAAGAGTTGTGGTTACCAACGGAATGGTGATCCCGAATTACTCCAAACCAGATGATTGGGAAAAAATGAATGCACTTGGCGTTTCGCAATACGGACAAATGACCGCAGGAAGTTATATGTACATTGGCCCGCAGGGAATTGTACACGGCACTACAATTACGGTTCTGAATGGTTTCAGAAAAATAAAACTAAATCCAGAAGGAAATTTATTCGTAACTTCAGGTCTTGGAGGCATGTCTGGCGCACAGCCAAAAGCTGGAAATATTGCCGGATGTATTACGGTCTGCGCCGAAGTAAATCCGAAGATTACTAAAATTCGTCACGAACAAGGATGGATTAACGAAATTGTAACTTCTACAGATGAATTGATTGCGAGGGTCAATTCGGCGAAAGCCAATAAAGAAGTCGTTTCGATTGCTTATTTAGGCAATGTGGTTGATGTTTGGGAATGTTTTGATAAAGAAAATATCAAAATTGATTTAGGTTCAGACCAGACTTCACTGCATAATCCTTGGGCTGGAGGTTATTATCCGGCTGGAATTTCTTTTGAAGAAGCCAATCAAATGATGGCCGACAATCCGGAATTATTCAAAGAAAAAGTACAAGAGTCTTTACGTAGACAAGCAAAGGCTATTAACAAACATACTGCAAAAGGAACTTACTTTTTTGATTATGGAAATGCCTTTTTATTAGAAGCTTCACGTGCCGGTGCAGATGTTATGGCCGAAAATAATATCGATTTTAAATATCCCAGTTACGTTCAGGATATTATGGGACCAATGTGTTTTGATTACGGATTTGGTCCTTTCCGTTGGGTTTGTACTTCTGGAAAACCTGAAGATTTACAAAAAACAGATTTAATTGCCAGTCAGGTTTTGGAAGAAATGTCTAAAACTGCTCCAGATGAAATTCAGCAGCAAATGCAGGATAATATCAAATGGATTAAAGGCGCACAAGAAAACAAACTGGTTGTAGGTTCTCAAGCCCGAATTTTATACGCTGACGCAGAAGGAAGAGTTAAAATTGCAGAAGCTTTCAATCAGGCGATTGCAAAAGGTGAAATCGGCGCTGTTGTTTTAGGACGCGATCATCATGACGTTTCTGGAACTGACTCACCTTATAGAGAGACTTCTAATATTTACGACGGATCTCGTTTTACAGCCGATATGGCAATCCAAAACGTAATTGGAGACAGTTTTAGAGGAGCAACATGGGTTTCCATACATAACGGCGGAGGAGTTGGCTGGGGAGAGGTTATAAACGGCGGATTTGGTATGGTTCTTGATGGTTCTAAAGAGGCTTCAAAGCGTTTAGCGTCAATGCTTTTCTGGGATGTAAACAACGGAATTTCGAGACGAAGCTGGGCTCGAAATGAAGGTGCTGTTTTTGCCATAAAAAGAGCAATGGAAATTGAGCCTTTATTAAAAGTAACTTTACCTAATATGGTAGATGAAAGTCTTCTTTAGTTAAAGATATTTAAAAAAGATTTTATCATAAAACAAAGTGTCATCCTGAGCGAAGTCGAAGGCTAATGAAACTGAATGCTCAGCATGCCCGAAAACCAAAGTTATTTTATAATAAACTAATTACAAAACAAGAACATTAAATTTCTAATAATATGAAAACACTTAAGTTAATTCCGATTTTGCTGCTGTTGATACTTTCTTCCTGCAGCAGTGTTACTGTATATTCTGATTACGACAAAACTGTCGATTTTGCGCCTTACAAGACTTATGCTTTCTTTAAGCCCGGAATTGATAAAGTAGAAATTTCTGATTTGGACAAAAGACGTATTTTACATGCAATTGATGCAGAAATGCAGGCAAAAGGTTTGACCAAAAGCGAAAATCCTGATTTATTGGTAAATATTTTTACTAAATCGAGAGAACAGGTAAATGTAAATCAATTTAGTGCTGGCTGGGGTTATGGCTGGGGCTGGGGCTGGAATCCGTGGATGATGTACGGCGGTAACCAAACTACTGTTTCGACTTCTACCGAAGGAACTCTTTATATTGATCTAATAGATGCTAAAAAGAAAGAAATGATCTGGCAAGGTGAAGGTCAGGGAACTTTAACCAGAAACATTGATAAGAAAGATCAAAAAATAGCCGAATTCGTAAACAAAATTTTAGCTCAATATCCTCCGGCTAAAAAATAATCTTTAGCGTTAGTTTTCAATACATTTTTCAGTTTATTTCATAAAACTTAAAATATTTCTTGACTACTTCGCAAAATAATTAATACATTTGTTTCTTAGACAACAAAAAAATGACAAACTATACTAACATTATTATCTCTATTATCAGCATTATTGCAATTGAGCAATAATGGCGAGGTGTTATATAAGTCTGCATAATATAATTATAGAAACCTCCCAATTGGGAGGTTTTTTATTTTAAGAATAATTAAAATTCGCAACGAATACAGTAAATATTAAGATACTTTTTTTGCCACAGATTAAGAGGATTATAATGATTTTTGAATTTGTGAAAATCACTGAAATCTGTGGCAAAAAAAATTAAAAACAACGATTATGAGTTTATTTAACGAAGTCCTTAATGCAAAAAAGCAGCTCGAAGATGTAGTTGCTGCAACTCCTTTGACACAAAATTTGAATCTTTCCGATGAATTTGAAGCTACCGTTTTATTAAAAAGAGAAGATTTACAAATTGTTCGGTCGTATAAAATAAGAGGTGCATATAATAAGATTTCTTCGTTAAACGAAAAAGAAAAAGCGAACGGCATTGTTTGTGCCAGTGCTGGAAATCATGCGCAAGGCGTTGCCTATTCTTGTAATCTTCTTCAAATAAATGGCAAAATTTACATGCCAAAAACTACGCCGAAACAAAAAGTAAAGCAAGTCCAGTTGTTTGGAAAATCTTTTGTTGAAATTGTGCTGACTGGAGATACTTTTGATGACGCTTACGCTTCTGCAACTGCAGATGCAATCAAAAATCATAAAACATTTATTCATCCTTTTGATGACGAAAAAGTAATTGCCGGTCAAGGAACTGTAGGTTTAGAAATCTTAGAAAGTTTTAAAGAACCAATTGATTATGTTTTTGTTCCAATTGGCGGAGGCGGACTGGCTTCTGGTTTATCTGAAGTTTTTAGACATTTAAGTCCGAATACCAAAATAATCGGTGTTGAGCCAAAAGGAGCACCTTCCATGAAAACTTCAATTGAAGAAAATAAAAATACAGCTTTAAAAACGATCGATAAATTTGTAGATGGTGCGGCGGTAAAACAAGTTGGTGATAAAACCTTTGAAATCTGCCGATATAATTTGGAAGATATTATTCTCGTTCCCGAAGGAAAAGTGTGCACTACAATTTTACGACTGTATAATGAGGAAGCAATGGTTGTGGAACCTGCGGGTGCTTTAACAATTGCCGCTTTGGATTTTTATAAAGATAAAATTAAGGACAAAAATGTGGTCTGCATAGTAAGCGGCAGTAATAACGACATAGAAAGGACTGCAGAAATCAAAGAACGCTCACTGCTTTACGAAGGTTTGATGCATTATTTTATGATTCAGTTTCCACAGCGTCCGGGAGCTTTAAAAGAATTTGTCAATAATATTTTAGGTCCTGATGATGACATTACTTATTTCCAATTTGCCAAGAAAAACAGCCGCGAAGTGGGTTCTGTTGTTGTTGGTTTAGAATTGAAAAACAAAAATGATATTATGCCAATCAAATTGAAAATGACTGAAAATGGTTTTGAATTTCAATATTTAAATGACAACCAAGATTTGTTTACGCAATTGATTGGATAATTTTAAAATGATAAATGTCAGTAAATAGAAAAGAACTTATCACGTATTTTTGCATTCTACTTTAAATATTAAAAAATGGCAGCTCTAAAAGACATTTCCACTATAGAAGACATTAAACAAATGGTCGACAGTTTTTATGGCAACGTAAGAAAAGACGAACTTATTGGTCCCATTTTCAATGATAAACTGCAAGACCGCTGGGAACCTCATCTGCAGAAAATGTATAATTTTTGGCAGACTATTTTATTTGATGTCCGCGCTTATTCTGGAACGCCTTTTCCGCCGCACAAGCAACTGCCTGTCGATCAAACTCATTTCGACCGCTGGATTGCCATTTTTAATTCAACTATAGATACACAGTTCGCAGGGCCAATTACCGAAGAAGCAAAAATGCGCGCCACCAATATGGCTTTTATGTTCAGTCATAAAATTGAATATTTTAGAAATGCAGAAAATGAATTAAGAAATTCCATTAAAAAATCTTAAAAACTAATTGGCAAATAAAAACTAGATTCCTTACATCAATATATTTGAATAAATTAATCCCAAATCTATAAAAACGCAATAAAAATCACTTTCGAATAAAAATATTGTGGAGAACAGCAAAAATTAGCGGTCTAAATTCGTAATTTTACATTCTAATCTACAACGTTTGAGAAATGAACCCAAATATTGAAACTAATCCGTTATTAGAGCGATTGCCTAAACATTTACAGCAATTTATTAAGCCTCAAGATTATAGCGACTACACTCCTATCAATCAAGCGGTTTGGAGATATGTTATGCGCAAAAATGTAGATTATCTTTCTAAAGTTGCGCATCATTCGTATTTGGAAGGTTTACGCAAAACTGGAATTGAGATCGATTCTATTCCTAGTATGTATGGCATGAACCGTATTTTGAGCGAAATTGGCTGGGCTGCAGTTGCGGTTGACGGATTTATTCCGCCTAATGCTTTTATGGAATTTCAAGCTTATAATGTTTTGGTTATTGCTTCGGATATCAGGCAATTAGAACATATTGAATATACCCCCGCACCAGACATCATTCACGAAGGTGCCGGCCACGCTCCTATTATTGCCAATCCTGAATATGCTGAATATTTAAGACGTTTTGGCGAAATTGGATGCAAAGCCATTTCTTCTCACAAAGATTATCAAATGTACGAAGCCATTCGTCTGCTTTCTATCTTAAAAGAAGCTGAAGATACACCGCAGGAAAAAATCGACGAAGCCGAAAAAGCTGTTGCCGATTTGCAAAATGATATGGGAGAACTTTCTGAAATGGCGCAAATTAGAAACCTGCATTGGTGGACCGTTGAATACGGTTTAATTGGAACTGTTGAAGACCCTAAAATTTACGGTGCAGGATTACTTTCTTCTATTGGCGAAAGTGCTTGGTGCATGACTGATAATGTGAAGAAGATTCCTTATGATATTTCAGCGGCGAATCAGAATTTTGACATTACGCAGTTACAGCCTCAACTTTATGTAACACCTACTTTTTCTCATTTGAGTTTAATCTTAGAAGAATTTGCTAATAAAATGGCATTACGAACTGGAGGTCTCTCTGGAATTCAGAAATTGATTCAGTCTAATGCTTTGGGAACAATTGAATTGAGTACTGGGTTACAAATTTCTGGAGTTTTTACCGATGTAATTGAAGAGGAAGGAAAACCTGTTTACATTCAAACAACGGGAAAAACGGCTTTGGCTTACCGTGAAAAAGAATTAGTGGGCCACGGAACTTTAACACATCCGCATGGATTTGGAAGCCCGATTGGAAAATTGAAAGGTTTTAATCTGGCGATTGAAGATATGAGTCCGAAAGATTTGCAGGCTTACAGCATTGTAGAAAACGAGACTGTAAAACTAGAATTTGAAGGTAACATTATTGTTGAAGGTGAAATCATTACAGGTTCTCGAAACCTTCATGGAGAAATTATTCTGATCAGTTTTAGAAATTGTACGGTTACGAATGGCGAAACGATTTTGTTTCAGCCTGATTGGGGGAATTATGATATGGCAATTGGTAAAAAAGTTATATCTGCATTTTCTGGTCCAGCCGATGTGAATTCTTTTGATTTAATCAATATTGTTCCCACCACTAAAACAATTAAAGCAAAACATACTGAAGAGCGTGATGAATTAGAAATTCTATACGCAACAGTTCGTAACATCCGAAATAATAACGATTCTAAAACCGAATTAAAATCTGTTTTTGAGAAATTGAAGAACAATCATTCTAATGATTGGTTGTTATCAATTGAAATTGCTGAACTTTTAAAGGATTCAGATGAAAAACAGCTTTTACAAGAAGTCTTGGTTTATTTAGATCAATTGAAAGTTAAACGTCCTGAAATTTCACATTTAATTTCTGGCGGATTGGATTTGATTTTTGACAGCTCTTTGCCTGATTTACCACTAAGACACTAAGGCGCGAAAGTTTTTTATTTTTTGAGTTTTTTAAGCTTATTTGTCATTTCGAAGGTGGAGAAATCACACTCGATATTCGACAAAGATTGAAGATACTATACGGAGTTTCTAGTGTAATTTCTCCCTTCGATCGAAATGACAAAATTACGAAAAAACCTTTGAACCTTTGCTACTCTGAACCTTTGTACCTTTCCTCTACAACTTCAAATCTTGATTTAACTCAGTCTCAGATTCAATAACTTTTCCGTTGTATTGTAACTTCCAGCCCATTGAATTTGTCATGATTAAGATTTTTGACAATTCACTTATCAATCGGTTTTGAGCGTTTGTTTTTAGAGTTGATTTCTCGATTTTTTTAGCCAGATTGGCTTTTACCGATTTATTGATTTTATTGTAGTCATCTCCCGTAAACGGATTCAGTTTACTTTGTTCAACATCATAAAACTGAATATCTGGATTTATAGTAATTTCTTCTTTTGGAATATTTAAAATGGTAATCGTTTTATTTTTTTCATCGATGTCGTATTTCATTTTATGCAGATCATAAGCAACTGTAACATTTGCATTTACCACTACGAGCGCCTTTTTCTCAAAAGAAACCATATCCATTAAATACTTTTGCTGGTTTTTATAAGTGATCACTTCCGAAAAATGTCCTTCGGTGACAACTAATTTCCCGACATTAAGAATCTGCTGCTGAATTAAATTAGTATTATACTGAATATCAGAATCGTCTTCTTTCTTAAACTGGCAATATTTAAAAGCCAGAACAATTAATAAAACGATGATACAGACACCTATAATTCTCTTGATTAAGTTTTGCATTCTAATAAAATATTTAGAACTAATTTACTTCTTTTTTTACTATTCTCTGTCACGAATTTCACTAATTAAACTAATTTTTTGAAATGTCAAATTTGATATTCTTAATTTTAATTTGTGAAATTGATAAAAAACGTAAACTTAAGATTTGTGAAAATTCATGAAACTAGCGGCAAAAATTAGAACGGATATCCGATCGCAATATTCAAAATCAGGTTGTCTTTTCTCCAAGAACTATCTCCAAAATCAATCTTATCAATCACCCAGCGCTGTCCATCTGGAAGCGCAGGATTACGAAGCGGAATTGCTAAATCTGTTCTTAAAATCAAAAACGACAAATCAAAACGCAAACCTACTCCGGCGCCCACCGCAAGTTCTTTCATAAAATCTTTTGAAATTTCAGCTCCTGGTTTATTTGGATCGGCATTTAAAAGCCAAATATTTCCAGCATCTAAGAACACTGCTCCTCGAACAATACTAAACAATTTAGCTCGATATTCTGTATTAAATTCCAATTTCAAATCTGCTGATTGATCTGGTGTATAATTATTATTCGTAGTCGGCGGAATCACATAACTCCCCGGCCCCAACGTTCTGGCTCTAAAAGCCCTAATACTATTGGTTCCTCCTACTACAAATTGTTTTGAAGTTGGAAGTGTATTGGAGTTTCCATAAGCAAATCCAGCACCAACAATCAATCGGCTGGCTAATTCGCTTTCTTTACCAAGTTTTAGATAATGCCTGAAATCTGTTTTGATTTTTACATATTGGCTAAACGGAACATCAAATATTTTTATAGTGTCGTTCTTTTTAATATTTGCACCTGTTATCAAACCTGTTAGGTTTCCTGCCAAATCCAATTCACCATTAAAATAGATGGTGTTTTTTCGGCGTTTCTGCATGGTGTTCGTATAAGTATAGTTGTACGTTGGGCCAAAAATCAACTGCTTTTCAATTACTCTTCTTAATGCCTCATCCTGCTCAATATCAGCCAAATATTCTGGTGTAACATGATTTGGACTCACGTAAGTAATGTCAATTACATTTAACTGATGTTCTTTACGAATATTTTCTTTCCATAAATAACCAAATGAAGTATTAAAAGAATTCAAAGCATACAACTGTGTTCTTTTTTGATATTCGTAACGCAAAGTTGCTTTCGTTCTTGGTACAAATTCGCTGTTTCCTTGTATATTAAATGGTGTAATAAATCGCGGCCAAGTCAAACTAACTTCTCCCCCGAGTTTATAAATATTTCTTCCTTTATTTACTCCGCCAAGCTGGAAATCAGCACCTCCAAAAATTGAAGCTGTAAATAATTCCGCTCCTCTGAAAAAGTTTCGATTGTTCCAGTTTAGGTTTAATTCTGTCCCCGTATAACTTGCTGAATTGGTTTTACCAATAACTTCAACACGAATAAATTTTTTAGGAAGCAAGGTTAAATAATAATAGGAATTTAAAGCATTCGGAATCGAATCAGATGGTTTAAATTCGTTTTTCACAAAACTGAATGTTCCAAGATTTACAAATCGGTTTAAAGTTAAATTGTGATCTTTTCTATTGTATAAATCTCCTTTTTTAAAGTAAATCGTTCGATCATAAACTCTTGGTTTAAAAGTTTCCGCAGTGTCTATTATTGTAAAATCTTTGTATTGTGTGATATTTCTTTTTCGGTAAACGGCACTATCATTTGTAAGTGAATAATTTGGATAAACAAATATTTTATCAATCTTGTAAGAAGTCAACGCTTTTACCGGCGTATCATCTTTAATGACAAGTCTAATTTTCACTTCATGATTTCCTTTGGTACTGTCTACTTTTGCCAAAATGTAATCTGGATTAAAATAAAAATATCCATTTTCTTTTAATCTCGCATCAATACGTTCTCTCTCAGCTTTAATGACATCCAAATCGTAAGGCTTTCCAACTTTAAGAAGACTTCTACGATGGCTCTTAGCTATAATCTTTGATATTCTTAAAGAATCATCAGGAAAAATAACACTTTTTATGATGTATTGCTGCTTCGGAGTAACGGTATATTCTGCAGTTACTCTTTTATTTCGAACAGTCGAATCGGCGCTTACACGGCTTTTAAAATAACCTCTGTTTTCCGTAAAGTTTCGCAAAACCGATGCATTATAATCTAAATCAACTTTGCTGAATAAAACTGGTGCTTCACCCATTTTATTACGCAGCCAATATCTGGTTCCTTTTTGTTTTTTAGGTTCGCCTGCCAAGTTATAAATCCATAATTTAGGGCGTAAACCCAAAATCTGTTTGTTCGGTTTTGGACGCAATAAATCTTTCAATTCGGTTTCCAGCGCCTTACGGTCTTTCTTTTTCATGAGAGAATCTTTTACGGTAACCGAACCGCCGACATAAAGCAAATCGCCTTCTGGAAGATATTTCGTATTACTGCATCCTACAATAAAAAACAAGGAAAACAGTGTCATACACTTGATATAAAAATGTGTTATATGTTTATGTTTTCTGCTCATTTCCTTCAATTTGTTTTTCTTCCTGATTTTGTATTTCTGGTTTTTCTTTTGCTTCCTTTTCTTTCTGTTTTTGCTTTTCTTTTCGAATTTTTTCTTCGCGGATCATTTCTTTTTCCTGCTCACTGCGATGAAACAATTCTCTAAATTTGTTGTAACTCATTGTAATCACAAACGCAACTCCTGTTTCAACAACCTGACCTTCAACAGCAACTTGATATTGGTTTTTTCTATAGGCACGAACCATATATCGTCCGTCTTTTGTTAATTGATAGTCTAGAGCAACGTCACCTGCAATATTTGTACTTTCTTCGTTTGCACGTTCTTGGCCTTCAACACCAAAACTGCTTCCAACTGTTACTTTCAATCTATCATCCAGCAGTCTTTTAGAAACTTCAACATTTAGGTCGGTTCTATTCTGCATCGTTCCAGTTGTGTAATCTTCTGTAGATTCTAAGTCAAAATTCACTTCAACCCCAGTAATCAGTTCGCCTGCAAGATTGTTTAACTGCTGCGAAAGTATTTTACTCACACTTTGTCTGGCAAAAGATTCAGCACTTGCACCGCCGCTTTCGCTCGAAAACGGATTTTCTCCAACAAATCTATTTAATAATAAAAGTGCAAAAACCTGTTTATTTAATTCTGCCGGGTCTTGTTCCAGTTGTTTTAACCTTGTCTGCGTAAGTTCAACCACATCTGAGGCAACATTATAATTTCCTTCAGGAAGTGTAATTCCAAAAGAAATTTCTGGTTTCATCAGCTCGCCGTTCATTTTCAATAAAGTCTGAAAAGGAAGTTTCTGTTTATATGTATTTTGCACCGTTTGAGGTTCACTTTTTAACTGGTTACCCAATAAATCAATCGGCGCTGCATCTACTTTATAAATGGCTGTTATATTTAAGTTGGCTAATGTCGGCTCACCATTCCATGTGATGTAACTTCCTTTCTGAATATCAAATTTTCTTCTGATACCATTGAAATTCATTTCGTACGCTCCATCCGAAAACTCATATTTACCAGTCAAAGTTGTTTTACCCGATTGATCGATTCCTCCGACTAATTCTGCTTCACCTTTTAATTTTAGATAATCACCATTTCCTTTATCGATCAGCAAAGTCAATTCTGCTTCTTTATCAATCGTAATGGCAACGTTTACATCCATTCCTTTCAATTCCGATTGATCGAGTTTATTCTGCATGTCAACAGTTTGTTTCAGATACATATTGTCTTCATCAACAAACTCTACAATTCCTTCTCGATCTGCAATTGAAGGATCTGACTGCGGCAATACAACCGTAAATTTTGTTTCTTTATTTATTTTGATTGTTCCGTCGACAACTGGACTATCCAAATTTCCTTTGATATTCAATTTGGTATCCAAAAACAAATCACCATAGAATAAATCATTATCTGCTGCTTTAGAGTTTATGGCTCTAAAATCATTTGCTTCTACCAGAAGATTAAAATTATACTTCACAAAATCAGCCGATTGAATTGTTCCGTTTACATACAATTCGTTATCATTTTCATCAAAAAGTGAGAACTTATCAAATGAGATTGTTTCATTATTAAACGTGATTTTTTCTTGTCCAATTTTAAAGTACGAATTCAATTGTGTGACTCTAAAAGCGGCATCATTAAAATTCAATTCGCCATTAATTTTTGGAGCAGAAGTATTTCCTGTCAATTTAAAATTTCCAGATAGAAAACCTTTTCCTTCTGTTATATTTCCCATACTAAAACCTTGAACACTTTTGATATTCAACTTATTAATTGCAACATCAAAGTCAAAATTCCCTGCATCCAGTTTATAATCTCCAGTTAATTTTACATCATTTCCTTCGTCGCTTAAAGCAACATTTGCGGCAAGCGTATTAGCGGTTTTATTATCCACTTTTATTTCTAAATCACCTACTTTTTCTGCTTTAAAAGTAAAATCATCAATTTTTAAATCTGATGTAAATGTCGGATTGGTCATAACGTTTTCAACCAAAGCATTTCCGTTTATCAGACCCTGCATCAACAATTCATCTTTTTTAACCATATTCATAATGGTCTCAATTTTGAAGTTCACAAAATCAACCTGAAGCGGTGCGTTATTTTGAGTTCCCTGCGATTGAATTTTTAATTGATTACCAGAATTTTCTAGATAAAACTTATTGATATAAAGTCTTTTATCTCCAAATTCAATTGCATTTTCAGGATCAACATTCCATTTATCATAATTTAAAACGAAGTTTTCTGCATCAATTTTAAAGATGTTTTTAGAATTTTCATGGTTCAGATTTCCAGCAATATAATATTGCTGTTTGTCTTTAACATCTTTCACTTCCAGCGCATACGTCAAAACATTGTTTTCTACTTTTCCAGACAAACTAGTAAACGGAATTTTAAGAGAACCGCTTTCGATTGTAGCCACAGAAACCAAATATTCTAAAGCATTTTCTTTGGCTTCAATATTGATTCTTCCGTCTGAAATAGTATTATCGGCATACACGATTCTCGGAATAGTTCCTTTTATGGCTAACGAATCTGTTTGGTTTTTATAATTTCCATTTATGGTAAAAGGCTCTAATCCAGTTAATTTTGGCAATAATTTAAAAAGCACAGGATCATTGTCTACTTTTAATTTGAACGCCAATCGCTGTTCGTCAGATTCTGCATTGACTTTCGGATTTTGAAGGTCAATATATTTAGACAATGATTTTTGAATTGAATTAGATAAAGTAGTCAGCTTATATTTTCCTACTACCTCAGCTTTTAAGAATTGTGACGAAATTTTAATCGAATTACTGTCTTTATCTGCAAAAGCAAGAACGCGGATCGAATCTAAAACAATTGGTTCGGCATCCTGCAAAATCTGAATGTTCGAAAGAAAAACTTTTCCGTTTAAGAAATCAGGATTGCTGTTTGCTATATCTGCATCCACATTTCCGCGAAGCTTCATTGGTCCGGCATGCAGATTCAGTTTTTCTAAATCGGCTATATCTAGATTTAACTTTAATTTTATACTTGGATACTTGTCTTTGGTATCACCTGAAGCTGTTAAATCAAAATTCAGATTTGGATCTTTCATTCCAGATTTTACAGCGAAAGAACCATTTTCGATATTTCCTTTTAAAGCTAAATCTTTGTACGTATAGCGATTAAAAACAGCTTTTTGCACCAGACCATCAATTACCGCATTTGCCGTTTTAGGGTCTAAACCATTTCCTTTTACTTTCGCTTTAAGCGTAATTTTTCCGATCGAATCGTTTTTAATTAATCGGCCTACATTAAAATCCAGTAAATAAACCGTTGCATCGTATTTTTCTCTTTTTTTAATACGCTGATCAAATAAAGCATCAACTTTTGCATTTCCGAAACTGCTTTTTAAGGCCAGATTGGTTTTAAAGTTTTGAACCGATCCTTTAAATTTTCCCTGTAGATTTAGTTGAGAAGGCAGTTGGATATTTTTTGGAATTGTCCCAGCCGGCACAAACATATTAATGTCTTTTGCAGTGCTCGAAATGTTTTTAATATTCAAGTCGTAATAGGCTTTTTGCGCATCCGGCAGTCCGGCGATTTTCCCCGAAAGGGAAACTCTTGTAGAACCTATTCCGCTCATTTCGAATTTCGAAATATTCAGATCTTTTACTTTTCCATTTACTCGGCTGTCCACATACAAAATTGCATTTGGATTGCTCTTAAACGGATTTGTTTTTTGTAAATCTGGCACAAACAATAAAATGTCTTTGAAACCAATTTTTGATTGTTTCAAATTAGCATCAACAGCCAAATTTCCTAAATCTTTTTGAAGAGATTCCAGCGATTTGTATGCTGCTTTAATTTTATCCTGCACAAGTGTTTGAGGCGTTTTCAAATACAAATTATTCAAATACGCATTTTTTGGTCCGTAAAAGAAATCTGTTTTTAGAGCCTGGATTTCTAAACCGCTTTTTTCGTTTACTGTAAGTGTTTTTATGTTTCCAGAAATCGTATCATTTGCATAATATAATTTCTCTGCTTTAAAATTGAATTTACTCAAATCTAAATGACTGTAATCTAAACCTTTTGTTTTAGGTTTTGACTGCATATCATCAAATTTAAAAGCTATATTTTCTAGATTGGCATCATTCAGCTTAACTTTCCAGCCTGCTTGTTTGATAGAAGTTGAGTCTAAATCCGGCGCTTGAATTTGTTTGTCTTTTGCACCTAATCGTAAATTTCCGCTAAGGTTTTTCACTTCAAAAGTTTCAAAATCTAAAAGCTGCTTATTGAGGTTAATTTCCTTTACAGCCAAATTCAAATTTCCTAAACGAATGCCCGAATTTAATTTTGAATCTTTGTTGTCGTATAAAATATCAATTTTAGCTAAAGTGATTTTATTCAGCGCAAGTTTGAAATCTGGGCGTTTTGAAATGGTATCGACAGTCTTAACCGAAACTTCGGCAATTCTTTCCACAACATCTTGATCTAAAACTACTTTTAAGCCATTTAAATTAATATTCGGAATATTAAAATCCATTTGATCAAGGTCAAATTTCTTGAATTTGGTATCGAAATGTGTCAGATTAACGCGAATGTCATTTTTAGAGAAATCGTCTTTAAAATTGAATTTTACCTGATCCAGATTTACTTTTACTACAGAAATTTTGAAAGGTTTTGCATCTGGATCTTCAACTTTTGGTTCTTTAGATTCAAACGCTTTAATGATGTAATCGAAGTTAAAAACACCATCTTTATTTCGTGAAATATTAGCTTTTACATTTTCTAGAGAAACCGAATTGATTTCGAGTTCGCTGCTTACCAATTTAAAAAGATCAACATCAACCTCTAATCTCTTACCAGCCAGTAAGGTATCTTTTTTCTGGTCTTCAAAATAAAAACCTTCCAGCACTACATCTTTTGGAAATTTAATAGAAATATGATCTAACGAAACCTTGGTCTTAATCTTATTATGAAGGAAAGTAATCGCTTTGTCTTTAACGAAATTCTGAACTGATGGAACTTGAATTAATATAATAAGAAGAAGTAAAAGTGCCACTATAGAAACCACGCACCATAACAGTACACGAAGTGTTTTTTTAAAATAATGAATGGGTTTCTTATTCATACGTCAATAAAATACATGATTAAATTGCTTCTGAAAAAAGCATAATTAGACATTTTACAAAAATGTAAAATTTAAACTTTAACAATTTACACAATTATCAGGAATTATTCTAAAATTTTACTGTTAAATAACCATTGATTGAATAGTATGAAAGGCTAGTTGATTTAAAATTTTATATGTGGAAGTTTATCTCCTAATGCATTTATTTTCTGCTGTAATTTTGCCAGGAATTTTTGATGCTGTTCAGATTCTGGATTGAAGCTTCTGTGGCGCAGGCTTTTCTGAATTTCGTCTACTTCCTGCATTAGCGCAAAACTCTCTTGTGAAATATAATTTTCGTTGAAAAGTTTCCAGATATAATCTATCGCAATTTGATTAGGATGAATCATATCTTCTGAATAGAAACGATAGTCGCGAAGTTCATCCATCATTATTTCGTAAGACGGGAAATAGTTATGACTTGTGAATTGTGATTTGTCAATTTTTAAAACGTTGTGCAGCGCCGCAAATAAATGCGATTTACTTAACTGGTTTTCTACGAAACCGTCTTTTATATGACGAACTGGAGAAATCGTAAAAATGAAATTTATCTGTGGATTTAAATTTTGAATTAAATTGATTGTATTCTCAATACTTTTTTGAATGACATCAACAGATAATAATTCTTTTGAAAATTGCTTTTGAGGGACTTTATGACAATTAGCAACTACTTCTTCACTTTCTATATTTCTGTAAATCCAAGAAGTTCCTAATGTAATTATAATGTGAGTAGCTTCTTTTACTTGTTGATGTGTTTCAGTGACCGCTTTATTTAATGTTTCTAACAATTCCTGCCTGTCTGAATTGCTTAAATCCGAATGAACATCAAAACTGTGCCAGCGTTCATTATGAAAGAAAACATCTTTTTCTTCAAACAATTCCTGATTGCAGACTCTGCTAAATAGTCTGTCTATTGAAACGGGATTAAATATAATTCCAAAAGGATTTGTTTCATTTTGAAATTTGAAGTAATCGAATTTCTCCGCCATATTTTCTGCAAAACAAGAACCAATAGAAAGTAATTTCGAATTATAATCGATAGGAAAATTACTTTTTGAAATTGGAATTTGGGTTCTAAATTGCATGAGATTGTATTTCTAGTAAATTTCGGATTTTTTTTAGAACTAAACTAATGCATTTAAAACTTCTACCTTAATTTGAATTAATATAAAAATAAAAAAATGCCAGATGGTATTTATATCTGACATTTTACTTTTATAAATATTGAAGTCACTAATACACAAAAAGCAACTCATCTAATTCTACATTGTTAATGTATTTTTTCTTAGGAAATCCATGATTGTAATATTCTAAATCGAATATTTCTCTATTTATAGAAATAATCTGATCCTCATATTTAACAGTTGTCTTTTTTTCTATAATATTATTAGTTCCAAATTCACTTATTCCAAAATCTTCATGCAGCATATCAGGATCAACTCCAATACTTAGATCTCCAAATGCGATTAAATTTAAACCTAAAACATTTTTAAAGGGATTATCTTCATTATCGTATTTATAATCATAAATAATTTTACTGCCGGTATCTCTTGTCAGCACTTTTTTTATGATGTTACCATTTACAATTGTTAGTAGAGCCTTTTCTGTAAGAGCTTTTTCGCCATCAAACCAAAATTTATCGTAAGCCACTATTCCATCTTCATGGTAGGAATAAATAATTTTGGTATTTAACTCCGTGTTATTTTTACTTAACACAAGAATTTGTTGTTTGAGTCTGTTGTTTTCGTAACTATAAAATGTCGTGCCTAACAATCTGTCCGACAAGTAAGATTCAGCTTTTGTTATCAAATTTCCGTCATAACTAAAAATGACCTTTATCCTATAATTCTTATTTGTTCCATCAATCAAATAATTACAGGTAATAGTTTCAATTTTATTCCCTCTGTAAGTAAATGTATTTACCTGATAATGATAGCTATTGCCTGTTCGATAGCCATAATCATCATAATCATCTTTTAACATTTTGTATGTTATGTTTTGAGGTAAAATTGATCTCTCATCATTCGGCTGATTTGGAAAATTGTGTGTTCGCAGGTTATCATCAGAGCAGGACAAAATCAGTAATGACAAAAAAGATGCAAAAAAACAATATAATTTCTCTCTCATAATACTAATAATAAATTCACTACAAATAATGAAAATAACGTTTACTAAAAGTGACTAAAGAAGGCATATTTATAACATTATCAGACATTATTTTATAAGAATCCAACTTAGCTTTTTTTAAATTATTTATCATGTATTATTTTTTGAAATTGTACTCTGCCTTCTTAATTGTATGGTTCTAAATCTAAACCAATAAAAAAACCAAATACAAAAAGTATTTGGTTCAATAGATTAATATATATTTATATTAATAGGTGTATTCTGTTATTGCTTCTACAGTTACTCCATCTTCTCTATATTCTATTTTTTTAGTTGGATATCCATTTGCATTATACTCATAAGTTGTTTTATTAACATATGGCTCTAAAACTTCTGAACCGTAAACAGAAAATTTAGTACGTTTTACAATATTGTTAGAGCTAGATTCATCTTCACCTAATAACAAACTATATCCTAAAACATTTTTTAAAGGAGTATTTTTAGTATCATACTCATACTCACTAGTATAAACATAATGAGAACTTGGCGTTGTATAAGTAACTACAGATTTAGTAATATTTCCATTTACCAAAGTAAGCAAAGCAATATAAGGGCTTTTTGTTTCTATTCCTGTATTATAATCTGTACTATAGCTATCTCTTTTTACAGTCCCGTCAGGATTATATGTATACACAGATCTACCCTTATATTGACCAAACGGATATTGAGATGTGAAATTTTCACTGTAAATTGATTCTGCTAATTTTCCATTTGTATATCTGTATGATACTTCGTAACTTTTAGAATCCTTACCATCTTCAATCTCATAATCAATTTGTTTTACTATTAGATTACCTTCATAGGTATAATCAGTTCTACTGTCTTTTCCAGAAACACTCACAAGTTTATTTCCATTATATGTAACTCCAGATTCTGAATTTTCAGAAGGATACTCTGGATACGTTACTGTAACTGTTTTAACTAAAATCGCATTTGTTCCATTTCCAGAATTATTGTCATCATCATCTTTAGAACAAGATGCAAGAGCAAGAGTTAAAACTCCAAAAAGGCATAAAATTTTTTTCATTTTTTTTTATTAAATTATTTTGCAATAATAATTCCCTGATAAAAATATAATGACTCCTAAAAGACAGAAAAATAACACATTAAGACATAATCTCAAACAAAAGCAAACATTGAAAGACGGAGGCTTTGTTTGAAATTGATTAATCCAAAAATGAAAGCTTAAAGATAATCGATCATATTAGGTTTTTAATAACATAAATCAACTTCACTAACTCAAACTATTCATTACTTTTGCATCTCGCATAAATTAAAATTCACTTATGAAATTATTATATTCTTATATAATCAAACATAAAATGCTACTGTTTTTTGCTTTGATTATGGCTTCCATTAACATTTGTTTCAGTTTATCAGATTCTATTATTACCGGTAAATTAATGCAGGATTGCGGAGTTGGTTTACACAAATACGCAGGAAATCCAACTGGTTTCATCAAATCTTTATCCTTCTGGCTTGGTCTTTCGCTTGGTGCGGCCATGATTTCCAGAATAACCAAAAACTTTCAGGATTATTTCACGAATGTTGTCATCCAAAGAACTGGTGCACAAATGTATACTGATGGAATAAAAAAATCACTTGATTTACCTTATGCAGACTTTGAAGACCAGCGAAGCGGCGAAACTTTGAGCAAACTGACTAAAGTTCGAATCGATTCTGAAAAATTAATTACGCTTTCTATTTCTCTGATTTTTCAAACTATTATCGGATTCATATTTGTAATTATTTATGTTGCCCGAATTGATTTCCGTATTTCGATTATCTTTTTAATTACTGCTCCGATTATTGCTTTGGTAAGTTCATATTTAGGAAAAAAGATTAAAATTGTTTCCAAAAAAATCGTCAACCAAACCAATGCTTTGGCAGGTTCAACGACAGAAAGTTTACGAAATATAGAACTAGTAAAAAGTCTTGGCTTAACCTATCAGGAAGAAAAACGTTTGAATTTAAATACGTTTAAAATTCTTCAGTTAGAACTAGAGAAAGTTCGATTTATTAGAAGTTTGAGTTTTATTCAAGGAACAACAGTTCACTTTTTAAGAACTTGTGTTGTTTTTACTTTATACTACTTTCTATTTGGCGGAAAAATTATTGTGGGCGATTTGCTTACAATGGTCTTTTTTACATTTTTCATTTTTGGTCCTCTGCAAGAGCTTGGAAATTTTATTATTGCCCTTAATGAAACTAAAGTTTCTATGGAAAACTTCAAGAATTTATTGAGTGCTCCAAAAGAATTCCGTCCAAAAAATCCAAAACATGTGGGAGCTATTCAATCCTTATTATTTTCAAATGTGAGTTTTCAGCATAAAACAGCCAAATTTAAAGCGGTTGAAAATATTAATTTTGAAATTAAACAAGGCCAAACCGTAGCATTTGTGGGTCCGTCTGGTTCTGGAAAAACAACTTTAGTGAAATTATTGGTCGGATTATACACCCCAGCCGAAGGTCAGGTTTTATATAACGATATTGATTCAACTGATATTGATTTACTCGATTTAAGAAAACAATTAGGTTTCGTAACGCAGGATGCCCAATTATTCTCAGGAACAATTCGTGAAAACTTGTTATTCGTTAAGCCAAATGCAACCGACGAAGATTTATACGATGCCCTAAAAAGAGCAAGCTGTGACAAACTTTTAAGACGTGCCGAAGATGGTTTAAATACTACAATTGGCGAAGGCGGTATCAAAGTTTCGGGTGGAGAAAAACAACGCTTATCTATTGCCAGAGCGATTCTTAGAAATCCAAATTTATTGATTTTTGATGAAGCGACTTCCGCTTTGGATTCTATTACTGAAGAAGAAATTAATGCTACAATTAGAAACATTTCTGATAAAAATAGAATTACTGTTTTAATTGCTCACCGTTTATCTACTGTAATGCATGCTGATAGAATATTTGTTTTGGAACAAGGTAAAATCATTGAACAAGGTAAACATGATGATCTGATTGTTGAGAAAGGATTGTATTATGCCATGTGGCGTCAGCAGATTGGGGAAAGAAAATAAGAATTGTTTTAATCGCGCAAAGACGCAGAGTCGCAAAGTTTCTTAAGCTTTGCGATTTTGCTTTTTAATAAGTATCTTAATTTTTATAGAAAGAAAAAATCGTGCAAAGGCGCAGAGTCGCAAAATTTTGACTTAGTTTCTTTCGATTGACATTTTGTACCTAATCTAAAGATTATTAACAATCCTTGTAATACCAGATTTAATCAAAGGCACATTAAAATTTATCAGTAAACCTAATTTGATTTGCGTAATTTTTAAATAAGTCATAATTTGTTTCGCATGAACTTCTGTTATTTTTTCAATTGATTTAATTTCTAAAATCAATTTATTTTCAACTATTAAATCGGTTCGAAAACCAATATCCAGTTTTAAGTCATCCCAAAAAACAGGAAGAGCCTTTTGTCTTTCTACCACTAATCCTTTTTTAGTTAACTCGTAATATAAAATCGCTTCATAAACCGATTCTAACAAACCTGGTCCTAATTTTACATGCATTTTATAACAGATATCCACTACAATAGCTGAAATTTCATTTTCGGTCATACTTTAAAAAAATTAAAGTATAAACTTACAAAAATAAGCTTTTATAAAATAAAAAAAGTCGCAAAGCTTAAAAACTTTGCGACTCAGCGTCTTTGTGCGATAAAAAAAACTTACTTCACAAACTCAATTGCGTGAGCCAAAGCCTCCGCAATTCCGTTTGCATTTTTACCTTTTCCAGAAGCGAAGAAAGGCTGTCCTCCTCCGTTTCCTTCAATATATTTACCTAATTCTTTGATTACTGCGTTTGCATTTAAGCTTTTAGCTGCAACCAATTCTTTAGCGATATAACAATGTATATTTGGCAATCCATCTTCAACAGAAGCTAAAAATACGAATGAATCTGGTTTTGAACTTCCTAATGCTGAAGCTAAATCTTTAGTCGACGCCATGCTTAAATCAACTTGTTTAGCTAGGAAATTAACTCCGTTTACTTCTTGGAAATCTTTCTCTAATTCAGATTTTAATGCTCCTACTTTTTCTTTTAATAACTGCTCAACTTGTTTTTTCAATTTCGCATTATCATCTTGTAAAGAAGCAACTGATTTTAAAATATCCTGCGGATTTTTTAATGTTTCTTTTATTTCAGATAACGTATTTTCTTGATTTTGATAGAAGTCTTTTACTGCATCACCTGTAATCGCTTCAATACGACGAATTCCAGCCGCAACAGCACCTTCAGAAATGATTTTGAAATGCCAGATTTCGGCAGTATTTTTCACGTGAATTCCACCACAAAGCTCTTTACTTTCACCAAACTCAATCATACGAACATTATCGCCGTATTTCTCACCAAATAAAGCCATTGCACCTTTATCTAATGCTTCTTTAATCGGAATGTTTCTGTGTTCTACCAATTGCAATTGTGCTTCAATTTGCGCATTTACACTTGCTTCAACCTGACGTAATTCTTCATCTGAAACTTTGCTGAAATGCGAAAAGTCAAAACGCAGATAATTTGGATTTACCAACGATCCTTTTTGCTCTACGTGCGTTCCTAAAATACTTCTCAAAGCCAAATGCATTAAGTGCGTAGCCGAGTGATTTTTAGATGTTGATGTTCTTAACTCAGTATTTACTTTTGCCACAAAACCTGCTTCTACATTTTCTGGAAGCTGTTTTGCAAAATGCAAAATCAGGTTATTCTCTTTTTTAGTATCGATGATTTCGATCGTTTCATTTGCAGAAACCAAAGTTCCTTTATCACCAACCTGCCCTCCTCCTTCTGGATAAAATGGCGTATTGTCTAAAACGATTTGGTACAAAACACCATCTTTTTTAGAATCAACTTTACGAATTCTTGTGATCTTTACTTCGTTTTCTGTTTTATCATAACCCACAAATGTTTCTACATTTCCAGGAATTAAAACCTTCCAGTCTTCTGTAGAAACCTCAGAAGCAGCACGAGAACGTGTTTTTTGTTTTTGTAATTCAACTTCAAATTCTTCTTCTTTATATGAGAAACCTTTTTCTTTTAGAATAAGAGCTGTCAAATCTTTTGGAAAACCAAACGTATCATACAATTCAAAAACCTTAGCCCCAGAAACTTCTTTTCCTGTAGTTTCTGCTACTACATTTTCTAACAATTGTAATCCTTGATCAAGAGTTCTTAAAAAAGAAGCTTCTTCTTCGCGAATTACATTCGTAACCAATTGCTGCTGTGATTTGATTTCCGGGAAAAATTCTCCCATTTGGTTTGCCAGAACTTCTACCAATTTATTGATAAAAGGTTCTTTTGTACCTAAAAATGTAAATCCGTAACGAATAGCACGACGCAAAATTCTACGAATTACATAACCAGCTCCTGTGTTTGACGGCAATTGTCCATCAGCAATTGCAAAAGCAACCGCACGAACGTGATCTACTACAACACGAATCGCAATGTTTGTTTTATTTTGTTCTTCTGAGATATCTTTTACCTCGTCAGATGTATATTTTAAACCTGTAATCTGTTCTACTTTTTCGATAAGCGGTGTAAAAACATCCGTATCATAATTTGATGTTTTACCTTGTAATGCCATACATAAACGCTCAAATCCCATTCCGGTATCAACGTGCTGTGCAGGAAGTTTTTCTAAAGATCCGTCAGCTTTACGGTTGAATTCCATGAATACGTTATTCCAGATTTCAACTACTTGCGGGTGATCATTGTTTACTTCTTCTTTTCCTGGTTTCAAAGCTTTTTCTGCTTCTGGACGTAAATCAACGTGAATTTCAGAACAAGGTCCGCATGGTCCTTGATCTCCCATTTCCCAGAAATTATCTTTTTTATTTCCAAGGATAATTCTGTCCTCGTCAATTAATGTTTTCCAAATATCCCAAGCTTCTTGATCAAAAGGAACATTGTCTTCTTTACTTCCTTCAAAAACAGAAACATAAAGATTTTCTTTAGGAATTTTATAAACTTCTGTCAAAAGCTGCCACGCCCAGTTGATTGCTTCTTTTTTGAAATAGTCCCCAAAAGACCAGTTTCCAAGCATCTCAAACATAGTATGGTGATACGTATCAAAACCTACATCTTCCAAATCATTATGTTTTCCTGACACACGAAGACATTTTTGCGTATCGGCTATTCTTTTACTTTTTGGAGTTCCATTCCCTAAGAAAAATTCTTTAAACTGGGCCATTCCCGAGTTATTGAACATTAAGGTTGGATCATCTTTAAGAACGATAGGAGCCGATGGAACAATTAGGTGTCCATTGCTTTTAAAAAAGTCTAAAAATTGTTTACGTACGTCTTGTGATTTCATATTTAAATTAGAAAATGTATCTGTTTACAAATGTGTCAATTTGATAATTAATCAATTAGGTAATTTGTCAATTTGAAAATGTGATAATAATATGATTTTTTAATTAAAAAACTTTAAGTTAGCAACAATAAAATTATTAATTCATACATTATCTAATTATCTAATTGCCCCAATTATCTAATTAAATTTGTTCTTGTAAAAAAGCGGTAAGCAACTGAAACATTTATGTGTTTTGTTCGTCTAACTTATTTTACGAGCTGCAAAAATAGCGTATTTTAAAATATGGCGAAAGTAAAATATTATTACGACTCAGAAAATCTGGCTTATACGAAAATAAAAACCAGAAAAAGAATTAAAATCGGTTACGCATTACTGTTTTTATTGGCTTCGGCGCTGTTTGGCTTTTTAGTTTTTGTTCTTTTAATTAATACTCCCTATTTTGAAACTCCAAAAGATCGTTTACAGGCACGTGAAATTGAAAATTTAAAATTACAGTATTCGATTTTGAATAAAAAACTGGACGAAATTGATGAAGCTGCAGATGCTTTGGAAGAACGAGACAATAATATTTACAGAGTTTATTTTAATAAAGCTGAAATTCCAGATTCTATAAGAAAAGCAGGTTTTAGAAATCCTGAAAGATACAAAGCTTTAGAAGGTTATAATAATTCGCAATTGGTTACAAACACTACTAAAAGAGTAGATAAACTTTCAAAACAATTGGCAATTCAATCTCAATCATTAGATGAAATATTGAAATTAGCCGGCGCAAAAGAAAATTTATTATTAGCGATTCCAGCGATTCAGCCGGTTCAAAATGAAAATTTAAAACGTGTTGCTTCTGGTTTTGGATATAGAATTGATCCTTTCACGAAAGTGCGAAAAATGCACAACGGAATGGATTTCACTGCCAACACAGGAGCTCCAATTTTTGCAACTGGCGACGGCGTTGTGGCAAGAGCTGACAACACAGCGTCTGGCTTTGGAAACCATGTTGTAATCAGGCACGGTTTTGGATATGAGAGTTTGTATGCGCATTTAAGCAAATACAACTGCAGACCCGGACAACATGTCAAACGAGGCGATGTTATTGGTTATGTTGGAAGTACAGGAAGATCTGAAGGGCCTCATTGTCATTACGAGGTTCATAAAGATGGAAAAGTGGTGAATCCATTAAATTTTTACTACGGAAATATTTCTGCGGCAGAATATGTGGCAATTTCGCAAATGGCAAACCAAGAAAATCAATCATTAGATTAATATCACGAAAAAATAGTATTTTTGGAATAAAATAGAAAAAAACGAATCATGCATATTGAACTTTCTAAAGATAAAAGATATTACAGTATTGGCGAAGTTGCCAAAGCTTTTAATGTCAATGCTTCTTTGATACGCTTTTGGGACAGCGAATTTGATATTTTAAAGCCTAAGAAAAATGCAAAGGGAAACAGAATGTTCACGCCGGAGGATGTTACCAATCTTCAGTTAATTTACCACTTGGTCAAAGAAAGAGGTTTTACGCTTGAAGGTGCCAAAATACATTTAAAAGAGGGACAGAAGAAAACATTAGATAAATTCGAAATAATACGTAAATTAGAGTCGATAAAAACACAATTGAACGACATCAAAAACGAATTGTAATTAAAAATAGATATAAACATAAATCAAAACAAACATGAAAAAGTGGTTAATCCCTGTAGGAATTATTATAGCACTTATTGCTATTATCGCATTTTGGTCGATTGGTATTAAAAATACTGCTTTACAACACAGTCAAGCCGTAAATAAAGAATGGGGAAATGTTCAAACGGCTTACCAAAGACGTAATGATCTTATCGGGAACTTAGTAAACACTGTAAAAGGTGCCGCTGATTTTGAAAAAGGAACTTTAACAGCTGTAATCGAAGCTCGTGCAAAAGCTACTTCGGTAACAATTGATCCAAGTAATGTAACTCCAGAGCAATTAAAAGAATTTAATCAAGCTCAAAGCGGGGTAAGTTCATCATTATCAAGATTATTGGTTTCTGTTGAGCAATATCCAACTTTAAAAGCAAACGAAAATTTCTTAAAATTGCAAGACGAATTAGCAAGTACTGAAAACCAGATTTTAACGGCTAGAACTCGTTTTAATGAAGCTGTACAAGTTTATAACGGTTATGTTTTGAAAATTCCAAACAACTGGTTCTTGAGCGAATACAAAGAAAAACCTTATTTCGAAGCTTCTACTGGAGCAGACAAACCTGTTGAAGTAAAGTTCTAAAAATTTTAGACAACAATTTATAATCTAAAATCAACATTTAAACTCTAAAATTAGTCATGTCAAAAGTAGAAGATTTTTTAACCAAAGAAGAAGAACAAGAGATTGTTGAAGCTATTCGCATGGCCGAAAAAAATACTTCTGGCGAAATTAGGGTTCATATAGAAAAAACAACTTCTAAAGCTCATTTTGATAGAGCTTTAGAAGTTTTTCATGAATTGCGAATGGATGAAACAAGATTGCAGAATGGCGTCTTGCTTTATTTTGCAGTTGATGATAAAAATTTCGTGATTTGCGGTGATAAAGGAATTAACGATTTGGTTTCAGCTGATTTTTGGGGTTGTACCAAAGATGTCATGACTTCTCATTTTAAATCTGGAAATTTTAAACAGGGAATTGTCGATGGCATTTTAAACGCTGGAGAACAACTGAAAAAATATTTCCCTTCATTAGCAGACGACTCAAACGAATTATCTAACGAAATCTCAAAAGGATAAATAATGAAAAATTCCAAAAATAAAATCTCAAATTCCAATAGAATTTTTCAGTTTACTCTTTTATTTATATCGTTTTTAACCTGTAATATCATTTTCGCACAATTTGAAATTCCAGAAAAACCTAGTTTTCAAACTTCTGTTTACGATTACGCTAATGTTTTAAGTTCTACTGAAAAAGAACAATTAGAAAAAAAACTCATTCGCTATTCTGACTCCACTACAACGCAGATTGTAGTTATTACTATTGAAAGCCTTAAAGGTGAAGATGTGAGTCAGCTCGCAACAAAATGGGGACAGACTTGGGGAATTGGAGGAACAAAACAAGATGATAATGGTGTTGTGATTCTATTAGCTAAAAATGAAAAAAAGATAGCTATTAATCCAGGATACGGAGTCGAAGATCGTTTAACTGCTGGAATCGGTGGTACAATAATTCGAAATATTATAATCCCAGAATTTAAAGCTGGAAGTTTTTACAATGGCCTAGATAAAGGTACCGACGCAATTATTGATGTTTTTAAAGGAAAATTTAAAGGCGAACGCAAACAAACTAAAGGCAAAGATTTTCCAATTTTCCCTTTTATTGTTATTGTAGTCATTGTTCTAATTTTACTTGCCCGCAATAAAAGAGGCGGCGGAGGTAATTCTGGCAATAATGGCGGAGGCGGTCCCAGCCTGCTTGACGTGATTATTCTAAGTAATCTTGGAAGAAGCGGCGGCGGCGGATTTGGAGGTTTCGGCGGCGGATCATCTGGTGGTGGTTTCGGTGGCGGCGGAGGTTTCGGCGGTGGATTTGGAGGCGGAGGTTTCTCTGGTGGTGGTTCTAGCGGAGGCTGGTAAACTTATTTTGTTTCAAGTTTTTTTGGTTTCTCCCGAAGTCTCGGTATCAAGTTTAGGTTTCAAGTTTAAAAAATCTTATTTTTACAATTTACAATTCAATATAGATGTTATCACATAAAGCAAAATACGCCCTTAAGGCCTTACTTTATTTAGCAGAACAAGACGAAAATCACATTTCTAGAACGGTAGAAATAGCTGATGGCGCCAATATTCCTAAAAAGTTTTTAGAACAGATTTTATTAGATCTAAAACGTGGCCGTTTTGTGAGTAGTAAGCAGGGAAAATTTGGTGGATACTATCTGATTAAATCAAAAAATGATATTACTCTGGCAGAAATTCACCGATTATTTGACGGTGCAATAGCTCTCTTGCCATGTGCTTCTTTAAATTTTTACGAGCCTTGTTCTGATTGTAAAACCGAGTCTGAATGCAGTCTGCGCCACGGTTTAATGCTAATTCGAGACAAAACTTTGAAGGCTATGGAAGGTATCACAATCGCTTCATTAGTAAATAAATAAAAAAATATTTTCTAATTCCTAGTAAATCGATAGAATTAATATTTATATTTGCAGAAATAATTAACTAATCATTTACTAAATTTTAACTCATGAAAGTACATTCTAGTCAATCAGGTGTAACAAAACTTTTGCAAAACAAACCAAAAAGACTTTCAGCCTCTACTGAGAGCAATTCATTTATAATGTATATGTGTTGATTTAAAAAAATTTTATTTTAAATTCTACTAATCATATATACTTAATATAAAAATGAAAACATCTATAAAAAATATCTTTACATTATTATTCTTTTTAACCTTTTCTATTTCATTTGCACAAAATGTTGAAGGTGTAATTACAACAAGTGAAAACATACCTTTAGAAGCAGTAAACGTAGTAATTAAAGGAACAACTCATAGTGCTGTTACAGACAACAGCGGTAAATTTATCATTGACTCGCAAGGCAGATTACCATTGACTCTTTTAATTCAGTATGTTGGATATAAAACAACTGAAATTGAATTAACTGCAATTCCTGCCAATCCAATTCAAGTTTCATTAAGAGAAGAAAATGAACTAGTTGAAGTTGTCGTTTCTTCAAGACGCCGTATCGAAAAAGTTCAAGATGTGCCCATTGCAATTTCTGTAATTACAGGAAAACAAGCAGAACAAACTGGAGCATTTAACGTGAATCGTATTAAAGAATTGGTTCCTTCTGTTCAGCTTTACTCTTCAAACCCAAGAAATACGGGTATCAATATTAGAAGTTTAGGTTCTCCATTTGGGTTAACAAATGATGGTATTGATCCAGGTGTTGGTTTCTACGTTGATGGTGTTTATTACGCGCGTCCGGCTGCTACAACACTTGATTTTATCGATGTAGAACAAATTGAAGTTTTACGTGGACCGCAGGGCTCATTATTCGGAAAAAACACAACTTCTGGAGCTTTTAATATTACAACTCGCAAACCAAGTTTTAATTCTGGCGCTGACTTTGAAGTAAGTTATGGAAATTATAATTTCTTGCAGGCTAAAGCTTCCCTTACAGGCGCTTTAGGTAAAAAAGTTGCTGGTAGAATATCTTTCTCTGGTACACAACGTGATGGATTAGTGGATAATGTGGCGACAGGAAGACCTACAAATACATTAAACAATCAGGGAATTAGAGGACAATTACTTTGGACTCCAACAGTGAATACCAATGTTATATTTGCTGCTGATATTACAACACAGCGTCCTGACGGATATGCACAAGTTATTGCTGGTGTAGCTCCTACACAAAGAGCTGCTTATCGTCAATTTGATGCTATTATTGCTGACTTAAATTATCAGCTGCCAAGCCAAAATGCATTTGATCGTAAAATTGACCAAGATACTCCTTGGCGTTCTAATCAAGATATGGGAGGTTTCTCTTTAAATGTTGATACAAAAATTGGAGGCGGAACTCTTACCTCAACAACTGCATGGCGTTTTTGGAATTGGGATCCTTCAAATGATAGAGACTTTACAGGATTACAAGTTTTGGCAAAATCTCAAAATCCGACAAGACAAACTCAAATTACACAAGAAGTTCGTTACGCAGGACAGTTAACATCTAAAATCAGCGGTGTTGTTGGAGTATTCTTTATTGATCAAACTTCTCAAACGGATGGTACTGAAGAATCTGGAAATGCGCAATGGAGATTTGCTCAAAGTTCAACTAGTGCTTTATGGAGAACTCCAGGTCTTTTTGAAGGATACGGAATTAAAACCGATGCAAATATTAGAGCTTCTAGTGCTGCAGTATTTGGTCAAATTGATTGGGCTATTACTGATTTTCTGCATGTTTTACCTGGTTTACGTTATAACTTTGATAAAAAAGATGCGCATTATGCCCGTACAACTTACGGAGGTTTACAAACAACAGATCCTGCTTTACTTGCTTTGAAAAGACAAGTATATTCTGATCAGGCATTTGATTCAGCTATTGACAATACAGATTTTTCTGGAAACATTACCGTTACTCTTAAAGCGTCTGATAGGATCAATGCTTATGGAACTTTCGCGAAAAGTTATAAACCTGTGGGTGTAAACGTAGCGGGGCTTCCAACCAATTCAGCTGGTCAGCCATTATTAGAACTTGCCGTTATTAAACCTGAAAAAGTATATCATTATGAAGTTGGTGTTAAAACCTCACCATTTAAAAATTCGATTTTAAATGTTGCATTGTTCAAAACAGATATTAAAGATTTCCAAACTAACGTTCAGGCAGCTGAATTAGGTGTTAACCGTGGTTATCTTGCGAATGCAGATGAAGTGCAAGTACAAGGTGTAGAACTAGATGCTAGTTTTGTTATAAATCAGCATTTAACAATTAATGGTGCTGCAACTTATACTGATGGAAAATATGTAAAATTTACAAATGCGCCTCTTCCATTAGAAGAAACTGGAGCTCCAGTATCATTTAAAGATGTTTCGGGATCTGCGCTTCCTGGTGCTTCAAAATGGGCGGGATCTTTAGGTGGAGAACTTTCAGACAACGCAAGATTCTTCGGAAATGCAGGAAAAATTTTCCTAGCTGTTGATTCTTATGCCCGTTCTGAGTTTTCTTCGAGTCCTTCAGCTTCAAAATATTTAGTTGTTGCGGGATATGCAATTTTCAATGCACGTCTAGGTTTCCGTGCGGGACAAGGCTTATCTGTTCACTTCTGGGGACGTAACCTTTTAAATAAAGACTACTATGAGCAATTATTGCCAGCTGGTGGTAACTCAGGCCAATATGCGGGAGTATTAGGTGATCAAAGAACTTACGGAGTTACGTTGAAGTACTCATTGTAAGGTTAGAGTTAATTAGTTTAGTATTAAAACCGAGATATATTTAAAATGTATTTCGGTTTTTTAATTTTAGATTTTAGATTTTAGATTTTAGATTTTAGATTTTAGATTTTAGATTTTAGATTTTAGATTTTAGATTTTAGATTTTAGATTTTAGATTTTAGATTTTAGATTTTAGATTTTAGATTTTAGATTTTAGATTTTAAAAAACCCGAATCAAATTAAAAATTTGATTCGGGTTTTTTAAAATTATCCCTTTGTCCCTTTGTCCCTTTGTCCCTTTGTCCCTTTGAGCCTTTGCCCCTTTGAACCTCAGTCCCTCAGAACCTTAGAACCTCAGCGCCTCTAAAAAAATCATGACCCTCGCTGTCTCTTTCCTCCTTTTTTGCTTTCGGCAAAGTTTCCGATTTTGTAGGCTAGAGAAAACATTACATAACGTTTTAAAACAGTATTTTCCTCATCACGAATCGATGTTGAAGAAATCGTTCTTGTAGCACTCTGATTCTGATTTAAAACATCATAAACTTTAACCTTAGCGTATAATTTTTTATCTAAGAAACCGTATGACAAACTCGTATTCCACAGAAAGAAATCTTTTTTAAAGTCTCCAGAGATGTTTGAATTGTAAGTGTAGCCAAAGTCATTTCCGAAAATCAAATTTGCCGGCCAGTAAGAGGTTGTCTGCAGATTAACCCTATGGATAACATTTGAAGTAGCATCTCTTGAAAAATTCTCATAACGGGTTTCATTATAAGATAAGCTGTAAGATGGCGCAATCGAAAGCACATCACCATAATCATAAGACGCATAAACACTTGGCGTTACGATAATCGATTTTGCATTGTATAATTCGGCATTTGTAAATCCCTTGTCAAAATTATAATTACCGCTTAAACGTAATCCGTATCTTAAAGTGTGAGCATCTTTTTTAATCTGCTGGTTCCAGTTTCCTCCAATAGAAGCCGAATAAGTTCCTGAAATATTTACATAGGTTGTATTTCTTTTTCCACTTTCATCATAAATTGAAGTCGAAACAACATCGTTATTATAATAATCACCTTTAATAAAAACGCTGTAACCAGAACGAGTTCTAAAATCAAAATTCTTAAAATCAATTCCTGCGCTGTTTTTCTCAATCGGATTTAAATCTGGATTTCCAATGACACTATTTAATGGGTTATTTAAATTCGCCACAGGCATTAACTGGGTTGCAGATGGAAGTGCATTGGAATAATCATACTTAAATGTTAAGTTCTTGGAACGATTGAATTTGTATCGAAATTGGGCATTTCCGTACGGAAGCGCATATCTTTTATTCAAATCTGTTGCTTGATTAAGATAAAAAGAATGATTATCAAATTCTACAATTGAAGTTTTTGAATTTACATTCAAACTGAATTTACTCTTCTGCCAGCTGATTCCAACCTTTGGAGAAATAGAGTTTTGTTTAGATGTTGTGTAATTCGTCAATGATAAATTTAAATCTGAATATTCCTGAGCCGTTTCATCAAAATCAAATGTTTTCTGATCATTTACAGAATTCTGCCAGTTAAAATCGGTTCCAAAACGTACTCGAAGCGAATCTGTAATCGGCTCTGTATATTCTACATCAATCAAATACGTGTCGCTTTTTGAGGTATTTTTTGCATTTTGATTTCTTTCATCATTCGGCTTTCCGTCTTGATAAAAAATAGTTTCCGAAATATTGATTCCGTTTGAATCGTTTTTAGTGTTATTATTATTGAAAACTACACTAAGGTTTCGTGATTTCTTTTCGAAAACTTTGTTGAAATTAATACTGTTAGCAAAATTTGTATTCGAACCTTCTGTATGTGATGTTCCACTGCTCTCGTTTAATAATTCTCCGTTTTCATTTTCAGAAGAAGATGAAGAAAATAAATTACTGTTCGATTGTGATTGGTTTAATTTTGGAGCAACAACAATTCTCATTGTCGGATCAATTTTATATTCAAGTTCAAAATTGACATTGTTTCCAGTATTTTCGTTTCTGTTTTTAGAATCCGATTCGGTTACGATATTTCCTGTTGGAAGGAAACTTACCTGATTCGATTTACTATCATTTTTAGTAACAGAATTTGTAAAGTTATAACTGCTCATAAACTCCAAATCCTTTGTCCAATCATCAGAATAATTAATTCCTGCTAAAGTAGACTGCGTAATTCCCTTTCCGCCTCCGCCGGCACCTTGATTACCACCACGTGTATTACGGCCTCCGCCCATATTATCAAAAACCTCATCCATTGAAAATCCGGTAGAGTTGATATTATTTGAAGAAGCTAAAACGCTGATTTTTTGTTTATTCTTGAAAAAATTCATCATCAAACTGCTTTCATAGCGTTCGTCTGATCCATATCCGCCAAGTACTTTTCCAAAATATCCTTTGTTTTTCTTTTCGTCAATGGTAATATTTACAGTCGAATAATCTGAAGTAGATTCTTGTTTTGCGAGTTCTTCTTTCTTGGTTTTAAAATCAGAAACCTGAATTTTTTTTATAATATCTGCTGGAAGATTTTTAATCGCAATAGCGCCATCCTTATCAAAAAATGTTTTTCCATTCACTAAAAACTGATTCACTTCCCTCCCATTCACCGTAATTTTTCCAGTATTGTCAACATCAAATCCCGGCAGCTGTTTCAATAATGCTTCTACGTTTGCATCTGGACGAACTTTGTAAGAGCCCGCGTTAAATTCTAAAGTATCTTTTTTAATGGTAATTGGCGGCGCCTCGGTTTTAATTACCACTTCATTTAAGGCATTTACGTTTTCAAGCATGTACAGTTTTCCAAAGTCTTTACTTTCTGTAAGTCCTTTTTGTTCTTCGTAATAATCTTGAAAACCCGTATAATTTACTTTTAAAAAAACTGGTTTATCGTACTTTTTGGTGTTGATGATAAAATTCCCGTTTTTATCGGTAGTTGCATATTCAATAATTGTGGAATCTTTTACAGAGGTAAAATAAACGGTAGCAAGTTCAAGCGGTAACTGCGTGTTAATATCAACAACAGTTCCTTTAACAACGATATTATTTTGGGCATTTGTCGAATAAATAAATGCTAAAAACAATACAAACGAATAAATTTTGGTCATAAAATTAGGTTAGTTAGATCAGTAAGACTTAAAAAAACGCAAAAGGTTTAATTGTATTTTTTACATTTATTCAAATATAATGCCAATAAAAAATCAATCTTGTAATTTATTTAGGCATTAAACATAAAAAAGTCCCCTATTTGCGGGGACTCTTTTTTACTTTTCTCTGATATAAATATCGATTGGAACTCCTGAAAAATCCCATTTCTCTCTAATTTTATTCTCCAGATAACGTTTATAAGGTTCTTTAACGTATTGCGGCATGTTAGCAAAAAATACAAACTGAGGTGTTTGTGTTGGCAGCTGCATACAATATTTAATTTTCACATATTTTCCTTTTGTCGCTGGCGGCGGATAAGCTTCAATAACCTTCAACATGAATTCGTTGAATTTTGAAGTTGGAATTCTTTGTTTTCTATTTTCAAAAACCTGAACCGTAGCTTCAAGTGCTTTTAATAAACGCTGCTTTGTCAAAGCAGAAACGAATAAAATGGGCACATCTGTAAAAGGCATTAATTCTTTTTTGATTTTCTCTTCATAATCGCGAGTAGACATGGTATCTTTTTCCACCAAATCCCATTTGTTTACCAAGATTACAACACCTTTACGGTTTTTCTCTGCCAGCCAGAAAATACTCTGATCCTGACCTTCGAATCCGCGAGTTGCATCTATAACCAATATACAAATATCTGCATGCTCAATTGCACGAACCGAACGCATAACAGAATAAAACTCTAAATCTTCTTTTACTTTTGCTTTACGACGAATACCAGCAGTATCAACCAAATTAAATTCGAAACCAAAACGGTCAAATTTAGTATCAATTGCATCACGAGTTGTTCCAGCAATATCTGTAACAATATAACGATCTTTACCAATCAAGGCATTGATAAAACTAGATTTTCCAGCATTCGGACGTCCTACAACTGCAAAACGTGGTAAATCTTCTTTAACCTCAACTTCTGGTTTTTCTGGGAAAGCTTCTATTAAAGCGTCTAATAAATCTCCAGTTCCACTTCCTGAAATACTTGCAAAAGTAAAATATTCGCCTAAACCAAGGTTATAAAACTCAACCGCATCTTTCTCACGCATTGCGTTATCAACCTTATTTACAGCCAATAAAACTGGTTTTGTTACTTTACGAAGTAATTTTGCAACGGTTTCATCCATTGGCGTAATTCCTTCTTCAACATCAACCACAAAAATAATAACATCGGCTTCGTCAATAGCAAGTTCTACTTGTTTACGGATTTCACCTTCAAATACGTCATCAGATCCGCGAACGTATCCACCTGTATCAATGACAGAAAACTCTTTTCCGTTCCACTCGCTTTTACCATAGTTTCTATCACGGGTAACCCCAGATACTGAATCTACAATAGCTTCTCTTCTTTGTATCAGCCTATTAAAAAGGGTCGATTTCCCTACATTAGGTCTTCCTACTATCGCAACAATGTTATTCATTTTTTTGAATTTTAGATTTTAGATTTCAAATTTTAGATTCTTAGTTTCCTAAAGTTCTATCATTTATAAATCTAAAATGCCTTATTTAAATTTTTTGCAAAGGTAGTCTTTTTTAGTTTGCAGTCACAGTTTTAAGTATTCAGTTAAAAAACTGGTAAAAACGTGACCTCTAAATTAAAAACTGACTACTTTTTTTTGGAGTTGTTTCCTGTTATATTTTTAATTCGCATTCACAATTTTCAGACTGAGACTGTAAACTGCGACTGAATACTCTTTTTACTGATTATACCCAAATCGTTTCAGCATATTAGCGTTGCTTCTCCAGTTTTTATTCACTTTCACGTAAAGTTCGATGTGAATTTGTTTTCCGAAGAATTTCTCTAAATCAGCACGGGCATCAGTTCCTACTTTTTTCAACGCTGCACCTTTATGTCCTATGATGATTCCTTTTTGCGTTTCGCGCTCTACCATAATTACAGAACGGATTCTGATAATTTTCTCATCTTCAAAAAACTCTTCTGTAACGATTTCAACTGCATACGGAATCTCTTTGCTGTAATTCAATAAGATTTTCTCACGAATAGTTTCGTTAACAAAGAAACGTTCTGGCTTATCTGTTAATTGATCTTTAGGATAATATGCTGGTGATTCTGGAAGTAATTCGATAATTCTTCCGAAAACTTCTGGAACGTTGAAGTTTTGCAAGGCAGAAATTGGAAAAATTTCTGCATTTGGTACTTTTTCTTTCCAAAAAGTAACTTGCTGCTCTAATTGTTCCTGATTGGAATTATCGATTTTATTTAGCAGCAATAAAACCGGAATTTTAGCATGAATGATTTTATTAAAGAAAGCTTCGTCTTTTAAGTCCTGCTCTCCTATTTCGACCATGTAAATCAAAATATCTGCATCTTCAAAAGCCGATTTTACAAAGTTCATCATAGATTCCTGCATTTCGTATGCCGGCTTGATGATTCCGGGAGTATCAGACAGAACCAATTGAAAGTCTTCGCCGTTTACAATTCCTAATATTCTATGACGTGTAGTTTGTGCTTTAGATGTAATAATTGACAATCGCTCTCCGACGAAAGCGTTCATCAATGTTGATTTTCCAACATTTGGATTCCCGATGATGTTTACAAAACCTGCTTTATGTGACATTTGCATAATATTTAAGGTGCAAAGGTAGTCATATCAACTCAATACAGAAAATAAAACATTTTTTTAAGTTTTCGTTGGATTTCTAAAAAATCGGCGTATCTTTGCACCCGAAACATCGCGGGATAGAGCAGTAGGCAGCTCGTCGGGCTCATAACCCGAAGGTCACAGGTTCGAGTCCTGTTCCCGCTACAAAGTAAAAAGCTTCAGAGAAATCTGGAGCTTTTTTATTTCAAATTACAGCTCGTCGGGCTCATATCCGCCACAGCGGACAAAGGTTCGAGTCCTGTTCCCGCTACAAAGTAAAAAGCTTCAGAGAAATCTGAAGCTTTTTTTGATTTTATACTCTTTTTAGTAAGTTGTTATACGTAGTAGATTCTTCTTCTTTAATTAGCTCGATGCATAACTTCCCATGTAGGTTCAAATTCTAACTCTTCAAAGTTAAACAAATGTAAATTCCTGCCCTTATAGATACCATTGCTAAAAGTATCTTGTATGCCATTTACAAAAGTCCAATTTTCGTCTTTTTCAGGTTTACCCCATTTTCTTGTTTTTAAAATTGTGGCTTTCGAGTTTATTCTTTCAGACAACTCTTTCAAAATCGGTTTGGAGTCAAATTTTAAACTTTTGGCAATTGCCACTACAATAAAATAGCCAAATTTAATATCACGATTATTTTCAAAATCAGTTTCATTAGATATTGAAATATAAACATCTGGCGGTGATTGTCTTTTTTCACAAATTGTCCAACTTGGCGACCATGATTCAAAATCGAGAAAGTAATTATCCGTATTATTAGACATTGTCCATTTTTCATGTGATTTTTCATCCCATTTGAGTTTCCCAAGCTTTATTTCTGAATGATATATAAATTCCTTTTCTTTTTTGGAAATACGTTTTTCAAGTTTGTATTTGGTTGCTCTACATCCTACCTCTTTAAAAATTCCGTTCTGTTTTATTAGCAAGTCAAAATATGGCTCAAAGTCTGATTTCCAATTTGCTGTTATCCAAGGCAATTTGTTCTCAGTGGTCTGTCCAAAAATTAAGCAAAAATCATATTGTCTATTCTCCCAACTTGAATCAGCATTAGTCAAATTGTCGTAAAAATTTACAAACTTATCTTTAAATTGTTTTATTAACTTCATTCTCTATTGGTTTGTTTATAAATATAACTAATTAATACATGTAACAAAACTATCAAAATTGTCATAGATATTCTGTTTTAATATAAATCATTAACATGCGTAGACGATAACATTATAATAATCCACAATAATCTGGTTAGATATTTGAATGTTTCCCGCTGATAAAGAAAGCTTCAGAGAAATCTGGAGCTTTTTTGTTTTAATTAACTCGGTTAAGATTTGTTGCGATCACGAACCGAACATTCTCGGCAGCACGAAATATTCGCCTTTCCAATTATATGCTCTTCGTAAATTGACATACATATCTAGAAATTACTGAATAAGAATTTTATGACTAATTTAGGTTTATCCATAGGTTTAATTAACGTTTATTTAAGCAAAGTCTAATATTTTTGACTCGAATAAATAAACTAAATACCACATGAAAAAAAACTACTTAATTATCATCATGCTATCTTCAATTTTTTCTGTAAATGCACAGAATAACAACGAGAAAAAAAACGAAGTCAAAATAAATGTGATATCACCTTTAGCTGGATCATTTGAGGCTACTTATGAAAGAAATTTGAATGCTAAATCATCTTTAGGTGTTTCAGGATTGTATGTTTTTAATGACAATGCCGATGAAGATATGAACTATTCCATATCTCCCTATTACAGAAGATACTTTGGAAAGAAATATGCTTCTGGCTTTTTTGCCGAAGGATTTGGAATGCTAAGCTCAATTGACGGAAAAAAAGTCTACGAAATAAATGATACTTCTAAATTTACGGAAGACCCAGATGTAATTGACTTTTCCCTTGGTATAGGCTTAGGAAGTAAATGGGTTACTAAAAGTGGTTTTATATTTGAAGTTAACGCCGGCTGGGGAAAACTATTATTTAATCCTGATAAAACTGACCACACTCAAGTTGTGAGATTTGGCTTCCATTTAGGATATCGATTTTAAACCTTAAATTCATAAATACTTTTAAAATCTCTATTCAATCCAAAAAAAGCCATTAAAAAAATCTCGCATTAGAGATTTACTACGACACAGCTTCAGAGAAATCTGGAGCTTTTTTTCTTATCTTATTTATAAAATCTTCCTGAAAGATTCAAAACACAACAGAAAACACAAAAGAATATTCTTTCAAAATTTAAAATTGGAAAAATATTTTTCAATTAAATTAGAAAATATCACTGTACTGCAAATTAGTTTCTTCGCTGTTTCTCGACAAAACAACCAATTATTAATCAAACAAATACATTTCAAATCATTTTATTTTTTGACGATTGATACTCGTAAAATGCATTATTTTTACAAAAATTGAATAAAGTTTTTTTTGAAAACGTTTTGTGTATTCTAAAAATAGTTGCACTTTTGCACCCGCAATACAAAAGCAGGTCCGTTCGTCTATCGGTTAGGACGCCAGGTTTTCATCCTGGTAAGGGGGGTTCGATTCCCCCACGGACTACTTAACAAAAGCTTCAGAGAAATCTGAAGCTTTTTTGTTATATAAAAGATTTAAATCGCCCAATGTTAAGGTTATCATTTAAATTCTATATTTTCTAATATCTGCATTTATCTTAGTAAATGTTTTTATAAATTTGCAATCCAATACCGAAAACTATAATTTTTAATTCAGAATTATGACTTTCATATAATTACCATAAATTCTTTTTTAGAAATAAATCTTATTATAATTATAATTAACAACAATGCTTAAAAAAAACAAACCCCAAGTTCTATTTTTTATTCTTTTAAATTTATTTTTTACCCTTAATTCATTTTCTCAAAAAAGTATTTACGCTGGAATTGAAATTGGCCGCAGAGCTATAAAAGTTTCTGTTCTTGATGTAAATAATATTAAGAAAGCTGATTATAAAATTCTCTCTTTCTGGACAGAAAGAATTCCGTTTGCTGATCATATAAGCGCTGCTGGCGAACTTACTGCAGAAGATATCACGAGAACAAGCAATACAGTCGTTGATCAATTAAAAAAAATCAGAGCCGAACATAAAATTCTTGAAGAAAACATCTTTATCGTTGCTGCTCCTGTTTTTGAATCTGCTCGTAACATTGACGTTTTAAAAAACAAAATCTCTTCTCTTACTAATAAAGAACTTGAGATCCTAGATGTTCATGAAGAAGCTAAAACACTAGTTAAAGGCGCTATTCCTCCAGTTGATTTTGCCAACGCTTTCCTTTTAGATATCGGTGCTCAAACTACTAAAGGCGGTTATATTGACGAACTTAAAGACAACAAATTAGAGTTTGTTCCTTTAGCATTAGATTTTGGTACTATGACACTAACTGATGCCGTAGAAAAAACAGTAGTAAATAAAAGTCAGATTAATGACATGTCTACTTATCAGGAAAAATCTTTTGACTTTAACCCTGTTTTACGTAAGAAGACAAAAGAATTGTTCGATGCAAATCCGACTTTAGAAAAAAAGGATAAATTGTATTTATCTGGTGGAGCTGTTTGGGCATTTTCGACCTTATACTATAATGAAAACGTGAAAGAGCATTATGTTGCTTTAAGTCTACAAGATGTTATTGATTATGATGCTGTTTTAAAAAATAATTTTACAAAGTATACTACTCTTGCGAAAACCAATAAAGAAGCGGCTAGAGTTTTAAGTACTTATGACCAAAAATATTTGATTTCGGCAAATAACATATTAGTAACCTGCCTGGAAAGTATCCCGAATTTAGCCTCTAAAAAAATATACTTTGTAAAAGAAGGACAAGTAACTTGGCTTATCTCTTACATCGCAGATCGATCTAAAAAAGTAAATACTAATTTCTAAAAATATTTTCGATAATTCTAAAGCTTCAGAGAAATCTGGAGCTTTTTTTTGTACTAATAATTTACCTCAACTTGAACACAATATTCTTCTTTTTGAACACTTTTCAAACGCAAATCTTATAGAATTTTGTCTTTACAATTAAACGTAAAAAAATATGAGTACTAGAAAAGTATGGTTTATTACAGGCGCTTCAAAAGGAATGGGGCTTGAAATCGCAAATGCAGTTTTAAAAAATGGAGATCAAGTTGCAGCGACATCACGAAATTTAGCAGAATTAACTACTCAAATTAGTGAGCAGAACGAAAATTTTCTACCGCTTCAGCTTGATATTACAAATGATTTTGAAGTAAAAAGAGCAATTCAAACTGCAGTAGATTATTTTGGAAAGATTGATGTTGTAGTGAATAATGCAGGTTATTATTTAGTAGGAAGCCTAGAAGAAATAAGCGATGAAGAATTTCGTAAAACAATAGATGTCAATTTATTTGGGACCGTAAATGTAATTCGAAACGTGATGCCTTTTCTACGCAAACAGCAATCGGGGCACATTATAAATATTAGCTCGAATATGGGATATGTAGGTTACGGAAATACAGGAAGTTATAATGCTGCGAAATTTGCCGTTATTGGACTTTCAGAGGCACTGGCTCAGGAAGCAAAACAATTTAACATCAACGTTACGGTAATTGCTCCTGGAATGTTCCGCACTAATTTCATGAGCGACACTACCCTTGCCTCAACACAAAATAAAATCGAAGCTTATAAAGTTGAAGAACATTTAAAAATGCTCCAAAGTTTTAACGGAAAACAGCCCGGAAACCCAGTTAAGCTGGCACAAGTATTAGTTGATATTACAAAATTAACCAATCCGCCGGTGCATCTTCCTTTGGGACCAGATAGTTACAACTCTATTATAGAGCATCGAAAAGCTGAAGCTGCAGAAATGGAATCATGGAAAAATATTTCGTTCTCTACTAATTTCGATTAATTTGTAAATTTGTGTAAAATGAAAAAATCAATTCCACATAAAATCAAAACAATTTCAGAGCTGCATCAATTGTTTGCTCTTTCAAAACCAGATCATCCTTTGGTTAGTGTAATTGATTTTGCTTCCTTAAGTTATAAACACAGCAATATCTGGGAACATTTTACAAACGATTTTTACTGTATCACCTTAAAAAAGGGAGTTAACGGAAAATTTAAATATGGTCAGCGTGATTATGATTTTGATGAAGGAATGATGACGCTGACCAAACCTGGTCAAGTTTTCTCCGTAACGCAGACAAACGATAACCCTGTGACTGGGTTTATGTTGGTTTTTAAGAGCGATTTGATGAACCATTATCCGCTGGGAAAAACAATTAATAACTACGGCTTTTTTTCCTATTCTGTGGCAGAGGCTTTACATCTTTCAGAAAAAGAAGATGTAATTATCTCAGGACTGCTCAAGCAAATGCAGGATGAATTAAAAAACAATATCGATCATTACAGTCAAGATCTTATTGTCTCGCACTTAGACTTACTTCTCAATTACATTAACCGATTTTACGGCAGGCAGTTTATCACTAGAAAAAACTCTAATTATGATTTGTTGAGCCAATTGGAGCAGTTACTTTTTGATTATTTTGATAAAGAAAATGCAACTTTTAGCGGACTTCCAACCGTTCAATATCTATCGCAGCAACTTAATATTTCCGCCAGTTATTTAAGTGATCTGCTTCGTAATATTACAGGTCAAAATACCCAGCAGTACATTCATAATTATCTGATTGAAAGATCGAAACAATTGCTGACCACAACGAATTTAACTGTCAACGAAATTGCATTTTCATTAGGTTTCGAATATCCACAGTCCTTTAGCAAACTTTTCAAAAAGAAAACCGATTTAACACCGCTTCAGTTCCGAAAATCTTTCAATTAAATTAAAAAAAACTTAAAATATTTGCATCAAGAAGATTTTTGAAATAATTTTGTATCGATCATTACAAAATATAATCAAATGCGAGGAAGACCTACAATTTACGAAGATGACAGCATCATAAAAAAAGCGCAGGAACTGTTTTGGCAAAAAGGATATACCGCTACTTCCTTAAGCGATTTACAAAAAGCAACCGGAGCTGGGGCTGGAAGCTTTTACAATACTTTTAAAGGAGGAAAAAAAGAGGTTTTTCAAAAAGCCATCGCAGAACGCAGATTGGCATTTGATGCTTTTAAAAATGAATTAAACCAAAGCGATTCTCCATTAGAATTAATTAAAGATTTTTTTAGAAGTAATGCTTCAGCAGATGAAATCGAACATCTTAAAGGATGTATTATCGCTAATACTGTTGTCGAAATGACCTTTATCGACGAAAAACTGGAATTCGATGCGGTGCAGATTCTAAAGGAAGTTGAAGAAATGTTCACACAGACTATACAAAGGGAAAAAAATAGAGGAAACCTAAAATCGACAACTGATCCCGAAATATTGGGCAGGTACTTAATAACATTCTGGTGCGGTTTAAATACGCTGCGAAGAATGTACCCAGATAAAAAGATTTTAAAAGAGCAGATCGAAATGCAATTAGCTGTTATCAGCTAATTTTTTTGACTATTTATGTATCAATCATTACAAAATTAAAACAATAAAAATGAATTTAAAATTAGAAGGAAAAAGAGCGTTCATTAGTGGTTCAACTCAAGGTATCGGCTATGCAGTAGCACAGCAATTATTGAACGAAAATGCCGAGGTAATTATCAATGGAAGAAGTAAAGAAAAAACGGCTTCGGCTGTACAAAAGTTAAAACAGGAATTTCCTAATGCTGTTGTTTCTGGAATTGCCGCGGATTTTGGAAATAAAGAAGAAGTAACTGATTTATTAAATGAAATCATCGAAATAGATATCTTAGTAAACAATCTTGGAATCTTCGAATTGAAATCTTTTGAAAACATAGAAGATGAAGATTGGTACCGCATTTTTGAGATCAATGTAATGAGCGCCGTACGTCTTTCAAAAAAACTATTACCATCGATGCTGGAGAAAAAATCAGGCAGAATTATCTTCATCAGCAGTGAATCTGGCGTAAATATTCCCGAAAACATGATTCATTACGGAATGACAAAAGCTTCTATGATGGCCATTAGCAACGGCTTGTCTAAGTTGACAAAAGGAACTGAAATTACCGTTAATACAATTTTAGGCGGACCAACTTATTCTGACGGTGTTGCTGCCACTATAGAACATATTGCAGGATTACAAAATATAGATGTGGAGCAAATGAAAAGTGCCATTATACATCAAACCAATCCAGATTCTTTGCTACAGCGTTTTATAAATCCGTCCGAAATTGCTTCACTAGCCGCTTATCTAGCAAGTCCTATTTCAATTGCCACAAATGGAACCTGTCTTAGAGCAGATGGAGGTGTTTTAAAAACGGTCTAATTATCAGAAAGCTTCAGAGAAATCTGGAGCTTTTTTGATTATGCGCAAAAGACAAAAAAACATATTCAATCTTAATAATTTATTAAGCTGCTTTTTTAACACTTCGTTTCTTATTTTCTAATAATTGTAGATTGTTTTCGGCACAAAGAATTTTTTCTGTTGAGCCATTTTTTTGAATTTCAATCAAATAATGAAAATCTCGCTCTTTTGAAGTAGATTTTATTATAAGCCCTTTTTTGAAATCCATTTTTCTTTCGATCACAGTCGCCTTATAAGATCTCCCACTCAATGCAGTGTAGGATACATCTTGTCCTTGTATAAATTTCATCGTTTTAGCAATTCGATTATTAATATTCGCTAATACTTGTACGCTCTTTAGGAGATAAACCAATCAATAAGGGGGTTTGATTAATTTTTCATACAGTTGCGCAATTTATATAAATCGAAAAAACCTCAACCACGTATTTATACCTGTTTTCTAACTTCTCGAAAATTAATCATTCAATATATAGTCCTTTTCTTGTTAGAAAAAATTGATACAATTTAGAACAGTGATTTTCAGCTCCTTTTTAAGCCAAATGAGTAGTTTTGAATAGATAAATTTTCTTTTCAAAAACAATTAAATAAGATCAAAATGGTACATGAAAGAGTGATGGAGAAATTGGCGATCTTAGCTGATGCTGCCAAATATGATGTTTCGTGTTCTTCGAGTCAAAGTAATCGTAAGAACAAAAATAAAGGTTTAGGCGATGCTTCAGCAAATGGCATTTGTCATTCGTACACAGAAGACGGGCGCTGTGTGTCTCTGCTGAAAATTTTACTGACCAATCATTGTATTTTTGACTGCGCCTATTGTGTAAGCCGAAAAAGTAACGACATTAAACGTGCTGCTTTTACGGTTCAGGAAGTGGTAGATCTTACTATAGGTTTTTATAGAAGAAATTATATTGAAGGATTATTTTTGAGTTCTGGCATTTTTGACAATCCTGATTTCACAATGGAACGTCTGGTAAGAATAGCAAAAAAATTACGATTAGAAGAAAATTTTAATGGTTATATCCATCTCAAAGCAATTCCCGGCGCCAGCGATGAGCTTTTAAAAGAGGCTGGTTTATATGCAGATCGTTTAAGCGTGAATGTCGAAATGCCGACAGAAAAAAGTTTGAAACTGCTTGCTCCCGACAAAAATCATGTCGATGTGATTAAGCCGATGGAATATCTTAAAAATGAAATTGCCGGCCATAAAGAAGAAAAAAAACTAAATTATAAAGCACCAATTTTTGCTCCTGCCGGACAAAGTACTCAAATGGTGATTGGTGCAACACAGGAAAATGATCTCGAAATTTTAGGCATGGCCAATTATTTCTACGAAAAAATGAGCATGAAACGTGTTTATTATTCTGGATATGTGCCAATTAGTTACGACAATAGACTTCCCGCAATTGGAACTCCTGTTCCGATGATTCGGGAGAATCGATTGTATCAAGCAGATTGGCTGATTCGCTTTTATGGTTTTAATGTAAACGAAATTGTTGGTTTTGACCAGCCCAATCTTGATCTCGATATCGACCCAAAATTAGGCTGGGCGTTGCGAAATCTGGATCAATTTCCGGTTGATATTAATACTGCAGATCTTGAATTAATTAAACGGATTCCTGGAATAGGTTTTATGAGTGCGAAAAAAATTGTCGCTGCAAGAAAGTTTAAAAAGCTGCAGCCTGAAGATTTGCAAAAATTAGGAATTGCCTACAATCGCTCAAAGTATTTTTTGGCTTTTGCTTCTCCTTTTTATCTGCAAAAAGATCTGACTTCTATTCAAATAAAAAGTCAGATTTTAAATTTGCAGAACAGCAAATACAAAAATAATTTTTCAAACCAGCTTGCCTTATTTTAAAATGACACAGGTAATTTACGACGGAACTTATGAAGGCTGGCTGACAGCTGTTTTTGAAATTTATGAATATAAGCTCAAAGATGTAGTTTTCGCTAGAGATGAAGCATCTAATGCTTTACTTTTTTCAAATATTCATATTGTATCAACAGATAGTATTAAAGCAGACCGAGTTTTAGACGGCCTGAAAAAACGGCTTACTCCTACTGGTTTTGCACATCTATATTATGCCTTTTTATCTGAATTGAATCAGATGGAGGAAACTTTATTTCGATTTGTTTCATATGCCTTTTCAAGTTCAATAAACATAGAACAAGATTTAGGTAATAATGATGTTTTAAACGTTAAAAAAGCAGCACATTTAAGTGGAAAAGAAAGTCACAGAATGAAAGCTTTTGTTCGTTTCAAGCTCACGAAAGACGAATTATACTATGCAATTGTCGAACCTGATTGTAATGTTTTGCCAATTATCCAAAATCATTTTAAAAACCGGTATGCAGATCAGCGCTGGCTTATTTATGACGCCAAAAGAAAATACGGAATTTACTACGATCTTGAAAATGTATCAACGGTAGAATTAAAGTTTGATTCGGATACTTCCTCATCAAAATTTCTCGCGGAAATATGCGATGAAGATGAAGAATTCTTTCAAAATTTATGGCGCCGCTATTTCAGCAGTGTCAATATTGAATCCAGAAAAAACACAAAACTTCATCTTCAGCATATGCCAAAAAGATATTGGAAAAATTTGACAGAGAAAATTCCTGATTTGAAAAAATAAAAGTAATTACTACTTACTTTTCTTCAACGCATCTAATAATTCTGCCAAATTAACCACTCCATAAGTAGAACAATAATCGGATACAGCGTAAGGTAAAATCAGGCTGTCATTATGAATAATTGCCCCGCAGGAATATACCACATTTGGCACATATCCTTCTCGCTCATCTTCTAATGGAGAAAGCAAAGGCTCTGTAAGTCTTCCAATTTCTTTAGATGGATCATCCAAATCAAATAAAGACGCACCTATACAATAACGTCTCATTGTACCAACACCGTGGGTAATAACCAGCCAGCCTTCTTCTGTCCAAAGCGGCGAACCACAATTTCCTATTTGTGTCAACTCCCAAGTGTAGCGCGGCTCCTGAAGAAGAATCGGCGTATTCCACTGTGTAGCTCGATCAGAATACATAATATAGTTATTAACTCCGTCAATTCGGGCAAGCATCGCGTATTTACCTTTTATCTTTCTAGGAAACAAGGCAAGATTTTTATTTTGCGCCCCTGCCCCGTGAAGCGGCATTACTCTAAAACTGTAAAAATCTTCGGTAGAAATCAGTTTCGGCAAGATAGTATGTCCGTTATAAGCGGTGTAAGTTGCCATTACGCGAACCGAATTGTCATCATCGACAAAACGCACAAAGCGAGCATCTTCTATACCACGGCTTTCTGAATCTGAAATTGGAAATATTACACGTTCTGTAATATCAGAATCGTGTTTGAATTGTATATCGTAAAACGAATTAGCCAGCCAAAGTATTTCCTGCAATGCAGTTTTTCTTTCTTCACGAATAATAGGATCACTCAAAGCTGTATTCAGAATGTTTTTGAGAATTGCAAATTCAAATTCATCTGGAAGATCCTGCATAATCTGGGTAATATATTTATCTGTTGTATGCATTTCAGATAACTTAGTCAGGAATCGCTCTTTATTAAATAAGGTTTTATGTTCGATTTCGGCTTTATCAATATGATTACCGATTTTCATTATATGCAGATTATTATCTCTATCTAAAATTCCTCTTCTAAAAACAATAGACGAAATATGGCCTTCTCCTGTAGCACGAAAAGAAATTACAACACGTTTTTCTCCGGCTTCTAAGCCCGTTTGATCAAAATCTTCGACAATTGAAGGATTAAAAATAGCGGCAGATTCAATCGCATATTCCATTGTGCAATAAGAACCTATCAGCATTTTTCTGTCAAGAGACATCCCTTCGTAATCAATCTTCATTGCTTCGATTATGGGTCTAATTCTTTCGCAATGTCTAAAAAACACAGCCGAAATATTTCGATGACGTCTTGCAAATTCACGTAAGGTCTGCTCTAAAGTCTGTAATACCTGCTTTTCATTCAGCATCATGATCCGAAGTACCATTTGCTGAGTTCGTTCATTCCCGTTCATAAAATATCGGGCTACAACTCTTCTAGAATCTGGTGTAAATTTTATATTTTTTCGGACAACTGATACTCTCATAAATATGTTTTTGGTTAAAATAAAACGGGGTAAATCTTTTATTCTACAACAAGTTAATAATTTTGTTAAAGAAAAAAGCTTAATTTTTTATTAAACTTTCTAGTTTTTCGATTTTCCGAATTAAAAATGTTAAAAGAAAAATATACTTTAATAAACGCCTCAAATAATTAAATTGTTGTGATAAAAACTTTTTTCCTACTTTCGTCTGCACACTAAAAAAAAGAAAACTGAAGAAATGAACAATAAAGTTAAAATTTTGAGAGAGGAAAAAAACATGACTCAAAATGAACTGGCGGAAAAATCTGGGCTTTCCCTGCGTACCATTCAGAGAATCGAAGCTGGAAATATTCTTAAGGGATTTACATTAAAAACAATTGCTCAATCTTTAGAAACCCAGCCAGAAAATCTACTTGTTCAAAAAGAAAATAGTGAAATAGAAAGAGCTAAAATCATTAATCTTTCTGCATTAACCGGACTTGTTATTCCGTTTGGAAGTATCATTTTTCCTTTAATTTTAACTTACAAAACCAAAGATCTTAAAAATAGAGAACTCGGAAAACAAATCATAACCATTCACATCTTTTTAAGTCTCATACTTTCCTTTCTACTAATTTTAAGCCCTTTTATTCAAAAGGTTCTTCACACACGTTTCCCTTTATTTCTTATTCCATTAATAACAATTCTTGGTTTAAAACTAGCTGTTGTTATATTAAACGGAATCAGTTTAAACCAAAAACAAGAATTAGCTATCAAACTCAAAAACAACTTCTTATAGCCGAAGTCATAAAAATGACGTAAAAATGTCATATGCTTTTTGCTCGAAAATCGGAATCTATCGCCGAATCTTGCAAAAAAAATCAGCTATGAAATTATTTAAAAAAATTATCATTATTATTTTAGCATCGATCGCTTTATCGATGTTGGGAGGTTACTTTTACTTCCAAAAAAAATTCACACCCAAAGAGAACTATCTTCGTGTCTCTGCAACAGCAGAAAAGATTCCTATAAAGTGGATTTCTAGTGATGAAAATACGCACAGTGCATTACTTCTGCCTGTAAAAATTAATGGAATTGACGAGACATTTTACATGCAGTTTGATTCTGGATCTCCAATTACTGTTTTTTACAAAAACTCGCTGGAGTCTATTGCTCAAAAATTTTCCAGCCAGATTAAACTCAATACAGAAAAAAATGAAGTTTCGTCAGGTTTTAAAATTGGAAAAATGAACGTTGAATCTGCTCATTTTGAAGTTTTGAATTATGGCAAGAAAATCAATTTTGATGATTCAGACGCCACAAATATAATTGGTACAATTGGTACGGATTTATTAGAAAAACGAATAACAATTTTAGATTTTAAAAACAACAATTGTTCCTTTATCGAACAAATCAAAGAAAATGATTTTGCAGATTTTGAATTTAAAAAACGTAAAATCCTAATTCCTGCTAAGGTCAAAAATGAGAACTTAAAACTACTTTATGACTCTGGAACAAGCGGTTATGAATTAATAACCACCAAAGAAGTCTGGAACGAATACAAAACCAAAACGAGCCGCATAAAAATCGAAAAAGGAAATTCCTGGGGAAATACTTTAGATGTTTTTTCGGCTGATGCAAATCAGAAGATAGCATTTGGAGCATTACCATTAAAACTATCTGAAGTTACCTACATCGAAGGCACATCGAAACTGCAGAATTTTTTAATGAAAAGTTCTGGAATGCAAGGCATGATTGGAAATAAACTTTTCCTTAATAATAAACTAATTCTGGATTGCAAAAACGAAAAATTTAAGCTTGAATAAAGTAGTTTTCTTTCTATATATAATTTAGGAATTGATTTCTATAATGGTTTTAACATTTTCGATAAAAGTCTCTGTATCTTTCATTTCTTGTTTAATTGAAACATGGTGATCTGATAAATTATATTGTTCTATCATATCTTTTTTCAAGTATTTTAACATAGATTCTAGACTACGCGTATCATTTTGACCTTGCCTTTTTAGTTCTTTGTGTTTGCTTTCAATATACTTTAAAGTTTCTTTTAACTTTTGAACGTTTAATTTTCCTGTCATGTATGCTCCTTAAAATTACTAAAAATAACAGCTAGAAATATGGTCAGACTCAATATGCTCCAAAAACCAATACCATTTGAATATGCCTCACTCCTAGCCATTATCTTTTGACACTTACGTTCAAATTGACCATTTGGTTTGAGGGTGATTGCTTTTTTTTAATAAAATTAAAATTGATGAAAAATAATTTATTGACTTACAATATTTTACACTTTAAAAATAATTTCAATTTTTTAAAATTTAAAAAGATGAATGCGATTACAAAGCGCTTTCCAATCAAAAAATCGCAACTTTCAGATGATCAAAACATTACCAAAAAATATCTAAAATTGTGAATATCTATTTCAGGATTTAACTATTTATTTTGTTGTAAAATTTATCTTTGGCATCCTTAAAATTTAAAAGAGATGAGCGTAGTTTGGTACGAATGCAAAGTAAAATATAGAAAAACAGATGAAACCGGCGGACAAAAAGTTTTAACCGAACCATATTTGGTTGATGCTTTGTCTTATACAGAAGCTGAAAAGAGAATAAATGAAGAAATGGCCGCCTATATTAGTGAAGAGTTTAAAATCACGAATATTAAAGTTGCTAATTATGCCGAAATTCATCCGTTTGAAAATGCCGACAGGTGGTTCAAATCTAAGGTTTCTTTAATTGCTTATGATGAAGAAAGCGGTAAAGAAAGAAAAACGAGTATGTACATGCTGGTCCAAGCAAATGATGTTCGCGAAGCTTATGACAACACAATTCATGTAATGAAAAATACAATGGGCGAATATTCGATTCCGGCAATTTCGGAATCTCCTATTATGGATGTTTTCCCTTATTTCAGTGGTGAGGAAGGCGAAACAGAAATGCTGGAAAGATTTAACACACTGAAAGCTTCGAAACCTGAAAAACCAGAAGCGGAAATTATTGATCACATGGAATTTGAAACGGCCGCAGAGGAATAATTTGTTTAAATTTCAAAAAAAATAAATTCTAAATTCCATAAGAGAAAATTCTATCCTTATAAAAATAGCTTCAGAGAAATCTGGGGCTTTTTTTATTCCAATCAAAATGAAAATAAACATTATATTCGCTTAGATTTACACTGACACAAAACCATTTACAACTAAAAACCAAAAACTTCATGACTAAAAAAACGCTGGTTTTAATTGGGTTTATTCTACTGAAATTTGTTTTGCAGTACGTCTTGATTAGTCCCGAATATGATTTGCAGCGAGACGAATATCTGCATCTGTATCAAGCGCATCATTTGGCATGGGGCTATCTATCAGTACCGCCGGTGAGCTCTTGGTTTTCATATATTATTTTTCTTCTAGGAAATTCGGTTTTTTGGGTCAAGTTCTTCCCTGCCCTATTTGGTGCGCTGACACTTTTAACTGTTTGGAAAACTATCGAACTCTTAAAAGGAAATCTGTATGCTTTGATACTTGGCGCGTTAGGTATTCTATTCTCCTGTTTACTGCGTCTGAATATGCTTTATCAGCCAAACTCGTTAGATGTTTTGTGCTGGACTGTATTTTATTATATTTTAATTCAAGATATAACTTCCCAAAAAACAAAATGGCTGTACATTGGAGCGGTTGTATTTGCTTTTGGCTTTCTCAATAAATACAATATTCTCTTTTTATTACTTGGATTAATTCCTTCTATTTTAATTTCTAACCAAAGAAAAATTCTTGGTCAAAAACAGCTTTATTTTGCCTTAATTCTAGGATTTCTTTTGATTCTCCCGAATCTCGTTTGGCAGTATCGTAATCAATTTCCAATTGTTCATCATATGAAAGAATTGGCTGAAACGCAATTGGTAAATGTAGATCGCGCAGGATTTTTAAAAGAGCAGATTCTCTTTTTTATTGGTTCTCTTTTTGTAATTCTGACTGCGCTTTATGCTTTGCTTCGTTACAAACAGTTCCAAAAATTCCAATTCTTTTTTACCACATTTATTTTGACACTTTCAATCTTTATGTATTTCAAAGCCAAGTCTTATTATGCGATTGGTTTGTACCCAATTTACATTGGATTTGGTGCTGTTTATCTTTCAGTTATTTTAGAAAATGGATGGAAACGCTTTTTAAAACCTGTTTTTATTCTTATTCCCATTCTTCTTTTTATTCCCATGTATAATGTTGCTTTTCCTAACAAAAGCCCTAAATACATAGTTACACATTCAGAGCAGTATAAAAAATTGGGAATGCTTCGGTGGGAAGACGGTAAAGAGCACCAATTACCTCAGGATTTTGCAGATATGCTGGGCTGGAAAGAATTGGCCGGCAAAGTTGATTCTATTTATACCACGCTTCCCAGCCAAAAAGAAACTATTATAATTTGTGATAATTACGGACAAGCTGGAGCCATTAATTATTACTCCAAAAAAGGTATAAAAGCCATGTCATTCAACGCCGATTATGTGAACTGGTTTGATCTTACTATTCGATATAAAAACCTCATACGCGTTAAAGAATTTGAAGAAAATAGCGATGAATTTAAAGAGACAAGTCCGTTTTTTGAGAAGGCATTTTTAGGAGGTCAGATTACAAACAAGTACGCCAGAGAATATCAAACAACGATTTTTGTTTTTACAAATGCCAAAATCAACATCAATAAAAGGCTGGAGCAAGAAATCCAAGAAGAAAAAAATTATAACGATTAAAGATGGTTGATTTCACTAACATTTCATATTTAAAAACAGGAAATCAAAAACAACAAAGCGCATTCTTAGTTTTAACAAAATACAAAGTTTTGGAAAAGCTGTCTGAATTTGATCCTCTTTTAGTGGGTACTATTCCCATAAACATTGACATTGAAAATAGTGATCTTGATATTATTTGTTATTGGACAAGTAAAACAGACTTTATAGATAAGATTACGCTCTTTTTCGGAAAAGAAAACGGGTTTGTTATTAGAGAAACTTTAATTGATCAGGTAGAATCTGTAGTGGCAAACTTTAAAATCGACATTTTTGAAATAGAAATATTCGGGCAGAATATTCCAACTTTACATCAAAATGGGTATAAACATATGCTCATTGAAGATCAAATTCTGCGTAAAAAAGGCGAGAACTTCAGATTAGAGATTATTAAACTCAAAGAAAAAGGAATAAAAACCGAACCTGCATTTGGTCTGCTATTAGGCTTAACAGGAAATGTTTACGAGGAATTATTGGATTTTAAAGTCTAGCAAAACTTGATATTTAGCGAAACTATAAAAAATAAAGTATCAAAATTATTTGCATAACCGTATTTAGTGTGTATCTTTGCACCCGAAACATCGCGGGATAGAGCAGTAGGCAGCTCGTCGGGCTCATAACCCGAAGGTCACAGGTTCGAGTCCTGTTCCCGCTACTAAGACAAAGCTTCAGAGAAATCTGGAGCTTTTTTATTTCAAATTACAGTTTGGCAGGCTCATATCCGCCGCAGCGGACACAGGTTCGAGTCCTGTTCCCGCTACTAAGACAAAGCTTCAGAGAAATCTGGAGCTTTTTTATTTCAAATTACAGTTTGGCAGGCTCATATCCGCCGCAGCGGACACAGGTTCGAGTCCTGTTCCCGCTACAAGGTAAAAAGACCTGTCTTTTAAAAAAATAGTTTTTTTTTTATAATTTACTCCGACAATAAAAAGTTTTACCTTAAAAAAACAAAATGATTCGTTAATCCTTTTAAGTTAACCTAATGGTATTGAACCTTTTTAGTAATTAAACAAAATTTATTTTCTCATTCTATAAATTATTCCCGAGTATTACTTTCTATATAGTCCCAATCCCACTGTTCAGGACTACACATTTCTGGATTTAAGCTTTCCCAGCTTTCCGCTCTTTTTTTTGAACCCTAAGGATTAAAATAAAAATACCTAATCTTTAAAATTACCGAAGGGCAAGACGTATATTGTTATGTTTCTTCTTTATTTGTATAGCTTTTATAACTCCTCATACGTCTTGTCTATAAGAAAAGACAAGGCTTCTTCCACTTGTTTGCGTCCCTTTTCTGATTGCATATCCAAACCCGAAAAACAGCTTCCATTAAAGACTGCATACATATTGAGATAATATAATCCAGACACAAGAAGAGCTGTAATAGCACGAAATTTTTCGGCATTTTTTCCAAAGTGCGGATCGAATATCGCTTTAAACAATTCTTCACCATTCTCTTCCTGCAATTCGGTCATTTTTCGCAATGCAGGTCGCTCTTCGGAAAGACGCCAAAGCAATAATTTTTGCAATTCTTCTTTTTCGTGAACATATGTAAATTGGTTGTACAGCATTTCTTTCAGCAAAACTTTTCCACCATCTTTCGAATCCGTTTGTATTTTTTCAGTCGACACATTACTCCAATAATCTTGCGAGCGAATGTAGGTGTCCATCAAGCCATCTAATCCGCCAAAATAAGTGTAAATCATTTTTTTGTCTACACCCGCTTCAGAAGCAATGTTGTTTATTTTTAAACCAGTAAAACCTTGAGCCTTCAATATTTTTCCTACCGCTTCCAAAAATTTTATTTTGCTGCGTTCCTTGTTGCGCACTGTTCCAGAAACTTCTTTTCTTTCCATTTTAAATCAAGCTTTAGAAATAAATTCATGAATTTTTATTAAAAATAAAACACCAATTGGTGTATTATTTATACATTTGTAAAAATAAAAATAACTAATAGAACTTTAAATAAAAAAATTATGCAGACAAATCAAATTAAAAATTTAACCAACGAGCAATTGTTAAAACGAAGAAACTTATTGAAAGGCGTGGTCATTGGATTTTTAACTATTGCGGTTCTTGCGGTGGGTATTCTAATTTACCTGTACGCTACCAAAGGTTTTGAAAACTTTAATATCGCAACGCTCATTCCTGTATTTGCTTTACCCGTAACCTTAATGCCTGCATTGAGCAGTTTAGCTATGATCAACAAAGAAATGAAAGTAAGGGGTTTGAAATAACTTATTGGCTTTCAGAATAAATTTTAAAAAATAAATTTCGAAAGCCCCCTCTACGAAGTCTTCTAATGAAAAGCTGCGTATTCTATAATAAAAAAGTAGACGTCTCAAAGTCTTAGACTTTAAAACTATTTTGAAATAGGCTTAACCATACCATACTAAAAAAGCCAGAGACTTTTGACATACTTACAATTTATAAGAACAAAAAAATTGCAAAAAGTCAGATACATTTGCGCAGATTTTCATTAGGCACTCTTCATAGAGCGGGGTAATCAAAATTTTTTCAATGCCATGAGCCAAATCCCTTCCTGGTACATTTCCAAGTAATGCAGTTAAACCATACTTATTAATCTCATCTACTGAATATCGTAGATAAACTTACTGTTTTACTTCTCAAATCCAAAAGTAAATCTTCAAAACAGCAGTAAAAATCACTAAACTTTTACTGAAGCACATTGTCCTGCGGTTTAGTCGCTTAAGATGAGTTCTGAGTGTCAGATTCTTCCTTTCAATATGATTTGTTCCGAAACGTTTGATAGAATGCACTTTCTCATCAATCAGATACCTATAGTTTTTAAGTCTGTCTGTAAATATCTTTTTAGCGTCAGATAATTTCAGAGTTTCCAAAACACGGTTCAGAGTTTTATTGGTTCGTTTTCCAACATTAAAACTTACAAAACTTCTAGAATTCTTTTCCAATGCATAAACCAGCCAAATATAATTTTTCTTGTGCTTAATGTAAGTGCACAGCTCATCAACTTCATAAGTTTTGCCTCTGCTGATAATCGGCTTGGCAATGCTTCTGGCAATTAAGATGATTCTTTTCAGTAGTGTTGTCGTTGATATTTTTAATATTCTTGCCGTGCTTCTTATTACTAAACCCTCTTTGGTTAATTGGATAATATTCTGGTTTATCTCTGCCTCCTATGCTTGATAAATATAATTTTCAACTCTAGTTTTCCGGCGTGCTCTGCAAATATATCTTTGATTACCAGATTTTGTCTTTCTATACTTTATCATCTCTCGAATATCACCAACACATCTGTAACACCTAGTCTGATTTGACTCCATTTTTTTCGATTTAAAACATTATAAAATAAAAAAACAGCTTTTGGGCTGTTTTAATTTTATGCGATAGTAATATAAATATCTGATTTTCTGTAAATGTTAAACGCAATAATTAACCACAAACACATTTAATACATTACCGATATTTTACTCAGAGGTGAATAGATAAATGATTATGTTTCGAAAAAGTTTAAATAAAGAAAGAAAAAGAAACTTCAAAAAGGTATTTAATACTCCTTTTTTATTAATGGACACGGTTTCAATTACTAAAAAGAAGTTTAATTTAACTTTTAAAAAATTTATTATCTTTAGAACGTATTTTGGCAATTAAATTCTACATCTTAAACTTTTACAACTCATAAATGAAAATTTCCTTAAACTCAAATTTTATCAAATCATCAAACTTAATTTTTATATCAGCTCTTCTTGGCATTATCAATCTGCTTCTTTCACCTGAAATAATTTCTTCTCAAAAAGGATTAAAAACTAGTATAATAACTATTTTGTTGATTTTAACATTAGGAGTTTTAATTAGATATGGAGTTTCTTGGATTAAATATATCCTACTAATTCTAATTATCTTAGGATTATTTAACACTCCAGCAGTTATTAAATATATGCTAATATATAATCCTATAAATGCAATTATTATCATATTACAATCTCTAGTTCAGATTTCCGCAACAGTACTGTTATTTCGAAATAGCATTAAAGAGTAACGACTATTTTAAAAATAAAAAGGAGAAACAATATTTCTCCTTTTATATTTTATCCTTTAAATTATAGGATAAAAATCTTTTATTTTTAGTGTGGGAACTTCTGAATAATACGATTCTAGAATCTTATCAATTTTTTGAGAAAACAAGCAAGTAATTATTATCTCTGTATTATCTTCTATTACTATTTTAGCATAATAATAATTTTCAAAAGGGAAATTCCTTAATGACATTCCTGCCAATCTTGTACCTGACATGTAGAGTTTAATCTCTTTAAAAGCATCTTTCGTATAAATTATTTCAACTTTGTCCTTAATAATTTTTATCCTCTGATTATCTAATTCATATTCAATATCATTACCTTGAAAATAGTAGTTTAAATGCATATAAACAGAAGGCAAAATAAAAATAACAAAAAGGGGAATTTCAATAATTAGTAACGATTTTTTAGTATTTATTTCTAAAAAAGTAAACATAGCCAAACTAGTGATAGAACTTATTATTAAAAACAGTGATGTTTTTACCTGATTAAAAAAGGTGATTCTTAATTTCATAGTTTTATTAACGTTTTGAATTTGATCCAGCTAGGTTTACTGTATTTATAAAATTATTGAAACTTCTTTGAATTTCTTCAGAAACTTTGTCATAAGCTTCCTCTACAACACTTGAGCCTCCACCAATTACACCACCTGCAATGGCTCCTGCTGCAGTTCCGACTCCTGGGACTGGTATTGCAGAACCAACTTCTCCACCTACAACTGATCCTGCGGCTGTTGCCGCTCCAATTGTACCTAAACGGAACAGAGCTCTACCTTCTCCAATTTCGCCTTGTGCGTAATCCATTCCTACTCGTCCTACATCAAGTAATGTTGCAGCATTACCTGTAAATCCTCCTACAGCATCTAAAGATTTACTAGTTACACCTAATATTTGAAGTGCTTGAACACTACTATCAATCGATGAATTAAACTCGATTATTTCATTTAATCCATTACTCATAAGACTTAAAGGCGCTTGATCAACAGCTTGATCAGATACCCCATCAACCGTAAAAGCTCCATTTTTACCTAGTTCAACTTTAGTACCCTTTGAAGATGTATAGGATTCTCCCACGGCAACATATGTTGAATTACCATAAAACTCTTTCGCTGTTTCCTGATTAGTAACTCGACTATCATAAATCATTTGACCATCTTGAGTTCTAACCCAATCATCTGCTTGCATTCCATCTGGATCAATAAAATAAATTGGATTATTATATGCGTAATTATAAGGATTCCATCTACGAGAATTTTCAGCCTTAGGATCTATATTCATCCAACGCCCTAATGCTGGATCATAATTTCTTGCTCCATAGTCATAAACCTCAAGCCCCAGCTCGTCCTGCAACTCTTTCCCATTGTATTTATATTTATTATTACTCTCTTGACTTGCTACATAACCTGAATGTTTTAAACCAAAAGGATAATAATGCGTTTCATCAATAATATCAAGAACTTGAGTGGCTGGGTTTTTAGCATAACTCACACGAACATTTCCTAAATGGTCTTTGTACTGATAAACATATGAAAGTGCTTCTGCCGTATTCTTTACATATCCCTCTGCTGTCGGGAAAAACTCTAAAACATTGTCTTTGTACTGGTAACCGCCCAAATAATTTGTGGTTGTTGTTACAGTACCTTCACTAACTATTTTCTCCAGTTTTTGTCCCGATGCGTTGTAAATGTACTCAATAGTGCCTGTTGTTCCAAATGTTATTTTCTTTGGCAGATTGAGATGATTATAGGTAATAGCAGTAATATTTTTGTTTTTATCTGTAGTCATATTACCAAAATCATCATAGCTGTAATCATCATCTGTTTTATTAGCATCATTGAATCCGCTGCTGTTATTGGAGTTGTCTGCCACTTTTGATAATTGATTGGAGTTTGTCGGATACGTATAAACCAAATCATCTATATCAAAATTCCCAACCTGAGGGTCATAATCTCCCTTACGAGTTAGACTCTTTATATTTCCGTTTTTGTCATAAGTGAGGTTTTCATCATACGCACTGGTTGTTAGTCCGTTTTTTTCATAAACTGCATTTTTCAGACGGTTTAAATGATCGTATTTATAACCGTAAGCACGCTCGTTTATATCTGTGGCAGTTTTCCAGAAAGTTTCAGCAATGTTGCCGTTGTACAAGGGATTGACTCCAGAAACATCTGTCTGCGTTATATCGTAATTGATCTTAAAAGCAAACAAATCAACTGGATCAGTATTCTGCTGTAAATTATCTGTTTTGTTAATTTCCTTGAGCCATCCCCTTATATTATAGACAAAATCGATTTTCTGGAGCGGGTTTCCAGAGCTGTTTCCGACTTTTTTGCTTTCAAGCTGTCCTAAAGCGTCATAGGTGTTCTCTGCCAAAAGCTCTACAGTTCCGCCGTTTATCTGATGTGTATGGGTCAGCAGTCTGTCCTGTGCAGAATAGGTAAAATCCTCTCTTACTGTTATTTCTGAATTACTGGAGGTGCGCTTGTGTCTGGTGATTGTGTACAGTGTTTTTCCTGTAAAGTCAAGCTTATTCTCACTGGAGCTATAACCGCCCAGATAATTCTGAAGATAATTTTTTACGGGCCTTGCTTTATCATCGTAAAATATGGTGCTGGTTTCCCCGGCAGTTGAAGAGGCTGTGCTTAATGCTCTTATCCAGCTTCCTGCCGCAAGACTTTTTACATTCTGCAGAACCGTCTGCCCCTCCACTGAAGAGGGAACAGCCTGCGCATTTGGAAAAGCATAATCATCATAATAATTAACCGTCAGCAGTTTAAAATTTGTCGGTTCAATAGTATTGCTGTAATAGGCTGGTATGTCGTCGATCGTTCCAGAAGTCTGTTTCGTTTCAAACAGCAGAGCTGCGCTGTTCTGGGTGTCCTGCAGTCCCTTTCTCGAAGCAGCTGTTGCAGTCTGGCCCAGCCAGCCTGTGTAAATTGGTCTGCCAAATGCATCGTATTTTGTAATAACCCATCCTTCGGCAGTCTCATTCCTAAAGGGAGACAGTGCTGGACCCGATGCAACAGGTCTGTCCAGTTTATCGTACACAATAAATTCCCACTGTTTTCCGGGCAGTTTTTTTGATGCCAGCCGGTTTTTATTATCGTATTTGTATTGGTAGCATAACCCGTTTAAAACATCAACATCTATACTTCCTTCCACTTTTGGCGGAATCACGTAAGTTAAATTTCCATAAACATCGTATACATAATAGGTATCATGCGGATCACCCGCATCATAAGTTCTTTTTAAAATAACCTGTCCCTGCTTGTTTTTGAATTCAACTGTTGAGCCGGCACCTTCTGCGGGACTAGCTGTTGTATTTTCGTCAAACGTAACGGTTTTGTACAATTGGTTTTCAGCATAAGTTTCTGGAACTGAAAGTGAGATGTCATATAGCCCCAGATCCTCTTTCCATGTCGTTATAACTTTATAAAGTTTAACATTGTCGGCTGCGGTATTGGTCTGATAATCAAATTTTATTTCGTGTCCTTCTCCCATTGCCCAGGAAGCTCCCGGAGCTGCCTGTTTAAGTACTTTATTTAAAGGGGACGGTTCCAATTTCTTCTCAGAGAAAGGATTAGAAGTGTTTTCATATTTTTCTGTATTGTAAAATGAAGACACAGCGCTTACTGCCGAACCTGGATCTACTCTCGGATAACTGCTGCTGCCATTTGATACTGCATAGGGCAGATATTCTTTGAGCTGTCTTCCAAACTCATCATAGGCGGCCGGAGTCACTAAATCTTCCCCATTTCCGCCCTGAGCCGGAACAATAGTTTGTATAGGGCGTCCAAGCCCGTCGAAATATTGTACGGTCTGATTCATCTGATCCTTGGTAAGGGAACTTAAATTGCCAGACTGTACCGCTTTTTTAGGTGCTATTGTATAAATAAAATTATCGTCACTAAATGTCTGAGCTGTAACAGCCGTTTTAGCAAGAAATAATAAGAATATTATGGATATATATTTTTTCATATTTTTTAGTAAAATGACATTGATGCATAAGTTCTAGCCGGAACGCCAACTGTGAAAGTTTTGTTTGTTTCACCAGGTAATAATTGTAAAGTGGCTGTTTGATAGGCACTAGGATTTGAAGCAGTATCGTAATAGATCTCGATATTGAAAATTTTACCATTATGATTAGAGGAGGAAGCTGTTAATGTTATAAACATTTTCTTTAGCGCAATCTGCATATCTCCTGATGCGTCAAAATAAATCGGATTACAAATTCCGTTTGCATTGGCATATGTCTGACCATTGGAATTCACCATATCTTGCGCAAAATTATCTGCTTCAGCTTGTGAATTGTAGGAGATAAGGCTATTGGCTGGTACAGTGTAAATGGTCGGAGCTCCAGGCTGATAACCGGAAGCACAATTGTTTTTAGTAAAACTGCCGCTTTTAGCTCGATTATAGTAAAAGCAATATCCGTTGACATTGGCATAGGCCTGCCCGTCTGTATTAAATCGCTGCAGTCCGCGTGCGTCAGCTTCCGCCTGTGATGTTACTGAATATTCAACACCTGCATTTTGAGAGTAGGAAACAGTTGACCCCACGACAGTTCCAACACCGCAGTTGTTTCTAGTAAACGAACCGCTTCTGGCTGCGCTGTAATAGGTACAGCCGGCATTTGCGTTAGCATGATTTTGTCCGTTTGCATTAATTTCCTGCTGCGCCTGATCATCTGCTGCTGCCTGAGAATAGGTTGAGAAATATCTTCCCGCCGGAACTACATAAGTTGCTGTACCCGGAACTCCGCCTGCATCGCAGTTATTTTTTGTGAAACTCTGCATTTTTAAAACATTAGAAAATGTACAAACTGCATTGGCGTTGGCATGATTTTGTCCGTTTGCATTAATTTCATTCTGCGCCTGGGCATCTGCCGCTGCCTGCGATTCTGTAGAACTGTAGCGGCCGGCCGGAACCGTATACCATGCTGTTCCTGGAATACCTCCCACGGCGCAATCATTCTTTGTAAACAGACCGCTTTGTGCAGTATTCCAAAACGTACATTTTGCATTGGCATCATTATTTGCGTACGCCTGACCATTAGCATTTATTTCATTCTGCGCCTGGGCATCGGCGGCAGCCTGAGATTCTACAGAGCTGTAACGTCCTGCAGGAACAGTATACCACGCACTGGCAGGTGTTCCGCCTGGAGCACAATTATTTCTGGTAAATAATCCACTTCTTTCACTGTTCCAAAAAGTACATTTAGCATTCGCATCGTTGTTTGCAAATGCCTGCCCGTTCACATCAATTTCGCTTTGCGCCTGAGAATCGGCTGCTGCCTGAGAATCGTTCGAGTGATATCTTCCAGCCGGAACTGTATACCATACACTTGCCGGAGTTCCTCCAGGTGCACAATTATTTCTGGTGAATAACCTGCTTTGTGCAGTATTCCAAAATGTACATCTGGCATTGGCATTTGCATAAGCCTGTCCATTCTGTGCGACATAGTTCTGCGCTTTTGCATCTGCATCTGCCTGAGAGATATTCGATTCATATATCCCTGCGGAGACTGAATAGTAAATACTTTCAGGTGTACCTCCCGCAGCACAGTTATTTCTGGTGAACAATCCGCTCTGCACGGTATTTTTGAAAGTACATATGGCATTAGTATTGGCATAAAGCTGTCCATTAAGATTGATTTCATTCTGGGCTTTGGCATCTGCATCTGCCTGAGAAATATAGGAATCATAATTTCCTGCTGTAACATTATAAATGACACTACCAGGCGTACCTCCTGCTGCACAGTTGTTTCTTTCAATTATTCTGCTCTGCAGCGTATTTAAAAATCTGCAGCTGGCATTAGCATTTGCATAAGCCTCACCATTAACATCGATTTCGTTCTGCGCTCTGGCATCCGCATCCGCCTGAGAAGTATAAGAATCATATCTTCCTGCCGGAACTGTATAAATAGCAATTCCTGGTGCTCCGCCTGCGGCACAGTTGGTTCTTATGATCGATCTGCTCTGAACTGTATTCTTAAACAAACACTGACCGTTAGTATTAGCATAAGCAAGTCCGTCTGCGTTAAATCTTACTAATCCTTTTGCATCAGCATCAGATTGTGAGATTGTAGAAGTTTCGACTCCTGCTGCCTGACTGTATGTTACACTTAGTCCTGTTCCACCGAGAGCACAAGTATTCTTTGTAAATGTTCCACTGTAAGCTATACTTCTAAAAGTACAATACCCTTCTGAATTAGCGTAAACCTGACCTTCTGTATTGAATTTCTGAAGACCAATTTCATTAGCATGAGCCTGTGAGGTTTTTGATGTAGAGGCGCCTGCTGCCTGACTGTATGCAACAGAAGAACCTTCTCCGCCGGAAGCGCAATTATTTTTGGTAAACGAACCACTGTAGGCTGTACTGCTAAAGGTACAGTCCCCATGAAGATTTGCATATACTTTACCATCTGTGTTAAATTTAGTAAGACCTTTGGAATCTGCATCGTCCTGAGAAATAGTTGAAACAGCTGCCCCTGCTGCCTGAGTGTAGATTACAGCAGATCCAACTCCGCCTGCATCACAATTGTCTTTTGTAAACGAACCGCTTCTGGCTGCACTTTTATATAATACAACACTTGAAGAACTATTATCGTCACAATTAATCTGCTGGCCTTTAAAATTGTAACAGTATTTTTGAAGTACATTTAAATCTTTATCTTTAATAAATTTTAATCGGCCAGCTGAATCATATTCATAGTAGGAAGCTGTTCCTTTTGGATCTGTCATACTGGTAACCCCGATTAACGGATTGTAAGTGTATGTACTCACCATTGCCTGAGAGAAGACCGTTCTTAAATTATTTAAAGCAGTTCTTAAAATCTGCTCATTACAATTGGCAGACATACAATTATCATTATCCGCATTGGATAAAGTCTGAATATTTGCAACATAACTTTCTGCCTGATCATAAGTCAGATTTTCTAGTTTGGCAATAGGCTGTGTTTGATGATACCCCCAGATTATCGATACTGGAATTCCTCCCTCTGGTGTAAACTGTAAAAGGTTTCCTTTATCATCATATTTATCATAAGTGATTTTCTTGTCTAATACGCTTGAATCGGGAAATTTACCGCTGTAAATGCTTTTTGGCATCAGCAGATTGGATGTTAATGCACTGTTATCATAAACAGTAAGCTGCTCTGAAATTTTACTGCCATTATAACTTTCTGTTTTTAAAGGCGGCTGCAGCATATTTTTTGCTACAAGCTCGTCTCTAAACGGCTGGCCGGCCATATCTGGATTGGAAGCATAATAATATTTGCTTTCTAATGTCTCACCTTCTGAATTGGCTGTAGTCTGTGAGCTTAAAAGATAATTATTAGCAGCGTTGTAAAAATATTTAGTTGTATTGGTTATGGCTTGTCCGTGTAGGTATTCTGTTTCAATTGTTTCTGTTTTAGCACGAATTATACAGTGGTTAAAGTATTTTTCAATGCCTATTTTCCCCTGTAGATTACAAATAATTGTGTTACAGCCAATATTATAAGGCAGATCATTTGTAACATGGTCTTTGTTCATGATATCCATACCTGTTCCGCTGTCTAAACCTAATTCTGTATTGTAATTGTAAAAGATCTCTTCTTTAAGAATTCCATATTTTGAAATGGTAGTTTTTACAGGATTGTTTCCATTATCTAGAAAATTGTAGATATTGGCCTGTTCCAGCTTTCCGTCAAACCATCCCTCAGGATTAGATCTGGTAGTACCTTTCAGAGCTTTCCTGTAAACAATCTCAGGAGCATCTAATTCTCCAGTGCTTACCATATATTTGTTTTCAATAGCGTTTTGGTTGGGTAAAATGACCGAAACAGTCTTGTAATTAATTCTGTTTCCACGAGAGAGTACGCCGCTTAAATAATTACTGGAACCAAATGTTATTGTGTTATTACAGTCCACGTATGTCGTTGATGATCTGCCGTCAAGACATGGCGGGACAGTACAATCAAATTTCCAAGGTGAGAATAAAAAATTATGGTGCAGACTTGTTTTTCCTGAATTCAGATCTTTAACCTCATTATAAACGTACTTTTTTTCATTATACTTCTCACCGCTACTATCATAATCTGCAATAGATTTCACCCTGGCCCCGCTGTAGTTTACCATACGGAGTTCTTTTACATCTTGAAAATTGTATTGAAAGGAAAGATTCCCGTAAACATCATTAAATTTAGAAAGTGTGCTGTAAGTAACACTGTATTGACGTCCTGCAACAGTGTTTATCGGTGATATAATTCCATCTCCTTGTTGAAGAGAGATAGTGCTTCCATCAGATCTAAAAACCTGATCAGCATCAATTGTCAGGCTGTAAACAATAGAGTTGTTTGTAAGATCTCTTATTGTTAATGAATGTCTGTCATGCCCTTCTTCAACTGTAACTCCCTCGCACCAATCTACAGACGCATTTGCAAAAAAATACATCACGGATCCGTTTGATGTAAAATTAAACGTCTGAGTGCTTGGAAACTCATCATCATTTAAAGGGTGACAAGGTGTTTTGTTCGACTGAATCTCTCTTGTTTCGGATATCTGAACATCAACATTTTCTAAACTTAAGTTATTTTCATACTGAATGACTGAATAACCTTTAGTAGGATAAATTATCTTATTAAGGGTGCCATACAAAGATTTAATCTGATCTGTTGAGCGGTCTGCCCGATCCACCATACCCGGGAATTCCCTATTCATATATTGCGAATAACCATTTTCTCTAGTGCCGTCATAATACACATTCAGTAGAGAAGCAAAGGCATTGCCATTATTATACCCATAAATATCCTGACTGTAAGCAAGTCTTGGACTTAATCCATCTATGTTATTATATTCAAATTTCTGGACCGAATTATTCTTAAATGAAAGACTTTCTAGAAATACTCTTTTTTTATTTACTGAAACAGTTGGTGTGGGGCTGTTGTTGGTTGTGCTGTTTGCATATACATAAGACATATTAATTTTTTCAACCTCTGAAAAACCATTATACACAGAAATTGAGTTCAGCAGGTGGCCGGCATAATAATCTTCTCGCTGTGTTAAATAATCTAACTCAACTTTACAAACCCCAAAATCAATTTTAGTTAAGACTTTTGCATTACTTGTCCTAAAAGTTGTATTACATTCAAAAATTGATGCTGCTGGTGTGCCACAGGTGCTGTATCTTAACTTAGTTTTATACGTTACGCTCTGGGAAAAATCATAGGGATAATTCTTGAAAATTGTCTTATAAGAAAAAACAACCGTCTGGTGTTGGTATTCAATTTGTTTTAAGTGCCATGTTGTTGGTATAGGAGAACGAAAAGCTCTGGCACAGTCCCCAGAAATTTCAGAACTTTCGACAGTTTCACTTGTACCGCCGAAAATATACTTCATACCATCAGGAGTAATGAAAGTAAACTTTAGAGTAACAACGCCTTCAATAACTAATCGTTCGTAAGAAGCACGTATTCCAATTTCATCTGTGTCTAAATAAATTTGATCGTTTTCAATATAAAAATTACCGCTGTGACCATTAAAATTGAAACTGTACGCATCCTGTTCCGTATCCAGTTTATTGTAATAAGCAGTACCAATCGTATTATAGGTACTGTTCCAGATATTCATGGCTTCTGCTCTTTTACCAGCCAAATACTCCGCATCGCTGTAGTTCCCAGCAATTATATCCAGCATAGACTGAGAATCAGGTCTGTATTTTATTGTTTGGGTGAATTCATCGGGCTCGTCTTTTACCACTCTGGTAATCATACCTCCAGCCGCTAAATTCCAGTTCATTCCTGCAATACCTGCAATATCATTAACTTTAACGCCGTCTGTGTAGTAATTTAAAGAGATAGGAACAGTAATTCTGCCTTGTTTAACTGTATATAAAGGAACTGAATATGCAAATCCGCCATTATTATTAGACATATCAAGATTTCCATATTTGGTGAAATTATAATTATCTATAGAAGGTGTCACAATATTAATGCCCTGTTCTGGGGTTTCCTGAGCATATAGTGTAGAAATACTTAAAAAGAAGAAAAATAAGTTTAAGGTTAAAATAAGATTCTTTATCAGGAAACCCTGTCCAATTGCTTTTAGGCTGTTTATATAATGGTACATTCTTTTCTAATTAATTTTTTTAATAACTTTTACGGACTCAGTCTTGACATCTGTCTGAATTTTGATAATGTAGATTCCTTCTGCATAATAACTTAAATCAACCGGAACGGTTCTGCTGGAAATATCAAAGTGCTGCAGGGTTCGTCCTAAAATATCAATTACTGAAGCGGTACCTTTAGTAAAATCATACCCGATAATTACATTTGTAAAAGTTGATACCGGATTTGGAATGGCTTCGATACTTGCCTTTACTTTTTCAACTTTAGCCTTATCTTTTAATTTTACGACCCAAAAATCATTTGATCCGATAGCAGAGTTTTTATCTTTTGATGAACCGTTAGAAGTTCCGGCCATAAGGTAACCGCCGTCTCTGGTTTCAACCAGTTTGCGTAGAATGTCTTCCCCGCCGCTTCCAACAGTTTTGCTCCAGATTTCTTCACCCTGATTATTAATTTTCAAAGCTATGTAATCATTAATGCCGTCTTTTTCCTTAGCGACTAAATTTACCGCTTTGGACATTAACCCGCCGCTTGATCTCGGGGCTGCATTACGGGCATGCCCGCCAATTAAATAAGTTTCATCATTATTTACTACCAGTGAAGTCAATATATCAACTTTACCAAAATCAAAAGTTTTACTCCAGACAACGCCTCCATCTTGATCCAATTTTAGAATCCAGTAATCTGTTCCGTTAGCCACAATTCCTCCTTCTGTTGTCAATGCATTAGAACTGTTGGAGTTTCCTCCAACGATATAACCGCCGTCTTTGGTCTGATGAATCACATAAGGCTGGTCATCACCATCTGCTCCATAGGTTTTCTGCCATTGAATTTCTCCGGTATCATTGATTTTCAAGATCCAGTAATCTCCTACTCCTTTATTTGGTTCTGTTTTATCGCCTGATATAGGGGAATTAGAATAACCAGCCAGAATATAGCCGTTGTCCGCAGTTTGTTCCATGCTTCGCAGCAGATCAGAATATTGTCCTCCGTAAGTTTTCTGCCATTCAATAACTCCCTGTTTATCTAATTTTATAAGCCAATAGTCCATATTGCCTCTGCTTTTTTCAGACTTTGAATAAGGATCGGGGATAAAAGATTTTTCGTCAAATTTGGAACTTGTAATAGACCGCGGACTGGAGCTTGAAGAGCCTCCCAAAATATAACCGCCGTCTTTTGTCTGGAAGGCGCAGAGCAGTTCCTCCTGACCGTCGCCGCCGACTGTTCTCTGCCACTGTTGATCACCTGCCGCATTGAGCTTTATAATCCAAAAGTCTGAAAGGCCTTTACAGTTTTCTTTTTTCTGAAAACTTTTTGAAGAACTTGATGTGCCTGCCAGAAGAAATCCGCCGTCACTGGTGTTTTTAATGCTCTGGAGAAGATCAAAGCCGGAACCTCCGAAACTTTTCTGCCAGTCCAGTTCTCCGTTTTCCTTCATTTTCCAAACCCAGTAATCTAAATCTCCATGGTTTTCCTGTTCCTTATTTCCAGTCTTGTCAGAGAGTGAACTGCCTGCCAGGATAAAGCCGTAGTCGGCCGTAGGCTGGGCATCAAAAAGATAATCGGCGTGTGTGCCCCCATAGGATTTCTCCCAAAGGATATCTTGTGAATGAATTAAAAGTGGCAGTAAGATAAAATTAAGCAGGTAAAGTTTCTTCATAAGCATTTTGATAAATTTGGGGTTATTACGATTCTGCGGGCAATATAATTCAATATTTTATTATTTTTTTACGGGATTCCGTAAAGCTTAACTTTTGTTTATGACGCAGTATTTTATCAAGTTTATTAGATGAAGAATTGGATATGAAGAATAAGCATTTTTATTAGCCCTGCCAGTAAGACAATAGATTTTAATTTTTAGAATATTCATAAATCTGAATCAAAACAACTGGTTATAATGGGCTTAAAATTTTTAAATCATTCCAAAAATGGTTCGAGAATTGACCTGTTAGGGCTACAAAAGACAAAAGCTTCAGATTTCTCTGAAGCTTTTGTCTTTTATATTTAATATTGTCGCAGACTCATTTTGTTATTTGTATTATAAAAAAGAGACCATCTTTTCAAATGGTCTTTTTGATCTTATTTTGAGAAAAATTATGCTCTAAATAAAGCATATTTATTATAGTTATATAATACCTTATCATAAGGAACATAAAGCGAAACGATTTTCTCTGTAGATTCATCAAATTTGATTCCGTTATGTTTTCTGAATAAATAGATTTCTTTTAAACAATTAGAAAGACTTTGGTGAATTTCAGTAGTGAAAGTTGGAAGTCTTTTGTCTCCTACCAAAAGATCAATTTGATAGTTAGAACTGCTTTTTGATAAGTTATTACCAATAATTCTTATGGTAAATGTGGTTGACTTTCCGTATTGTTCACCTTGATATTGTAGTGTCATAATTTCTGTTTATTAAGTGAGTAATAGTACCGACCATCAATCGGCTTTTGCTTTTTGGAATAGTTATATTAAAGTTATGAAAAATTTGGACAAACATAAAAAATCCTTTCCAAATTAAATGTTATTTTTTTAATAACATTTAATTTCTAAAAAACAAAAAACCGTAACGAATTACGGTTTCAGCAATTAACTAAATATATTTAATCAACTTTTTTAACGAGTGTAAAATTCATTCATAAGCGCGATTAATTTGGGGTAAATATTATAAATAATTTTCAAGATTATAGATTTCAATTTTATAAACTAAGGCTAAAGGAAAAATCAAGAACGATCAACTTTTTGATAAAAAATATCATCGTTTAATTCGTCGACTAAATTACATATTTCATAGATATAATACACATAATATCGACAAACTGTTAATAAATAATTAATTCGTGCGATTTGTTCTCCTTTTATTAAATAATATAAGCCGATTGTTTTTTTAACTACTTTTGATTAACTAATTCTAAAAACCTCTTATTATGGAAATTAACTTCGTTGCCTTACTTTTAGCAGCAATTGTTACGCTCATTGTCGGCTTTATTTGGTACAGCCCAAAAGTATTTGGAACTATCTGGATGAAAGAAAGTAATCTTACTCAGGAAGAACTAAAAAAAGGAAATATGATTAAAATCTTCGGATTGACATACATTTTTTCTTTAATGATCACGATGACTTTAATGTCTTTAACAATTCATCAATCTGGAGCAGTTGGAATGGTTGGCGGACCGCCGTTAATTGACAGCGCTAAACCATCATTTGCCGCATTTATGGCAGATTACGGAATGGCATATAGAACTTTTAAACACGGCGCACTTCACGGATTTATGTCTGGGTTGTTTTTTGCGTTTCCGCTGATTGGAATTAATGGATTATTTGAAAGAAAATCTTGGAAATATATTTTCATTAATAGTGGTTACTGGATAATAACATTGACATTAATGGGCGGCATTATCTGCGGTTTTGCATAAAGTAAAAAATATATAACCCGTTTGAAACCTAAAGTCAAACGGGTTTTTCTTAATAATAACTTAAAGAAAATGAGTTATTGTAAATATTATCTAATTTTGACGAAATTAGTTCACTCTCTTGAATACAACCTATTCTTTCCAGATTTACAAAAGCGCTTCATTACTGCCTTTAGAATGGAATCTGCTTGCTGCCGATAATATTTTTTTAACGCGAGAATATCTCGAAGTACTGGAAAACTCTTGTCCAGTTAATATGACGTGTCATTTTATCGGATTTTTTGAAGAGGAAAAACTGATTGGAATTGTTTTAACGCAGTTTTTATTTGCAGAAAAACTAGAATCTTTTGGAGAGCGCGATAAGTGCTTAAAAACATCTGTTCGTAATTTCGCCCTAAAGAATTTTGCTTCACACGTTTTATTCGTTGGCAATAATATGCTTACTGGGCAGAATGCTTTTGTTTTTGATAAAAACATCAAGCAGTCAAAAGCTATTAAAACACTTCATAAAGCTATTAACCAGCTTAAAAAAGATTTAAAGGAAAGCGGAAAAAAAGTTCATATAACGAGTATAAAAGATTTTACCGCGAAAGAAATAGAACCGTTGCAAGCTGAATTCAAAAATAATTATACTTTTTCGACGCAGCCGAATATGATTTTTGAAATTCCTAAAAACTGGAAAACAGAACAAGATTATATTGATGCTTTGTCCAAAAAATATCGTGACCAATATAAACGTGCCCGAAAAAAATCTGAAGGAATCGTAAAGCAAAAAATGTCTTTAGACGACATTCAAAAATACGAGGATGTTATTTACGATCTGTATTTTCATGTGGCCAAAAATGCTCCTTTCAATACCTTTTTTCTAGCTCGAAATCATTTTAGTTTTTTTAAAGAAATAATGGGCGACAACTTTTTGCTGTACGGTTATTTTTTAGACGAAAAACTAATCGGCTTCAACACTTTGATTAAAAACGGCGATGTAATGGACACCTACTTTTTAGGCTATGATGAAAGTGTGCAACGCGAAAAAATGCTTTATTTGAATATGTTATACGACATGATTTCGTATTCTATTAAAAAAGGTTTCAAGGAAATTGTTTTTGCCAGAACGGCACTGGAAATCAAAAGCTCAGTTGGTGCAAAACCTGTAAAAATGTATGGTTTAATCACGCATAGCAATGCATTGATCAACCATAACATTTCTAGGTTTTTTAATTATCTCGAGCCGAAAACAGAATGGCAGGAAAGAAATCCTTTTAAATAGCAAACTTTACAGCTAAGGAACAGCCAATTTCATTTGCTTGTGCAGAATATGAATTTCTAAAGACTTCTGTGCACCGCAATATTCGCCGTCAATCTGAAAATTAACCGCATAATCTGTTTCGATAGTTGCTTTCTCTGTTGAAATAATTACGATATCCTCAGAATCAATTGGCATATTTCCTGTAATAATTTTTCCGATTAAAAGTAGATCCAAGCTTTTTAAGATTACCAATTCGAACTTTCCGTCATTCATGGAACCATTTGGATTGATGATCACTCCAGTTCCATATTTTTGGGAATTAGCCACTACAATCATTCTCGCAACGTGCTGAACCGTTTTATTGTTTGCTGTAATAGTTGCTACAAAAGGTTCTTCTGCCTCTTTAAGTGTTGTAAAAGCTTGTAATGCATATCCCCAAAAACCTCTCACATCGCTTTCTTCGTAGTTCTTTACCAAGTTTGCGTTTAAACCAAGATCGCTTAAATGGATACTTTTTTTGCCATTGATGCAAATCATATCCATTTCGATATAGTTATTTAAAAAGGCTATTTTAAGGTTCTCTTCGATTCCGGGCGGAAGATCTAAATCTACCGAAAGTCCGTTTGCAGAGCCCGCTGGCAGAATACCGATTATTACATCGTGATCTTCCATTGCTTCTGCAACCATTTTTATAGTTCCGTCGCCTCCAGCCACAACAATTCTTTCTGGATTATGCTGCTTATATATTGTTTGTATCGCTTTTAAATCGTTTTTACCCGTAGTTTCATAAACCTCCAGATTAAAATGATGTGTCGACGCAAATTCTGCAACAGATTCGATTAAATCCGATTTATCTAGATCTCCAGATATCGGATTTACAATAAATAGTATATTCTTTTTCAAAATTTTATTTTTAAAACCAATTAATTTAAGTAATTTACAGTTACCTAAATATACGTAATTAATGAAACCAATTCTACAATTATATCGAGGTTATGCAAATGAGCAAGAATTAATTGTGATGGGGCATGTTTTAAGAAGAGAACACAATTACGATTTTGAAAAAAAGAAGTTAAAAAATGCCACCTCGATTCTCAAATTATTCCGAATAAAAACCATTAAAAATTTTGATGTTTATCTTCATTATAATGAGGAAATAATTCACACCAAAACTTTAGATGATGGTTATTTTAAATTTTGTATTCCGCTCGAAAAGGAAACCCATTTTGGCTGGATGCCTTATGAAGTAAGCCTAAAATACAATAATGTAAAAACGAGCTGCAAGGGTAGTTTTATAAGACCTCATAAAGGCAAACTCGGAATTATATCGGATATCGATGATACTTTTTTGATCTCGCACACCAATAATTTCTTTCGAAAAATCTATATTTTACTTTTTAGAAATGTAAATGACAGAAAGGTTTTTAAAGATGTTGTTTCGCATTACCAGGCGTTGAGCCAGTCGGGAAGAGAGAATCCAGAAGAGGCAAATGCTTTTTTCTATATTTCGAGCAGTGAGTGGAATTTATATCGCTTTATTGCCAAATTTACCCGAATAAATAAACTGCCAAAAGCAGTTGTGCTGCTTAAAGATATTAAAAGAGGAATTACCGATTTTTTTATGAGCGGAAGAGGGAATCACGATCATAAATTTGAAAAAATAAAACACGTTGTAGAATTCTACCCTACTCTAAAATATATTTTAATGGGCGATGATTCGCAGCATGATCCGATATTGTATGAAAGAATCTGCAAAATATTTCCCGTTACCGTAATTGCTGTTTACATTAGGCAAACGGGTAAATCTCCAAAAAAAGAAGTCCTAAAAATTCTTAAAAACCTTGAAAGTTTAAATGTCTCGGTTTGTTATTTTAAGGACAGCAGTGAAGCGATTGAACACTCAAGATATATTGGAATTATTAAGTAGTTGGTTTTTGGTTTCAGGTTTCAAGTTTCAAGTTTCAGGTTTCAAGTTTCAGGTTTCAGATCAACTTGAAACCTGAAACCTGAAAACAAGCTTTTTTATGAGAACTTAAAATGGAAAGCTGGATCAGCTCCCGAAAATTATATTAGGCACTAAAATTGTCAATCTCTTCTTGAACGACTTCCCAATCTAAAAGTAACTGATCTAAATCTTTTTTCTTCTTGTTGTAAGCTGTAAAAAATGACGCGTCTTCTATATGTTTATCATAATTAGAAGCCAGCAGTTTATCGTCGTGCTGAATGTCTTTTTCTAATTGCTGAATCTGACTCTCGATTTTACTTAATCTGTTTTGAAGTGCTTTTCCTTTTTTCTGGTCTTCGTACGATGTTTTGTTATTTTCTTTTGGAGCTGTTGTCTTTACAACATCTTTTTTCTCAACCTCGCGCATGTTTTCTAGATTACGCTGTTCTAAGAAAAAGTTGATGTCTCCTAAATATTCTCTGATTTTTTGATCTTTGAATTCGTAAACAATGTTCGACATTCCTTGAAGAAAATCCCTGTCGTGAGAAACCAATAATAGTGTTCCTCCAAATTTTTGAAGCGCAGCTTTTAAAACATTTTTAGATTTAATATCTAAGTGGTTTGTCGGCTCATCCATCAGCAGTACATTGATTGGCTGTAACAATAGTTTACAAAGTGCCAAACGGTTACGTTCTCCTCCAGAAAGTACTTTCACTTTTTTCTCCACATCATCTCCACGGAATAAAAATGAACCTAACATATCGCGAACTTTCATACGATTTGTATCAGTCGCAGCATCTTCCATAGTTTGCAGCAAAGTGATTTCGCCATCTAAGTATTCGGCCTGATTTTGTGCGAAGTAACCCAATTGAACATTATGCCCTAATTTGATGTTTCCTTCGTACTCAAATTCGTTTACCAATGCTTTGATGAAAGTAGATTTACCTTGTCCGTTTTGTCCAACAAATGCAATTTTACTGCCTCTTTCTACCAATAAACTAATATCTTTTAGAATCGTTTTGTCTCCGTAGCTTTTGGTAACATTTTCTGCTTCGATTACAACTTTTCCCGGCTCTTTTGAAACTGGGAAAGAGATGTTCATTACAGAGTTATCATCTTCGTCAACTTCGATTCTCTCTACTTTATCTAATTTTTTAATCAACGACTGCGCCATCGAAGCTTTTGAAGCTTTGGCACGGAATTTCTCGATTAATTTTTCTGTTTCTTCAATTTTTTTTGCCTGATTTTTTTGAGTTGCTAATTGCTTTTCGCGAATTTCATGGCGTAATTCTAAATATTGAGAATAGGGTTTATTAAAATCGTATGCTTTTCCTAAAGAAATTTCGATTGTTCGGTTGGTAACATTATCCAAAAACATTTTATCGTGCGATACAATCACCACAACACCAGGATAATTACGAAGGAAACTCTCTAACCAAATGATACTTTCGATATCTAAGTGGTTGGTTGGCTCATCCAGAAGCAAAACGTCATTTGACTGCAAAAGTAATTTTGCCAATTCGATACGCATTCTCCACCCTCCAGAAAATGTTTCGGTTTGATTATTAAAGACTTCTCTTTTAAAACCTAAACCTAAAAGGATTTTCTCTGTATCTCCAACATAATTATAACCGCCTAAAAGCTCAAAGCGATGTGTATAATCAGATAAGTCTTCGATGATCTGGCTGTATTCCTCACTCTCATAATCGGTTCTTGTAACCAATTGATGATTGATTTCTTCTAATTTCTTTTCTACAATTTTGATCTCTGTAAAAGCCTCATATGCTTCTTCCAATACCGTTCTTCCCTGCTCAAAATCAATATCCTGACGCAAAAAACCCATTCGGATATCTTTCTCCTGAGATATTACTCCAGAATCTGGGGCAAAGTCTCTAGCCAGCATTTTAAGCATTGTAGATTTACCTGCTCCGTTTTTACCCACAAGACCAACTCGGTCTCCTGCACCTAAACGAAAAGTAACTTCTTCAAATAAATATGTTCCTCCAAAAGAAACCGAAAGATTGTGTATGTTAAGCATAATTTGAGCAAAAGATAAAGGCTGAAAAACCTTTATTTTATTAATAAAAAAACAAAATGTAAATAAACTTAGGTTTTACAATTTTGAAAGTGCAAAAGTATAACTTTTAATCGAAGTTTTCACATTGAAAAACAATAGCTTTACAGTATTCGAAAACAAAAAAACGGATTGAAAATCACATTTAATTTTCAATCCGTTTTAAATTTTATTTTTTTTGGTTAAAAAACCTTTATTTATGCTTCTTTAGGTTCCGGCATTAAGATTGAAGCTAAAACCGAAATTAAAAGAACGCCTCCTATTACCAATAAAGAATAAATGGAGTCTATATGGTAGAATGGCGAAATGATCATTTTTATTCCGATAAATGATAAGATAATTGCCAAACCATATTGTAATTTGCTGAACAAGTGAATAAAGTTATCCAAAAGGAAGAACAAAGCTCTAAGTCCTAAAATTGCAAAAATATTAGAAGTATAAAGAATAAATGGATCGCTTGATATTGCAAAAATTGCAGGAATAGAATCTACTGCGAATAATAAATCGGTAAACTCAATTACAGCCACAACTACTAAAAGCGGTGTTGCTAATTTTTTCCCGTTTTCTATCGTAAAAAATTTGTCTCCATCATATTTATCGCTGACATTGAAAAACTTTCTAATCAATCTTGCTCCTCTTGTGTTGTTGTAATCTTCCTCATCATCGTCGTCTCCAGAAGACCATGATTTAACACCTGCGTAAACAAGGAACAATCCGAAAGCGGTCATGATTAAATTAATATCATATTTAAATCCTTCTAATCGTGCAAGACCTAAAAGTTTGTTTAAGTAGGTTAGTTCGATTAAGAAAGCTCCAGAGAATATAAAAATAGCTCTTAAAACTAATGCTCCAATAATTCCCCAAAACAGAACTTTATGTTTGTTTTGATTAGCAACATCAAAAAACTTAAAGACTAAAATAAATACAAAAAGGTTATCAACAGATAATGCTTTTTCAATCCAATAGGCCGATTGGAATTCGTAGAATTTTGCAGGTCCAGCAAAATGATACACTAAACCGCTAAAGATCATTGCTAAACTGATCCAAACTAATGACCAAGTAATAGCTTCTTTATTTGTTACGACGTGGCTTTTTTTGTTGAAGATTCCTAAATCCAGCAACAGCATGATGACTACTGCAACCGCAAAAACGATAATTAAACCGGGATGTTCCGAAAAAATTGGGTGTTGATTCATTTGAAATATTAATTAAGTTAAATTTTAAAATTATGTATTAGCCATTGTAACCATGATTACTCTTCCTCCTTCTTCATTAGAAAGCAGTATCTTTTTTCCGTGTGTTAGTTCCACCATTGTACCAATTGGAATTTCTTTGTCTTCGGTTAAATCTTTTAGTGAAGTCAATTTTTGATTAACCAGCACCCACTTACCATTGAAAAAAGTAAAATAGCCCACTGGTACCTTTTGCTGCTGGGTCAACTTCTCATTTCTGGCAATATTACGATTAACATGCCATTGAAACAAATACTGGTCATTATAAACCATTAGTCTATGATTCTCGGGCTTCCAAGTAGTTTCTTGAAACTGATAATACAAGTCTAAAATAGGAAGTGTTCCTTGATGTGCCGTACCGCAGAAAGGACATTTGGGAGTATTTGTATTGTCAAAAACATACCATTTCTGCTCACATGCTATGTTGTGGCATTTCTGCATCAAATCGGTTGTTTTGAGAAGCGCTATTTCCCATTCTTCCGCATTTGGGCGCTGCATCGGATTGTGCAGTCCATCTATAAAAACTTTATCAAATAATGTTTTTAAATAGGGTCCAGTTATGGTGTATGGCAATTTATTTATATCTGCCCAAGGCAGGTCCCATTTAGAAACCTGGTTCAGTTTTGGTCTATTTGTGTCATCTGTTGGGTGTTCAATAAACATTGCTTTTTCACCCATTGATAATAAATCGTCTTTTTCGGTATCTAAGTCATGGACTTTCCCTCCTTTTAAAGGGTGTCTGTGCAATAGAAACATATATATAAGTACTGGAAGCGCATGCAGATCTGTCAACCTATTGGGCAGTTTTCTGTTTGGATCATTTTTATCTAAGTGTTTGGTCGAAAGCACTTCTGGAGCAATAAATTCTGCAGTACCAATTACTTCTGCTTGAAATAACCCTGGCACTACCAATCCGTCCAAATCTATCATGCAGGCAGATCGTTCAATAGGATCTATCAGTACATTATTGTACGATAAATCAGAGTGCGCCAATCCCATAGCGTGCATTTTTTTTACTCCCCTGGAAAGATTGACACAAACCTGAAAATAGCTTAGCCAATCTCCCAACTCAGAATTTGCAATACGGAGTGGAAAATGCGGATTTCTAAATTTCGGCCCAGCAAACCATTTTCCATTTTTTTCTTTTCCAAGAATTAGTTCGCTAGTTTGATACCCTTTCTTAAAGAAAAATTTAGATTTATAAATGGGCACGATTATCCCAGTCGCATTATTATATTCTATAACATCTGTCGGCCATCTAAAAACTTCATTTAAATAGTAATCTCCTGCCTCTCCGTTCTGGATTTGAGCATAATATTTATTAGTTATTTTTTGAAGTCTTTCTTTTTGGTTAAAGTCTAATTTGTCTCTAAAAATAGCAACAACATATTTTCTATCCGGACTAAAATAAACATCTTTTACACCACCGCGCATGGGCTCTCCATTATCAACAAATTGATAAGTTTTTGCAGGGTCATTTATCGATTTTACTGTAACTATACTCATATTTAATAAATTATAGCAAGAGTTCTATCATCATGATTTCCAGGACTCCAAAAGTCCATCCAATTAGAAAGCTGGGCTGCAACATCTCCGTTTTCATCATCAAAATCAACTTTAGAATTGTCTTGATTATTCCCTTTTAAGTCAGACAAAAATTCGTTCCATTTTTCAATTTTTTCCAAATTGGCCTCAACTACAAATTTTGGATCGTAAATTCCGTCAGTCATCAGCATTAAATAAGAGAAATCATCAACTAATTTAAAGCCGAATCGGGAAGAAAGTTTCTCACTTTGAAAAATTTCCGGCATTGTAATAAATCTTGTACCGCCCCCAAATTCGCCAACGTCTATAAAATTCATTAATGTCACTTCAGTCAAATCTTTATTTAATAAACCTATCGGACAATCTCCAACTCCAAAAGTTAAGATGGCATATCCGAAATCATATTTTTTAACTAAAGCGAAAATTAAAGTCGCATGAAATTTTTTCAGTTCTTCATCAATATTACCAGCAAATTCTTCGATCTTCTGATTGACGAAATGAGCTGCTTTTAATAAAGTGTTATAAACAAAATGACTTATTTTTTTTGATGTTTCTAAATCTGTTTTTTTATAGTGCTCTAGCAAAATTTCGTCAAAATCCTTTAGATTTTCTTTATCAAGATTTTGTTCAAAATAGTCAACAACAGTGTCGCAGGCCAATTTTGAACCTTTTCGGGATAATGCCGCAGAACCTGCTCCATCAGAAACTCCTAAGACACTCCAGCCATTTGAATCTAAATTTTTGAATGCAAAATCGTCTTCTCTAAAAGAGCCGACATTTGCATGACTTCTTCCTCTTTTTGAGGCCACAACAATTTTTTTATCTAAAAAAGTGCTCGAAATTGCAACATGATCATCTTTGGCAAAAGGAGCATTTCTATCGCTTTCTATATTTTTCCAAAGTGATTTTGGATCTGGATTTACAATAACGGTCATTATCTTTTCATGAAATGGCGTTTCCTCAGATTCGCCTTCAATTTTAAAAAGGAGTTTAATTTTTAAATCACCACTTATTATTGGGATTCCAAAAAGCAATTTACTATCATGGTCAAAAGTAAGTCCCGTTTCTTCTAAATTTTGAATTTCGAAAGAAGTAAAATCAATCCAGCCCAGCTGCGCAAAATCAATTTTGGCTTCGTATATTTTATTTACAGTACCGTTTGGCAGAAAAACAGATTGATGTGTAATATCATCAATTCGATTTTTTAAATTCCAATTTTGCATAATCATCCGCTGTTTTTCTTTAATTATTTTTACTGCTGTAATATTGTTTTCATTATTAATGAAATCTTCAAAAAGAGTTTGTTTACTTTCGGGAATATCTATTTTATTTTGGAATAATAAAGACTGTAGGTATCTTTTGGTCTCTTCCATACGTATTATCCTTGTGTTCTGTTAACATCAAAACCGCCTTCTCCATATCCATAAGATCCTTGATTATTACACCATGGACATGTACTGATTTGCTCGTCGCCAATACAATGAATTTTTTGACATACACATACTGCAAAAGCAATTTGATTGCCGCAACAGGGACAGGTTGGTGCGCCAAATAGTTCTTCGGTATTTACCTTATTGTTGAAATTAGAGTTATCTGCCAATTCAAAATAATTATTATCAACCTGATAAGCCCCTACTAGTTTGTAATTTTTTGAAGCCAGCTCAATTCCTGCATATATTGAAGGCGCAATGTTTTTGCGGTATTTCATCAAATAAGGTCTCTTTGTATTTTGGCATTTCCCACTAAGAACGACGTAATTATCATCAACATACTGTTTGTTTGGTTCTTCTTTCGTTAAATCAATTTTAGAAATTGTTTCTCCATCTAATTTTGCCAATTCAAATCCAGATGAGTTATTTTCAACACTAATACTGCTTGTTTTAATAGAATCTGTAACCCATTTAAAAAACTCTTTATACGATTGAACATTTGTATTTTTAAAATGAAGTACATTTTCTGTAAGCTGTCCCAATAGTTTTGTATCTGTTTCGTTTCCAAAAGAAACTGCAATTAGATTTGCTGTTCGCTGCCAATTATTTTTCCATTCACTTATAGCTGCCTGCGTATCATCTGTCGGAACACCATCTGTAAATAAGAATACTATTGGTTTCCAATCTCCTTTTACTTCATAAGTCGTTTTAACGATATTACTTCTTAGTTCATACATTAAATGTCCAAGCCCCTTACTTAGTGATGTACCGCTTCCTATCGGGAATTTAGGAGGATAAAAACTCACTATTTCCTGTAAAGGCACCAATGTTTTAGGCTGGCCGGCAAAAACGATGATAGAAACATAAACCGTTTCTAAAGCATGTGGATCTGTTTTTAATGCCTGAATTATAGTGGCCAATCCTTCTTCAACCTGTTGAATTGGTTCTCCAACCATTGATTCAGAAATATCGATTAAAAAATATATTGGTAATCTTCTCATTTTAAAGGAATTTTAATAGCATTAAAAAAATAATTAATAGTACGATCTGTGTCATATCAACTGCAAGACCTACACCTACTTGAAAAGGTTTTATTGTGGTTTTTAAGAAATTGAATATGGGAGAAAATATACTATTGAAAAAATCAAAAATAGATTTATATTGGGGATGTAGTTTGTCTTTATATGGCAATAATTTGGAATAAAAAAATAATGCAATAATCAGAATTTCAATGATAAGCTTAATTATATACATTATGAAAGTGCCTTGATTATCTCGCTCGCCATTTCCTTAAAAGCCTCTCTTTCTGCGGTATTTTTAGTTGAATATCCATATACAGCAACTCCCTTATTAGGTTCCATATAATTAATTGAAAAACAAGTACCATAACATTTATTTCTTCCCTGAAGAGGAATATCATGTGTTACTTTTAAATAAGCACAATTTTTTCGAACAATAATATAGTGAATTCCAAACTCGTTTTTAGTGTAATTCTGTCTTAAAATCTGCTCTATATTTTTAATATCAAAATTATCAATTCCTGTAGTTTCGTAACATATAGTAATGTTATCAATATTCATTGTTTCTAATATCTGATCAGAACTTAATTCTATATTTTCAAGTTCATTTTCTCTCCCTTCCTGATAAGCCTCATCAATTGCCGTTGCAACATGTATGAGTGCTTTTGAAAATGTAAATAACATATCAAGCATTTTTTAGATTAAACCACAACTGTTATTTCGCTTGGCGGTGGCGGCAGGGTTACACTTTCTCCCGTTCCCTGACTTTTATTTCCTTGTTCGATGGTTTCAGAAACCCATTTAAAAAATTGCTTCAAAGTAGAACTATCAGCAGAATCTAAATGCACTACATTGTCTGTAAGTTCTTTAAGAATGCTGTCGTTTGCCATATGTCCGGCCGCGCAACCTACAACTGCACCAAAATTTAAGGCTTTTATTTCTTGAATTTTTTCTCTGTAGAATTGAATATCTGATGGTTTTCCATCAGTAAAAACAAATAATAATGGTTTCCAGTCGCCTTTTATTGTTTCAGATCCTTTTATAACCTCAGTTTTCACTTTCTGAATTACAAAATCTAATCCTGCACCTGTATTGGTTGGACCACTTTGTGGACAAGTTATTTCGGGAAGCTGAAAATGAACCAATTCTGTCAAAGGAACAATTTCTTTTACTTCTCGATCGTAAGTTATAATACTAATCCAAAGCGAATCGAGAGCCTGAGCATCTGAACGCAATGTGTTAATCATACCGCTTAAAGCATTATTCAACGCTTGAATCGGTTCTCCATACATTGAACCTGAAGTATCTAGCAAAAAATATACTGGTAGTCTTCTCATAATGATTTATAAAAACTAGTAAACAATAAATTACCGAACTATTATTAAAACGGTATTATAAACTCCGCCTTCCCTAAACTTAAACTACAATGTTTAGTTCAGATGGCGGCGGAGGTAATTCTTTTACATTTGTAAATTCTCTGCCTGAATCTTCAATTTTTGTAGATGTTACACCAATTGAAGCTGTTACCCATTGAAAAAACTTTCCAATACTTGAACTGTCTGCATTCTCCAGACTCACAACAGTATCTGTTATTTGTTTCAACACACTGGTATCTGCTCCGCCCCCTGCAGCGCATGCAACAGTAAAAGCTGTTTTTACTTTTTTAAATTCTGCAAGACCGCTTTCCCAGTTATCTGTCGGAATTCCATCGGTCATAATAAAAACTAATGGTTTCCAGTCACCTTTTTGCTCTGTTGTTGTTTTTGCAACTTCAGTTTCTATTTTCTGTGCAGTTAATTTTAAAGCTTCGCCTAGAGCAGTTACTCCAGTTGCTTTTAAATCAACCATTTGAAAAGAGGCTAAATCCGTCAACGGAATAATTTGCTGTGCAGTACTGTCAAAAGTAATCACACTCAAAAAAGCAGTTTCAATAGCTTGTGGATTTTGACGAAGTGAACTAATCATCATCTGCACGCCGTTTTTAACAGCTTCGATGGGCTCACCAGTCATTGAACCAGATGTATCTAATAGTAAGTAAACAGGCAGTCTTCTCATGGTATAATTTATTTAAACAGGGATATTATAAGTTGGTGTTTCAGAGGCATTACTAGCCTGATTAGAGCTTTCAACTCCACCAATATTATAAGTACTTGTATTAGCTTCAGGATCATTTTGTATCAATTCACTCATTACTAATTGAGTAAGGTCTTTACCTCCTACTATATGATGATAAAATGAGCCAATTGTATAAATTGGTCCCCATGGAAATCCCCACCATCCGATAAAGAAATTTAATAAAACATATCCATAAGAATACTTGAAAGTATTTTCATCAGGTCTGATAAAATAGATATCAGAGCTTCTTTTTAAAGTCATTATAACAAATGAAATGGTGTACGGAAAGATCACAAACTTCCCGCCTTGATCGACTAGGTCTCTTACCTGAGAAACTCTTAGTCCTTCGATATTTTTGATTTGCATTATAGGTAAGACTGAACGATTTTGTGAATAGTTTGTCCTAAAAACGTATCATCTGTTGGATCACCAATTGCACTGAATTTCCATTCTCCGTTACGTTTGTACAATTTCCCCATAATGATTGAACGCTTATTTACGTATTGACGGTCTGCGGCTACATTATACGAAGCAAATTCAGAAACTACTCTTGTTGGAGTTCCTTCATACATTCTGATTTTTGCATATGGAATTTGAGAAAAATCTTCTTTTCCTGCATTATTCAAAAAGAAAAATATTTGATTCACTTTTGCATCAACTTTAGAAAGGTCAACTGTGATAATTTCATTATCTAATCCGTCATCCCCGCCAGTATCTCCTGCAAGATCATCACCAGTATGCTTTAAAGCTCCGTCAACACTAACTAATTTACCTTTTGGTAAACCAAATTGTTGTAAAACTTCCACTCTATACAAAGGAGAATATAAGTGATCGCAAAGTTTATTTTGATCATCGATCAATACGCAGCTTAAATCTAAATCGATATCTACTACATTTTTTGATAATCCTAAAAAGCCTTTCGTTTCGATTGCTCCCCAATTTACTCCAACACAGAAGTTTGTTAAAGTTTCCCCACTCGTTTTTCTTAAATCAATTTTTTGACCTTTGGTTAAGTTAATTGCCATTTTGAGTTAATGTTTTTTAAATTAATTATATTTATTTAAGTAATCTTGTAAACCGCCTTTCATTCCGATACCAACAGCTTCAAATTTCCATTCGTCATTTCTTTTGTAAATTCTTCCAAATTCAACCGCCGTTTCTATAGAAAAATCTTCATCAAGTTCATACTTAACCAACTCTACATTAGACTGATCCAAAATTCTGATAAATGAATTTCTGATTTGACCGAAGTTTTGTCTTTTTGTATCTGCATGATGAATTGTAACCACAAAACAGATTTCATAAACGTCTGGAGAAATTTTAGACAAGTCGATGTAAATTTTTTCATCGTCGCCGTCGCCATCTCCCGTTAAATTGTCACCTGCGTGAGTAACTGCCTGATCTGGAGATTTTAAATTATTGTAATAAATAAAATGATTGTCATTTGGAATTTTTCCATTTGCACCAACTAAAAAAACTGAAGCATCCAAATCAAAACTTGACCCTGTGCTGCTTGAATTACTATCCCATCCTAATCCTACAGTAAATTTTGGAGCATCGATACTTTGTCTTTGTCCTTTCTCTAAATTAATTGCCATTTTATTGTTTAATTAATATTAATATTCAACATTGTTTTTAAAATATTGGTCTGTTCATCAACATTCTGTAATTCATCCAGAAAATCTACAGACGAAATTTTTTCAAGATATTCATTTAACACCTCCAGCACACTTTCGGGCAGAGTTGTTTTTATTGTGCTAAGCTCATTTTTCAACTCAGCATTTTTATTTTTAAGGCTTTTTACAATTGTTTTTTTAGAAGAATCATTTTTTGAAATATCGATTCCTTTAACTGCTTCTTCATTTAGAAAATAAAATGCTTTTTCGTTTGCTACAAAAACAAACTTATCATTAGAATCCCTAAACTCATAAACCTCAATAATTTCATTATTACAAACTAAACCGCAGGAAAACTTAATTTTAAAATTCAGGATATTTAAACGTCCTAAAAGTTTCCTTTCGAATTTAGCATATTCATTTTCGTAAACGCTTTTATTAAACTGCGAAAGCTTTTCGTACTGATCAATTGTTATTTCTCTGTAATACTCAGCCTGAACACTTTGAGAGAATGTTAATAAATCATTCCAATTAAAAAAAACATCATTTTCTGTTACGAATAACTGATAGAGTTCTTGTATCTTTTTTGACATATTCTGAGCGTGCAGCTGCATTTGTTTTGCCAGCTTTGTCTCTCCCATCTCTAATTTTAATTTCGACAGAATATCATCATTAATATAAATCTCATCCGAAATTAAAACGTACTGCTGTTCTTTTGATTTTTTAATTTTTTGAAATAAATCAATAAGACTATTTGTATACTGAATATGAAATAATTCCAGTTTATTAATATCCAGTATTCTATTGTTTTGAAAGAGTGTGTGAATGATTTTTGTCCTTACCAATACTCCAACAAGATCCTTGTGATTAAAGAAATTGGATAACAATTCTAAAATCACAAGCTTTCTGTTGCTTTCTTTTATTATTTGAAGATATCTTTCCTCTTCCTCCTGCATTAGTTTTTACAAATATTTTACTCTTATATTTAGCTTATAACACCTTTTTTCAATTCTTGTTCAAGACTTTGTAAACCAGCATCAAGCTGTCTTCTGGTTTCTGTACCCTGCTCGTGAATTTGTTTTACTTCTGTCAAAGTATCAATCAAAGATTTCGTCGTCATTTTAAGAGTTTCGAGAGAAACGATAGTATTCTCGTTTTCTTTAGCAACCTCAATACTGTTTTGTTTCAGCATTTCTGCATTTTTCTGTAAAATAGTATTTGTCGTTTCTGACACTCTTCTTTGTACTTCAATATTTTGCTTTTGTCTCTGTAAAGCAACCGCCAATGTCAGCTGATTTTTCCAAACTGGCATTGTTGTCGTCAGGATAGACTGTGCTTTTTCGGCAATAGAGGTATTGTTATTTTGTACAACTCTAATTTGCGCTAAAGACTGAAGCATAATAAAACGTACAATTTTCATATCGGCAAGACGCTTGTCTAGACGATTAATGAAAGTTCTTTTATCAGAAATTTGATAATCCTGATATTGTGCACTATTACCTTCCATTACTGCAAGTTCTTCGTTCAATTCTTTAAAACGAATTTGTCCTGCAATGATGTGTTTTTCCATTTCTTTAATAAGATTCACATTCCCATCAAACATTGTTTGAAGAGCACTGTTGTCTTTTACAGAATTAATCATTCCTGCCTTAACTTTATTACTGATTTTATCAATGTTTACAGTAATTCTGTCGTATTCTTGGAATAATTTTTTTACATCTATAATAAACTTATTAAGCAATGGAATTTTTGACAAAAATCTTTTAAACGGACCTTGATCTAATTGATCAACATCTACATAATTTAATTCTGTCAATAAATCATTAATCAAAGAGCCTACTTCTCCTGAATTGTAAGTTCTTACATTCGTTAAGAAATTATCACTTTGTTTAGCTATAGAATTTTGAATTTCTGCACCATAATTCAAGATTGAATTGGCATCATTTTCATTTAATTGATTTGAAATGCTTTTATAGCTGTTTACTTCTGCTTCTGTAATTGAAGCCAAGTTCACATTTCCATCTTTATCAATTAAAGCAGAATTCTCCTGAGTAACTAATTGGTTTTCCATGATTTTATAGGTGATTCTCTTGAATCGTAACAATAGTTTGTTCTAGTTTTTTATCGTTTGTTGGTACTCCAACTGCGTTAAATTTCCATTCGTCGTTTCTTTTATAAAAAACGCCTAAAACCATCGATACATTTCCTGCAAAAGAAGCATCGTTTGCAATATCATAACGAGCAAATTCTTGACTTACCCTCGTTGGAGTTCCTTCGTAAATTCTAATAGATGCAAAAGGAATATCTTTAAAATCCTGGCCTCTAAAACTATTTATAAAAAACGCAACATAACTTGCAGCAGGTGTTAATTGAGAAAAATCTAACGTAATAACTTCATTATCTAATCCGTCATCACCATTTAAATCTCCCGTTAAATCGTCCCCGCTATGTTTAATAGCACGGTCACTAGAAATTAATTTTCTAAAGTTTACCGAATCAATATGATTTTTTTTGTCATCGTAAACGGCACAGCTTGCATCTAAATCTACTGCTTCTTTTTTACTGCCAAAAAATCCTTTTTTTTCGATTGCTCCCCAATTCACACCAACACAGATGTTTACCAGCTTTGAACCGTTACTTTTTTCAAGATTAATACGTTGTCCTTTTTCTAAATTAATTGCCATATCTTAGTTATATTTATTTAAATAATCCTCTAATCCGCCTTTCATTCCCACACCCATTGCTTCAAATTTCCATTGTCCGTCTTTATTGTAAATTCTTCCAAATTCAACTGCAGTTTCAATTGAGAAATCCTCTTCTAATTCATACTTAACCATTTCAGTATTATTAGAATCATCTACAATACGAATGAATGAATTACGCACTTGTCCAAAATTCTGTTTTCTGTCTTGAGCATCATGAATAGTAACAACGATACAGATTTCTTTTACAGCACTGTCAATTTTAGTTAGATCGATTTTGATTTGTTCATCATCTCCATCTCCATCTCCTGTTAAATTATCTCCTGTATGAATAACCGATTCGTCTGGAGCTTTTAGATTATTATAAAAGATAAAATGAGCATCAGATAATATTTTTCCATTTGCACCTACAATAAAAGCTGAGGCATCAAGATCGAAACTAGTACCTGTGCTGCTAATGTTTGTATCCCATCCTAAACCAATGGTAAATTTTGGTGCATTAATATTTTCTCTTTGTCCTTTCTGCAAATTAATGGCCATAATCTAATCTATTTTTATTACGTTAATATTGTTTTTGTATTCTAAAATGTGATGATAATTATTACTTATTGCGAGATGAAATAACTCATTGCTTTTTTTTCTGGAAATGTTCGATATTAAGTACGCAAACTGCTTATTTTCGAGACTTAATATGTACTTTACAATTCTTGTATTGTATTGAAAATCTTCGCTGTTTACAATAGACACAATATCTTCTACGTTTTTTACAGCAAAATAATTGTAATGATTTTCTATTTTTGGATGAACCTCTTTATTGACTAATTCTGCATAATAAACAAACAGAAAATCGCCTTGTACTTCGTATTGATTTAATATTTTATTGACAGTATGCTCATGACTTCCTGTTATTTTAATGTCATCTACAAAAATGCATAATTTGCCTTCAATAAAATTACGATCGATATAATAGGTATCATTCGATATTAATTTTACTCTTTGTTCAAAATCTAAATTTCCGTAATCTGTTACATAGGTTTGGTTTCTGTAAATCTTAGATTCAATACAAGCTTTTTTTCCATTTTTAAACAAAAAACTATTCAGCTCTTTTTTAAAATAGTAGCATAAAAAGTTGGATGCTGTTGGAATGGATAAATAAGGACTCGGCAGAATAACTATTTCTCTATCAGATAAAATTAAATCTCTGTGTTGATCAACAAAGCCGTCGAAGAGGTCTTCAGCAAATTTCTCTGCATAAAACTTATCTCCAAACTTAAATCTGCTGTATTCTGCTTCTTTAAAAGGACAGATTTTTTCATCAGTAATTTTATGTAAACTGTAACTTTTATTCACTTTTATATTTTTAATAGATGTGCGTTAAAACCAAATTTTGTGGCTCCATCATAATCAGCAATACTATTATCACCAACATGCAAAACATCTTTTTTTTCTATGGTTTTATATTTACTTACTTCGTCAAATACTAACTGAAAAATTTCAGTATTTGGCTTTGAAAATCCTACTTCATCAGAATAAATCTGAAACTTAAAATATTCTGCCAGGTTATAATATTCTAGTACTTTTCGCAAAGTATTTCCTTTAATGAATGCTGTGTTACTTAAAATATTTATAGACTTCCCTTCATCTGTTACTTTTTTGAATACTTTTTCGATGTCAGAATAAATTAAAACCGGTTTATATTCTAAGAACAATTCTTCTGTATGACCATAGAATTGTAGAAAGCGATCTGTTCCATTTTTATTTAAATCAACATTAAGAGCGCTCAAAATTAAGTAATAAATTTCGTACGTATCTATATTTAATCCGGTTTTTTCATTAATATTATTGCATAAAACATCGTAATATCGAATCACTTCATTTACTTTCTCGATTCCATGTTCAATCTCAAAAAAATCTCTAAACAATAAATTTCTTTTCTGCTTAAATTCTGGATGCGATTTTATTAATGTAAGCCACAAATCAAACGAAAGATGGCTGTAATTTTCATAATTTATTTTCAAAAGTCTGCGTTTAAAATTAAAATCATAAAGTAATTCTCGTCGAAATTACTTTTTTACAAAGGCGAAACTTTTAGTTATTTTATTATTTCTCCAGAATAATATTTTTCTAGAAAATAACTTAAATCGGCTCTGTAACCAATTCCAGAAGCTTCAAATTTCCAATTGCCATTTCTTTTATACAATCTTCCAAATTCAACACCTGTTTCTATAGAAAAATCTTCTCCCAGCTCATACTTAGCAATTTCCTGCCCGTTAGAATCATCAACAATTCTGATATATGAATTCCTAACTTGTCCAAAATTTTGTTTTCTGCGTTCAAAATCCTCAATTGTAACTACAAAAAGAATTTCTTCTACAGCTGGGTCAATTTTACTTAAGTCCACTTTTATAGCCTCATCATCGTCACCGTCACTATTTCCTCCTGTAGGATCATCACCCGTATGCAGTAAAGCACCGTCTGGAGATGATAAATTATTATAAAAGACAAAATAGCTCTCTCCTAAAAGTTTTCGATTTGCATTTATCATTATTGCCGACGCATCTAGATCAAAATCATGTCCTGTGCCCTCATTAGGATCCCAACCTAAACCAACAGTAATATTAGACAATCCGATATCAATTTTTTGCCCTTTTTGTAAATTTATTGCCATTATAATATTTTATATTAAAAAATTAACCTGTACAATAATACAAAAAAGAAGACCATTGAATAATGAGGGATTCCGTAAAAATGAAAATATTTATCAACAAAAACAGAATAATTTTATATCATAATTAAAAAAACTTTATTTTATACTTGCAAATCATCAAAAAGAGCATTTAAATGATCCAGCAACGAAAAGTAAAAAAAGACAATCATATTAACTATCTTTACATTTTAATAAATGGTGAATAAATAAAGAATTTTAATACCTCATTAATCTTCAATTGAACCGTCATTTTACACTCAATAATAATAATAAAAATGTTGAAAAAAGGATCAAAGCTAAATAGTATTGTAACTGGAAGTTGTCCAAAATGCCAAAATGAAAGCATGTATGAAGACAAGAATCCGCTTCATTTAACTAAAGTTTTAAAGATGAATGAGAATTGCGGTCATTGCGGTTTTAAATACCAAATTGAACCTTCATTTTTTTATGGCGCAATGTATGTAAGTTACGGATTAAATGTGGGGGTAGGAATTGCAGCTTTTATTGTTTCTTTTGTCTTTTTTGGAGCAACAATCGAACAATCTTTTGTAGCAATTATTTTGACTTTAGTGGTTTTATTTCCTTTTGTACTGCGCCTTTCCAGAAACTTATATATAAATATGTTTGTTTCTTATGATCCTAATGCCGGTCGGAAATAATACTTTTTAAATATCTTTTGTGGAATCGCTTAATATCTGCTTCGCGGTCTAAGGGAATATTGTTTTCGATATGATCGTATAAAGCTTTGGCCATTGCCGGACCCAGCATTACGCCACGTGTCCCTAGTCCGTTTAGAATATGGAGTGACTTATAAACTTCATGAGTTCCCAAAAGTGGTCTCCTATCCGAAACTGTTGGACGTACACCGCCAAAGTGCTTTATTATTTCAAAATCGCAGGTTATAATTTCTTTGATGCGGTCTAAAAGTTCTTGTTTACCTTCTTCTGTAGGCGTGTCTGTTTTATCCTTCCAATTGTAAGTTGCTCCAACTTTGAACAAATTTCCACCAAGCGGCAAAATAAAAACACTGGTATTTACAATTACATCAATGTTTAACTTTGGCGCTCTTATAATAAATAATTCGCCTTTGGTACCATCGAGAGGCAGATAATTAAAATAAGGATTTTTATGCATTCCGAAACCTTCTGCAAAAATAATATGACGTGCTTTGATATTTTTATACTGAATTCCAGATTCCAAAAACTCCAAGAAACTGCTGTGAAAAGAATCGTCTATGAGCAAATTATTCTGAAGCAAATATTCTCTATAACTATCTAATAATAAAGCAGTCTTAACATAACCTGTATGTAAAACCTCTCCATAATCAAAGGGAGAATCAATACTATTATATTTCGTAGTAATTAATTTGGTAGACAGGAAAGGTGCCAAGTTTATTTTATCAGAAGCAGCAAACCAGTTGTTTTGTTCTTCGATTGAAAAGAACTTTCTGAGAACCGGCATTTTAAAATTGAATTTCTCTTTTAATTTATCTTCAATCTGATCGTAAAACTCATTCATCAAAGCTAGCTGCTCTTGTGCTTTCCAAACCTCGCTAAAACGCTTTAAAATAACAGGATTATATAAACCACCCGCCACTCGTGATGAATTCTGGGATTTATTATCCAAAACCAAAATAGTTTTATTGTTTTTAAGTGCAATTTCGGCGAAAGAAATTCCAGCCAGTCCAGATCCGACGATTAAATAATCAAGCATTTGCAAGTGTATTGATAAAGATAAAAAACTCTTATTACAAAGGTAACAAGAGTTTTTCTTATAATGTAATTTCAGAACTTAGTAATTCCACATATCTTGTTCAAAATTCCGAATTTTCTCTTTTACTCTTTCCGATTCTAATAACTGACTTTGGGCATCATCTCGAATATAATCTTTAATTTCGCGATCTCCGTACATATTCTCTTCTTTATAAATAACCGCATTAAATCTTCGCGAGTTCAATATTTGATCAAACGAAATTGGAAGTGCAGAATTTTGATCGTTAAAAGCTTTTGCTTCATGCAATACCTCTCGAGCATTTGGAAAGAATACCCAAAACAACTCGATGTAATCTTTCTCATCGCTATTCATTGTGTAAACATCAGGAGTTACAGGGCAAATTCCTAGCAAGCGATATTTCAATTCACTTTGACGCTTATCAAAATACCAAAATCCCTTAATTTTATACTGACTAACATCTGCTGACGTAAGATCCTGTCTTAAAATATATTCGGCTGGAACAGTTCTTGTAGGTCCGACTGTTTGATCTTCGTAAGTCACTTTTTTATTTTTCCCTGTGCCCGTGACAATTTTCTTCTTAACAACACGACTTCTATAATCATCAGGATATTGATTAATAAGCTCTCTACCTCCATCTGTCGTATCTACACGTGATAACGCTCCTTCAATATCTTTAAGCGATTTTTTAGTATTAAAATAACTATCAGCATATACCTCCGTTATCCTGCCATTCTTGATTGCTTTCGTTAAAACATCATAAAGAGAGCGTCTGTCTGGACCAATATTAGCAGTATCTACAGGAAAATATAATGGAAAATTAATTTTTTCATTCAAATCAATAATTTCCCAAGTAGTTTTCCCCATTAAGATATCTCGATCATCAACATAACCATAAGCTAAAGGCTTATCATTATCAGATATCATTTGCGCTGGTGTCTTAATTCCAATTTGATCAGCGGTTTTGGCATTAAGCAGGTTAGACTGTGCCGTAGAAGCTAAGCTTCCGATAAGGGAAACAATAGCTATTAAAAAATTTCTTATTTTCATCATCATAATTATTACAAGACATTAAACGAAATTTTATCATAAATATTGTTATTTTTCCTACATAAATAATTTTATAGAGTTTAAGTCTTAATGTTACAACTTAAAAATTACCTTTATTTATCCGCAAAAAAAAACTCTTACTACAAATGTAGTAAGAGTTTTTTAATTATAATGTTATGTATCAACTTAGTAGTTCCACATATCTTGTTCGAAATTGCGAATTTTTTCTTTCACTCTTTCAGATTCTAACAATTGATTTTGAGCATTGTCTTTCATGTAATCGCTAATAGCTCTATCTCCATAAAGATTCTCTTCTTTGTATACAACAGCATTAAAACGTCTTGAATTTAAAATCTGATCAAATGAAATTGGAAGAGCTGAGTTGTTGTCATTAAAAGCTTTTGCTTCATGCAGTGCTTCTCTTGCATTTGGGAAGAATACCCAAAACAACTCAATATAATCCTTTTCATCACTATTCATTGTATAAACGTCTGGAGTTACTGGACAAATTCCAAGTAAACGATATTTCAATTCACTTTGACGTTTATCAAAATACCAGTACCCTTTAATTTTATACTGAGTAACATCTGCAGCAGTAAGATCTTGTTTCAAAATGTATTCAGCAGGAACAGTTCTTGTTGGTCCAACTGTTTCTTCTACATAAGAAACACTTTTGTTTTTACCTTTTCCAGTTACTACTTTTTTCTTCACTACACGTGATTTGTAGTCGTCTGGATATTGGTTAATTAACTCTCTACCTGCATCTGTTGTATCAATACGAGATAAAGATCCTTCGATGTCTTTCATAGATTTTTTAGTATTAAAATAACTATCGGTATAAACTTCAGTTACTTTTCCACCTTTAATAGCTTTAGTCAAAACATCGTAAAGAGAACGTCTATTTGCACCAATATTAGCTGTATCTACAGGAAAGTATAATGGAAAATTGATTTTTTCATTTAAATCAATGATTTCCCAAGTAGTTTTTCCCATCAAAATATCTCTATCATCTACATAACCATAAGCTAAAGGCTTATCATTGTCAGATATAAGTTGAGCAGGAGTTTTAAGTCCAATCTGATCAGGTGTTTTTGCGTTAAGCAAATTAGATTGCGCATTAGAAGCAAAACCTCCAGCGATAGAAACAACTGCTATTAAAAAATTTCTTACTTTCATCGTGGTATCATTATAAGATATTGAACGTAGTTTGCACTACTTTATTATTGTATTTCGTAAATTACTGGAGCAGTTCTTGGTAATAAGTAACTACCAGCACCAACTAATTTAGTTTTAATTTCAGAAATAGTAACTTGGTCTCCTTTACCTGCTCTTGAAAGTACTTGTTTACATTGTGCATTCATTTTGTTTCCTGAAACAACAACTGTAGGCTGTCCAGCAATTTTCATATTGAATCCAACAACATCTAAACCAACTTCAAAATCAAAATCAAGAAGTTTAGCTCCAATAGTAGCAACTTCTAAGTTAGATTTAGGTCCTTTTACAACACCCATTTCTCCTCTAATTGTTCCTGTTGGACCAGGAATACCTTTAATTCTGAATGTTTTCTTGTCTGTTACTTTATCACCGTTTGGTAATGTACCAGTTACAGAAATTGTAGTTTCAGTACCTTGACCTGGGCTCATGTTATATTTTCCTGGTTTTCCAGCAGAAGCTAATCCTGGAGCACTAGCAACAATTTTGTTAGCGTCAACACCAGCGAATGATACAGAGATTGGATTAACAACTCCTCTATATACAACATTCATTTTATCTGCAGAAATTGTAGCAGAGTTTGGTCTTGGAACTACAACATATTTTCCAGAGAATTTCAATGGAATGTTTTTACCATCTTCTAAGAAAGTAAATTGTCCGTTGATATCTTGTTCTCCAACTCCACCAGCAGTTAAAGAGATAACAGCTTGTCCGTTTACGATTTGTCCAGGACCTTGGAATGAAGTAGGTTTAGTATTTTCGTCATAACGACCTAAAACAACTTTACCAGTAACTTTTTCACCTTGGAAATAAGCATTTTTGTCTAAAACAACAATTGCTTGGTAATTACTGTAAGAAGCAGCAGCAACCGCAGCTTTTCCTAAAGCACTGTTGTAAACATCAGTTTCCACTTTTTTAACATCATTTTGCCAAGTTGAAAGTTTTGCAGCAGATGCAATTGCAGGGAATCCTTTGAAGTGATAAGCCAAATATTTTTCTTTGATACCATCTTTGTTCTTAACATCAGAAACATCAAATTTCTTTTCAACCTCAGAAATAATTGCTGCGTATTTTTTATCTGTACCTAAAGCACCTTTAATATCAGCTTTGTATTTTTCGATTTTAGCGATAATTTCGTTACCTTTTTTAGTGTAACCGTCTCCTGTAAACCAGTCGTCGATATTATCTCCTCTATCCATTGCTTCGTAAGGAAGTTTTCCAGTTTCTTTTTCAACTTCAAAACCTTTAACAGCTTGCGCTTTTAGAGTAGCTATATAATCATAAAAATCTTTTGTAATTGTTTCAACTTTGTGAGCAGTAACTGCAGCAATAGCAAATTCTCCTTTTGCTTCAGCTGCTTTTTGATCCAAAGATGTTAATAAACCTGCATTTGTTTCAGTTGAACTTGTATTTGCACTTTCAAATTTTTCGTTCATCAAACCAAAAGCAGAGATAACTTCTTTTGATACGTTCATTGCTAACATTGCGATGAAAACCAGATACATCAGGTTAATCATCTTCTGTCTAGGGGTTAATTTTCCTCCTGCCATTTTTTTCTAATTAGTTCTTTATTAATAAATTTAATATTAGTTAAAAACTAATTATCCTTTGTTACTCATTGCAGAAAGCATACCACCGTAAACACTGTTTAAAGAGGCAATATTAGCAGTCATAGATGCCATTTGCTCTTTTAATTTAGAAGCGTTTTCAGCGATTTCTTTGTTAGCTTCAGCGTTTCTAGAAGCGCTTTCTAACTGAACTTTATATAAGCTGTTTAATGATTCCATTTGAGCTGCAGCAACAGATAATTCTTCAGAATATTTCTTTTGTCCTGCAATTGAATCTACAGTTGGAGCAATTCCTTTAGCAGCAGATTCGAAGTTTTTGATGCTGTTTCCTAAACTTGACATTAATTCACCGTCAATTTTAGCTTCTTTTAATAATGTGTCTAATTTTTGAGATAATAATCCTTGAGCTTCTGTTGGAGCTTCAACTTTAACCTCTTTTTTTCTAGCTTGTCCGTTAGCTAATTCAGGGTAAACAAGAGTCCAGTCTAACTCGTCTTCAACAGGTTCGAAAGCAGAAAGTGCAAAGATTAACGCCTCAGTAACTAATCCTACTGAAAGCATAACTGTTCCTGTTAATGGTCCAATTTCAAAGTGAGTAATTTTGAATAAAGCTCCAACGATTACCACTGCCGCTCCCATACCATAAGCGAAATTCATTGCTTTTTTACTTAATAATGCCATAATACTTTTTTTTAGGTTTTAATTTAAATAGATTTGTTGGATATTGATAAAATTATAAATTACTTTCTTTTGTTAGAGCTTCCAGTTACTTGAGTTCCCATGTAATCTTGTACAGTTCTAAATCCGATATAACTTCTAGCTGAATCAGCATATTCGTGATCACGAGTACTAACTTGTAAGAAGTAAGCAACATCTTTCCAAGAACCTCCACGAACCACTTTTCTTTGATTTTTACCATCAATTACGTTTGGATTCATTGTTGAAACATACTCGTAAGCATTAGGATTGTAAGCTGAGTCAGTCCATTCTGAAACGTTTCCTGCCATGTTATATAATCCGTAACCGTTTACATCGTAAGATTTAGCTTCAACAGTATATAATGCTTCATCAGCAGCATAATCTCCTCTGCTTGGTTTGAAGTTTGCTAAGAAACAACCTCTATCACTTTTAGTGTAAGGACCTCCCCAAGGATAAGTAGCAGATTCCAGACCACCTCTTGCAGCGTACTCCCATTCTGCTTCAGTTGGCAACCTGAAAGCATTTACTAAGTCACGCCCTTTTTTCTTAGATTTAATATAACTGTTTTTGTTTAGTGTTCTCCAAGCACAAAATGCTTTTGCTTGTTTCCAAGTAACACCAACTACAGGATATTCTCCATAAGCTTTATGCCAGAAATAATCGTTATGCATTGGCTCATTATAGGAGTAAGCGAAATCTTTAATCCAAACTGCAGTATCAGGATATACACTTACCTGCTCTGTTTTTACGAAGTCACTTCTTTTTCCAACTTTAGCTTTTGCAGCAGCTTGAATATCCATCCAAGAATAACGGAATTTCAATTTATTTACATCAATTGTTCTTAAACCATTATATGATTCTTCAATTGGTAAATACATAGAATCCATTACTTCAGCATAATACTCATCTGGATAAGCTTTTGTATCTTTAATTAACTTAACTTTTCTGTTTAATTTTCTTCCAGCATATGGATCATCTTTTGTACCAACACTATAATAGTTATCGTACATATATTTATCATAAGCTGTCATTTTTTCTGGATCAGAATCATTGAAAGCATAATCAGCAATACTTCCGCCTTTTGAACCTTTACCATCAGTAGCTTTCTGTCCTGTTTCATCAGCTAAAATTGCTAAACGAACTCTCATTGTAGAATCTTTTACCCACTCTACGAATTGGCGGTACTCACTATTTGTAATTTCAGTTTCATCCATATAAAATGAACGAACAGTTACAGTTTTAGTTGGGGCATCTTCTACGTTAGCTAAATCAGCATCTGATTTACCCATAATAAAAGATCCACCCGGAACTAATGTCATTCCATAAGGCTTCTCGGGATGCCATTTCCCTCCTGTAACACCAACTAATTCACCTTTGTCTCCTGACTTACCACAGCCAATTACTAGTGTTAACATTGCTGCAAATGCAATAAACTTCTTCATATAAATTTGGGATTATCTATTCATTATTAAAAGTCCGTAAACGTATTTATTATTTATCTAAAAAACAATACTACTTGCGAAATTTATTTTACCGTTCAAAAATAATGTTAAATAAAATAAAAAAAAAATATTTTATCGATAAACTGTCTCTTAAAATCGATGTAAAACGTTAATTTTTATGATTTATAACAATATTCTTACTAATTTATTTTAACTTTTTTTAATTATTTTTTTAAATTTAAGATTTTGCTTAAATTTTCTCGTTACAAAGCGTTTTTTCGCTGTGCTTTCCACCATCTTTCTGGCAATTCTTGATTGCAAGCTGACAAATATTCGTCATAAGAACAGGGTAATAACGTATTTCTTTTTAATTTATTGCTGCCATTAGATTCGAATGGAATTTCGATCCACCAGCGATCTGTTTTATCACTTTTATAGAAAATCAATTCTTCGTCTTCAAGAGGCACGATATATTTTAAATAATTGGCACGGCTTCCAAATGGATACTCTTTTGAACGATAATGATAACCTTCAATAAAATACCATACAATTTGAGAAATAATTACCGATTCTGCCATTGTACTATTGTGATTGAAGATTCCAAAAGAAGATACTTTATCACTGATTCCTGCATATCTTGCCAATGAACAGATTTCTTTTCCGTTAAATCCATTCGGCTCAAAAGTAACTGTATTTCCTGAAGCAGAAGACTTTACAGAATTCAAGTCGATACTAACTAAGTCTGCATCTCTAAAAACCGGTTCTGCTAAAGTTATTTTATTTGAAATTTCTCCCAGACGATATGCATCAAAAAATAACTTTTCGATTAAATCAATTTCTTCTTGAGAATTATAATAGGTCTGATATCCTATATTACAATAATTAAAAAGGTTATTTGGTTCATCAATAATAATTTTCGTCAGGTACGAATTAGCTGATACTGATTCATTTTCCTTTCCAAAATCAAACTTATTATCAACAGCAACCAAGTTAACCATTTGCTCTAAATCGTCATAAGCACGATACAAAGCATACGTTAAATCTTGAGAACCTCCCAGGACTATAGGAATCACTTTATTCTTTATTAAAGCAGCTGTAACTTTCTTCACTGCAAAGTAAGTATCCTCTACTGAGTCTCCAGCAAGTATATCTCCTAAATCTGCAATTGACGCATCCCAGTTACCCGGAAACATACCATATAGCTTTTTACGTACAGCAGAAAGATTTACTTCATTAACCATGTTAATATTTGTACGATCTTCTAAAACACCTACTATGGCTATATTAATTTTTTCAATATCAGGAAACTGATCTTGGGTGTGAAAGACAACTTTACTCCCAAGCTCTTGTGAAGACAGCGCGCTGACGAATTTTACAATCGCATCATTAACTGGTTCTAGAAAATCAAATTCCATCTATATTTATTTCTTTTTAGCAGCTGTTTTTTTAGCTGGTGCTTTTTTAGCAGTTGTTTTTGTAGCTGCAGTTTTCTTTGCAGGTGCTTTCTTTGCAGGTGCTTTCTTTGCAGGTGTTTTCGCTGCAATCATTTCTTGAACCTGTGCCAATGTTAATTGCGACGCATCAACATCTTTACTCAATTCAATTTTGATTTTTCCTTTTAGAATTACAGAACGTCCCCAACGGGCTTTTTCTACTACAATTCCCTCATCTTCCCAATTATGAATAACTTTATCGATGTTTTTCTGAAGTTTTTCTTCAATAAGTTCTTCAACATCTGACTGCGATAAATTATCAAAATTGTATTTCTTATTCACATTTACAAAAAGACCGTTCCATTTAATGAATGGACCAAAACGCCCCACTCCTTTTTGAACTGCTTCTCCTTTATAAACAGCAATCGGCGCATCTGCAAGTGCTTTTTCGTCGATTAATTCTTTCGCTCTTTCTTTAGAAACACTTAATGGATCTTCTCCTCTTGGCAGCGATATAAAAACACTTCCGTGACGAACATATGGCCCATAACGACCGTTGCTCACTTCTACTTCTTCTCCTTTATATTCACCTAAACTCTTTGGAAGCAAAAATAAATTTAGAGCTTCTTCAAGTGTAATGTTTCCAATATTTTGATCTGCCATTAAGCTGGCAAACTTTTTATCCTCATCATCTGCTTCTCCAATTTGAGCCATTGGTCCAAATTTTCCTAAACGAACAGATACTTGTCTTCCGTCTGCATCTTTACCTAAAATTCTTTCTCCGCTTTCGCGTTCAGCATTTGCTTCAACTTCTTTCACATTTGGATGAAATTGGTTGTAAAACTCCTGCATCATTTTAGCCCAGTCGATATTTCCTTCAGCAATTTCGTCAAAGTCTTGTTCTACTTTTGCCGTGAAATTATAATCTAAAATATTTCCGAAATTCTTGACTAAGAAATCGGTAACAATAGTTCCGATATCTGTAGGAACTAATTTTCCTTTATCAGAACCTGTATTTTCTTTCAGCAGTTTTTCTCCTACCTTACTATTTTGTAATGTAAGTTGTGTATAATTACGCTCCTGACCTTCAAGTGTTCCTTTTTCAACATAATTTCTGTTGATAATTGTTGAAATTGTAGGTGCATAAGTAGAAGGACGACCAATTCCAAGTTCTTCTAGTTTTTTCACCAAGGAAGCCTCAGTATAACGTGCCGGAGGTCTTGAATAGCGTTCTGTAGCTGTAATATAGTTATTTGCTAATTTTTCGTTTACTTTTAATGCAGGAAGCATTCCTTCTTGCTCTTCTTCGTCATCATCATGACCTTCAAGATATACTTTTAAGAAACCTTCAAAAAGCAAAACTTCTCCAGAAGCTGTAAAAATTTCGCTGTGATTATCTGCTTCAATTTTCACGTTTGTTCTTTCCAACTGTGCATCGCTCATTTGAGAAGCCAGAGTTCTTTTCCAGATCAAATCGTATAAACGAGCCTGATCACGATCGATATTTACCGTGTGACGAGACATATCAGTCGGACGAATTGCTTCGTGCGCTTCTTGAGCTCCTTTGTTTTTATTAGCAAAAACGCGAGGTTTTGAATATTCTTTTCCGTACGATTTTATGATTTCAGCTTCTGCAGCATCCATTGCTTCTTTCGAAAGATTTACCGAGTCAGTTCTCATATAAGTAATAAGTCCGGCTTCGTATAAACGCTGTGCTAGCTGCATTGTGATTCCAACTGGCAAATACAATTTTCTTGCCGCCTCTTGTTGAAGAGTTGACGTTGTAAAAGGAGATGTTGGAGATTTTTTGGTAGGTTTAGTTTCTAAATCGGCTACCTTATATTTAGAACCTATGTTTTGATTTAAGAAATCTTCGGCTTCTTTTTTTGTATTGAAATTTTTTGGCAGTTTTGCCTTGAAAACTTTTCCTGCTTCATTTACAAACTCTGCAACTATAGAATAAGATGCAACTGCATTAAAGTTTTGGATTTCGCGTTCTCTTTCTACAATCAAACGAACAGAAACAGATTGTACACGACCAGCAGAAAGTCCGCCTTTAATTTTTCTCCATAAAACTGGAGATAATTCGTAACCTACTAAACGGTCTAATACTCTTCTAGCTTGCTGCGCATTTACTAAGTTGTAATCAATTTCTCTTGGATTGTCGATCGCTTTTAGAATCGCAGATTTTGTAATCTCGTGAAAAACAATTCTTTTGGTTTTTTTAGTATCTAATTTCAACTCTTCCGCTAAGTGCCAAGAAATAGCCTCTCCCTCGCGGTCCTCATCGCTTGCTAACCAAACCATTTCGGCATTTTTAGATAGTGTCTTAAGTTTACTTACCAAAGCTTTTTTATCCGGAGAAACTTCATATTTAGGTTTAAAACCATTATCTACATCTACTCCTATTTCTTTGGATGGTAAGTCTGCTATGTGACCATAACTTGACTCCACCTGAAAATCGCTCCCAAGAAATTTCTCGATCGTTTTCGCCTTCGCAGGTGACTCCACTATTACTAAATTCTTTGCCATTGCTCTATTTTTCTGCAACAAAAGTATCTATTTTTTTTAAATATTAACCTTGCTAATGAATTTTTGAAGTATTTTGATATTATGAAACTTAAAATTGCAGATTTATCTGTAATAATCTCGATAATATATATAGGTATAACTTTTAATCGATTATGACCTATTAAATGTGCTTTTAGATTTTAGATTTTAGTCCCCAAGCCTCGGGATAGATTTTACGTAAAAAAAAGCTACAGCTTTTTTTCTGGGATTCTTTCAATCTGCAATCTAAAATCTAAAATTTCTCCTCTGCCATCTTGTCATATGATCGTATTTACGCTATCTTTGCACTTTGAAATTTTACAATGGAAAAGATTATTGAAGAAAGCAAGCAGGGCGAAAGTCTTGTTTTAGAAAATAAACCTGAGAATACTAAAAAACTTTTTATAGAAAGTTACGGCTGTGCGATGAATTTTTCGGACAGTGAAGTCGTAGCTTCCATTTTATCTGACGGAGGGTATAATACAACTTCGGTTTTAGAAGAAGCTGATTTGGTTTTGGTTAACACCTGTTCTATTCGAGATAAGGCTGAGCAGACTATTCGTAAGCGTTTAGAGAAATATAATGCTGTAAAACGCACGAATCCGAAAATGAAAGTGGGCGTTTTGGGCTGTATGGCCGAGCGTTTAAAAAGTCAGTTTCTGGAAGAAGAAAAAATAGTTGATCTTGTTGTTGGTCCTGATGCTTATAAAGATCTTCCAAATTTATTGGCTGAAGTTGAAGAAGGACGAGACGCTATTAATGTAATTTTATCAAAAGAAGAAACTTACGGAGATATTTCGCCGGTTCGTTTAATGAGCAACGGAATTACAGCTTTGGTTTCGATCACCCGCGGATGCGATAATATGTGTACGTTCTGCGTTGTACCTTTTACCCGTGGTCGTGAGCGCAGCCGTGAACCTCAAAGTATTATGGCTGAAATTCAGGATTTATGGAATAAAGGTTTTAAAGAAATTACACTTTTAGGACAAAATGTGGACAGTTATCTTTGGTACGGAGGAGGTTTGAAAAAAGATTTCGTTAATGCATCTGAAATGCAGAAAGCTACCGCCGTCGATTTTGACCAATTATTAGAAATGGTTGCTGTTGGTTTTCCTAAAATGCGTATTAGATTTTCAACTTCTAATCCGCAGGATATGCACGAAAGTATTTTGCACGTTATTGCGAAATATCCAAATATCTGTAAACACATTCACTTGCCGGTTCAATCTGGAAGTAACAGAATTCTGAAAGAAATGAATCGTCTGCACACGCGTGAAGAATATATGGCTTTGATTGACAAAATTAGAGCGATTGTTCCAGATGCATCAATTTCGCAGGATATGATTGCCGGTTTCCCAACCGAAACAGAAGAGGATCACCAAGACACTATGAGTTTAATGGAATATGTAAAATATAATTTCGGTTATATGTATTCGTATTCTGAACGCCCAGGAACTTTGGCTGGAAGAAAAATGAAGGATGATGTCGAAGAAGAAACAAAAGCCAGAAGATTACAAGAAATCGTCGATTTACAACAAAAACACGCTTGGTTTAGAAGTGAGGAATTTGTGGGTAAAACGGTTGAAGTTTTAGTAGAAAAAGTTTCTAAAAAATCTAAAGATGAATTCTCTGGAAGAAATTCTCAAAGTATAACGGTAGTTTTCCCAAAAGAAAATTACAAAATTGGAGATTTCGTAAACGTAAAAATTACAAGCTGTACTTCAGGAACTTTAAAAGGCGAAGCGGTTGGTTTGAGTGAAATGAATTAAAAAGTTAGTTTCAGGTTTTAAGTTTCAGGTTCTTTGCGTAACTTGAAGATTGAAACCTGAAACAAAATATAAGCACAAGGTTAAAAGTTAAATTTCAGTTTCAATAAAAAACTTGAAACATGAAACAAATAAAAACTTGAAACAAAATATAAATGGAAACAGTTCAAGCAATAAAACAACGATTTGAGATTATTGGGAATGACCCGAAATTAAATCGCGCCATCGAAAAAGCCATTCAAGTTGCTCCTACTGATATTTCGGTAATGGTAACTGGGGAAAGTGGTGTTGGTAAAGAAAATATTCCAAGAATTATTCATTCGCTTTCACATAGAAAGCACGGAAAATATATTGCGGTAAACTGTGGAGCCATTCCAGAAGGAACAATTGACAGTGAACTTTTCGGGCACGAAAAAGGCGCTTTTACAGGTGCTACAAGCACACGTGAAGGTTATTTTGAAGTAGCCGATGGCGGAACTATATTTCTAGATGAAGTTGGTGAATTACCATTGACAACGCAGGTAAGACTGCTGCGTGTTTTAGAAAATGGCGAATTTATAAAAGTGGGTTCGTCTCAGGTTCAAAAAACAAATGTTCGTATTGTTGCAGCAACCAATGTGAATTTATTCAATGCTATTGAAAAGGGTAAATTCCGTGAAGATTTATACTATCGTTTGAGTACTGTCGAAATTACTTTACCGCCTTTGCGAGAAAGAAACGACGATATTCATTTATTATTCAGAAAGTTTGTGGCCGATTTTGCTCATAAATACAAAATGCCGCCTTTAAAATTAGACGATGATGCTGTTCAGCTTCTTCAAAAATTCAGATGGAGCGGCAACATTCGTCAGCTTCGAAATGTCGCTGAGCAGATTTCTGTTTTAGAAACCAATCGCGATATTACACTGGCAACTTTACAATCGTATCTGCCTGCAGAAGGAAGAAGCCTGCCTTCGGTTATTAATGACAGTAAGAAAGAAAGCGACTTTAGTACCGAGCGAGACATTTTATACAAAGTCCTTTTTGACATGAAAAGCGATTTAAATGACTTGAAAAAACTGACTTTGGAATTAATGAAAAATGGCACTTCTAAAGTGCAGGATATTAATCCGAATCTAATTCAGAAAATATACGGAAATCAGCAAAACGACAGCGAAATTGATTTTGAAGAAGAACCAAGAACAGCTGTTATGACTACGCCCGCAGTTAGAGAAGAAAATTACCAAATTCCTGATGACAACTATTTATTTGCCGAGACGATTGAAGAAGAAGAAATTCTGCGTTTGGAACAAAAAGAAATTGAAATGATCAAAAAATCATTAGAAAAAAACAAAGGGAAACGTAAAGCAGCGGCAGATGAATTAGGAATTTCCGAAAGGACTTTATACCGCAAAATCAAACAATTCGATCTTTAATTTCTGTAAAGAAGTTAAGATTTGAAAATGTTTAAACGAAATGAATATCTTTGACCGAGCGTCAGCTGGATGGCGAAGAAATACTTATAGATTAAAATGAAACACTTAAAATATCTTTTACTATTATTAGTTGCATCAACTTTTAGCAGTTGTTCAGTTTACAATTTTACTGGAACTGGAAAAATTGACGCCAACACCTTTCAGGTAAATTTCTTTCAAAATAATGCAGATTTAGTTGAACCTGGAATCGACAGGACTTTTACGCTGGCTTTACAGGATTTGATTATGAATCAGACTAACTTAAACTTGGTTAGCAACGGTGGTGATTTGACTTACGAAGGAGAAATTACAGATTACAGAATTACTCCAATGACAGCAACTGCGGACCAGCAGGCGTCGCAAAACCGTTTGTCGATTCGTGTACAAGTAAGATTCACTAATAAGAAGAAAGAAACAGATGATTTTGAGAAATCATTTGAATTCTATTATGATTTCCCAGGACAAGATCTTCCAACAGGAACGGTTTTAAACGAAGCGTTAAGAGTTATTTTTGAAAGAATCACACAGGATATATTTAATGAATCACTGGCCAAATGGTAATTTTTTATTTGTTGAAATCTTTTAATAGATTCTAAAACGATAAACAATTAAACGAATAAAACGATTAAACAAACAAAAAATGAACGTTACTGATTATACCTACTTAATGAACAAACCGGAAGCTATTACCGAAAAGCAGGCGGACGCATTAGGAAGTGTTTTGAATGAATTTCCGTATTTTCAAAGTGCCCGCGCACTGCGATTAAAAGGACTTTACAATCAAAACAGCTTTAAGTATAATTATGCATTGAAGGTTACGGCCGCTCATACTTCAGATCGTTCTGTTTTGTTTGATTTTATTACTTCTGAAGCTTTTACTTCTATTCAAAATGATTTCTACGAACAAAAACTTAGAGATCTTCTTGAAATTACCGTTTTTGACAGCGAGATAATTTCGCCAGAACAAATCCAGAAAGCGATTGAAGTAAAAACAGATACACTGGAACAATCTATTTTGAATTCTATTAAAGAATCAGAAACACCTTCTATAGATCAATCTGTAAAAGTTGAAGAGCCTGTAAAAGTAGAAGAACCAAAAAATATTCCGGAAATAGATCCGTCAATTTTTACGGCAATCAAAGAAGCCCAAACAGTAACTTTTGAAAAGCCAATAGAAATTGAAGCCCCAAAAGCTCTTCCAGAAATAGATCCATCTATTTTTAGCACCATCAAAGAAGCACAGTCAATTACTTACGAAAAACCAGTAATTGAAGAAGAAAATAAGATTGATACAATTGAAGATTCAACTTCAGATACTACACAGGAAACCAAAACTCATTCTACAACAGAACCAACAAATGTTGAAGTTCCTAAATTTGATCGTGTTGAAGATTCTATTTTAAGTTCAATAAGAGGAGCCGAAACTCCTTCTGTACCTGAGCCTGTAAAAGCTGAAGAACCTAAAATTGATCCCGCAATTGAACGCTCGATTTTAAATTCAATTAAAGGAGCCGAAGCTGCAACTTCTGAAGAACCAAAAACTGAAGAACCAGTTTTGAATACGGCCGAAGAAGAGGAAGACGATAGTGTCATCGAAGAAATGATAATTCCTGAATTTAAAATTAATCCGGTCGAACGATCAATTCTTTCTTCTATTAAAGAAGCTGAAGCTTTAATTCCTGAAGAACCAAAAGAAGAAATTCTGAAAGAAACTAAAGAGGAAATCGAGGAAGAAGTTCAAGAAGAAACGGAAGAAGAAATCCAATTAGAAGCAGAAGAAGACGTCGAAGAAGAGAAAACTGAAGCTGTAATAAATGCAGAAGAACATTTAGAAATTGGGAAGCCTTTAGATTTTTCGCTTAACGAAAAACATTCCTTCCAAGAATGGCTACAACTATCTAGAACAGAACCAATTGATCGCTCAGATGAAATTTCAGCAGATGAAGAAATTAAAGACCCAACTGTTGAAACCAAAAAAGAAGAACAGGCAATTGATGAAGAGAGACTAAAAAAGGCCGAAATTATAGACAAATTTATCGAAACCAATCCGAAAATCTCTCCAATTAAGCCTGGAAACAGCGCGCCTGTAGTGCAAATTGAAAGCAAGAGCGAAGACAATTCATATTTGATGACTGAGACTCTGGCTAGAGTTTATCTGGAACAAAAGAAATATACAAAAGCAATTCAAGCTTATGAAATATTAATTTTGAAATATCCAGAAAAAATTACTTTCTTTGCAGACCGCATATCGGATATAAAGATTTTACAACAAAATAACAATAACAATAATTAAGTAATGAGCACATTTTCAATTTTTTTAGTTTTAATCACAATAGTTTGTTTTCTATTGATCGTAGTTATTATGGTACAAAACCCTAAAGGAGGCGGATTGTCTTCTACTATCAGCGGAACGCAGATGTTAGGCGGAGTACAAAAAACAACTGACTTTTTAGATAAAAGTACTTGGACTTTAGCTACTGTTTTAATTGTGTTAATTTTACTTTCTAGCTTAAGTTTCTCTGGATCTTTAAGCGACACTGATTCTAAAATCATTGATAAAACTGAAGCTCCTGCAAATACACCAGCAGTTCCAGCACAAGGAACTACTCCTGCTCCAGCAGCACCAGCAGCTAAATAATTTCAGCTCGATATAAAATCTAATGCCAGCCTGTCAAAGCTGGCATTTTTTTTAAGAAATAATGTCAGTTTTAGCACCATGGCATAATTTCTGAAAGTTTATTGAACATTAAAAAATGTATAACTAATAATAATATAAAAATCATGGCTTTAAACATTAAACCGCTTTCAGACCGCGTACTTATTGAGCCTGTTGCAGCCGAAACCAAAACTGCCTCAGGTATTTTTATTCCAGATACTGCCAAAGAGAAACCACAAAAAGGAACTGTGGTTGCAGTAGGAAACGGATCTAAAGATCATACAATGACTGTAAAAGTTGGTGATACTGTTCTTTACGGCAAATATGCAGGAACTGAATTAAAATTAGAAGGCACTGATTATCTAATCATGCGCGAGGATGATATTTTAGCGATTATCTAAAAATATTGTATTAAGTAGGAAGTATTAAGAATTAAGAACTTCATTAAACTTGAAACAAATCAAACTTTAAACAAAAATAAAAAAAATGGCAAAAGATATAAAATTTGATATTGAAGCACGTGACGGATTAAAACGTGGTGTTGATGCACTAGCAAATGCTGTAAAAGTAACGCTTGGACCAAAAGGTCGTAACGTAATTATTGGAAAATCATTTGGTGGACCAACAGTTACTAAAGATGGTGTTTCGGTTGCAAAAGAAATCGAATTAAAAGACCCATTAGAAAACATGGGCGCGCAAATGGTTAAAGAAGTTGCTTCTAAAACCAATGATTTAGCAGGAGACGGAACTACAACTGCTACAGTTTTAGCTCAGGCTATCGTAAAAGAAGGACTTAAAAACGTTGCTGCGGGTGCAAATCCAATGGATTTAAAACGTGGTATCGACAAAGCTGTTGAAACTATTGTTGCCGACTTAGCAAAACAAGCTAAAGTTGTTGGAAGCGATTCTGATAAAATCAAACAAATTGCTTCTATCTCTGCTAATAATGACGAAGTTATTGGTGAGTTAATCGCTACTGCTTTTGCAAAAGTTGGAAAAGAAGGTGTAATCACTGTAGAAGAAGCTAAAGGAACTGATACTTTCGTTGATGTTGTTGAAGGAATGCAGTTTGACAGAGGTTACCTTTCTCCTTACTTCGTAACAAACCCAGAGAAAATGGAAGTTGAATTAGATTCTCCTTACATTTTATTATACGACAAAAAAGTATCTTCTTTAAAAGAATTACTACCAGTTTTAGAGCCAGTTGCTCAATCAGGAAAACCATTATTGATTATTGCTGAAGATGTTGACGGAGAAGCTCTTTCTACATTAGTAGTAAACAAATTAAGAGGTGCTCTTAAAATTGCTGCTGTAAAAGCGCCAGGTTTTGGAGACAGAAGAAAAGCAATGTTGGAGGATATTGCAATCTTAACTGGTGGAACTGTAATTTCTGAAGAAAGAGGTTATACTCTTGAAAATACAACTATCGAAATGTTAGGAAACGCAAAAAGAGTTTCTATCGATAAAGACAACACAACTATCGTAAGCGGTGCTGGGGAAGCTGATATCATCAAAAACAGAGTAAACCAAATTAAAGGTCAGATGGAAACTACAACATCTGATTACGATAAAGAAAAATTGCAAGAGCGTTTGGCTAAATTAGCTGGTGGTGTTGCTGTTCTTTACGTTGGTGCTGCTTCTGAAGTAGAAATGAAAGAGAAAAAAGACAGAGTTGATGATGCTTTACACGCAACTCGTGCAGCTGTAGAAGAAGGAATTGTTGCTGGTGGAGGTGTTGCTTTACTAAGAGCGAAACTTGCTTTAGCTGACTTAAAAGCTGATAACGCTGATGAGGCTACAGGAATTCAAATCGTTTCTCGCGCTGTTGAATCTCCATTAAGAACTATCGTTGAAAATGCTGGTCTTGAAGGTTCTGTAGTTGTAGCTAAAGTTTCTGAAGGTTCAGGTGATTTTGGATACAACGCAAAAACTGACGAATATGTAGATATGCTTACAGCTGGAATTATCGATCCTAAGAAAGTAACTCGTGTAGCTCTTGAAAATGCTGCATCTGTTTCTGGAATGATCCTTACTACAGAATGTGCATTAATTGATATTAAAGAAGAAAATGCCGGAGGCGGAATGCCAATGGGAGGCGGAATGCCAGGAATGATGTAATTCATTTTCCTCTTAAAACTTAAAAGCGCTGAATTTCTATTCGGCGCTTTTTTTATTCGCCACGAATTCACGAATTATTTTTTTCCTAATATATCATTATTCGTCACAGAATGAATAGATTACACATATTAAATAAATCATAATCTGTAGGAACCATTGTAATCTTTGACGTTTTTTTTTCACGCAAAGCATTCGTATAATTAATGATAACAATTTTTAAACACAAAGATTTGAATAAATAATTCGTGAATTCGTGGCTAACTTTTTTATTTAACATTCTGTTTTTCTTTAAAAAATCTGTTATATTTATCTTTGCAGTTCTATTTAAAATTGCAAAATGAGAAAATTTACAACTCACCTTTTATCTTTCACATTCTTACTTCTTACTACTTTTTCACATTCCCAAACCAATAAAGATGCTTATGTTGTTTTAGTTTCTATGGATGGTTTTCGCTGGGATTATGGTAAGCAATTCAACCTTCCGAACCTTAAACAAATTTCAAAAGAGGGAGTTCATGCAAAATCCATGAAACCTTCTTATCCAACAAAAACTTTCCCCAATCATTATACGATAGTGACAGGACTTTATCCAGATCATCACGGAATCATTAATAATGTTTTTTATGATGCCTCTTTAAACGAATCTTTTTCGCTGTCAAGCAATGCAAAAAATGATTCCCGATTTTATGGTGGCAATCCGATTTGGAATTTGGCGGAGGAACAAGGGGTAAAAACGGCTTCTTTTTTCTGGCCAGGTTCTGATATTGACAAAAGAAATCCGAGTTATTTTAAAAATTATAATGGTAAAATTCCTTACGGAGCCAGAATTGATACGGTTATGAAATGGCTGCAGCTTCCAGAAAAACAAAGACCTCATCTTGTAACTTTGTATTTTGACGAACCAGATCACAGCGGACATAACTTTGGCCCAAATTCACCTGAAACCAGAAAGGCAGTAATAAAAATGGATTCTATTATGGGAGAATTATCTCGAAAATTGGATCAACTGCCAAATGGAAAACAAATCAATTTAATTATTGTTTCAGACCACGGAATGGCCAATATCAGCAATGATAAAAAAGTGGCTGTTTTAGATTATTTAAAACCAGAATGGCTGGGTTATAAAGATGTTATTAACCCAATTATGAGTTTACAGGCAAAAGCTGGATTTCAGGATTCGATTTATAATGCTTTAAAGAAAGTGCCGCATATTAAATTCTGGAAATCAACCGAAGTTCCAAAGAGACTGCATTACGGCACTAATGCGCGTGTACATGACTTTGTTATTGAAGCCGAAAAAGGATATAGTTTAGTCAGTAAAGCAACCACGCATATAAAAGGCGGAACGCATGGTTATGATAACAATGAAAAAGATATGCATGCCATATTTTATGCAAAAGGCCCAGCTTTTAAAGTAGATAAAACATTCAAAACTTTCCCAAATGTTTCTGTTTACCCGCTAATTGCCCATATTCTAGGTTTACAAATTGGTGAAATTGATGGAAAACTGAGTGATGTAGATGCAATGCTGAGATAATCGCTTCTTGTAATACTAAACAGAAATTAACACAATGCATATGTAGAGACGCACCGCAGTGCGTCTTACGTGCAGCGTACCAAAATATTTATTCAAGACGTCTATTCGAAACGTTATTAAATATTAGATATACTGAACGTAGACGCACTGCAGTGCGTCTCTACAGTTGTGCTATGTGTAAAATTATAATCTAATTATCCAAATTGACAAATTATCTAATTAAAAATTAGTCCCAACTGAAACCTCTTTCCATTTACCCAATTCATCTTGAACACTTGTGATTTTCTGATTTGCCATATTATAAGCATCTTCTCCTAAGAATAAATGCAGCGCTGGATTTTCATCTTGACTCACTTTAATTAAAGCACTTGCCAATTTTTCTGGATCTCCCGGCTGATTTTCGTTGATGCTGTCTTTATGTGCATTTTCAGATTGTCTAACTTCTTTATAAGCCGCAATCGGATTTTCTGGCAGTAACAGAGAACTATCTTTTAAGAAATCTGTTCTAAAATAACCCGGATAAACAATTGTCGCATGAACTCCGAATTCTTTTACCTCTTCAGACAGCGATTCTGTTAAACCTGCAACGGCAAATTTTGTAGAGCAGTAAATTCCCCAGCCTGGAAAATTCCCAACATAACCTCCAACAGAAGAAATATTAAAAATGTGTCCCGATTTGTTAGCACGAAGAATCGGCATTGTATTTCTAACTACATTCAATAATCCGAAAACATTTACCTCGAAATTTTTTCTAGATTCAGCATCTGTCAATTCTTCCAAAGCTCCTAATAAACCATAACCCGCATTATTCACTAAAACATCAATTGTTTTAAAATGACTTACAGTTTTTTCAATGGCATTTTTAACGCTATTTTCATCTACCAAATCCATTTCTAAAGGAAGAAAATTTTCTGATGAATTTCCTAAAACTTTTATTAAAGCTTCTTCACTTCTAGAAGTTGCAGCAACTTTAAAACCTTCTGCTAATAATTTTTTAGCTAATTCTAATCCAAGTCCTTTTGAAGCACCTGTGATAAACCAAACTTTGTTATTTCCCATGATTTTAATTTTTTACGTTTTAACTACAGGACAAAGTTATGAGCGAAGTGCTTCTCAAATATTGAAAGAATCAAACGAGAAGTTACAAAAATCAAACAATTTCTACCAGTCGATAGTTTTTTGGTGAAACCTGAACATTTTTCTTGAAGAAATTGATAAAATGAGATGATTCATCGAATCCCAGACACCATGCAATTTCATTAATATTCCAATTGGTTTGTTTCAGTAAAATCATCGCTTCCTGAACAATTCTTTCTGAAATAATTTGAGAAGTTGTTTTTCCAGTTGTTTCTTTTAAAGATTTATTCAAATGATTAATATGTACATTTAACTGATTCGCAAATTCAGAGGGCGAACGAAAATTAATTTGCTGCGTAATAGACTCAATTGGAAACTGACGTTCTAATAATTCTAAAAACAAAGACGAAATTCGGATAGTGGCATTCGATTTACTGTATAATGAAGTAGTTACAGTCTGTGTTTTGAGTGCTAAATGAATAATCTCAAAAACTAGATTTCGAAGAATATCATATTTAAAAGCATAATCAGAATTAATTTCATCGAACATTCTTAAATAAATGGCTTTAAGAGATTCTGCTAATTCTGTTGAAATTGGAACCACGGGATTTCCGCCGGGCTGAAATAATGGATATTCTTTTAAATTGCCAAATTGACTAAAAAAAGCATCTGTAAAAATGCAGAAAAATCCAGTTTGATTTTCATCTATATGTTCCCAGCTGTATGGAATCTGCGGATTTGCAAAAAACAAAGCCTGATCTTCAATGACTGCTGTTTTATCTGCATAATGAACTTTGTTTCTCCCAATAATCAAACTTATTTTATAAAAGTCTTTTCGGGTATAAGGCAAAGGATTACAAGTACTTCCAACATAATCATCCAACTTAAAAACATTAAAATGTCCGATTTCTTTTTTAAGATTCTCGGGCATTCCTTTTATTTTAATTGTATAAAAATCTTCTAGTGTTTCTGTCAGTTTCATTTTGTAAAGTTACAAAAATCAAATTATTCTAATTAGAAAATTTGTTAATTAGAAAATTAGATAATAAATGGAGTCTAAAGATCAGCGGCGGTACAATTGGTGCGCTCAGCCGGACAAACTTAACACATTACAAAATATTTTAATCATAACCCAGTATATCTGTAGAGACGCACCGCAGTGCGTCTTATGCGCAGGAACAACGCAACAATATAACGCAAGAAACCCGACAGGTTTTAAAAACCTGTCGGGTTTAACGTATGATAAGAAGCGATATACAAACAGTACGCAGACGCACTGCAGTGCGTCTCTACAGAAAATTGGATGGCATCATTAATTCACCATTAACAAATTCACAATTAACAATTCACAATTATCAAGACACTACTTTATAAGTTGGATCTTCAATCACATTCACCTTAATAACGGCATCCGCATTTTTGAGTAATTGCCTGCAGTCTGGACTCAAATGTTCCAATTCGATTACTTTATCTAGTTGATTGTATTTTTTAGTCAGATTGTTTAAAGCTTCAATTGCCGACATGTCTGAAACGCGGCTTTCTTTAAAATCAATTATAACGTGTTTGGGGTCGTTTTTTACATCAAACTTTTCAATAAAAGCAGTTATGGAACCGAAAAATAAGGGACCATAAATCTCATAATGTTTTACTCCATTTTCATCAATATAATGTCTCGCACGAATTCTTTTAGCACTTTCCCAAGCAAAAACTAGAGCCGAAATAATTACACCAATTAAAACCGCCAAGGCTAAATTGTGCAGTACAATCGTAATTACGGCTACCAAAATTCCAACAAAAATATCATGTCTCGGCATTTTGTTTATAATCCTGAAACTTGCCCATTCAAAAGTCATAATCGCAACCATCATCATAACGCCGACTAAGGCTGCCATTGGCAATTTTCCAATTACAGGCGCTCCAAAAAGTATGATAATTAAAATCGTTAAAGCTGCAATAATTCCCGAAAGTCGTGCTCTAGAACCAGCCCCAAGATTTACTAAAGTCTGTGCGATCATCGGGCAGCCGCCCATTCCGTAGAAAAATCCGTTTAAAATGTTTGAACTTCCCTGCGCGATACATTCGCGATTACTGTTGCCGCGTGTTCCAGTAATTTCGTCGACTAAATTCAGCGTAAGCAAACCTTCAGTCAAACCAACGGCAGCTACAATTACAGAATACGGAAATATTATTTTTAAAGTCTCAAAAGAAATAGGAATATTTGGGATATGAAACGGAGGAAATCCGCCTTGAACAGAAGCAATATCTTCTACGGTTTTTGTTTCGATATTGAAAACAATTACCAACGCAAACACAATCATAATCGCCACCAAAGATGCGGGAACGGCTTTTGTAATTTTCGGAAAAATTAAAACAATAGCAACTGTAAGCGCGACCAAACCAAGCATTATATACAATGGCGTTCCTTGAAGCCAGGAAACCTGACCATTTACAACGGTTTTAAACTGCTCCAGCTGCGACATGAAAATTACAACTGCCAATCCGTTTACGAAACCAAACATAACGGGCTGGGGAACTAGTCGAATAAATTTTCCAAGTTTAAAAAGTCCGATACAAATTTGGACTACTCCGCCAAGTGCGACGGCTGCAAAAACATATTCTATTCCGTGCGATTGCATTAAGGCGATCAAAACGATTACCGTTGCTCCCGCTCCGCCAGAAATCATTCCAGGTCTTCCGCCAAAAACAGCCGTTACTAAACCAGCAATAAAAGCAGCATATAACCCGACCAAAGGTGGAAATCCTGCGAGAATAGCAAACGACAAAGATTCTGGAATCATAGTCATTGCGACGGTTAAACCAGCTAAAATTTCATTTTTGTAATTGACTTTTTGGGTAAAATCGAAGAGTTGGAGCGCTTTTTTCATGGCACAAAATTAGAAAAATAATATGCAAAAAAAGAACAAACCTTTTCGTGGTGAAAAAGCGGCAAGAAATTAATGCGACAAGAAGAACAGCTGTATTAGCGTAACTGTTCTAACAGAAAAATTAAAACGGAAAGAATAAAACCTGTCATCCTGATAATTTATATTAAATTAAATTTTAGCAAAAATACTTACAAAAGAACGAAATACAGCTGCGTATTTACACCTGTTTTTCAATATAAATTTACTCCAGTCTTACGCAGGTATACCCGAGACAATGTACATAATCCATTATGTTATCGCACTCCAGATCAATCCCTTCAACCCTTAAAATTTTATCGCAGTCTTCCAGATCAAAATTAATTTTATAATCTGGAAATTGAGTTTGAATCACAGCAATGACATAGTCTTTATCAGATTCTTTCTGCACATTTGTTTTAAAAATTTCCACAACCATATGAGACTCTTTTAATTCTTTAAACATATACATTCTTACTTTCGATTAAAAAGATTATACGACACTCCAAATCTAAAATACCCTTGAGTATCTTCTTTTTGGTCGTAAACATATCGGTTTGTCCGTTCTCCTTTCTCGGTAATTCGAGCGCTGACAACATTATTAAATCCGCCTTTCACAAATGCAATCAGCTTTGGGGTAAAGCTGTATTCATAAGTAATGCCCGACTTTAATTCTAACTGATTGAGTTCGTACACTCCCTGCAGATTTGAGGAGTTTAAATTTAGATAAAAACTTTCAGTATTCAATTCCGTTCCTAAGGAAATTCTTCCATTTTCCAGCAATTCTCTTCTAAATAATAATCGCTGTGGAAGTATAAAATCCATATCCCACTTTGAATTTTTAAATTTATGATTGATTGAAAAAAGCGGTGTAAGCGGCACAATCGAAGACGGATCTACCAACACTAAAACTCCTGCAGTAATTGTCGTAGAAGGAGTTCTTTTAAGAACCAAAACTGCCGATGCAAAACCTTTTACCCGCTGCAAATCTTCTTCATTTCCATCGACTGAAACTGTTGCGCTGTAAATAATGGGTTTCTTAAAAAGTGAAGACATATAAGTTGCTGTCAGAGCACCTGCCCAATAGTGAACATCCTCGTTTTCTCTTCTGTAAGTTTGAGTGGTGGTATAATTATAAATATCTCCAAACTGATAACTTTCGTATTTATAACGAAGTGAAGTCGTCAAAACGAAACGTTTGGATTTTGAAGCGTAAAATGGCAGATTGAAAGCGGCTTTGAAACGACTGTGATTTTCAACTCTTCCTCTCTCAAATTTATTCCCAAATAATTCAGAATCATAATTAGAAGGTCCGAGCTGTTCATATTGTAAATCAAAAGTTCTGGTTGTCGGAAATTTGTCCACAATTGCTTTTCCTAAGGTTTTCATACCAGGCTCTTTTTCCTGAGAAACTGCGTGTACGGAAATAAACACAACTAAAACTGAAATGATTTTAGATTTCATAAATTGGTATAAATTGTTTTTGGAATGAATTATAAATTCGGTTCAAAAGTAATTTACAAGCTCTTATTGTAACAGCCTTTTTATACCAATGGCGTATGATTTATACGAACGCCGTTGGTATAATTTGTATCATACAGTTAACTTAAAACTATACGATTATACTATTTTTGCCGTTATGACGATCGCTAAAATTTATCAGAACTTTTTTCTACGAAATCTCTTTGTAAATACGCTTGTTTATTTGGTTATTCTCGCTTGTGTTTACGACGAAATACGACTCGACGGACACAGCTGGGCGTATATTTTGAGCAAAATTGCCGTTGGATATTTTCCTTGCATTGTCTGGATAACATTCTTTAATGTTTTCATCATCAAACCTATTTTATTTAAAAGAAAAGTTAAGCTCTTTTTTACATTACTTGTTGTGTATTGGACTTGTTTTTACTTTTTTATGAATTGGTTTTTCCCTCTTGTGGGATTAGGAAATTTTAAGACGCTTCAAATATTATCGCTAATAATCAACGGAACATTTTTTTATTTCATTCATGTGGTTATCACCAAAAAAATCATGGATGCTGATAAAGATATTATGAATTTCAAATCAGAACTTTCGTTTTTAAAACAACAGTTAAATCCCCACTTTTTATTGAATGCCATGAACAATCTGTACGGCGAAGCATTGGCAGAACCCGACAAGGTTCCAGACCGAATCCTGAATCTTTCGGATATGCTGCGTTATCAGATCGAAGCTTCTAAAAAGGATTTTGTTTTGGTTGAAGAAGAAATTGATTTCGTAAAAAAATATATTGAATATTATACCTTTAGAAATGATCGGCTAAATGTGAACCAAAACATTGAGGGCTTAAATAAAGAAATCGAGATTCCGCCCCTGTTCTTTTTACCCTTGGTAGAAAATGCCGTGAAGTTTTCTGCCGAAACAGCAGAACCTTTTATTAATCTGGATTTAAAAGTAAAATGCCGAAATTTGACTTTTACTTTAAAAAACAATTATCTCGATTCGGGTTCGCGTCTTTCGAGCACTGGAATTGGAATTGAAAATCTTAAAAGACGATTAGAAGTTTATGGCTTAAGACACGATTTAAGCTGTAAAAAAGAAAAAAACATGTTTGTTGTAAAATTAAGTATATGGCACTTACCTACCGCTGTCTCATAATCGATGACGAATCGCCGGCGCACAAAGCACTGATTTCGCACATCTCCAAATTTGACGAACTGGAACATTCCGGAAGTGCTTTTAATGGTATGGAAGCCATAAAACTTCTTAATGAAAATCAATATGACATTATTTTTCTAGACATTAATATGCCCGTAATTTCGGGAGTCGAATTAATGGAATTGCAGCCCAACCGACCGCTTACAATTGTAACAACCGCCTATTCAGATTTTGCGCTTTCGGCTTACCAAAACGATGCAATTGATTATTTAATGAAACCCATTTCGTTAGAAAAATTCTCCAAAGCCATAGAAAAAGCAAAAACCTATCATTCTGGAAACACAATTAAAAAAGAAACTGTACTTACCGAAAAGACATTTTCGTACCGCACCAACGGACAAATGTTTACTATGTCTTTGAGTGATATTTTGTACATAGAAAGTCTCGGTAATTACATGAAGTTATACAGCAAAAAGCTAAAATCGCCAGTTATTATTTACGGTTCGCTTTCTAACATTGGCGAAGAAATTAACTGCTCCAACTTTATTCAAGTCCACCGCTCTTTTATTATAAACACAAAAGAAATTACTTCAGTTACTTTTAAATCGCTTACACTTTCTAATGGCGAAATTATTCCTGTGGGAAGGAAATATCAGATTTTGCTAGATAATATTTCAATGAGATAATTTGTCAATTTTGATAATTAGATGATTTTTGAAAAAGCTCTAGTTTTGGTTGTTTTTTTTATAGCTGTAGATTAAAATGGGTAATTATACCTGTTTAAAAATTTCTATTTTTAATTATAATTGCGCCATATAAAAATATTTGAGCAAGAAATGAAGATAGAATTTTATAACAAATTTGATAACGACAAAAAAGTTCTGTTTTGGATATTGATATTTTGCTTCGTAATAGTATCAGTTTTTTTAATAAAACTCATCTGTAATGAATATTTCATTTTCGGAAATAATTTGCAAATGGATGCCACAGGTCAATTTGGCGATTTTATAGGAGGTGTAATTGGAACAATTCTTTCTGGAGCTGGATTTTATTTTTTATATATAACACTCGTTGAACAAAGAAAATCAATACAAGAACAAAAAGAAGCTTTAGAAAATCAAAAAATATCATTTGAAAAAGAGCGCTTTGAAGCTAAATTTTTTGATTTAATTAAATTACATCGTGATAACATTACCGATGTAAAGTACCGAATTTTCATTAAAGAAAAAAAGGAAACAGTTGAAGGAAGAAGAGTCTTCAACCTAATTTATAAGGAGTTTCTTGAAAGTTTTTTAGATGTTAAGAGATTTTGTAAGATTTATGAAGGAGAGGTCTACACTAAAAGAAAATACCGAAAAAAACTAAATAGAATAATAAAAGAAAATAATTTAAAAACCACTATAAATGATTTAGTCATTATAGATATATCATATCTTATTTTATATTTTGGAACAGGAAAAGAGGGAGCGATTTTATTAAGACATAAATTCACAAATAGATATACCGAAGATTTTGTATATAAATTAATAAAATTCATTCAATTAAAACCGTGTAAATCAAATACAGAAGGATATAAAAGCTGGAATAAATTCAAAGCAACGGAGCTACCAATTTTAAAAAGGAGTTTTAACAGAATTTACAGAAATAGAAACAATAAAGCTTTTAGTTTTACTATAAAAAATTATAATCTTTTAGAAAATTACAAATCTGTCAAATATTATGGTGGACATCAATATAGACTTGGCCATTATTACAGACATTTATTTCAATGCTATAAATTTTTGATCCTACAAAAAACATTAAATGAAAGTGAAAAATATTTTTACGGAAAAACATTGAGGGCACAACTAAGTAACTATGAGCAGTCACTATTATTTGTCAATAGTATTTCTAGTCTAGGATATAAGTGGGAATTTGATCATGAGCATGATTTGGAAGGGCAACCAATACGTTTAATCACATTTTTTCAATTAATTAAAAATGTATCTGGTAGAAGATTAGTAAATATTGATTATAGAGACTTCTATAAAATTAATTACGAATTCGAAGAAAGATAGATTTATAAATTAATTTTATAGTCCAACCAAACAGGTTGCAAACACTAAAAATAAAAAAACATGAATTGGGTAATTAGTGATTTCCAATTTATATCTGAAAAAGAAATTCCAATACATCATGACGAAGATTTTTTTACTTTATCAAATCAAGAATTTAATGAAGTTATAAACTCTAAAACACAATTTATTTGGGTTGTAATATCTGGCTTTCCACAAGATGAAGAAATAATAATTGATGAGAAAAATTTCCCTTTTGCAGAAGGAAACGATTCAATCTGGGAAAATGAAAACTTTAAAATTCCTAATTCCACAATCGAAATTATTGCATTTGATAGCTCTTACACTATAATTAAATTTAAAGATAAAAATCTATTTAACAATTTTAAAAAATACTTTGATGAAGCAATCGAATTAGAAAATTTTAATTCGTAGAAATATATTGCGATCGTAAACACAAAAAAGCTCCATTTAATATAGAGTGCACCCAAAAGTTTAGACACTATTTGGGGGCAGTTTAATAACGGAGCTTTTAATTTTAGAATAAAAGAATCTAAACTGCTTTTACCATTGTCACATTATCACAAGCTTTTTGAATTTGCTTATCTGTGAACTGAGATAAAACTTTAACCAAATCTCTACTGGTTTTGAGACAGCTTAACATTTTTTGCCTTAGAATGAGATCGTTTGCAAATTCGGTGTCGAGCAATAACTCGAAAATTTCTTGCAAATACATTGGTTGTTTTTTAAAATCGCCTTCAAAACTTAAGTTTGAAACGAAAATAGCTACGGAACGTATCACGTCGCGGTGTGTTTTTTGATTTTCTTTTGTCATATCGAAAATTTAAACGCACGAATCCCCCGCTTTAGATGTGACAAAATACCCGTATTAAGGATAGATTTACCAGCCTTTCGGTTTAAACTACTCATCATGGCGAGGGATTCGATTATATTAACTTCTACGAAGTTTTAATACAATATCCTAAAGTATTTTGTCGATGACAAACGTACAAAATTAAAGCTATAAGAAGAATAAAAAAATAAGATATTTTCTTACAATTTATAATTAATACTTCTTTCTTAAATACGCTAGCGCCCCACTCGACCATAAAGCCCAAAGAATCAAAACCGGCTGAAAAAACAATCGTATCAAACGTGCCTGATCTGTGTTCATGCCAAGCGCATCAATTCTATTTAAATATTGGGCGATATTTCCTGGAAAAACCATTACATAAAATACCGCAAGAAAAATTCCCAGTTTCACTTTATGATTGGTCATAAAAACAAGAGCAAGCCCTATAGCCATTTCTACGATTCCAGAAAGTATTACAACAAGATCTTTATCCATGGGTACCCAATTAGGAACCTGGGCCTGAAATTCTTGTCTTTGATAAGTAAAATGACCAATCGCGGCCATGATCATAAAAAGCCCTAATAGAATTCTAAAAAAATTCTGCGTCTTTGTAGTTGATATATTTTCCATATATAAAGAGTATTATTTGTAAAGTTTATTATTTAGTTAAAAAACTGATAATCAAATTTAACATATTAGCTGCAAAATAATATTTCAAATTGTTGATATATTAATTGTATAATCCCAATGTTTAATGAGAATTATGAGCGGCTTCAATGGTCTACAACAAGTCAATATTATTTGTTAATTCTTTTCTTCAAAAAAATACATAATCTGAATAACTTTTCTTACTTAAATAGTTAAATTCGCATGCTACAAAACCACTAAGAATATTTTATAACCAATGAGCATTTTTAATTTATTTAAACGATCAGATATAGAATGTCCGAGATGTCTCGGAAAAGGATTTGTGGACTGGGAAGACATTGTTCGTTTAAATAGACAATTAAAATGGGTTCCCGCACCATGCGCCTACTGCGATGCCGCTGGCAAAGTCCATGAAGAAATGTTATCTAAAGTTGCCGTAGACTGCATGTATCTCACTATCGATTTACCAGAATCTGTAATTGAAAAAATAAAGGAAGGCGACAAAGAAACGATAGAAAAAGGACAGCAGCGCGAACTTTTTATTGATCAGCTTATTCAATACGCGGCGCATCATTACTTAAATAAAAATATGGATGCCGAAAGTATTGCCAATTTATATCTAAGTACAGAAGAAGAATCTGCCCTTTTTTCTGTAACCCGCGAAGAATTAATTCAATACATTCAAGGCGTTATCGAATTAAAGAAATCAGAATTGAATTAAACCATTCATAACCAAAATCAAGAACTCAGTCCCCGAAGTCTCGGGATCGTATCTTCTTAATCAAAATCTTAAAAAAACAGGTATAAATACGCGTAGCCAAAAGTTTATTTAGTGCTAATATTGCCTTGAATAATTTTTAGTTAGAATATAGTTTTCTTCAAGAAGGCTTTTTAATTTTTTGTCACTTTTTTTTTGGAACACAAAGTGGGATTTCAAATCGCTGGTAACGATTAGAAATCCCACTTTTATTGTTTTGATAAATATTCTTTCCTTTCAAAAGCTTTTGCCTTTATACCTTTGCCACTTTGCCCCTCTCTTCACTTTTCCCCTCAAAAAAAAGAAGTACTTTTGCGTTTCATAAACGCCACGATATTAAGCCCAAAATCAAAATGACACGAGAACATTATATTCCGTTCAATAAAGAATTTTTACTGGAGAAGCAAATTGCAGCTTTCGCCGAAGACCAGCAAAAAGCTGCAGATTTTAGAAAGTTATTTGATATTATCGAACATTATTATCATTACGAATCTTTTAATCTTAACCGAAACTTAAAACAGCATTACGCCCTTTACGACCCCGATTTGAGTGAAAAAGAACGTGAAGGTTTTATTGGAAAAAGTGATTTTGGAGTTTTTAAACAAACCTTACTTAAAGTTTTAGAACGCGGCAATTATTACAGAATTAACGACGAAATTTTAAAAGAAGCCTTTGAAGAATCTGATTTGATTGGTTTAAAGCTTTCCATAGATTTTAATGCTTTTAAAGATTACGAATTATACGCAAGAGGTCATCATAAAGCAAAGGAAAAAGTCAAGAAATATTTTTTCTGGAAAAAAGAAGTTGAAATCGAATATTACGATCGTGTTCTTATCTATCTCAATTACAGTGATGCAGATTATTTAACGGCAAAGAAAGTCAAATTAGGAAAAATGCCAATTGATCCAGGTTCAATTGCCTTGAAAATATTTAAGCGTGTTCCTAAAAACGATCTTGAAACGATATTTCCAAATGCAATTCCGAAAATGTCCTTGAAAGACAAAATGCTGCTTTGGGTTCCTGGCGTGTTTGGTGGAATTTCCCTTTTAAGTGCCAAAGTAATTCCCGCGCTTATCAATATGTATGATGCATACCAAACCGGCGAAACTATTGATTTATTGAACAGTAAAACCTCCTTGAACCAAGGATTAATTGCTTTGGGGATTTTAGCTGCTTACTGCTTCCGCCAGTACAATAATTTCATAAACAAGAAAATACGATATTCTAAAACACTTTCAGACAGTTTATATTTTAAAAATGTCGGAAACAACAGCGGTGCTTTTTACTCCCTTTTAAATTCATCAGAAGAGGAGGCTTTAAAAGAAACAATATTAGCGTATGCGTTTTTAAATAGAAGTCAGAACGGATTAACTGCCGAGGAACTTGACTCACAGATCGAATCGTGGTTTTCTTCTCATTTAAAAACCGAATTGGATTTTGACGTAAACGATGCTTTACTAAAATTAAAGAGTATTGGAATTGGAATAGAAACTAATGGAAAATGGCAGGTCATTCCGTTAAACGAAGCTCTAATCAAAATCGATGAGTTGTGGGATAGTGTTTTTGAATATAATCAGAAGTAGGTTTATTGATTTCAGTTTTGTTGTTTATTGGTTCAATTACTATTGAAAAATTTCATTAGATTTACTTCAACTAACTATAAACCACCAAAAAATGAGAACATTAGATCAATGGTTTGCGGAATATGCCGTAAGCCACCAAAACCCAACAAACAAAGCGATACACTATATTTGTGTTCCTGCAATTTTCTTTTCTATTGTGGGTTTATTAATGAGTATTCCCAGCGGAATTATCGCTGATACCTTAAAATTTAATCTGCCAATTATCGAGAATTGGGCTTTTGTAGTACTTCTTTTTGTTCTTATTTTCTATATTAGATTATCAATTGCAATGGCGGTAAAAATTGCCATTTTTTCTGCAATCTGCTTAGTTATCAATTATTATATCGGGCAAGTTGTTCCATTGTGGGCATTTTCAATAGGCGTTTTCATTATTGCCTGGATTGGTCAGTTCTACGGCCACAACATTGAAGGTAAAAAACCTTCTTTCTTAAAAGATCTTCAGTTTTTATTGATTGGTCCAGCTTGGGTTGTAGAGAATTTATTTTCTAGAAAATAGTTTTTATTATACGTAATAAAACAGCAAAACCTAACACAAAGCTGCATTTGTTTATCAAGACAGATTTCTAAAAATTTTACTATCAGATTTGGTACTGTAACCCAAGTTACGTCGTGCATTTTTTTATTGGTATCTTTATTGAACTTAAAATCAATAAATTATCAATTTAAAAAATACATTTATTATGAAAGTAACCTATTACGGTCATTCGTGTTTTTCTGTTTATGCGAATGGAAAACACATTCTCTTCGACCCTTTTATCACACCAAATGAGCTTGCAAAAAATATTAATGTAGACGAAATAAAAGCCGACTACATTTTTATTTCGCATGCCCATTACGACCACATTCTTGATGTTGAAAGAATTGCTAAAAATACTGGAGCTAAGGTTCTTGGAAACTTTGAAATCTATAACTGGCTTTTAAAAAACGGAATCGAAAATTCGCATCCCATAAATCCCGGCGGGAAATTCAGCTTTGATTTTGGAACCGTAAAATGTGTTATTGCACAGCATCCAAGCAGTTTTATGGACGGAAGTTACGGAGGTATTGCCTGCGGTTTTGTACTAACAACTTCTGATGGAAATTTCTATTACAGCGGCGATACAGCTCTGACTTTAGACATGAAACTAATCCCCGAATTCACCAAAATTGATTTTGCTGTTTTGCCCATTGGTGATGGTTTAACGATGGGAATCGAGGAAGCTATTAAAGCTTCAAAACTGGTGGAAGCTGACAAAATATTAGGCGTTCATTATGACACTTTTGGATTTATTACAATGGATCACCAAAAAGCTTTAGATGAATTTGAGAAAGCAGGTCTTCATCTTTCTTTGCCTAAAATTGGGGACACAATCGAGTTGTAATATTTCTATATATCGCGAAAATATTTTTTTTTAGCGAAATAAAACAGAACGATAATTCTATTATTTCATTAAAGGCTGATTATTAAAACATTTATCAAAAGGCATTAAAATTGTTTCTTATTACATTATTAATCAAAAACTTAAAATAATGAATACATCAAAAATAGACGCCGCCCATTCAGAAACTCAATATGCAGATTTTTCAGACCGAAAAATTGCATACAGAACAATTGGCGAAGGAAATCCGATTATTTTAATTAACCGTTTTAGAGGAACACTTGATACCTGGGATCCCTTATTTTTAGATTTGCTCGCAGCAAAAAATCAGGTTATTACTTTTGATTATTCAGGAATTGGATACTCTACCGGAAAATTACCAACCGATATTAAGGATGTAGCCAAAGATGTTAAAGATCTTGCCGATTTTCTAAAAATTAAAAAAGCTGCTTTTATGGGCTGGTCTTACGGCGGATTAGTAACGCAGGCAGCAACATTTCAATATCCCGAACTTGTAACGCACACTATTTTGTTAGGAACGGGTCCTGTAGGGGAAAGAGTCGTTCCGCTCGAGCAGGCTTTTCTCGATTCGGCTTTAAAACCAATAAACGATTTTAATGATGAAATTATACTTTTCTTTGAGCCTGAATCTGAAGAAAGTAAGAAAGCCGCAAAAGCTTCTCACGACCGAATTGCCGCAAAAATTGACGTTTCTAAAATTCCGTCGACTATGGATGTTTTTCAGCTTTATTTTGCAGGAGGTGAAGGCGCAGTTGCAGACAATGATAACTTTAGAGATAAACTGAAAACCACCCAGACACCTATTTTGATTATTTCTGGAGATCATGATATTAGTTTTGCTGTAGAAAATTGGTATCCGCTGACCAGACAGCTTCCAACTTCACAGTTAATTGTGCTGCCACAAACAGGCCACGCTCCCCATCATCAAAACATTCCATTGGTAGTCAATTACATCCATAATTTTTTGAAGCATACAAAGTAAGTTCACTTATTTAATAAAAAACTTTCTGTTGACACTGGGTAAAAGATATTTATTCTTTTACCCATTTTTTTGTTTGTCTTAAATATCTTCAAAATCAATTAAAAAAAATAGTATATTAGCTATACAATACATTAATAATCAGAATGATAAAGGAAGCATAATTTAAGAAATCTAAAAACACGTAAACGAATAACTTAAAAAAATATCATCTGAAAAAAGTATAATTATCCAGTTAGCTTTTTGCGTACCTAACTGCATGTCAATCAAAAAACTTCTAAAATATGCAAAGGAGAATTAAAAACAGTTGTAAGTTAGCTAAATTTGGATTTTCCTAAAAACGATTAATACTATGAGAAAAATAATTGTTTTATCAATGATCTCATTAGATGGAGTCATGCAGGCTCCCGGTGGACCAAAAGAAGATCAATCAAACGGATTTAAATTTGGAGGCTGGGTAGCACCATTTGGCGACGAGGTTTACAATACGGCTGTAAAAAATGAAACAAAAACAGCCGATTATCTTTTAGGCAGAAAAACTTTTGAAATATGGGAAGAATACTGGCCGAAACATGCTGCCATCTGGCCCGGAATTAATGAAGGTACTAAATATGTTCTCTCTGCAACCAGAAAAAAATCGGATTGGAAAAATTCTAATTTCATCAAAAGTCTCTCTGCTATAAAAAAATTAAAAGAATCCGACGGCTCAGACATTCAAGTTTGGGGAAGCAGTGAACTTGTTCATTTATTATTAAAAAATGATTTGGTTGATGAACTCCGATTGAAAATTCATCCTGTTCTGCTAGGTAAAGGAAAAAAGCTTTTTGACGATAATACGCATCCGTCAGGATTTACTTTAATAGAAAATACAGTTACTACAACTGGAGTAATTTTAGCCAGTTACAAACGTGCTGGAGAAGTAAAAACGGGAAATGCAGGCGAACCTGTAAAATAAGAATTATTAATAACCATAAAACAAGAACCAATGGAAAATAAAAAACCAATTACATTTATTTTTTGGGTTATCGCTATCATTTTAGGCGTAACCTTGTACAAACAATTTGACTTTCAAAATTTAAAATTCGAGAAACCGGCACTAGCAGTTTTGTATATAATTGTTTTTGTGTTTTCTGTTATTGTTTTAATTAAAAATTCTAAAAAACGAACGGAGAAATAAACATTAATTTTTAAGTATTATGCCATATTTTTTTGGACTATTTTTGAATAATCGCAAATATAAAAAAGCCTGCAAAATATACACTTTGCAGGCTTTCATTTTTTTACAATGACCTTGACGGTACAGAATTCGAACCGCCTAATGGAAGATTTAAAACTTTTGCAGAACTTAATTTACGAATGATATCCTGATGTAACTAAATGCAAAAGCTATTATGAAGTCCTTAAATTTCTATTTTTATCAGACAATATTTAAAATTAGTTTTCTCAAATTTTGAAAAATCGTTCCAAGTTATCTGATAATCTTTTAATAAATCTAATTTATAAAAATACTCTGAATTACAAGTCCAATGCATTTTTGAATTAATATCATATAAAATATTATCGTCTTTTAATATGAATTTAGTTTTGTCTAATTTATTATAATTCCAACTCAAATCAGAACGATTAAGAAGCATACCGTCATGAAAAGAAAAATGTTTATCGAGATTGTCTTTTTCAAAAACATTTTTTTCAAAATAAGATTTATCATTTGTTAAAATTAAAACGTATCCACATTTATAATTTAAGTTCTTGGATTTAAAGTTTTCAATTCTAAAGATATCTTTTCTAAAGCTAAACCTCCCTGTATCCGTAGCTCCATGTTCAGCCAAAATGTATTTCTCTTCATTATAGGGAATACAGGCTTTTTTTGTTTTGTATTTTAATTCAATCGGATAAATTCCTCCATTCTCATCAATAACAATTATATCTATTGGTGCTCTTACAATTTTAGTACCACCAGTTCTGATAATCATTTCTAATTCTATAGGTCTTTCAAGGCGAATTTCAAATTTGGGATTTTGCTCTTTAATTTTTAAAGCAAGAGCTAATTTCAAATCATCTTCAGAATGAAATATTGGTCTCTCTTTTTGGAGTTCAAAAACTGCCTTGTCACAAAAATCCATATCAATTTTTATATTTCTGTCAATTATTTAAGTAGGCGGATTTTAAATTAATAACAATGATGTTATTTCGATTTAATTGATTTTAATACTTCAATAACCCTATTTAGTTCTTCTTCTATTTCAGTTTTTCCGTTAAGATTTCCAATAATAAAGGAACAAACGTAAAATTTGTTATTTTCAATCAAATACCAATAATGAATTGCCTCATCATTTTTATTTTCAGAATAATAAACTCCATTGATATTGTTCCAATTAATATCCTGTCCATTGTTTTCAGTTAAAGTTTCTCTTAAGAATTCTTTTGGATTTTTAACCTTGTAATCCATGGGACTTATTCGTAAGTTTCCTGTCCATCTTGTAGTATCAAAAAAGGCATTAGTGTTTTTTTCGTCAGTTTCATATTCACTCCAATTCTCAGGAAGATTCATGGAATAATTATATTCAGAATTATATTGTTTCATTTTCAATTTGTTAGAGCAATTAGTTAAACCAATGAGAATCAGCATTAATATAATATGTTTCACTTTCATTTATTTAAAGTAGTATTCGATATATGATATAAACATTATTATCAAATGTATTAATCTTTTATTTTGCTAATCAACAATTTACACCAATGAGTTTCTCAATGGATTTAGGTAATCTAATTGTTTCTCTTCAAACAATTCTTCTAATGCCTCACAACCATACTCAATTTTATAATCTCTTTCTACTTGTGTAATCGGAATAAGCCAATAACAATGAATTACCTTTTCTTCAAATTGAAAAATTTCTAGATTATCTCCGTCAAGATAAGGTAATGAAATAAATGCATGGTCACAAATAGAATTTTCAAGCCAAGGTCTCCCAATATTTGAAGTATGGTGAATATTAAAAGGTGTCAGTCTGTGATGAGAAGCATGAACAGTCAATAATTCAACCAAAGAATTATCTTGTTTCGGAGAATAGATAACTAACTCAATTAAGTTATCGTCTATTAAATCGGCTGACATTCCAACAGTACAATATGTCCACATGTTGTGAACTTTATTTGGCGCAAATTCTAAAACGAAGAACTCAGGATGGGTTTTAAATGTAGGACCTATTTCCCACTTCATTTTTTTTCCAACAATTCCAAAATAGGAATTATAGTGATATGTTAAGTTTGTAGAATATTCTTTTTGCATTTACCTTTTATTGTGAAACAGAGTCAGTTTATGTCAAATCAATCTTGCAGACTATTATTTTGACAAAGTGAACTTAATAACTTTATCTTCAATATGCAAATAATAATTATAATCTAAAAATTTAGAGACTTGACGGAGTTCGAACCAAAATTTGCCGTAAACACTGATATTTCAAAAATTAAAATTTTAGATAATAATCTTCGAACCATAAAAAAGCCTGCAAAATATACACTTTGCAGGCTTTCATTTTTTTATAGTGACCGCGGAGGGGTTCGAACCCCCAACCCTCAGAGCCGAAATCTGATATTCTATCCAGTTGAACTACGCGGTCAAAATATTTAAAATTTTCAATTTTTTATCCCGAAGTTTCGGGACCAAATTCCAAGTTTTGCATTGGAATTTGGATTTTTTATTATTGGAATTTTCTAAGAAAGTAATTTTTTCACAATTGTAGAAATAGTTTTTCCTTCAGCAGTTCCTCCTAATTGTGCAGATGCCAATCCCATAACTTTTCCCATTGATGCAATTCCAGAAGCTCCTGTCTCTGCTATGATTTTAGCAATAACAGCTTCTACTTCTTCTTCGCTTAATTGAGCTGGCAAAAACTTCTCGATTACTGCAACCTGAGCCAATTCTGGTTCAGCTAAATCAGGACGGTTTTGCTCTGTAAAGATTCTTGCGCTTTCTTTACGGGTTTTTACCAATTTTTGAAGTAATTTAACTTCTTCATCTTCTGATAATTCTTCTTTTGATCCAGAAGAAGTGGCCGCTAGTAACAATTCAGATTTAATAGCTCTTAATGCTTCTAATGCAACAGTATCTTTTGCTTTCATGGCCGTTTTGATCTCGTCCATGATCTTTGCTTGTAAACTCATCTTTTGTCTTTTTATTTGAATAAGCAGTGCTTATAAATTGATATTTTATCTTGAAAGTTTGTTCTCGACTTCGCTCGAACTGACAATAGAATTAACTTTAAAAATCAACTTAAGAAGTCAAATTTTTAAATTCTGTGCGAAGATAAAAAAAATAACCCGAAAATTAAATCCAATTTTCGGGTCATCCTAATATTATGATGCTAAAATTAATCTACGTTATCGTGCAAAAATGAATTGTTTGAACGTAATTGTAAATCGTTGTTACTATCTGTCCCAACAGAAATTCTAGAATTTGTATTATTTGACTGTGAATTCGATAAATCAATTCCTAATCTTTTGTAAGCTGGTTCTTTTTCCAACTCGTCAATTCTAGAAACATTATTATGGAATTTATAGTTAAACTCTTTTAGTTTCTTTCTTCTTTCTTCTGCTCTTAAACGAAGTGTTTCTTCAATTGTTAATTCCATTGGAGAAACTTCAGAAGTTGTTGTAAAATCGGCTTGACTTGCAAAGTCTGTTCTTGGTTTCAAAGTAATATTTAATTCCTCTGGAACAACATCTTCAACCACTTTTTCAACTGGTTTAGAAGTCATCAAGTCGTTTTCAACTTCCATATATTCTTCTAGAGAATATTTGATAATTCCGTTATCAGAAACTTCTGTTACCGGCACAAACTGCACAGGATCATTTACTTTTATCTCACGTGTTTCGTTTGTCAATTCAAACAAAACTTTATTATCTTCAATAACTGGCTCTCTTTTTACAGGCTCTTGTTTAAACAAAGGAAGATCAAAAGAAAAAGTAGTCTGTTCTTCTCTTTCAAATACTCTTTGTTGCTGCACAGGCTGTTGTTGTTGTACTTGTTGTACAACTGGAGTTTCTGGTGCAGAAATTGTAAAATCGATATCTGTAATTGGCGAAACAATTTCGAAAGTTACATCCAGATTTTTAATAAACTCAGACATTACCACTAACTCTTCTTGATTAATTGCTGGAGCAACAGCTTGCGGAGTTGGTGTAAATGTTTCGTCATCATCCATTAAATCAAAAACAACTTTATCTTCCGTTTTTGCTGTAGGTGTATCAACTGTTAAGTCGAAAGAAGTTAGTGGTTTACTAGTTAAATTATGAACACTTCTCTGTTCATCTTCTAAAGTATGAATGATTTTTTTAGGTTCTGTGTTAACAATTTCATTTTGTTGTTCTACATCAAAACCCGTAGCAATGATAGTTACAGCAATAGCTTCACCAAGAGTTTCGTCTTCACCAACCCCCATGATAATATTTGCATTGTAACCAGCTTCAGCTTGAATGTGATCATTGATTTCCCCAATTTCATCAAGAGTAATCTCATTAGTTCCAGAAACGATAAGCAACAATACGTTTTTGGCACCTGTAATTTTATTGTCGTTTAACAAAGGAGAATCCAAAGCCGAAACAATAGCGTCTTTTGCTCTGTTTTCACCTGTTGCCACAGAAGATCCCATGATGGCAGTTCCGCTGTTAGATAAAACAGTTTTTGCATCACGTAAATCGATATTTTGAGTATAGTGGTGCGTAATTACTTCAGCAATACCTCTAGAGGCTGTTGCCAAAACTTCATCCGCTTTCGAGAATCCAGCTTTAAAACCAAGATTTCCGTATACTTCTCTTAATTTGTTGTTGTTGATTACAATTAATGAATCGACTTGCTTACGCAGTTTTTCGATTCCGATAATTGCCTGCTCCTGACGCACTTTCCCTTCAAATTGAAATGGAATGGTCACGATACCAACTGTTAGTATTTCTCTTTCTTTTGCTAATTGAGCGATTACCGGAGCAGCACCTGTTCCAGTTCCTCCACCCATACCCGCTGTAATAAATACCATCTTAGTATTTCTATCTAACATTTTTTCAATATCAGAAATACTTTCGATAGCAGACTGCTGTCCAACATCTGGGTTAGCACCCGCTCCTAATCCTTCAGTTAAATTAACTCCTAATTGAATTTTATTTGGTACTGAACTATTTTGAAGCGCTTGTGAATCGGTATTACAAACGATAAAATCTACGCCTTTAATACCTTGCTTGAACATGTGGTTGATTGCGTTACTTCCGCCTCCGCCTACACCTATTACTTTGATTACATTTGATTGATTTTTTGGTAAATCAAATGAAATACTTCCAAATTCTGAGTTGCTCATCATCTTTTTGGTTTTTGAAATTCTTATTTAGTACATTTTTTACTTCTTGACTTGGGGCAAAAAGTAATTTCCTTCTCTTGTTATTCTAATTTATTCTGCGTTGTCTAAAAATTCTTTGATTTTATCAACGTATCGATCAAAAAATGATCTTCTTATTTTGGTTTCAGTAGATTCTTCTTTAGATGCTTTATGATTTACAAGCTCTCTAGTATCTTCAATAGTTTCTACTTTTTCAACGTAATTTTCTTCAACTTCGTATCGTTGTACTGGAGTTGGTGCATTTCTGTAAACAACTTTTGTCTGTTCATTAACCAATTCCATTCTAACAGCACTTTGTGAACTGTTTTCAATACTATTCATTACTAATCCAACTGCCGTTGCAAATAATGGACTAGAAATTTCTTCTCCTGAGTTTCCTGCTAAATGCTCATTTGGATAACCAATTCTAGTATCCATTCCTGTAATGTATTCTACCAATTGTTTGATGTGCTTTAATTGCGCACCTCCACCTGTTAATACAATACCAGCAATCAGTTTTTTGCGAGGATCTTCGTGTCCATATGCTTTAATTTCTGCAAAAACCTGTTCTACAATTTCCACAACTCTTGCGTGAATAATTTTAGATAAGTTTTTTAATGAAATTTCTTTTGGTTCTCTTCCTCTCAAACCTGGAATCGAAACGATCTCATTATCTTTATTTTCTCCCGGCCACGCAGATCCAAATTTGATCTTTAAAAGTTCAGCTTGTTTTTCGATAATCGAACAGCCTTCTTTAATATCATCTGTAATTACATTTCCACCGAAAGGAATCACTGCCGTATGACGAATGATACCATCTTTGAAAATAGCCAAATCTGTTGTTCCGCCTCCAATATCGATAAGCGCAACACCAGCTTCTTTTTCTTCCTGACTTAAAACTGCATCAGCTGAAGCTAACGGTTCTAATGTTAAACCAGATAATTCAATTCCTGAACTTTGAATACATCTTCCAACATTTCTGATTGAAGATGCCTGCCCCACTACAACGTGAAAACTAGATTCTAATCTTCCGCCGTACATTCCGATTGGCTCTTTAATTTCAGACTGTCCGTCGATTTTAAATTCCTGCGGTAAAACATGGATAATTTCTTCCCCTGGTAACATCGCCAGTTTATTTACCTGATCGATTAAGAGTTGAATATCTTTTTCGCCAATTACTTCTTCTGGATTATTTCTGCTGATATAATCAGTATGCTGAATACTTCTGATGTGCTGCCCTGCAATACCTACAACAACATCTTTTATTTTGTAACCCGAATTATTTTCTGCTTCGATTATCGCCTGCTGAATCGATTGAATCGTCTGCGTAATGTTGTTTACTACTCCTCTGGCAACACCCAAACTTTTGGATTTACCAATGCCCAAAATCTCCAACTTACCATATTCATTTTTCTTACCAATCATGGCAACGATTTTGGTTGTTCCAATATCTAGACCTACTGCAATGTTATCTTTTTCCATTTTCTATTATTTAGTGCAAACTACTTGTTCCGTAAACCTAAGGTCAATCTTACTGTATTTATATAACGAACTATCTAAAACTGCTTTTTGAAAAAACGCTTTATAGTTTCTAAATTTCTTATCAACATTCATCGTTCTGCCGAAATCTATGAAGTAATCATAGTTACGATTAAACATTTTTAAGCTTCCATTCGGCATAATCTCTATTGCAATGATGTTTTTTTTCAAAAACGCATCGTCATAAATTGTGCGAAATAAAGCTGCTAAATCTTCGTTATTTTTTTCATTAATTGCCCCTGAAACAAGAGGAACTCTTGCAGTAAAATTGTCAGACAAAGGCATTTTATTACCCTCGTAATCAATATAAAAAGAAGCGTCGCCGTCATAAACTCTTGCTATGGGCGTCTTCTGTTTTACTACTGCTTTTAGAACTCCATCAATACTTACAAAAACATTTGACTTCTCAATCATCTCCTGCGTATCGAGGGTTTTCTCTATCTTATTCAAATCTACTTCATCTTTTCTAATACTGGAAGCGTCTCTTTTATTTTCTATCAACAATTTATTAACCGTTTCCGGCTTCACAAAAAGCGTATTTTCTCCTACAAAAACAACCATAGATTTTTTCAATTTTCGATCGCCATTTCGGTGCTGCGCGAAGGAAAATAAAAATAGTACAAGTCCGAAAATAAGTACTAATCTGATATTTGTCCAATTAAATATTTTCATTTAAAATCTTTTTAATTGACGGAACCATCTCTCCAAGATCACCAGCTCCAATTGTTACAATTATAGGTGCATCGCTGGCCTTAATTTCACCTAATAAATCTTCTTTTGAAACAATTTTTTTGTTCGAATTTGTCATTTTACCCAAAAGCCATTCAGAAGTCACTCCTTCCATTGGAAGCTCTCTAGCTGGGTAAATATCCATCAATAACACTTCGTCAAATTTTGATAAGCTTTCGGCAAATCCGTCAGCAAAATCCCTTGTTCTACTGAACAAATGCGGCTGAAAAACTGCCAGTACTCTTCGCCCTGGATACAACTCTCTAACTGCTTGATGAACAGCATTAATCTCTGTTGGATGATGTGCATAATCATCAATATAAACTAAATTTTCACTCTTAATTTGATACGAAAAACGTCTTCTGATTCCGTTGAATGAAGCAATCGCTTTTGCAATCGAATCGGTTGGAGTCCCAAACGTTTTAGCCATTGCAATAGCCATTAATACATTCATTAAATTATGTTTTCCAGGCAGTCCAAAATGAAGATCTTTCATAATTTCTGACGGCGTCTGCACATCAAAAACATAAGCTCCATCTTCTATTCTAACATTAAACGCTTTATATACAGCATCTTCATTTATAGCACATTGAACACCCTCTAAAGGTAATTCTTTGGTTATGAAGAGGTTATTTTTATCTTCAACTTTTGAAGCAAATTCTCTAAATGACTCTTCAATGGCATCACTTGTTCCGTAGATATCTAAATGATCCGCATCCATAGACGTCACACACGCGATATCTGGACGTAAATGCAAAAATGACCTATCAAATTCATCAGCTTCAACAACGGTTACTGTTTTCCCGCTTCCAATTAGGTTTGAATTATAATTTTCAACAATTCCTCCAATAAAAGCTGTTACATCTGCACCGCTTTGAAACAAAATATGACCAAGGATACTCGAAGTTGTTGTTTTTCCGTGCGTTCCGGCAACTGCAAAGCAAAATGTATCTTTACTTATAATTCCAAGAACTTCTGCACGTTTTTTAACTTCATAATGTCTTTCTATGAAATAATTCCACTCAGAATGTGTTTTTGGAACCGCCGGCGTAAAAATTACCAGTGTATTCTCTACATAATAATCGGTTGGAATTAAACTAATATTATCTTCAAAATGAATATCAATACCACTTTCAATCAATTCATTTGTCAGCATAGAAGGTGTTTTGTCATAACCTGAAACTTGTTTTCCAATATATTTGAAATAACGAGCCAAGGCACTCATTCCGATTCCTCCGATACCAATAAAATAAACGTTTTGTATTTGATTTAAATTCATCTTAATTTCTTCTTTAAGTATTAAGCTTCAGGCGCTAAACCATAAACTTTATGCTTTCTAATTGTGTTAAGCTTTCATCTTGGTTTTTCCTAAAAAACTAAAAACTAAGCTATTATGTTTTTATACTTATAAGAATCGAATTTCCCCTAAAATAGCGTTCTTCTTTTCTCTTGCTGTTGTATAATTTTCGTCAAAATTTATATTATAACAACTTTTTAATTTCTTCAACAATTACTTTTGTCGCGTTTGGCATAGCCAATTTTTTAATATTATCACTTAATTGTTTCTGCTTTCCCTGATCTTTCAGCAACGCTTCAAAAACAATGCTAAACTGGCTTTCCAACTCAGATTCTTTTAACAAAATTGCACCTTTTGCATCTACTATTGCCTGCGCATTTTTAGTCTGGTGATCCTCAGCTACATTAGGCGATGGAATAAAAATCAATGGTTTTCCAACAATACATAATTCTGATACTGAAGAAGCCCCTGCACGTGAAATTATGACATCTGATGCTGCATAAACAAAATCCATTCTTTCAATAAAATCGACCACTTTTACATTGGACTGATTGTATTTTTTATAATCTTCAAAATATAATTTTCCACATTGCCAGATTACCTGAACATTTTGCGAAAGAAAATTTTGTAATTCTTTTTCAATTAACTGATTGATTCTTCTTGCTCCTAAACTTCCTCCTAAAACCAATACTGTTTTTTTATTCGGATCTAAGCCGTAAAAAGCAATTGCTTCATCACGTTTACTTTCTATATCAATTAAATCCTGACGCACTGGATTTCCTGTCAATACAATTTTTTCTTTTGGAAAAAAACGCTCCAAATTTTGATAAGCGACACAAATTTTGTTTGCTTTTTTACTCAACAATTTATTCGTGATTCCTGGAAATGAATTCTGTTCTTGAACCACTGTCGGAATTCCTGCTGATCCCGCCGCCTGAAGTAATGGTCCGCTGGCAAAACCACCAGTTCCGATTACCACATTTGGTTTGAATTTTTTAATAATTCTTCTTGATTCCAGTAAACTACTTGCTAGTTTAAGAGGAAACATCATATTTTGTAAAGTCAATTTTCGTTGTAAACCAGCTATCCAAAGACCTTTTATTTCGTAACCTGCCTGAGGCACTTTCTGCATTTCCATTTTATCTTTGGCACCAACAAAAAGAAATTCTGCATCAGGAAATTGTAATTTTAATTCATTTGCAATCGCAATCGCAGGATAAATATGCCCTCCTGTTCCTCCTCCGCTAAGTATGAATTTATACTTTGTCATCATTTAAAAAATTACAACGTTTTTAAAACTATTCTTTATTTTATTTGTTTAAAACTGCATTCATCGGATTTCTCGAATTATCTTCAATCGAATACATTTCTTCTTCTTCATATATTTCTTGAGGAACTAAATCTTCTTCAGCCAGTTCTTTATCAATCAATCGCTGTAATGCTTCTTTTCGTTTTTCTTTTTCCTTTTTTTCTTCGACGATTTCTTCCTCTTTTTTCGTAACGCTAATTATTATTCCCAGCGAGAAACAAGTCATCCAGATCGAACTTCCTCCACTACTTATCAATGGCAGTGTCTGTCCAGTTACTGGAAGCAGCTCAACCGCAACGGCCATATTAATCATTGCTTGGAATATCATCGGAAATCCAAGTCCGACGACGACTAATTTTCCAAATAGGGTATTGGCTTTATGAGAGGCAATCACAAATCTGAACAATAACAATAAATACAGAACTAATATAGAAACGCCACCAACTAAGCCATATTCTTCTACAACAATCGCGTAAATAAAATCTGAAGATGATTGTGGAAGAAAGTTCTTTTGAACACTTTTCCCAGGTCCTAGTCCGCCTAATCTTCCTGAAGCAATTGCAATTTTTGCCTTTTCGATTTGATAATCGTCTTCTTCTGGTTTATCTGTCGTAAAGTTCATGATACGGCTTTCCCATGTTGAAACCCTGCTGAAAAACCTAGAGTCTGGAAAAGCTTTAGCTACCAAAAGAAAAAATGCCAGCATTGCAATTCCTGAACCTATAATAAAACCTATATATTTTAATGGATATTTACCAATAAACGTCAGCATCATAACCATCGAAAAAATCAACGCTGTGGTCGAAAAGTTGGCTGGTAATATAAGTGCCAAAGTGATAAATACCGGAATCCAAAGCTGAATAAATGAGGTTTGAAAAGGCTCATTTTCTTCTTTTGTTTTTGACAAATAACGGGCAACATAAATAAACAATACGCTTGCCGCTAAAGTCGAAGTCTGAAATGTGATGCCGATAAACGGAACCTGAATCCAACGACTTGCATTTGCCCCCGCAATGACGGTTCCTTTTAACAACGTATACAATAACAAAATCCAAACTACTGGAAGAGCTATTTTAGAAATCGCTCTAAAATAATGATACGGTACTTTGTGAACCCAGTAAATAATTAGAAAACCTATACAAACGTGAGCCAAATGTTTAACCAAGTAACCCAATGTATTACCAGTTCCATGACCAATATAAGCCAGATTACTACTCGCACTAAAAACAGGCATAAACGAAAATAACGCCAATAAGGCCACAAATGACCATATTACCCTATCTCCTTTTAGTTTGTTTACTAATTGCTTCATTGTTTTTAGTTTCAGGTTTCTTTTGTTTCAAGTTTCAAGTTCCTCATAACATGAAACTTGAAACTTTTATTCTACAAGTTATGTACCGCTTGCTTAAATTGCTTTCCACGATCTTCGTAGTTTTCGAATAAATCGAAACTTGCGCAGGCTGGAGACAACAATACTGCATCGCCTTTTTCCGTTAATCTCTGAGCAGTTTTTACTGCATCGTTCATATTGTTCACTTCAACCATAATATCAACAACGTTTCCAAAAGCATCTATAATTTTACGGTTGTCTACTCCTAAACAAATAATCGCTTTTACTTTTTCGCGTACTAATGACATTAATTCGTTGTAATCGTTTCCTTTGTCAACACCACCCACGATCCATACGGTTGGAACATTCATACTGTCTAAAGCAAAGAATGTAGCATTTACATTAGTAGCTTTTGAGTCGTTGATGTATTGTACGTTTTGTATTTTTAATACTTTTTCTAAACGGTGCTCAACACCTTGAAAATTAGATAAACTTTCACGAATAGTTGCATTTCTAATCTGCATCAATTTCGCCACAGAGCTTGCTGCCATTGCATTTTTCATATTATGTTTTCCTTCTAACGCAATGTATTCTGTTTCCATTGTAAACTCTTCTTGGTTGATCTTTATTTCCATTTTGTTGTTATTTATAGAAGCCCCTTCATCGAATGTTTTCGTTAATGAAAAAGGAATTAATTTTGCTTTTGTTTTGTTACTCTTTAACCATTCTGTACTTGCCTCATCGTCTGCATCGTAAATGAGATAGTCGCTTTCGGTCTGGTTCATCGTTATCCGGAATTTCGAATTAATATAATTTTGATATTTATATTCGTATCGATCTAAATGGTCTGGACTAATATTGGTTATTATGGCAATATCTGGTCTGTAATCTATTATTCCGTCTAACTGAAAACTGCTTAATTCAAGAACGTATGCATCAAATTTATTTTCGGCTACCTGCCAGGCAAAGCTCTTTCCGATATTACCGCCTAAACCGACATTTAATCCTGCCGATTTCAGCAAATGATAAGTCAGCATTGTTGTTGTTGTCTTGCCATTGCTTCCTGTAATTCCAACTGTCATTGCTTCTGTAAAAGGTGCCGCAAATTCAATTTCCGAAATCACCTTAACCCCTGCTGCAATCAGCTTTTTTACTATGGGAGATTTCTCTGGAATTCCTGGGCTTTTCATAACCACATCGGCATTCAAAATCAAATCTTCTGTATGCTGTTCTTCTTCCCAGGCAATTTTATTAATGATAAGAACTTCTTTGTAACTCTCTTTTATCTTTCCAAAATCTGATACGAAAACGTCGTATCCTTGTTTTTTACCGAGGATTGCGGTTCCAACTCCACTTTCTCCTCCTCCTAACACTACTAATCTCATAGTTTTTTTAATTAAAAATTCAGAATTAAAAATTAAAAATCAGTTGTGACTTTCAATGAATTCCTATTTTCCTTTTAGGGTTAGTATAATTTTCGCTAATATTCTGCAAATTTCATTAGCTTCACCAAAGATGCTGTCAAATTCATTTACAGAGATATAATCTGTTGCTTTTAATAATTTCAACCAATAAATTGTTTCTCTAGCTTCCTTATATGAAATTTCAAGCTTGAATAAAAACTCCTTATCAGAACGTCCTCCAATCGATTCTTCGATGTTTGCTCCAATTGAAGTTCCACATCTTAAAAGTTGTTTACTTAAAACAAACTCCTTTTTTGTATTAGTTAGATATTTATATAAATTGATTATTCTAACCGCAAAGAGAAATGATTTCTCTTGGACAATATTCTCCTTCATCTACAAGAACGTGCAACCTTTAATTTTTAATTCTAAATTTTTAATTTAAAATTTATCTCAGTTTTAATGTAATAATTGATAATATGGCCAGCATTACTGCAACAATCCAGAAACGGGTCACGATTTTACTTTCATGATATCCTTTTTTCTGATAATGATGATGAAGCGGTGACATCAAGAAAATTCTGCGACCTTCACCAAACCTCTTTTTTGTATATTTAAAATAAGATACCTGAATAATTACCGAAGCACTTTCTGCCAAGAAAATACCACAGAATAATACAATTAATATTTCTTTACGAACCGCAATTGCCAAAACAGCGATGATTCCTCCAATTGTTAAACTTCCTGTATCACCCATAAACACAGACGCCGGATATGAATTGTACCAAAGAAAACCAATCAGCGCTCCAACAAATGCCGAAATAAAAACCGTCATTTCTCCCGAATTGGGGATATACATAATATTCAGATAATTCGAGAAAATAATATTTCCAGAAACAAACGTGAATATACCAAGGGCGAGGACAGAAATTGCCGACGTACCTGCAGCGAGTCCGTCGATTCCATCTGTTAAATTAGCTCCGTTTGAAACTGCAGTGATGATAAAAATTACAACTGGAATAAATATTAACCAAGCCCATTTTTCATATCCATCTCCCATAAAAGATAAGATCTCAGCATAATCAAACTCATTGTTTTTTACAAAGGGAATTGTCGTTGCTGTGGATTTTTCTTCAATAGGCGCTGGCAATACAAGAGTTGTAGCAGCAGTGTTTGTTCTAAAAACGTCTGTACGGCCTGTATCTGTTCTTACTGTAACAGCAGGGTTAAAGTAAAGAACCGCTCCAACGATAATTCCTAAACCAACCTGACCAATAACTTTAAAAATACCTTTAAGTCCTTGTTTATCTTTTTTGAATATTTTGATGTAATCGTCAACAAAACCAATTGTCCCCATCCATAAGGTAGTTACAATAAGTAATACTATATAAATATTATGCAGTCGGGCAAATAACAAAACAGGCAGTAAGGTTGCAAAAATAATGATCAACCCTCCCATTGTCGGCGTACCAGCTTTTTCATTTTGACCTGCTAGACCTAGCTCACGAACTGTCTCACCAACTTGCTGGCGGCGTAAAAAGTTAATTACTCTTTTACCATAAATAGTCGAGAGAAGCAGTGAAAGCATAAATGCTAAAGCAGATCTAAATGTGATGTACTGAAACACTCCTGTTCCCGGTATATCCAATGTTTTGTCAAAATATTCAAATAAATAGTATAGCATATATCTTTTATTTTAAATTCCAATTTTGAAACTCCAAATTCCAATTCATTCTGTGGTACTTTCGGATTTAAAAACTGATTGTTATTTATTTAATTGATTTAAAATTTCCTTTACTGTTTCCATGTCATCAAAATGGTGGCGTACACCATTTATCTCCTGATAGGTTTCATGTCCTTTACCTGCAATGAGAATAATATCTTTTGGCTGAGCCAATTGACAAGCGGTTTTAATTGCTTGCTTTCTATCTGTAATTCGCAGCATTTTTTTATAGTTCTGAGGCTCAACTCCCTGCTCCATTTCATCCAAAATAACTTCTGGATCTTCATTTCGTGGATTATCCGAAGTCAGAATAGCTTTATCGCTTAAATCTGAAGCAATCTTTGCCATTATTGGACGTTTCGTTTTATCTCTGTTTCCGCCGCATCCAACAACAGTAATTAACTGTTCATTTTTTGTACGAATATCATTCACCGTTTTCAAAACATTCTCCAATGCATCTGGCGTATGCGCGTAATCTACAATTGCAGTAATGTTTTCATCTGATACGATATATTGAAAACGACCCGAAACACTTTCTAAATCAGACAGTAAGCGCAACGCTTCAAGGCTATCAATTCCCAGCTCTACAGCTGTTCCATATATAGCTAAAACATTGTATGCATTAAAAGTTCCGATTAGTTTTACCCAAACTTCATTATCATTAACTTTTAATAATAGTCCAGATAATTGACTCTCTAGAATCTGAGCTCTATAATCTGCATAAGATTTTAAAGCGTAAGTCAGTTTTTTAGTTGCAGTATTTTGCAGCATTACTGATCCGTTTTTATCATCAATGTTTGTCAGAACGAAAGCTGACTTTGGAAGCGAATCAAAAAACGACTTCTTAACATCTCTATATTCAGCAAATGTTGGATGATAATCTAGGTGATCGTGAGAAAGGTTCGTGAAAATTCCGCCAACAAAATGCAAGGCTTCTGTACGTTTTTGATGAATTCCATGCGAACTTACTTCCATAAAACAATGCGTAACTCCAGCTTCAATCATTTCGTTTAAGTAATGATTAATAGTAAGAGAATCTGGCGTTGTATGCGTTGCAGGATATTCTGTTTTATCAACCATGATTTTTACTGTTGATAATAACCCAACTTTAAAACCTGCTTTTTGAAATAATTGGAATAATAATGACGCAATTGTTGTTTTTCCGTTTGTACCCGTTACACCAACTAATTTTAATTTTGAAGATGGATCCTCAAAATAATTAGCCGCCATAAAAGCCAAAGCTGTATTGGTATCTTTTACCTGAATGTACGTAACATCTTTGGTAATATTTTCTGGAAGCGTATCGCAGATAATTGCTTTTGCTCCTAATTGAATTGCTTTTTCAATATAATCATGTCCATCTGAAAGTGAACCACGAATTGCCACAAAAACATCATTTGCTTCAACTTTACGTGAATCAAATTCAATTTTATGAATAGCAGTTTCTGTCGAACCTTTTACAGATTCAATAGCTACTTTATATAATATGTCTTTTAATATTTTCACGATAATTCTAATACAATTGTTGTGTTCTTGCTAATATTGGTTCCAGCTTGAATCGATTGATTTTTTACTTTCCCCATTCCATTTACTTTTACTTTTAAACCTAAATTTTCCAGTAAAGCAATTGCGTCCATTCCCGGCATTCCTTTTAAATTCGGAATCTGATTAATTTTTTTATTGGCTTCTGCGATATATTTATCATAACTAGAATCCTGTTTTGGAACTCTAGAATCTAATTTTTTAATTTTATTGGTCGAAGGCGCGTCTGTAAAAATCTTTTGAGCAATTCTCTTAAAAACCGGCCCTGCAACATCGGCACCATAATAATTATTTTTAGATGTATTTGGTTTATGAACCACTACAATACAAGAATATTTTGGATGATCTGCTGGAAAATATCCCACAAAAGAAGAAGCATAATACAACGCTGATTTCCCGTCTTTTCCTCCATAATTCATCTGAGCCGTTCCAGTTTTTCCAGCCATCGAAAAATCTTTCGAGTACAATTTAGAACCTGTCCCTTTCTTCACCACATTAAGCAGTACTGCTTTCACTTTCTTTAATGTTTCTGGCGAACATACTTTTGGATTTATAACTTCAACATCAAATTTCTTGATGGTTTTATTCCACTCTTTAATTTCAGACACAAATTGCGGTTTTACCATCACACCTTCATTTGCAACTGAATTGTACAATGCTAAAGTCTGCATTGGCGTGACTGAAACTCCGTATCCAAATGCCATCCAAGGAAGCGAAACTCCCGACCAATGTTTATCTCCCGGTTGCGGTATGTATGGTCTTCCTTCGCCCTTAAAGTGCAATCCTAGCGTCTTATTTAATCCATAACTATTGACATGATTAACAAATTTTGACGGATTGTTTTTATATGCCTCGTAAACCGCTTGAACCATGACAGTATTTGATGAAAGTTCAAATCCGCGTGCCAATGAAACTTTTCCATAACCTCCGTTGTGAGAGTCACGAACCGATCTTCCATAATATTTAACTACACCATTATGGCTGTCATAAACCGTACTAGTATCTGCAACTTTATCTTCCAGAATTGCCATCAAGTCGACCAGCTTAAAAGTTGAACCTGGTTCGTGAGATTCGGCAATTGCGTAATTTGTTGTTTCGTAATACGATCCGTCTTGAGCCCTTCCTAAATTTGAAATTGCTTTTACATGACCTGTTTGTGTTTCCATCACCACCACACAACCGTGGTCTGCCTCATAATCTTGCAATTGTTTCAGCAAAGCATGGTGTGCAATATCCTGAATGAAAACGTCTATAGTCGAAATAACATCGTAGCCATCAATGGGATCTACTTCATTCAAATCACGAATTGGTTTCCACTGCCCTTTTGCAATTTTCTGCTTTAGAATTTTACCGTCTTTTCCGTTCAAATAACTTTTAAAAGCCCATTCAATTCCTTTTCCAACTTCTATCCCAGTTGCAGGATCAACTCGGTCGTAACCAATTGTTCTTTCCGCAATTTTTCCAATCGGATGTTTTCTAACGGTTTCCTGCTCAACAATAATTCCTCCTTTAAAAGCACCTAAATTGAATAATGGAAAACCTTTAATTTTTACATATTCGGTATAACTTAAATTGCGAGCAATCAAGTAATAACGATTTTTATTTTCTCTCGCTTTTCTTAATTCTTTTTCATAATATGCTCCTGGTCTATCCAAAACAGTCGCTAATGAATCTGCTAATGCTTTTACATATTTTTCGAAAGTCTCTTTTTTTGGTGCTTTTGCATCAAAACGAATCTCGTAATTCGGAATTGAAGTTGCCAACAAACTTCCATCGGCAGAATAAATATTTCCTTTGTTTGCAGGAATAACAAAATTTCTAACTGTACGCTGCTTAGCCAGTTTTCTATAATAATCTCCTTCAACCCACTGAATATTGGTTAATTTAACAACAATAGCAATTGCCATCAAAAAGATGAAAACTGCTACGAGGTAAATTCTGTAGGATATATGTTTATCTTCTACTGCCATATTCTTTTAAAGAAACTTTTTTCTTCTTCTTTTGTAACTTCTATTTTCGTTGGAGGAACTGTTGACGGAAAAATTTGTTTTTCTAACATTTTATCCGAGATCGTCGACTCCATTTTTAATTTCATCAATTCAGAACGTCGATCTACAAATTCAGATCTCAATTCTTTTACTTCGTTGTTTAATTTCGCAATTTCAAAAACCTTTTGCTCGTATCGCTGTGTATTGGCAATCATCAAAATGGCCAGCAGAATTATAAAAACAATAAAACGCCAGTTTTTTACTGCATCTTCATGAATCAGGAATCTTGCTTTTAATATGCTAAACACACCACTTTTCATTTTTTCCTACCTTAATATATATTATATCTTTTCAGCAACTCTTAATTTGGCACTTCTTGCTCTATTATTGATTTTGATTTCCTCATTGTCTGGAACAATCAATTTTCCTATTGTTTTAAATGGAACTGAAAAATTTCCAAAAAAATCTCTTTCCGGCTCTCCTTCAAACATTCCGTTTTTGATAAATCTTTTTACAAGACGATCTTCTAACGAATGATAGGAGATTACAGAAAATCTTCCTCCCGGTTTCAAAATCTCTAATGACTGCTCGATAAATTCTTTCAAAACATCCATTTCCTGATTTACCTCAATTCGAATGGCCTGATAAATCTGGGCCAATATTTTATTTCGAACTTTCTCTGGCAGATATTTTTTCAAAACATCTTTTAATTCGTCTGTCGTTTTAATCGGATAATCTCTTCTCGCTTCTACAATTGTTCTTGCTAAAACCGGCGCATTTTTCAACTCCCCATAATCAAAAAAAACACGACGTAAATCCTGTTCTTCATATTCGTTAACCACCCGATAAGCATTCAAATCATTTTTTTGACTCATCCGCATATCTAGTTCGGCATCAAATCTGGTTGAAAAACCTCTTTCTGGAACATCGAACTGATGTGAGGAAACTCCCAAATCTGCCAAGATTCCATCTACCGATTTTACTCCGTGAAAACGCAAAAACCTTTTTATGAACCTAAAATTCTCATTTATCAAAGTAAACCTTTCGTCTGGCAATGCATTAGCAAGCGCATCTTCGTCTTGATCAAATGCAAACAGCCTTCCGTTTGGCCCTAATCTTTTTAAAATCTCTTTTGAATGACCACCGCCTCCAAACGTAACATCTACATACACACCATCAGGTTTAATATTTAAACCATCTACTGTTGGATGAAGCAAAACCGGATTATGATATTCCATTGTCGTCGTCATTAATATTTCCCATTACTTCTTCGGCTAAGTCTGCAAAATCCATATCTTCGCCGCTTATTGATTTTTCGTATAAATCTTTATCCCAAATCTCCACAATATTAACAGCAGATGAAAAAACCACATCTTTAGAAATACTTGCAAACGTTACCAAGTCTTTTGGAACGAGCAGTCTTCCTAATGCATCAACCTCAACTATTTTAACACCAGCAGTAAACCTCCTAATGAAATCGTTATTCTTTTTTACAAAGCGATTAAGCTTGTTGATTTTTTTCATCATCGCATCCCATTCTTCCATAGGATACAATTCTAAACACGGCTGAAAAACAGAACGCTTCAAAACAAATCCGCTTTGAAGAGAAGCAGTCAATTGCTTTTTCAAAGGTGCAGGCATCATCAGCCTCCCTTTAGCATCGACTTTACATTCATATGTTCCAACAATTGTGTTCAAGAAAAACTAGTTAACATGTTATACAGCAAAAATATAAAAAAAAATACCACATTTTACCACTTTATACCACTTTGTTAATAAGTTTAACCACTTTGCTACCACTTTTTATAATTCACAATCAATCAATACCTTAACTATTAATTAACAGATTATTAAATCCGTTATTCATTCAAAAAAATAATGCGCTAATTTTCTTAAAAAATTGATTATAATGCAGATTTCTTAACATTTAAAGAATTTAACAAATTACACTCTAAATACTGATTTTTAGCGATTTATAAATCCTACTGAAATTATCTAGTTAAAAAATGGCAGCAAAAATTCATTTTTATTTATTTAACCCTATATTTGTCGAAATTGAAATTGGCATTAGATTAGATGGACAAACACTACAAAAAAGAAGGCAAATACAGCTATTTTGAAGCTGGAGAAGGTACACCTATCGTTATTCTGCATGGGTTAATGGGAGGTCTTAGTAACTTTGATGGTGTAGCACAATATTTCCCAACAAAAGGATATAAAGTTGTTATTCCGGATTTGCCAATATATACTCAAAGTATTTTAAAAACTAACGTAAAAAGTTTTGCCAAGTATGTAAAGGATTTTATCACTTTTAAGGGATTTGACAAAGTGATTCTTCTTGGAAATTCTTTAGGAGGACATATCGCATTGTACCATACTAAACTTTACCCTGAAAAAGTTGCCGGACTTGTAATTACCGGAAGTTCTGGTCTTTACGAAAGCGCAATGGGAGACAGCTACCCAAGAAGAGGTGATTACGAATACATCAAAAAGAAAGCTGAAGATGTATTTTACGACCCAAAAATTGCAACTCCGGAACTTATTGATGAAGTTTACGCAACCGCTAATGACCGCATCAAATTAATTAAAACTTTAACGATTGCCAAAAGTGCAATTCGTCATAATATGGCTAAAGATTTACCAAAAATGGATGTAGAAACCTGCATTATTTGGGGTAAAAATGATTCTGTTACACCGCCAAATGTTGCAGAAGAATTTGATAAATTATTGCCAAATTCAACTTTGTATTGGATTGACAAATGTGGACACGCCGCTATGATGGAACATCCTGATGAATTCAATGAAATTCTAGAGAAATGGCTCACTGAGCAGAAATTATAGCCTCTGACTTTCGATTTTAAGAAGGTTTTAAAAAACAAAATACATGAAAATTAACAGCGCCGAATTTATTATCAGTAATTCTGATGCTTCAAAATGCCCAGCTGAATTTCTGCCGGAATACGCATTTATAGGCCGATCAAACGTAGGTAAATCATCTTTGATAAATATGATTACCAACCATAAAAACTTAGCAAAAACATCTGGAAGACCAGGAAAAACTCAATTAATAAATCACTTTAAAATCAACAACAATTGGTTTTTGGTCGATTTACCTGGTTACGGTTATGCTAAAGTTTCAAAAAAAACTAAATCTGTTTTTCAACAGTTTATCACTGATTATTTTGAAAATAGAGAACAACTTGTTTGTGCTTTTGTTTTGATTGATATTCGCCACGAAGCCCAAAAAATTGACATTGAATTTATGTCTTATATGGGAGAAAGCGAAATTCCGTTCTGTATAATTTTTACTAAAGCAGATAAAATCAGTAAAGTAAAAATAGACTCACACATTGCAGCTTACAAAAAACAAATGTACGCCAACAACTGGGCTGAAATGCCGCAATATTTTATAACCTCATCTACAGAATCAATAGGAAAAGAAGAACTTTTGTCTTATATCGACGAAGTAAACCAAGAGGTTTTTAAAAACAACAGCGGATTTTTAAATTCAATTTAAAGTATCAATTCTAAATATTTAAACTTCAAATTCTAAAGTACTAAAAAATGGAATTTGGAGTTTTTTTTATTATTAGTCAGCAGTTTTAGAAAATTCGAGAATATCTTTCAACTTGAATTCCTTGGCATTCCTTTTATATCTTAAAACTTTCCATTCTTTAAATATTAGAAATTGATACAAGATGTAAAACAGAGAATTAAAAAACCAAAAATCAAGCAAAAATGGTTCTGTAAAAATTACCGAATCGGTATTACCACTCAAAAAAATACTTAAACTGCTAATAAGGTAAATTATCAGTCCATTAGAGAAATACAAATAATCTAGTTTAGCAATTCGAATATTTTGTATCACAAAAGTAAGTGCGTATATAATCAATAATACGGAAGTGACACCAATTTCAAACAAATTAAACTTCCAGTAAAGATCGGGTTTCTTATAATATTGTATCGCCAATAAAATTAAAACCAGCACAAGAAAAAAAAGTATCGTGTTTTTCAAAACAACATTTGAAAACAAACTCCGGAAGAATATACTTAATGCAATAAATTAAAAAATAAAGTAGTAATGTGAGAGGAAAAAATTTGATCCCGGCCTATAAAACCCAATAATATTACAGCACAATTCCTGCACAAATAAAAACATCAGGTAAAATGTAATTATGTAATACTGGACATCTTTGTTTTTTCGCATCGTAAAAAAAAGAATGCTATTTAACAACAAAAAAAACAATCCGACAAGACTTACTAGAAATGGAAACAGCATACAATCAAATTTTACTTTGCTAAAGTAATCTATAAAAATAAACCTCTCTAAAATTTTGATTAATTTTATTTTAAAAGCAAAAGAAGATATGTCAAAAAAATCCCAAATTCCACTTTTAAAATTGGAATTTGGGATTTCTTTTTTATTGGAATTTTATTGCTTTGTTAGATCCAATTTTTCAGCAAAATAATCACAGAAATCTTTCATAGTGTCAGACATTTTTTCGTCGTCTGTAGCACGTTTAAAAGTATCCGCCATTGCCACTAAAGTCTGGTGGAAGAAAATCTTCATTTCATCTACCGGCATATCTTTTGTCCATAAATCGATACGCATTGTTTCTTTTGCTTTGCTGTCCCAAATAGACAACATTATCGCTTTTGCTTCTTCAGCATTTACGCCGCCATCTTGAGCACTCCAAGTTAATTTTTCTGGAACGCGGTTTTCATCTAATTCTACGTTGAATTTAATTTCTGAATTTATTGTGTCTGCCATTATTTCTTAGGTTTATATTTTGATTTTTCGAAAATCTCTTTCGGCTGAACTTTAAATAATTCCGCTAAAGAAACATTATTGTTTTTCATATAAGAACGCACCATCTGCCATCCTATCCAAGCACCAACGCGCCCTGGAGAATCGTTGTCTATTTCCAAATAGAATTTAGAAAAAGGAGCAGGTGTCATAAATCGTGTCGTTAATTTTGGATCATCGCTGTACAGCATTTCATTTTCTATAAAATAACGCCACATATAGGCTTCATTTTCTTGACACCATTTAATCTGTTCTGGTGTATAACCCATTTTTTCAGCATCAGCATAATCTGGAAGAAGCAGATCTTTTGCATAAAGCTGTTTTCCTTCAAAAACCATTTGAGCCACTAAACTTCTGTCTGGTAAATTGGGAATATTGCGGTAAGAAAAACTCGAAACCACATCTGGCATGATCTGTCTTTCTTCAAAATTCTGTTTTAAATAATTTGGGAACTCATAAAACTTATGATCTTTCCCTAAGTACAGTTCTAAAGCCACAATTACAAGACTGTCTGCATAAATTGATTTAGCAGTATAATCCATTTCACCTATAACTGTAATTACTTTAGGAATTTTAGTTTTAGGAAAATAATATTTCACATGCTGAAAAAGAGCATCGAACTCTTTACGAACTGGTTCAAAATTGCTGTATTTTTTTTGTACCTCTTCATAAACTTCCTTCCAGATAGGATCGTTCATTTTCTGCAGCCATATATTATCATCATTACCCGCAGGAAAGAAAAATGGATACTGTCTTTTTACCGCTGCAAGATCTTGAGGTTTTGTCTCAAAAAAAACTTTATCAAAGCGTTCAACTTTAATATCAACAGGAATTTCTTCTACTTCTTTTTCAACCTTAGATTTTTGGTCGCAAGACAAAAAAAACAGGCACAGAACCACTGCAAAGCGATAAATTTTCATTTTATTTTAATTAGATTTGTGTTACCAGAATTTAAAGTAAATGTATACTTGAAAATAATTCTGCAAATATACATCCCTGCATTTTAAAACTTAAACTATTATGGCTAAAAAAAGTACAATTCAGACAGAAAAAGTAAATACGCATATTGTAGAGTGGTTAAAAAATTATGCCAATAGCGCTAAAGTGAACGGTTTTGTAATCGGAATCTCCGGCGGTGTGGACTCTGCGGTAACTTCAACTTTATGCGCGCAGACAGGACTGAAAGTATTGTGTGTAGAAATGCCTATTCATCAGGCAGAAAGCCAGGTAAGTAGAGCAAAAGAACATATTGAACAATTGAAAAAACGTTTCCCAAATGTTTCTAACGTTCAAACTGATTTAACCGAAACTTTTGAATCTTTTAAAAGTGCTGTTCCAAAAACAGATGATGACGCAAAAGTAAGCCTTGCATTGGCCAATACACGTGCTCGTATTAGAATGACTTCTTTATATTACTTAGCGGGTCTTCATGGTTTACTAGTTGCCGGAACAGGAAACAAAGTGGAAGATTTTGGAGTAGGTTTTTACACCAAATATGGAGATGGCGGCGTAGATTTGAGTCCGATTGCCGATTTAATGAAATCTGATGTTTATGCATTAGGAGAATTTTTAGAAATTCCGCAGTCAATTTTAACAGCAGCACCTACAGATGGATTATTTGGCGACAATCGTACCGATGAAGACCAATTAGGAGCAAGTTATGATGAACTTGAATGGGCGATGTTAGCCGCGGAGTCAGGAAAAACGGCAGGTGACTTCGAGGGGAGAGAAAAATCTGTCTTTGAAATTTATAAAAGATTAAACACCAGCAACAAGCATAAAATGGACCCAATTCCGGTGTGTATTATACCAAAAACGTTAAAATAATTTTTTTTAACATTTGTCTGCAATTAATTACAGAATTTATTTATTAATTTTACAGTTCCAAAAACATGAACAATTCTAAAAAAGGTAAAAATTATGATTAAAGTATGTCTAGCAGACAATCATCCTGTGACGCACTTTGGCGTTAAGTCTTATTTTAAAGACCACGATCAAATTTCAATTGTTGCCAACGTAGGCAATTTTTCAATGGTAAGAGATATTCTTCAGACGAAGGAGATCGACATTTTAATTTTAGATTTAGAATTAGAAGGTCTTTCAAGTATCTTTGAAATTAAATCTATCCTGAAAAATTTCCCAAAAACAAAAATTGTTATTTTCAGTGATCTTGCTGAGCAAATGTATGCTCCAAATGCAATTAAAGCAGGAGTTTCCGGGTATGTACACAAAACAGAAAAACTAGAAACACTAGGACATTCTATTATTAAAGTACACGAAGGAAAAATTATCATCAACGAAACAGTACGCAAAAACATGGCCCTTATTGCGAAACAAAGCAAAAGCGAGCGTCTGTACAGAAAACTTTCAAATCGCGAGATCGAAGTTTTGCGTTACTTAAGTGATGGAAAGAAAAACAATGAAATCTCTAAAATCTTAAACCTGAACGAAAAAACGATCAGTACTTACAAATTAAGATTATTGACTAAATTAAATGTTACTAATTTAGTTGACTTAGTAAATAAAGCTAAGACTTTAGAAATTATTTAATTACCAATCGAAGATCTTAATTTTTATTTTTTTTAAGTAAATCGAAAATCTTTATAAAACTCTATCTTTTGATATATCATTAGATAGAGTTTTTTCTTTAATGGTAAGGCACTACTACTCTCCCTAATTTCTTTGAGAAATTATTTAATAGCTTAGAATAATCTACCACCATACTCAAAACTTCCGAATTATCTTCCTGCGGATCTGTCAAAAGAGAATTTTTCAATTCTGCAATAATTCCAGATACCAAATACCATCGCATTGAAAAAATGGTTTCAGAAACATTTTGTTCTATGGTTTCGCTTTTATGTTTTGGATAAATATTCTGCCCTTCCCAATTATGAATAGTAACTCTTTCGTCTTCCATTAAAATATTGGTTACCTCTTGAGCAAATTCAGGCTGTAAATGCATCAAATATTTATCTAAACTAAAAGTCTCATTTTGATTGTAGAAGTCAATTATATTGTTGTAAATATTTTGAAATAATGTATTGGACAATTCTACCTCATCTTCCTGTAGACTCAAATACACTTTCTCAAATACTTTATATTCTCTTTTTTCAGAAACCTCTTTTACGTTTCCTTCTTCATCAGCTTTCAAGAAAACATCTTCGAAATTTTCGACCACACTTCCGTATAAAAGAAGAATTTCGATAATTTTCCTTTCAAAACCGTATAAAATATTTACTTTTTCTGCTGGCGCATCTGGATAATAGCCAGGTTCTCCAGGATAATCGTCCGGCGGTCCTGTTCGTGGATCTTCGGGATCACCTCCTGAAAATCCAGCATTTTTTGGAGGCTGATTTCTATGAACTTCAAAAGGTTTCTGGTCTTGTTTCTGTTTTTTGTTCGCCTCTGCAATATCTTTTTGAATTAACTGCGCCAGCGTACTTACCAAAACCTGCTCCGAAATATCCATTATTCGCGCACATTCCTGAATATACACTTCTCGCTGAATACGGTCTGGTATTTTAGAAATACTCGTAACCATATCACGAATCAAATCGGCTTTTTTGATTGGATCATTTTTAGCTTCACCCATCAAGATCGAAGCTTTAAACTGTATAAAGTCTTTACTGTTTTCTTCTAAATAAGCAACTAATGCATCATGCGAATTTTTGCGCGCAAAACTGTCTGGGTCTTCTCCATCAGGAAAAGAACAAACCCTAACATTCATTCCCTCTTCCAAAATTAAATCGATTCCTCGAATTGATGCTCTTAAACCTGCAGCATCTCCGTCAAAAAGAACTGTAATATTTCTGGTCAGACGATTTATTAAACGAATCTGGTCTGGCGTTAAAGCTGTTCCAGACGATGCCACAACGTTTTCAATTCCTGCTTGATGAAACTGAATTACATCGGTATAACCTTCAACCAAATAACAATTGTTTTGTTTGGCGATAGATTGCTTGGCGTGATAAATTCCGTAAAGCACTTTACTTTTATGGTAAATATCACTTTCTGGCGAATTTAGGTATTTTGCCGCTTTTTTATCATTAGTTAAAATACGTCCTCCAAATCCTAAAACACGTCCGGACATACTTTGAATTGGAAACATTACACGTCCTTTAAAACGATCAAAAGGACGGTCTTCTCGGGCAATTGTTAATCCTGTACTTTCTAAAAATTCTAATTTATATCCTTTTCCAAGGGCTTCTTTCGTCAAAGCATCCCAAGTTTCTGGAGAGTATCCTAAATTGAACTTTTTAATCGTTTCATTGGTAAAGCCTCTTTCTTTAAAATAGGACAAACCAATTGCTTTTCCTTCTTCACTATTAAGGAGAACATCCTGAAAATATTTGGCCGCAAATTCAGAAACCAAATACATACTTTCGCGGATATCTGTATTTGCTTTTTCCGCTTCTGACTGTTCTGTTTCTTCAATTTCGATATTGTACTTTCTGGCCAAGTAACGAATGGCTTCTGGATACGTAAACTGCGAATGTTCCATCAAAAATTTAACAGAGTTTCCGCCCTTTCCCGTACTAAAATCTTTCCAGATCCCTTTTGCCGGCGACACCATAAACGAAGGAGAACGCTCATCTGAGAACGGACTCAATCCTTTGAAGTTACTTCCTGCGCGTTTTAAATTCACAAAATCGCCGATAACCTCCTCTACTCGAGCAGTTTCAAAAACAGAATCTATGGTATTTTGTGAAATCAAAGTGTAATATATTTTTAAAGTTGAGAGCTTGTAAAAATACGCAAATCCTATTTGAATTTTAATCATTTTTAAAACAAAAAAGCATCTCGTTTGAGATGCTTTTTTCACTAACTAAACGACCAATTTTTTTAGTTTAAATCTACTCGAAGTCCTAACGAAATGTTATTCTCTTTGATTAAATTATTCTGAAATAATGGATTTAAATCGTATTTAAAATACAAACTCAATTCTCTATAACCGATATACGAACTCAGACCGTAAATAAAATTATTCACATTGTAATCGCCTTTTATAGTCGTTTTATATTTTAAATCTTCCTCTTCAAATTTTAAAATCTGTTTTGATTTTACATTGATTCCCGCATAACCTCCAATTCCAAAACGGAAACTTCTATGTGTTTTAAAATAAGTTTTTCCGTTGCTTTCTACTGGTCTTGAAAAATCAAACTCTAAATGTACGGGCGCAACCAAATAGACATTTCTAAAACGAGACTCATTTAAATTAACTGGATTCACTTCCAGATTAGTCTGATCTCCATTTACAACAAAACTTCTATTATCTGTCGGACGAATATTATTGTACATTGATGAAAGTCCGTATTTGGCATGAAGCAGATTATCATTTTTCAACAATCTTGAGTTATATGTAAAACCCCATTCGTAAAAATGCGAACCAATAAAACTGTAATTGGAATCCTGAAGTTTTCCATCCACCATCATATTATTCAATCCCATTGCAAATACAAATTGAGATGTGGTTCTTTTTTCGCCGTGAATAGAATCTTTGCTGTCTTTATGAGATTTCCAGCGAATCATATAGACTTTAGAAGAATCTTCTTTTATCTTTCCATCTACTTTTTTCTGCACCAAATCATTTAATTCATTTTGCGCCAAAGTAATTTTTTCTTCAATAATTACAGCTCTAGCTTCTGCCAGCTCTTTTTTGCGTTTATCAGCCTGTTGCTGCGTAATTTTCCCTTCAGACAATTGAACATTTACTGCTTCAACTTCTTCTTTTAGAGCTTCTTTCTCTTCTTTGGTAATTTTCTCAATTTTATTAGCGATTCTTTTCGCTTCAGATTCAAAAGTTTCCTGACCCATTACTTTGCTTATCAGTAAGAAAAAGAAAAGAATGAAATAAATAGTAATATTTTTCATGATTGATTGATTTTAAAAATGATTGATGATTGATTTTTAATTATTAATTGTTGATTGTTAATGGTTAATTTTTTGATATGAAATTTGATATTGAAATTGTCATTGCCATTGCCTCTACTCTTTTTGATTTCTATTTGATAAAGCAACTTTGACATCTTGAAAGTTCTTGTTTACTTTTGTAATCATTTTTTCTCTAAAAGAAAGCTCTAATTCTCCGTCTACCTGATTCAGTAAATCGCTGGCATTGATTTTTACTTTAGCTTTTTTAGTTGAACTTTCGGCTAAAACTTTATTTTCTGCAGTTTCTAATAATTGGTCTACATTTGATTTTTTAGCATTTTCGGTACTTAAAACTTGATTGCTGGCTGATTGTTTTTCTTGATTGTTTTTGATGATGATTGAAGACTCCACTATTTGATTTGATTCATTTTTATTGGTCTTATTTGAAATTTGATTACTTACTTTTTCTTGTTTTGCTAAAGTCTTTTCTGAAACTTGTCTTGAAGTTCCTTCTGCGATTGTAGTTTCGGTTTTAATTGAATCGACATTGTTTACAGCCGGTTTTGTAACAGATTCTCTTTCGACTTCCTTTTCAACCACTACAGTTTCTGGAACTACAACTGCGTTTTTATTTTGATTGAAAAACAAAGTTCCAACCAATATAAATCCGATAAAGCTGGCTGCGATGTACAACCATTTTCTTTTCGATTTTTTATTTGAATCAATCGTAATTGGTTTCTTATCTTCTACTACACTCAACATTGCATCCAATCGATCCCAGGCTTTATTGCTTGGTTCAATTTTTCGCTCGTTTAGTTTATCACGGAAATCCTTTTCAAAATTATTCGGTTCCATTATCTTGTTTTTTTAAAATAGTAATTTGTGTTTGCAGCATTTTTCTAGCGTGCGATAATTGCGATTTTGATGTTCCTTCATTAATTCCTAACATCTTGGCAATTTCATTGTGTTTGTAACCTTCAATTGCGTATAAATTGAAAACCATTTTATAACCATCTGGCAGAGCGTCAATTAAATACTGAATCTGTTCTACGGTAAACTGGCTGTCGATCTCATTAAAACTTTTTTCAACGAAAAACTCATCTTCGGCAAATTTTACTTTTTTCTGAACTCTTAGATACGAAATGCATTCGTTAACCATAATTCGGCGGATCCAGCCCTCAAAACTTCCTTTGTGCTCAAAGTTTTTTAAGTTCGTAAACACTTTCATAAATGCTGTTATCATTACATCTTCTGCCAATTGAATGTCTTTTATATATTGACGACATACACTTAACATTTTTGAAGAAAACTTACTGTAAATCTGCTGCTGTGCCTGACGATTGTTTTCGACAGCCAATTTTATGATTTTGGTTTCTTCTTGATGTAAATGAATAATTTTCATTTATAAGCTTTTGGTTTTGGTTTGTTTTTGGTTTTAGAAACAGACTTCTATTAGCATAGACGATTGTCGATTTGAAATGGTTGCATGAACTTAAAAAAAATTCAATTTTTTAAAATTCCAAATCCCAACACATAGCAATACACAATTGATTTACAACAAAGTAAATCAATTATCTAATTAATAAATTCTCTAATTTTCTAATTATTTTTTTCTTTCGATGACGTAGTTTACCATCAAAGTCAGCGCCTCTTTATACTCAGAATCTTCGAAGTTTTGAAGTAATGCAAGTGCTTCTTGCTGGAATTCGACCATTTTGTTTTCGGCGTAAGCCAAACCATTATTATCTTTTACAAAGGCAATCACTTCTTTTACGCGTTTTTTGTCTTTGTTGTGGTTTTTGATGGAGTTTATCAGCCACTTTTTTTCTTGCGGAGTACAGGTATTTAAAACATGAATTAAAGGCAAAGTCATTTTTTGCTCCTTAATATCGATTCCGGTTGGTTTACCGATCGCTTCTTCGCTGTAATCGAATAAATCGTCTTTAATTTGAAAAGCCATTCCGATAAGCTCACCAAACTTTCGCATATTTTCTACCTGAGCATCATCTTCGATTACGGCTTTCGCGCCAAGCGCACAGCAAGCCGCTATAAGCGTTGCCGTTTTCTTTCTGATGATTTCGTAATAAACATCTTCGGTAATATCCAGTCTGCGGGCTTTTTCTATTTGAAGTAATTCTCCTTCGCTCATTTCGCGAACAGCAACAGAGATAATTCTCAGTAAATCAAAATCTCCATTATCTATAGAAAGTAATAAACCTTTAGACAATAAATAATCACCAACTAAAACGGCAATTTTATTTTTCCAAAGCGCATTGATAGAGAAAAATCCGCGGCGGCGATTACTGTCGTCTACAACGTCATCGTGTACTAAAGTTGCGGTATGAATCAGCTCAATTACTGAAGCTCCACGATAGGTTCTTTCGTTTACAATACCGCCGGAAACCATTTTTGCAGTTAGAAAAACAAACATCGGACGCATTTGTTTTCCCTTACGGTTTACGATATAATAAGTGATTCTGTTTAGTAAAGCAACCTTGGAAGTCATCGATTCATGGAACTTCTTTTCAAAAAGTTCCATCTCGTTAAAAATAGGCTGCTTTATTTGAGACGTAATATTCATTTAGATCCCAAATATACTATTTTTAATAAAAATACGTTGTGTATTTTAGGTTAGGATTTTAATATTTTATGTCTTAATCTAAAAATTCCCACCAAAATAGCTCTAACTAATACTGATTTGAATTCATTCATTTAAAAGAAGAACCCAAAACTATTTATTTATGAAAACAAAATTTTTATTGCTTAGCACTTGTATTACTATGTCTTTTTTCATCAGCTGTAATTCTGATGAAAAAACAAATGATGGATCTGCAAAAACGATTACGAACGAAGAAATTATCACGAATTCGAAAATCGATGCCTCTGTAGATGATGTTACCAATATTGCCGAAGATCAATTTAGCTCACAAATAAATATTAATGCAAAACCTGGCGGACCTATTAAAAACTTTCTGCCAAGCTGCGCTACCATAACAACAGTTTTAACCAATAATACTTGGACGAAAACAGTAGATTTTGGTGTTGAAGGCTGTACTTTGAATAACGGAAATACGGTTAAAGGAAAAATGATTGTTTCTTTTTCTAATGATTTTAGTTCGTCTACCCAAACTATTAGTTACACTTTTGAAGGATTTTATCATAACGGACGAAAACTTCAGGGAAGTAAAAGTATTGTGAGAACAATTAAAGAAACTAATTTATTAGTGACAGCTCATCCTGTTTCTACCGCTGCAATTGATTTGACTATTACTTTTGATGATGGAAGCGTTTACACCCGAAAAGGAACCTTAATAAAAGAAATGACTTCTGGTTATGATACTTGGTTTGATTGGGACGATAATGTCTTTGTTGTAACAGGAAGCGGTACAACAACTTTTCCTAATGGCGATACTTACTCGGCAGAAATTACAACTCCTTTAGAATTTAATGCTTTATGCAGAAAATCTTTTGCTGTAAAAGGAATTGTTTCAATTACTAAAAATGGCGCTTCGGCAACTTTAGATTATGGCAGCGGAGAATGTGATACTCTTGCAACAGTTACTAAAGATGGTGTTACTGAAGAAATAGATTTGAAAAAATAGAATCCTTTTTGCCCGAAAAAAAAGCATTAAGAACAAGATTGATCCTTGTTTTTAATGCTTTTTTTATTTGTGTTGTTTTTCAAATGTTCCTAGGAAACATATTTTTACAATCATTATTTTTTTTCTACCGATGAGATACTCCTACGGAGTATATTCTGGCTAAATATTATTCTGCTTCTTTATTGGCCAACTGACCGCAGGCTGCGTCTATGTCTTTACCTCTGCTTCGTCTTACTTTTACAACTATTCCAATATTCTCTAATGCTTTGATGTAAGCCGCAATAGATTCTTCTGAAGCTTGCTGGAATTCGCCGTCATCAATTGGATTATATTCAATTAAATTGACTTTGCAAGGCACATATTTACAGAATTTTACTAATGCATCAACTGAAGCTTTATCGTCGTTAATTCCTTTCCAAACGACATACTCGTATGAAATTTTACTTTTCGTTTTTCTGTACCAATATTCCAAAGCTTCACGTAAATCTTTCAAAGGGAAATTTTTACTGAATGGCATAATTCGAGCGCGAGTTTCGTCAATTGCAGAATGTAGCGAAACTGCTAATTTAAACTTCACGTCATCATCTGCCATTTTTTTAATCATTTTCGGAATTCCAGAAGTCGAAACCATAATTCGTTTTGGAGACATTCCTAAACCCTCCTCAGAAGTAATCATATCGATCGCTTTAATGACATTGTTGTAATTCATTAAAGGCTCGCCCATTCCCATAAAAACGATATTCGAAAGCGGATGATTATAATACAAACGGCTTTCTTTATCAATAGCCACAACCTGGTCATAGATTTCGCCTGGTTCCAGATTTCGCATTCTTTTTAATCTTGCTGTCGCACAAAAATTACAATCTAAACTGCATCCTACTTGACTAGAAACACAAGCTGTTGTTCTGGTATCTGTTGGAATCAAAACAGATTCTACCACCAGACCGTCATGAAGGCGTACGGCATTTTTTACAGTTCCGTCACTGCTTTTCTGCATCGTATCTACTTTGATATGATTGATCACAAAATTGTTTTCAAGCATTGATCTTGTAGACTTTGCTACATTTGTCATGTCTTCAAAACTGTGAGCTCCTTTGCTCCACAACCACTCATAAACCTGATTGCCTCGAAAAGCTTTGTCTCCATTTTCAACAAAAAAATCGCGAAGCTGGTCTTTTGATAAGGCTCTTATGTCTTTTTTCTCCATTTGCATGCCGCAAAGTTAATCACTTTTGTCATTTTTTATCGCTTTTTAGTGCATTCTTAACAAGACCGCAAAAAGAGCAGAGAAAATCAGTATAAATTCAATTAGAATTAAGCTCTTCATTCCTTGGTATAAAAAATTTATAACGCCTAAAATTTTTTCACTAAAAAAAATCTAACGACAAGCTGAAAAGTAAAAATTTGGCACAAGAATTGTTTTGCTCTCAAAAGAAAAATAATCTTACAAAGAGCTCAATCATTTTAAAATGTGTACTTTTATTTTTCAGCCATATAACCTTTAAGTTTTATCAACCTAAAAAAAAATGTAATTATGAAAAAACAAATTTTAAGCTTAACTGTTGTTGCTTTATTAGCATTTGCTGTTCAATCTTGCGAGAAAAAAGAGCCTAAACCAGCAGAAGAAGAATTGACACTTGGAAACAAGGTTGATTCTCTTACAACAGATATTGAAGAAGTAACAGACAGCGCAGTGAGCAAAGCAGAAAGTGCTGCGGCAAAAGCAAAAGACGCAACAGAAAATGCTGCAACTGATGTAAAAGATGCCACTAAAAAAGCAGTATCTGATGTTGAAAATGCCGCAAAAAAAACAGCAACTGATGTAAAAGATGCCACGAAGAAAGGTGCAGAAAAAGTTGAAAACGCAGCAAAAGCAGCAAAAGACGGAACTGTTAAAACAGCAAAAGATGTAAATGAAGCTTTAAAAAAATAAATTTCATCTAAATCGAAATTAAAACCATGCGCCACGGCGGATGGTTTTTTTTATGCAAAATAGTTCGCTAATATTTTTTGTACTTTTGTTTAAAATTACAAGACACTACAAGATGCATTTTATATCTCAAGAATTAGAAGACTACATTGAGCAGCATTCTGAAAATGAACCAGAATTGTTAGCCAGACTGAATAAAGAAACTTATCAAAAAATACTTCTACCTAGAATGTTAAGCGGACATTTTCAAGGACGTGTTTTAAGCATGTTGTCTAAATTGATTCGCCCCGTAAATATTCTTGAAATCGGAACTTATACAGGATACGCTGCTTTATGCTTATGCGAAGGAATGCAGGAAAACGGACAATTGCATACTATTGATATTAAAGAAGAACTGGTTGATTTTCAACGAAAATACTTTGATGCTTCTCCGTGGGGAAAGCAAATTTTCCAGCATTTAGGCGAAGCTGTAAATATTATTCCAGATTTAGATGTAAAATTTGATTTAGTCTTTATTGATGCTGATAAGGAGAATTACCTCAATTACTGGGAAATGATTGTTCCAAAAATGAATAAGGGCGGCATTATTTTATCTGACAACGTTTTATGGAGCGGAAAAATCCTAGAACCTGTTCATCCAAATGACGTAAGTACAAAAGTTCTATTAGAATATAATCAACACTTAAAAGATGATCCCAGAGTTGAAACAGTCTTGCTGCCAATTCGTGATGGATTGACGGTTTCGAGAGTGTTATAATTTTTTAAGGTTCTAAGATGAAGAGACTAAGCTTTTTAGTTTATTTATCTGTCATTAAAATTAGTTTTCAAAATGAATGATTCAAAAGAAATATGTTCTGAAGGTTTTATAATAATAAATGATATTTATACTGAAGATGAGATCGAAAAACTGATTTCATTAATCGAAGATAAAACCAAAAATGACTCTGAAAATGCTACGTTTAGAAAGTCCCAAGATCTATTTGCTATTAGACAGTTTCACAAAGAAATACCTGAAATATTGGACTTTGTTTTTAATAAAAATTTAAAAGAAATTATTGAATCGAATTTTGGAAAAGGATATTTTATAACCAAATCCATATATTTTGACAAGCCTGAAAAATCAAATTGGTTTGTGGCGTATCATCAAGATTTAACCATTTCTGTTGACAAAAAAATTGAAGTTGAAAATTTTGAAAATTGGACTTTAAAACAAAATCAATTTGCAGTTCAGCCTCCAAAAGAAATTTTAGAAGATAATTTCACGATCAGGATCCATATTGATAAAACTACAAAGGATAATGGAGCTTTAAAAGTGATCAATAATTCACATTCAAAAGGAATTTTGAGAATTGAAAATCTAAATTTTGAAACTGAAAAAGAAACGATTTGTGAAGTTGAAAAAGGCGGCATAATGATTATGAAACCGCTATTGTTTCATGCTTCGAATAAAACTACAAATAACGAACGAAGAAGAGTTATTCACATAGAATTTAGCAAACAACAACTTCCAGAAGGATTAGATTGGAGTGAAAAAACGATTTTAAAAAATTAATCCATACCTACACTTAAAAGGAAAAGGCTTTAGCCAAATACATATTTGTATTTTGACGAAGGCCTTTTATTTGCCCATAAAAAAACCTCCGGCTAAGCTGGAGGTTTTTTGTAATATATCTTTAAAATCCTAGAATCTCAGAAACTTAGAACCTTAACATCTTAAAAAAACTATTCTGGGAAATATTGCGGTTTTAATTTTCTATACACTAAATAAAGCAGTAATCCGAAAAGTGCTCCAAAGAAATATCCTGCTAGAATATCGCCTGGATAATGCAGTCCCAAATAAATACGGCTGTAAGCAAAAACTAAAGGCCATAAAAATAGAAGTCCAAAATATTTGAAGTGACGTTTTAAAACTAAAAATAGGAAAGTAGCAACCGCCATAGTATTCGCCGCATGTCCCGAGAAAAAACTATATGATTTTCTAACCTGCACAATACGAATAATCGAAGCTAAATCTGGATTATTACAAGGGCGTAAACGTTGAAAAGTATGCTTGAATAAATTACAGGTTTGATCTGTAAAAGCAATCAAAATTGCTACAAACAGCAATACATACAAAGTTTGTCTGCCACCTATTTTTTTATAAATTAGATAAAAAAACAATAAGAAAAGTGGCGTCCAATGCAGCTGATCTGTAATAAAAAGCCAAAAGTTATCGTATTTTTCAGAACCAAGTCCATTAAGGTATATTAATAGATTGGTATCTAATTCCTTTATTGTTTCAAGCATTATCTTTGGCGTTTAATAGGTCCGGAAATGGTATCAATATCTTCTTTTACTTTGTCGATTTCATTGGCTGTGTCTCCTAAAAGGCTTCCATTTTCTCCAAGTATATTAGATTTTGCATTATTAATTTCTGCATTGATATTTCCTGTAATATCCGTTAAAGATTTAGAGTCAAGACCATTAGCCTCTGCTCCTTTTTGAATTTCACTTTTAATATCATTAGTAGCATTTTTTAATTGAGCCATAGCTTTACCCATTGTACGTGCAATTTCCGGCACTTTATCAGAACCAAAAAGCATTAGTACAATAAACAGTATAAAAACTAATTCTCCTCCTCCTATACCAAACATAACTTTTATTTTTGTTGTCGCAAAGATATTAAATTTTGCAGCGTAGAGTTTTAAATTTAACTTAAAAAGTCCTTTAAAATGCATTTTAATAAAAAAGAAAAAGTTCATCAAGCTTTTACAAACCTGATGAACTTTTAATTATCTTTTTATTAGTCTAGTCAAATTTTGACTTTGTCTCAGCTTTTGGCCAAGAATTATTTGTAACATCGATATCTGCTGTTAACAGTTTTGGATCGATTTGAATGCTCTTAATTGCTTTTGTTGTAGCGTATACTTTTTTAGCTGTTTCATTACTTTTTCTCCAAATTTGAGCTGGATATTTGTAATTGTCTTTAGAGCCGTCTTCATACGTAATCTCAACCAAAATTGGCATGATCATTCCACCTGGTTTATTAAACTCTACTTCATAGAAATATTTAGGAGATTTGATACTCGCTTTTTCCTCTGCAGTAAAAGTTTGATCTATATAATCTGCCAAAGGTTTAAAATCTTCTACTTTTAAAGCTTTTTTCTTAGATGCATTTACCTCAGTATTGTCTCCAGAAACTAAGTAAACAAAAGGTCCTTTTTCATATCCAAAACGCCCTTTTCTTACTTTGACATCTTTAAGATCTGCAGTTGGAGTATCTGAAACATAAAATTGTTTTACTTCTTTAATTCCGATATCTACAAAATCAGTTGAATAAAACCATCCTCTAAAGAACCAATCCAAATCTACTGCCGAAGCATCTTCCATTGTTCTAAAGAAGTCTTCTGGGGTTGGATGTTTGAATTTCCATCTGTTTGAGTATGTTTTAAAAGCATGATCAAACAATTCTCTTCCCATAACCACTTCTCTTAAAATATTAAGACCTGTTGCTGGTTTCCCGTATGCATTATTTCCAAATTGGTGAATAGTTTCAGAGTTTGACATAATTGGCTCTAAAAACTTTTGATCTCCACTCATGTAAGGAACAATATTTTTTGCAGGCCCTCTTCTTGAAGGGAAAGCTGGATCTAATTCCTGCTCTGCTAAATATTCTAAAAATGAATTCAATCCTTCATCCATCCATGTCCACTGACGTTCGTCAGAGTTTACAATCATTGGAAAAAAGTTATGACCAACTTCGTGAATAACAACACCAATCATTCCGTTTTTAACCTCTTTAGGCGTAACCCCATTTTCGTCTGGACGACCGTAATTCCAGCAAATCATTGGATATTCCATTCCTTGATCTTCTGCAGAAACTGAAACTGCTTTTGGATAAGGATAATCAAAAGTATGAGAAGAATAACTTTTTAAAGTGTGGGCAACAGTCATCGTAGAAGTTTCTCCCCAAAGCGGATTTGCTTCTTTTGGATAAACAGATTCTGCCATTACAATTTTGTTATTCAATTTAACAGCCATTGCATCGTAAATGAATTTTCTAGAAGAAGCAATTCCAAAATCACGAACATTTTTAGCACTGAATTTCCAAGTTTTTTTCTTTTCAGAAAAACCTTTTTCTGCAGCTTCTGCTTCAGCCTGTGTTACAATAACAACTGGTTTATCAAATGATTTTTGAGCCTGTTCGTATCTTTTTACTTGTTCTGCTGTAAAAACCTCGCTTCTGTTTGTTAATTCTCCTGTAGCATCAATTACGTGATCTGCAGGAACTGTAATATTTACATCAAAGTTTCCAAAAGGAAGAGCAAACTCTCCACTTCCCCAAAACTGCATATTCTGCCAGCCCTCAACATCATTATAAACTGCCATTCTTGGATAGAACTGAGCAATTACGTAAAGTTTATTACCATCTTTTTCAAATAATTCATATCCAGAACGACCACCTTCTTTTCTGTAATTATTGATATTATACCACCATTTTATGGAGAACGATATTTTTTCTCCAGGTTTTAAAGGAGATGTTAGATTAATACGCATCATTGTTTCATTGATCGTATAAGAAAGGGCATTTCCTTTAGCATCTTTAACTTGCTCAATATTAAAACCACGTTCTAAATCTTTTTTCAAATATTTAGAAGAAAAGCCTTCAAGAGGTAAAACCTGATTTATTCTTTCTCCCTCTGCCAGCGAAGTTTGTCCATTTGCTTTTGCCTGATTTTGATCTAACTGTACCCATAAATACTCCAGACTGTCTGGCGAATTATTAGTATACGTTATTGTTTCAGACCCAGATAGTTTTGAATTTTTATCATCTAACTCAACATCAATCTTGTAATCTGCCTGCTGCTGGTAGTAAGCAGGTCCTGGAGCTCCAGAAGCTGTACGAAACATGTTTGGAGTTGCCAGCAAATCGTACATTTGACTAAACTTATTGGTATCGTATTTTCCCTGTTGTTTTACAGGAGGTGTGGTTGCTTTTTCCTGAGCAATTAACATTGCAGGAAAAAGTAATAATAATGAAAGTTTTTTCATAAAAATTTAATGGTAATTTATCAGGTCGTGAAAATAGTAATTAAAACAATAAATTTTAAGATCTGCTAATATTTTAACACTTCTTTCCTTGAAGATTCTGTAAAAAGAACACTTCTTTTGGTGTCAAATGCTGAAATATGTGTAATGTTTTGTTGTTCTGCATTCCAATCTACTAAAATTGTGTTTGAGATTTCCAATGTTTTGAATTTATCCACATCCTTAATCCTTGAGTAACAAACCAACACATCATCTGCTTCAATTTCTTTCGATAAAAAAGCAATCGTTTTTGACTGTCCGTTAACTTTAATTGTAAAGTTTTCAGTTAGATATTTTTTCAACAAATCAATATCTGCCTGTGTTTCTTTGCTTGTGCCAACGAATGTTTTTTTACGATATTTTTTTTCCATCGCATTATTCAAATCATCGATAAAAATGCGGGAAGTAATCTGCAGCATTTTTTTTTCGGCAGCATAATTCACTTGAAAAACACCAACATAAAATTTATGAAAAGTAAATGCAGAAGTCAATAAAAACAGAACTCCAAGCAGGCAGTAAATTAATCTATTTTTCATTTTTTACCAGCAGCGACTTTCTTAAATTCTTTATTCTTATTGACCATAAAATCCATCAATTGGAATTTTTGATCAGGATCAACAAGTTCTTTCGAGTGCGGATCATTTGAGCAGTACATTAAAAACAATTCTATTTCATCATCTTTAAGGCTCAATGTTTTGGTATAAAAATCTTTTGTGAAATTATCTTTAGCATATTCTACAAAAGCGATATCAGTAACTTCTTCGTCTTTAACATCTTCTTTTTTACTTAGAAGTTTTTTTACATCTTTAAATATTCGCACAAAATCAGTTCCATATTTAATGGTTTGATCAGAAAGCATTGCATTATTTTTTGCTGTTGATTGTTTGTCGTCTTCAAACTGCATATCTACATAATGCTGCGAATTTTGATCGAGTGATTTTACTTTTAATTCTTTATGAACAACAACTTCTTTAAGTTGATTATTAACTAAGTCTAGTTTTAGTTTAAAAAGGACTTCAGCACAGTCTTTTTCTGTTAGAACAATCTTTTTCGATTGAAAAGCGAGACCAGAAAACAACAAAGTGTCTTTTGGACGAGCCATAATATCAAATAAACCGCCGGCACCGATAAATGTTCTGACATTAGCATTAATATTCATTACATAGCCGCTTTCTATCGTTAGAAAATCATTTATAACTTGACCATGTAGTGGTTTCCTTGAACCGTTTTGTCCTAATACGATTTGACAAAATAAGCAGACAACGAGTACTCCTAATTTATTTTTCATTTTCGAGAATTGTTAGATATTTTCTTGCTAGATCTGTGATTAAAAACATACTCATTGTTTTGTTTTTGGTATTCAAAGATACAGCAAATTCAGCATCTTCTATACAAAATAATTGAAATCCTTTTATATAATCCACAGGTATTTTCAATCTTTGCGTATAATAATTCTCATCAAAAAGATATTCTAATTTTCTAAAAAGCGCTTCTTTTTTCTCAACATTTACCTCTTTTTTCAACATCGCAGTGCGTCCAGAAATTCCATTTAAAAGCTTATCAACTGAAGTTGAATTTGCCGTATAAACTTTTCTTTCTGCTGGAGTGTATTTTTTTTGTCCGTATGGAATTATTCCCAAATTTTCGGCGGTAATATTTGCATTTTCATTTACAATTACCTCTTTTAATTCCACTTCTTTTGCGTTCATTTTTACGATCAGTAAATTTGAAGTCAGATCTTCTATTGTAATTCTTTTTTTAAGAGGTTCTAAATTGACTGCAGAAAAAACCAAAACTTCTCCTTCTCTAACTGCAATTGAAAAATTACCATCAGAATCTGAGACTGCTGTAACTTGGGTTGTGTTGTTAATTATATTTACTCCTTCAATAGCCGTTGACTGCTCCATTATTCTTCCTAACAACTCTTTAGAATTGCTTTTTTGCCCAAAACCAAACTGAACAAAAATTAAAAGTATTATAACAGATGTTTTTTTACTTATTTTCACTCGCAATTATTTCTTTATACTTTGTTGCTAATTCCCCCAAAAGGAATTCGGTCGACGTTTTATTTTTAGAATTCAAAATCACCGTAAATTTTTCATTATCCACAGCATAATATTCAAAGCCTTTTACATATTCTTCCGGGATTTTAAGGCGGTTAATAAAATGATCCAAACTAAACATATTCTCCAAAAGCTTCATAAAAAACTCTTTTTTCTCCACAGCTGCTTCTTTTTTCAGCATTGCAGTTCTTCCTGAGAAAAAATTCAACAGCGGATCTGCGGAAATAGAGCCGCCAGCCATTCCGCCACCGTTTGCTGTGGCATTTAGTGCAGTGGCTGTCTGTAATTTTCGTTCGGCTGCGGTATATTTTTTCTGCCCTTCAGGAATTATCCCTAAACGTTCGGCATTAATATTATCATATCTTTTTACAACAACTTCTTGAAGCTGATACATGACCATATTAAGATTTACTGTAAAATTAAGATTGGAAAAATCTTCTGGTTTCAGCATAATTCTTTTCTCCTTAAAACTTATTGAAGAAAAAACCAGCACATCATCTGCTTTTGCCAAAATCGAAAAAGAGCCAGAATCGCTTGTTGATACCGTTTCTTCTGTTTGCGCATTAATTACATAAACACCATCTAAACTTGAGGTATTAGAAGCTATTTTACCAGTAAAAACAGACCGCTCTTGAACCTGAGACAAGCAAGCCTGCCCGACCATAACAAATAAAAAACAAGTAATTTTCTGAATCAAAATGAAATATATTAGAAATATTCTTAAAAGGGTAAAAATATCTTAATATGATCCAAATTTAGTATTAACGACTTGGTAAAAATATGTTAATTAAAACAATAAAAATTAATACAAAAACGGAGTTTTTAATATCTTTAACGGACAAAATTTGAGTTTAAAAAATCATGAAGAGCATTATTATTGCAAGTACCTCTACTCTGCACGGAGGCAAATATTTAGAATACCTTTTACCTATTTTAAAAGAACATTTTAAAAACTGCAAAACAATATTATTTATTCCCTATGCCCGCCCCAGCGGTATTTCACATGAGGAATACACACAGAAAGCAGCAGAAGCTTTTGCTTCAATTAATATTGAAGTTAAAGGAATTCACGAATTTGAAGATCCTCAAGTCGCTGTAAAAGAAGCTGAAGGAATATTTACAGGAGGCGGAAATACATTTTTACTGGTTAGTCAGCTTTACAAAAATAATATCATGCAATTAGTCGCTGAAACAGTAAAAAACGGCACTCCTTATTTAGGATCAAGTGCTGGAAGCAATATTTGCGGGTTATCGATGCAGACTACAAATGACATGCCTATTATTTATCCGCCAAGTTTTCAAACTTTAGGATTAATTCCTTTTAATTTAAATCCGCATTATTTAGATGCCGATTTACAGTCGAAACACATGGGCGAAACCCGCGAAACCAGAATTAAAGAGTTTCACGCATTCAATTCAATTCCCGTTTTGGGATTAAGAGAAGGAAGCTGGCTCGAAGTTAAAGGTGAAAAAATCACCCTGAAAGGCGATTTGAAAGCGAGACTTTTCAAGAAAAACGAAACACCACAGGAATTAGAAAGCGAAAGTGATTTGAGCTACTTAAAATAAATTTCAAAATTTTTAAATTCCAAATTCCAAATTTTTAGCATTTATCTCTCTTTAAACTTGGAATTTTGAATTTAAAAATATTGGAATTTAAGCAAATTGGTCTAAAAACAAAAAAGCCTCAAACAATGTTTGAAGCTTTTGAAGAGCGAAAGACGAGGCTCGAACTCGCGACAACCAGCTTGGAAGGCTGGAGCTCTACCAACTGAGCTACTTTCGCATTAACAGGGTGCAAATATAAATAATTTAATCTTTAAAAAAAACTAAAATCAAAAATTATTTACTTTTGACAAAAAAACCGAAATATAAATATTTTGGTTTTTAGAGCGAAAGACGAGGCTCGAACTCGCGACAACCAGCTTGGAAGGCTGGAGCTCTACCAACTGAGCTACTTTCGCATTGGTGGTGCAAATATAAAAAGAAAGTTAAGTTCAAAACAAGCTTTTTGGCAAAAAAAATCAATAAAAAACAACAATTATTTATAACTTATTTAAAATTAAAAAGTTATAATTTCAATATTTTTTAAAAAATCATGATTACAATTAAAGAAATTCCATCAAAAGAAACTTATGCCGTGCGTCAACCTGTTTTAAGAAAAGGCAAACCTATAGAAAGCTGTATCTTTGAAGGTGATGATTTAGAAACCACTCATCATTTTGGTTTATTTGATAATGAAAATTTAATAGGAATTATTTCCTTGTTTAATAAAATCAACACTATATTTGCCGAACAAAATCAAGCTCAAATTCGAGGGATGGCAGTCTTAGAAACGCATCAAAAAATGGGATTTGGCGAGGCTTTGGTAAGACATTGTGAAACCTACTGCAATGAAAACAAAGTCGATTTGATTTGGTTTAACGCCAGAACAACAGCTGTTGGCTTTTATCAAAAAATGAATTACCAGCCCCTAGGTGAATCATTTGATATTAAAGACGTTGGCGAACATTATATGATGTTTAAAAAATTATAGAATGAAAAAACTTTACTTCGTATTAGTAATATCCTTTTTTTTGGGATGTAAAAAAGACACCCCAAAACCTGCCCCCGCCATCAAAAAAACGGTGCCGGCAATTATACTTACTGACGAAAGAAAAGTTGAAATAGATACAGCTTTAATTGGCACTTTTAAAAGCGAAACATTAAAACAATTTTATATCGCATCTGAAAACAAAACGGTCTGGGGAAACCTTGAAAAGAGAACTTATGTTTTATCTCAATTACAAAAATCGGACGAATTAGGCTTAGAACCAGAAGATTACAAAGCATCTCAGCTAAAAAAGTTTGAAGACAAAGTTAGTTCTCTCAGTGATTCTGACTTAGCTACTTATGACATATTATTGACTTACAATTTTGAAAAATATCTCAATCATTTACACAAAGGAAAACTGGATCCCAAGAAAATCTATACCAATTGGGATCTAGAAGAAAAAGTATTGGATATAAATTCTGTTCTAATAAAAGCTTTCAACAGAAACAAACTCGACAGTATTGTCGAAAATATTCAGCCAAAAACACAAACCTACAAACAGCTTTTGAAAGCACTGGAAATAATAAATACATTTCCAGATGATGATATAAAAAACATCGAATCTGTCGAAAAAATCACTTTAAACGATACGAATTCCGCCTTAGTGAAAATTAAAAAAAAGCTGTTGTTTTGGAAAGATATGACTGGAAAAGACAGTCTTACAAAAATTTACGACAAAAAAACTTTCGAAGCAGTTAAGAAGTTTCAAGAAAGACACGGACTTGCTTCTGATGGCGTTATTGGCGCTGGAACAATCAGTGCTTTAAATTATACTAAAGAAAGAAGAAGGAACCAGATTATTGCCAATTTGGAAAGATGGAGATGGTATCCTAATGAATTATCGGAAAACTATTTTATTATAAATATTCCTGATTACAGCTTGAATGTTGTTGAAAATCAAGACACGACCTTAGTTAGAAATGTTGTTGTAGGGACTAGTAAAAGAAGAACTCCTATTATTACTTCGTTTTTAAAAACAGTTGTTTTTAATCCGACTTGGACGGTACCTCCTACTATTTTAAAAGAGGATGTTGTTCCTGCTATGAAACGTAACCGAAATTATTTAGCTAAAAAAAACATTACCATTTATGATTCGTCTGGAAATGTTGTCGATCCGATTGCTTGGAATGAAAACAAACCCAATAGATATCGCTATGTACAAAGTCCTGGAAGCTCGAATTCGCTGGGATTAATGAAAATATTATTTCCAAATCATCATAGTGTTTATCTGCACGATACCAATCACCGTAACATTTTTGGCCGCAGCAACCGTTCTATGAGCTCAGGCTGTGTGCGTGTTGAAAATCCTTTGGAGCTTGCACAGCATATTTTGGATGTGGATGGCAACTGGCCTCAAGATCGAATTGATACTATCATTGCTTCTAAAAAAACCATGAGTTTTAAAATCACAAAAAAATATGATTTATACCAATGGTATTGGACAGCTTGGAGCAAAAAAAATCAGCTCCTTTTTAGAGCTGATATTTATAATCTAGATTCGGATTTATATGATAAACTAAGAAATTAGTCGCTCTTCCATCGCGAAACTTCTAGATGGATGATAGATATATAAACACGATTTGTCTTTTATTAACTGAATTATTTCACTTGTCATTTCTACTGGAAGAGCAGGACAACCTTGGCTTCTTCCTAATCTTTTATGGTTTCTGATGAATGATTCAGATACATAATCTGCTCCGTGCATAACAACACCTCTTTGACGTGCGTTGTCGTTTACACCATCTTCTAAACCATCTAAACGTAGAGAAGCACCATGTTTTCCCTGATATATTTCGCCAGTAGCATAAAAGCCTAAACTGCTTTTAAATGAAGAATTTAGATTTGAAAATGCAGATGCAAACTCTTCTCCAGTATTTCTTCCGTGAGCTACAAGTGAATTAAACAAGATTTTATTAGTTGTCAAATCAATTACCCACAAACGTTTTGTGTTTGATGACATACTAAAGTCGATTAACGTTAAAATGTTTTTCTTGATAACTCCTTTTTCTTTCAACAAATAAAATCCTTTTAAAGCTTCCGAGAAAGTTTTAAGTTCCGGCATTTTAAAGTTGTTAGAATTTAAAGTGTTATAAACGCTTTCAATCTTTGAATCAACTGTTACTTTTTCAACTTTAGCAATTGATTTTACGACAGCGTTTGTTTTAAGGTCGGTAGTGTTTTTTGAATCTTTTCCAAAAGATAACAGCAAAAACACAAATAGCGGATAGATTTTGTAAATCATTGAATTTCTTTAGGTTAAACAAAAACTTGGGTATGGCAAAAATATAAATAATTCATTCCTTGCAAAATATAATCCTGATTTTCAGGCCTTTTTTACTTAAACTTTAACATTATTAACATAAAAACGCTGGTTATGTAAGATTTCTTCTTACGCTAAAAATCATAACATTTTTGCCTTTTTTCTTAAAAAAAGCTGAATAAAATGGAAATCTTGAAACGAAAACTGTAACAAGTAGAACAAAAATTAGTCTATTGTTTCTATATTAAAGTAATTTTGGACATTGTTTGCCATCAATTTCATGAAAAAAATAATTCTATTCGGTTTTCTATTTACTGCCTTGTGCGGTTACAGTCAAAAAAAAGCAATTCAGGCGCAGGTAACTTCACAGTATATTTCTATTGACGGAAAACTAGATGAACCAGCATGGGAAAATGCACCGATCGCTTCGGATTTTATTATGCTGGAACCAGACAACGGGAAATCTATTCCTTTTGAAAAAAGAACAGAAGTTAAAGTTCTTTATAATAATGATGCGATTTACATCGGCGCTATGATGTATGATGATGAACCTTCTAAAATTTTAAAAGAAATCTCGCAGCGGGATAACTTTGGAACCGCAGATCTTTTTGGTGTTTTTATAAATGGTTTTAATGATGGTCAGCAAGATTTTATGTTTTATGTTTCTGCTGCAGATGTTCAGGGTGACTGCATTATGACCGATGCAAATGGCGAAGATTATTCGTGGGACGCTGTTTGGATCAGTAAAGCTGCTGTAAAAGAAAATGGATGGGTTGTCGAAATTAAAATACCATATTCAGCATTACGTTTTTCTGCAGAAAACAAACAAACTTGGGGAATCAATTTTTTTAGGGAAGTAAAACGTGATCGCTTTAAATACACTTGGAATTTTATAGACAGTAAAATAGGAACTTTTACACAGCAGGCGGGAACTTTAGAAGGAATCGAAAATATAAAACCTCCTACTCGATTGTTTTTGATGCCTTATGCGTCTTATTATTTAAATGCTGCAGACGGACAAAAAACCTACGGAACTCTTAAGGGAGGAATGGATATCAAGTACGGAATTAACGATGCTTTTACTATTGATGCTATTTTAATTCCTGATTTTGGGCAAACAAAATATGACGATCAGATTTTAAATCTCGGTCCTTTTGAACAGCAGTTTAACGAAAACAGAGCTTTTTTTACAGAAGGAACAGATTTATTCAGCAAAGGAAATATGTTTTATTCCAGAAGAATCGGAGGCGCGCCGTCAACCGAGCCTTCATTAAATGAAAACGAAGAAATAATCGAATTACCCTCAGCTGTAAATCTTGTAAACGCTTTAAAGGTTTCGGGAAGAACCAAAAACGGCTTAGGAATTGGAGTTTTAAATGCTGTTACAGAAAAAACTTTTGCCGGAATAAGAGACACAATCACTGGCGAAAGTAGACGCGAAATCGTAGAACCACTTACCAATTACAATGTTTTGGTTTTGGATCAGCGTTTTCGTAAAAATTCATCTGTGACATTTATTAATACCAATGTCAGCCGCAATGGGCATTTTAGAGACGCGAATGTTACCGGATTGGCTTGGGATTTAAATACAAAAGCAAATACGTATAGTTTGTTTGGAAATACCAAATACAGCTTTATAAATGATGTGGAAGATAAAAAGGGATTTTATTCTACCATAAGTCTTGCAGAAACCAGTGGAAACTATAGATACAGCATCGGATCTGATTTTGTAACGAAAGACTACGATCCTAACGATCTCGGAATTAATTTCTACACCAACTATTATAATTTTTACGGGAATGCTAATTATAGAATTCTAAATCCTACTAAAAAGTTCAACACGTTTAGAATCAACTATAATATGTATACGGAATTCAATAAGGAATCTGGAAAATTGCAGGATAACAGTATCAATGCTAATTTGAATTTGACAACAGTCAAAAATAATTATTACGGGACTGGAATTACTTTCTATCCTCTAGAAATTTACGATTATTACGAACCGCGTGCTGAGAACAGATATGTTACTATTCCAAGAAAAATAGAAACATGGGGAAGTATTTCAACAAACTACAACCATAAATTTGCCATAGACTTAAACGGAACTTTTAATGTTTTTGATGAATCTGAAAGAATTACTTATGGATTTGACATTGGGCCGAGATATCGTTTCAGCGACAAACTTTTATTGACTTATTTCTTTAGTTACCTCAGAAAAAATAACAATAAAGGTTATATCGACCAAATTGATGCCGATGATAATGGCAACACTCCAAACGAAATCATTTTTGCCAACAGAAATGTTATTACGTATTCTAATACTTTAGGAGGTAAATATGCCGTAAACAGCGCCATGACAATTAATCTGTCTGTTCGACAATATTGGTCTTATGCCGATAATAAAAATATTCTTCTTTTGGAACCAGACGGAGATTTAAATCCGTATCCGCAATACACAACCAATAAAAATTCCAGTTTTTATTCTTGGAATGCCGATTTATCATTTTCTTGGTGGTTTGCTCCTGGAAGCCAGCTTTCTGCTTTATACAGAAACAATGCATCTAATTTTGAACGAATTATTGATAAAGATTTCAAACATAATGTTTCTGGACTTCTAAATAATGATGCATTAAAACACATCTTTTCAGTAAGCGTGAAATATTTTATTGACTATAATGCTGTCAAAAATAAACTCGGAAAAAGAGCTTAGCGTGAATTAATTTTAAAAAATAAAGACTTCTATAATTAAATTACTATTTTTTATAAGACTTCATTTTATTAAACATAAATGTAACAAAGCTTTCTTTGCCAATTTTATAAATGACTTATCTTTGTAGAAAACAAAAAAGTAATGAACAAAAAAGTTATCCTTATGATTTTAGATGGTTGGGGAAAATCTCCTGACCCTAAAGTATCTGCAATAGACAATGCAAATGTTCCTTTTATAAACAGTCTTTACAAAAATTACCCAAGCGCACAGCTTAGAACCGACGGTTTAAATGTTGGTTTACCAGAAGGGCAAATGGGGAACAGCGAGGTTGGACACATGAATCTTGGTGCCGGAAGAATTGTTTATCAGGATTTAGCAAAAATAAACTTAGCCGTAGAACATAAAACTTTAGCAAAAGAACAAGTTTTAATTGATGCTTTTACTTATGCTAAAAACAATAATAAAAAAGTACACTTTTTAGGATTAGTTTCAGATGGTGGTGTTCACTCACATACTTCACACCTTCGTGGGTTAATCGATGCTTCTCAAGAATATGGTTTAGACCAAGTTTACGTGCACGCCTTTACAGACGGACGTGACGTTGATCCTAAATCTGGAGCAAAATACATTCATGATTTAGAAGATTATATCAAAGATACTCCTGTAAAAATTGCTTCGATCATTGGCCGTTACTATTCAATGGATCGTGACAGACGCTGGGAACGTATTAAATTAGCATACGATTTAGTAGTTAACGGAATCGGAATTCCGTCTACAAATCCTGTAGCAAGTGTTCTTGACAGCTACGCACATGAAGTTACAGACGAATTTATTGCTCCAGTTGTAATTGTGGATGAAGAGCAAAAACCTCTAGCTACAATTGTTGAAGGTGATGTTGTTATCTTCTTTAACTTTAGAACAGACAGAGGTCGTGAACTTACAGAAGCACTTTCGCAACAAGACTTTCACGAGCAGAATATGCATAAACTAAACTTGTATTATGTAACTTTGACAAACTACGACGAAACTTACCAAAATGTAAAAGTGGTTTACAATAAAGATAATATTACCGAAACCCTTGGTGAAGTTTTAGAAAAAGCTGGTAAAAAACAAATTAGAATTGCTGAGACAGAGAAATATCCGCACGTAACATTTTTCTTTTCTGGCGGTAGAGAAACTCCTTTTGAAGGTGAATCTAGAATTTTAAGAAATTCTCCAAAAGTTGCCACTTACGATTTACAGCCAGAAATGAGTGCTTACGAATTGGCAGACGCACTTGTTCCTGAATTAAATAAAGGTGAAGTTGATTTCGTTTGCTTGAACTTTGCAAATGGTGACATGGTTGGGCATACTGGAATTATGGAAGCCGCAATTAGAGCTTGTGAAGCAGTAGATGCTTGTGCCAAAAGAGTTATTGAAGCTGCTCTTGCTAACGATTATACTACAATTGTAATTGCCGATCACGGAAACTGCGAAACTATGATCAATCCTGATGGATCTCCAAATACAGCACACACAACAAACCCAGTGCCGATTATTTTGGTTGACAAACAATTAAAAACCATTCAAGATGGTGTTTTAGGTGACATCGCCCCTACCATTTTAGAATTAATGGGAGTACAGCAGCCAAATGCTATGACTTGTCATTCGCTTTTGTAGAAAATATTTTTCTTTATATAAAAATAGGCGAATTCTAAAGAATTCGCCTATTTTATTTTTATGCATTTTTTGTCATTTCGATCCCGAGGCTTCGGGATCGAAATCTCCGTTAGAAGCTCTACAAAGATTGGCTTCTCGCTGCGGAGTTACTTGCGGAGATTTCTCCTTCGTCGAAATGACAAAACTGTTCAAACTTCTTGATAATCTTAGACAATAAAATAATGATAAACCTGCTCCACACCATAAATTATTAGTCCAATAATTCCGCCCACTAAAGTTCCGTTGATTCTGATATATTGCAGGTCTTTACCGATTTCCAGTTCTAATTTTTCCGAAACTTCTTTTCCGTCCCAAGATTTTACGGTCGACGAAATCAAATCTCCAATTACTTTTTTATTATTCAAAAGAATCGAAAGTAAATCATTTTTAATAAAATTATTGATCTTATTAATCATGACTTGATCTTCTTGAATTCCGTTTCCAAAGGTTTGAATTAAATTTGAAATGCTGTTTTTTATAGAAGATTCATCTCCTTTACTTAAATCATTTGTTATGGAGAGTTTTATTTCATCCCAAATTCCATTAATATAATCTTGCACTTCTTTTTTTCCAACAAAACCCAAAATCATATCGTTGATTTTAACCCTCATTTCTTCTGAATTTTTTACTTTTTCCAGAAAGTCAAAAATATACTCATCTATCTTTAGGCGAACTGCACTTTCCGGCTTCTTTGCTTCATCTAAAAAATCTTGCAAACCATTAAAAACACCTTCAGTAATACTTTTATCCGCCAATCCGAAACTTAAAAATGGTGTTGAAGCCTTTACTTTTTGTCTTATTAAGTCTTTATTATTGGTCAATTCGCTGCTCATTACCTCAAGAAGATTGGTCAGCATTTGATTTTTCAAATCTCCTTTCTGCAACGGTTCTAGTGCAACCGCAACCCAATTTCCAAAATTTATTCCTTCCATTTTCGCTGCAAATTGAACCTGAATAAATCTTTTTACATCTTCATCTTTTATCGTTCTTAAAATCCCTGGAATGATATTGACTGCAACTGCATCGGCAATTTTATTCGCATTTTCTGTCTGCGAAAGCCAGTCTGATGCTTTGTTTGCAAAATTGAATTCATCTAGTTTGATTTCTAACTTTTCACGATTCAAAAATTCTTCCGAAACAAAATTTCCAAGATTTTCTCCTATCTCGTTTTTCTTAGTCGGAATAATTGCCGTGTGCCAAATCGGAATTCCCAATGGATGACGAAATAGTGCAACAACCGCAAACCAATCGGCGATTCCTCCCACCATTGCAGCTTCGCTAAAAGCCTGAAGCATTGGGATTTTAAAATAAATAGCAATTATGAAGAGTAAAACTGCAACACCTAAAAGTGCCAGTGCATTTCTCTTCATTCTTTTCAGAGCCTTTACTTTTGATATATCTTGATCTATAGTAGTTTCCATGATTACAAAACGTTTTTACTACTAATTTAGGGCTTTTTAGCGAGATATTAAAGCAAAAAAAGTCTGCCAGCAATTCACCAATTTCCACGAATTATAATTTTACTGAATTATTCAACAATATTCAATTAGTGGAAATTTGTAAAATTCGTGACGAAAAAAAATATGACCTCCTAGAAAACTTAATTTTCAGCATAAAATTTTACTTAAAAAATAATATTAAAAATTGTACTTTTGCGAACTGAAAATGGGAAAAATATGATTATCCAAAAAACTAGGGAGGAAATCGAATTAATGCGCGAAAGTGCACTAATCGTATCAAAAACATTAGGAATGATTGCTTCTGAAATTAAAGAAGGAGTTACTACATTATATCTTGACAAATTAGCCGAAGAATTTATTCGTGATCACGGTGCTGTTCCAAGTTTTTTGGGACTGTATGATTTCCCGAATTCTCTTTGCATGAGCCCAAATGCTCAGGTTGTTCATGGTATTCCTAACAATGTTCCACTAAAAAATGGTGATGTAATTTCGGTTGACTGCGGTGCTTTTAAAAATGGTTATCACGGAGATCACGCTTACAGTTTTGAGATTGGCGAAGTTGCTCCAGAAGTAAAGAAACTTTTAAGAGTTACTAAAGAATCTCTTTACGTTGGGATTAGAGAATTTAAAGCTGGAAATCGCGTTGAAGATGTTGGAAATGCGATTCAAAAATATACAGAAGCTCACGGTTACGGAGTTGTTCGTGAATTGGTTGGACATGGTGTTGGTCAAAAAATGCACGAAGAGCCAGAAATGCCAAATTACGGAAAACGCGGACGCGGTAAACTTTTTGTTGAAGGAATGGTTGTTGCCATTGAACCTATGATCAACATGGGAACAAGAAACATCAAACAATTAAAAGACGGCTGGACAATCTTAACTGCTGACGGAAAACCAAGTGCACATTTCGAGCACGACGTAGCTTTAATTGACGGAAAACCAGAATTATTATCGACTTTCCAATACATCTACAAAGCTCTAGGAATCGAGAGCAATGAAGAAGATGAATTTAGACAAGTGCCATTAGTATTGTAAGAGCTATTCCACAGAGATTCACAAAGATATACGCCGAGATTCACAAAAAATTTTTTACACGCCTTTTAAAATGTATTCTCAAAATTTAGTCATTCAACATGAACTAGATTCCATTTCATACAAAATTATTGGTTTAGCAATTGAAGTTCATAGACAATTAGGCCCTGGCTTATTAGAATCTGCTTATCAGGAATGTTTGTATTATGAGATTAAGAATTCTGGCTTAATTGTTGAAAAACAAAAAGCTTTGCCTATAATCTATAAAGACATAAAATTAGACCACGGATATAGAATTGATTTACTGATAGAAAATAAAATAGCAATTGAATTAAAAACTGTTGAAGCTTTTACTGATGTCCATTTTGCGCAAATACTAACATATTTGAAACTCGGAAATTATCCATTAGGATTACTTATTAATTTTGATTCAAAAATATTAAAAAACAACATAAAAAGATTTATAAACACTTTGTGAAGCTCTGCGCTTACTTTGTGTAACTCTGCGAAAAAGCCCCATGAAAAAACTTTTCAAATTAGTACTTAATACCATTCCTCGCCCATTATTAATTCGTTTGAGTTATGTGGCGCGTCCTATTTTAGCTTTCTCTTTAAGAGGAGATAAATTTACAGATCCAATTGACGGCAGAAGCTTTAAATCTTTTTTACCTTACGGATATGGGAAACAACGTAACAATGTACTTTCGCCAAGCACACTTTCGTTAGAAAGACACCGCTTGCTGTGGTTGTATTTAAACGATCAGACTGATTTTTTTACAGCACCAAAAAAAGTGCTTCATTTTGCGCCGGAACAAGCTTTTTATAAATTATTCCGCAAGCAGAAAAATCTGGATTACACCACAACAGATTTGTTTTCGCCTCTTGCAGATGTAAAAGCAGATATTTGTAACCTTCCTTTTAAAGACAATGAATATGATGTCATTTTATGTAACCACGTTTTAGAACATATTCCAGATGATACAAAAGCGATGCAGGAATTATTCCGCGTTTTAAAACCAGGCGGAATGGCGATTTTACAAATTCCACAAGATTTAAACCGTGAAGTTACTTTCGCAGATGATTCGATTACAGATCAAAAAGAACGCGCTAGAATATTTGGCCAATACGATCACGTTCGTATTTACGGACGCGATTATTTCGACAAATTAAGAAGCATTGGCTTTATCGTAATTGAAGAAGATTACACCAATAAAATTGCACCGGAATTGGTTGAAAAATATTGTTTAGCAAAAGGCGAAATTATTCCCCTTTGCTTTAAACCTGAAAACTAAACCATTTTTCAACATATAACTGACATAAGTTCATTTAAAAAGTTTTCAAAATAGCAATAATTTGAAAACTTTTTACTTTTATAAGCCTTTACAAAAATACAACCCAACCAAACCTGAAATCTTGAAACCTACAAAATCATTTCAATTTTGCTTTGACATCAGCTTTGAAAAAAACCTGAATACTTTTCTTCCAACAGCTTATATCGTTGAAGATATTGATGAAATTAAATATTTAAATAAAAAGGCAACCACTGGAGTTATAGAAAGCTTCGGAATTGCTTTTGAAGATTTAGATTCTAATACCAAAAAGATACTTACAGCCTGCGAATCTTTAAAACCAGAATTCATTTTTAAAAAATTCAGTGCCAAAATCAAATCGGCGAAGACAATTATTGATTTACAAAAAGATTCTAAAATTGATTTTGCGATCCGTCAGCATTTAAAATTCCATTTAAGTTCATTTTACAATCTGATAGTTCATGAACAATTTCCATTGTCTCTTAACATCGGACCTGAAAAGGATTTTTACCGCTCAAGAGTTGCTGTTAATTCTTTATTTTTTGAACCTCAAATTCAATTCGACAAACATTCAGAAGGCATTACTTATACCCTTTCTTTAAAAGAAAACGAAACGGCTTTTTTACCAATGAATAACAATATTGATATTCTTTTGGATGAGCCGGGCTGGTTGGTTGTCAATAAAAAACTAGGACAGCTAAAGGAGCTTAACGCTAAAAAACTGATGCCTTTTTTAAAGAAAAATTCAATTGAAATTCCATCAAAATTAGTGGATGATTACTTTAAAAGTTTTATTCCAGAAATAGCCAAAAAAATAGATATTGACGCAACTGGTTTTGAAATTGAAAATCGCGATAAAATTATTTCGTGCACGATTCAGCCCGTTCATGACTTCTTTAAAAACTGTTATTATCTTAATCTTTACTTCGATTATGACGGTTATTGTTTTGATGCTTCTAAAACAAAAAAATCACATTCGTTTGTTGATTTCAGTATTACCAATCAGCCTAAAATTATTCAATATAAAAGAAGTACAGGAGAGACTTTTTACACAGAAAAATTAGAAGAACTTGGTTTAAGCGTAATTAAAAATGAATTCTACGGATTGAATTCAGAAATCGAAAATCCGGATCCTTTTCTGAATATCCAATTTGTTATTGACCATAAGGAAGAACTTGAAAATCTAGGATTCACAATTCAGAATTTAAAAGTCGAAAGCAAAGAAATCATTACAGAAAACCATATAGTTTCTGCATCAAAAGACACCAATGGAGATTGGTTTGACATCAAGATAATCATTACAATTGGAACTTATAAGATTAATTTCAGCGAAATTATTCCGAATATAAAAAGTAAAGAAAGACTCTTTCAGCTGCCAGACGGAAATTATTTTCTGATTCCTTTAGAATGGTTCAGCAAATATGGTTCTATGGCTAAACTGGCCAAAACGGAAAACGGAAAACTGCTTTTGCGCAAAAGTAATTTCACTGCTTTGGATGCAATTCCAGAAATCAAAGATGATGTGACCTACCAGGCCGAATATAAATCTTCAGATTTGTTAAAAGCAACTTTAAGACCGTATCAAATTGACGGCGTAAAATGGCTTTTGGGGCATTTCAATTCGAATCTAGGTGCGTGCCTAGCCGATGACATGGGACTTGGAAAGACTTTACAGACTTTAGCCGTTTTGGTTGCTGTACAAGAACAACTAGGATTTACCACAAAAACCAGCAATTTTGATTTGTTTGCCAACGAAACCACAATCGAAAGAGAACCGCTTAAAGCTTTGATTATTTTACCTTCTTCATTGGTTTTTAACTGGTACAATGAAGCGGGAAAATTCACGCCTCATTTTTCAAAAATGCAGTATGTGGGTAATGATAGAAAACAATTAGCGCATCGATTAGCGTCGACCGATTTAATTTTTACAAGTTACAGCATCATTCATCGTGATATTTCGGTTTTAGAAAAGTACGATTTTCGTTATTTAATTTTAGACGAAAGTCAATACATTAAAAATAAAAATTCTAAAAATTTTAAAGCGATAAACAAAATAAGCACAGGTCACAAAATTGCATTAAGCGGTACTCCTATCGAAAATTCACTTGACGATTTATGGTCGCAGATGCAGTTTATAAATCCTGATATTTTGGGAACTTATAATTTTTTCGCAGAAAATTTTAAAATCCCGATTGAGAAAAAACAAAATGAAGAAGTTTTATCTGAATTGAAAAATCTCGTTCAGCCTTATATTTTGAGACGAACCAAAGAACAGGTTTTAAAAGATTTACCAGAATTATCTGAGCAGATTTATTACTGCGATATGGATCCTGAACAGGAAAAATTATACGAAAAAGAAAAATCGAAAGCGCGTAATTTTTTATTAAAAACAGATGGTTCAAGTCCAGATAAAATCAGTATTATCAATACATTGATGAAGTTGAGACAATTGAGCAACCACCCAAAAATGGTAGATCAGGAATCGGAAATTGATTCTGGAAAATATATTGCTACAACCAATTATCTGGAGAATTTAGTTAAAGCAAAACAAAAAGTGATCATTTTCAGTTCGTTTGTTACCAATTTGAATTTTTATACCGATTGGTGCAAAGAAAACAAAATAGGGTATTGCGAAATTACAGGCGAAACTCCAGCGAGTAAAAGAGAACAGCAAGTCAATTTATTTCAGGAAAAAGAAAACCCATTACTGTTTTTCATCTCGCTGAAAGCTGGAGGTGTTGGTTTAAACATCACGAAAGCTTCGTATGTTTTGTTCTTAGATCCTTGGTGGAATCCTTTTGCTGAAAAGCAAGGAATAGGCAGAGCGCATCGCATTGGGCAGTTAAATAAAGTAAATGTGATTCGATTTATTTCGAAAAATACAGTTGAAGAAAAAATAATCAAATTACAGGAAAACAAAAAACTGCTCTCGGATTCCCTTTTGGAAGAAAGTTATATTAATGATGAGATTGAAGCAAATTTAGATTACATTCTGAATTCTTAAAATCCGCAATCCAATAATTGGCATCTTATTACGTTTAATAAAATTGTTATATTTACAATCTTACAACGTAATAAGATGTCAAAATTTTTATACACAAGCTTTGTTCTGCTTTTTCTTTTAGTTTCGGCGAAAGCCCAGGAAACCCAAACTGAAATCGTTCCTCCATACAATATTAAAACTGTTACTTTTGTACAAAATGGAAATAATGTAGTTCCTATATTTGAATTAGGATCAACATTCGAATTTCAATTTGACGATTTGTTTGCAAGTGAAGCTAATTATTATTTTGAAGTTATTCATTGTGACTATAATTGGAGACCAACTGACATTCCTAAAACAGATTATATCAGCGGTTTAGACAATCAAAGAATTACCGATTACTCGAATTCTTTTAACACACTGCAGATTTATTCGCATTACAGACTGCCTTTTCCAAATCAGTTTACTACTCAATTAAGACTTTCAGGAAATTATATGCTGAGAATCCTTAATGAGGACAGAGAAATTGTTCTTTCAAGAAAATTTATTTTATTCGAGAATCATTCCACAGTTACCGCTCAGGTAAAGCGCAGCCGCAACCTTACTAATATCGATCATAAACAAAATCTTGACTTTGCAATTTTGTCGAATGATATTACTTTTCAAACACCTTTGCAGAATGTAAAAGTGCTTTTACTGCAAAATGGAAACTTTCAAACGGCAATAAAAAATATTGTTCCTCAATATACAATTGGCAATCAGCTTATTTATAAATACGACAAAGAAACGCAGTTTTGGGGTGGCAATGAATTTTTATATTTTGAAAACAAGGACATTCGCGCAGCCAATAATAATGTTGGCCGTGTAGGCGCTAATAATGATATTTACAATGCCTATTTGTACACCAATGCGGCAAGAGGAAATCAGATTTACACCAATTACGAAGATGTAAACGGGAATTTTGTCGTTAAAAACATCAATGCTTCTAACAATGCTATCGAGGCAGATTATGCATGGGTTTATTTTTCGCTTTCTGCACCAGCCTTTCAAATAAACAAAGACATTTATATTACGGGAATGTTCAATAATTATAGTCTTTCTCCAGAATATAAAATGGACTACAATACAGAAAAAGGAGTTTTTGAAAAAGCGGTAATGATCAAGCAGGGATTTACAAATTTCCAATACACCGCAGCGGATAAAAAAGGTGTTATCGATTTTGAAAATGCTGTTGACGGAAACTTTTATCAAACTGAAAATGAGTATACAATTTTGGTGTATTACAAGGAAGCAACCGATCGTTATCAGCGTGTTATTGGAAAGGGAAATGCAAACTCTATTAATATAGTCAACTAAAACAAATGTTAAGGTTCTAGATTAAATGATTTTTTTTTGTAGCTTTGCCATATAACACTCACATATATACGGCTTTAGTATGGTTTCTCAGATAACAAGAGGCATAAAAATATCTGTTTTGACTAGTTTTGAAGGTACTTACTTCAAAAACTACAAGATTCATTTTGCTTTTAGTTATGTAGTTACAATTGAAAACCACAGTAAAGATTCTGTACAGCTGACTTCACGTCACTGGGAAATTTTCGATTCTCTAAATGACTTAGAAGTAGTAGATGGCGAAGGTGTAATTGGCAAAAAACCAGTTTTAAAACCTGGCGAAAACCATACTTACAGTTCAGGTTGTTTATTATCATCTCCTTATGGTGCTATGAAAGGTCATTTTAATATGATCAATTTTACTACTACAAAAACATTCAAAGTTATTGTTCCTACATTTAGAATGTGTGCTCCTTTTGCTTTAAATTAAGGCATAGTCTGACACTATCTTTTTTATCGTTATCTTAATCATAAAATTGTCAATTTTTTAATTTATCCTTTGTACTTTTGTGCAGCGTTAGATTATTCGTAACAAATCAAATATTCTAACATTTAAATTATCTAATAATCTAATTTTAAATAACATGCTTAAAGGATTTTTTCATGTACCAAAAGCGGTAAACGAGCCAGTAAAAAGCTACGCGCCGAACTCACCAGAAAAAGCAGCTGTTCAGGCAGCTTACACTACATTGTGGAATTCTCAAATCGACGTTCCTTTATATATTGGAAGCGAAGAAATCAAAACTGGAAACACAAAAAACATTACAGCTCCTCATGATCACAAACATGTAGTTGGAAAATATCATTTAGCTGAAAAACAACATATAGAAAAAGCAATTGCAAATGCACTTGAGGCAAGACATGCATGGGCAAACATGGCATGGGAACAACGTGCTGCTATTTTCTTAAAAGCGGCAGAACTTATCGCAGGACCATACAGAGCTCGTATCAACGCTGCTACAATGATTGGTCAATCTAAAAATATTCATCAGGCAGAAATCGACGCTTCTTGCGAATTAATCGATTTTTTACGTTACAATGTTGAGTTTATGACTCAAATCTACAACGATCAGCCAAAATCAGATTCTACTGTTTGGAATCGTGTAGAATACAGACCTTTAGAAGGTTTTATTTATGCAATTACTCCTTTTAACTTTACTGCTATCGCAGCAAACCTTCCTGCAAGTGCTGCAATGATGGGTAACGTTGTAGTTTGGAAACCAAGTGACAGCCAAGTATTTTCTGCAAAAATCATCATCGATGTTTTCAAAGAAGCTGGAGTTCCAGACGGAGTTATCAACGTAGTTTTTGGAGATGCTCTAATGATTACAGATACTGTTTTAGCCAGCCGTGATTTTGCTGGTGTTCACTTTACAGGATCTACTCACGTATTTAAAGATATCTGGGCTAAAATTGGTGCAAACATCCAAAACTATAAAACTTACCCAAGAATCGTTGGTGAAACAGGTGGTAAAGATTTTATCATTGCACACCCAAGCGCAAACGTAAAGCAAGTTGCTACGGGAATTACTCGCGGTGCATTTGAATTTCAAGGACAAAAATGTTCGGCAGCTTCAAGAGCTTATATCCCACAAAGCTTATGGCCTGCAGTTAAAGAACAATTAATTGCTGACGTAAAATCTATGAAAATGGGTTCTCCGGAAGATTTCGGAAACTTTATTACTGCAGTTATTCATGAAGGTTCTTTTGATAAATTAGCTAGTTATATTGATCAAGCTAAAAAAGATGCCGACGCTGAAATTATTGTTGGTGGAAATTACGATAAATCTGTTGGATACTTTATTGAGCCAACTGTTATTGTAACTACAAATCCAAAATACACTACAATGGAAACCGAATTATTCGGACCGGTAATTACAATTTATGTTTACGAAGATGCAAAATGGGAAGAGACTTTAGAGTTAGTTGACACTACTTCTGAATATGCTTTAACTGGAGCTGTATTTAGCCAAGATCGTTATGCTATTGAAGTAGCAACAACTAAATTGCAAAACTCTGCTGGTAACTTCTACATTAATGATAAACCAACTGGTGCTGTTGTAGGAATGCAGCCGTTTGGAGGTGCAAGAGCATCTGGAACTAACGACAAAGCAGGTTCTGCATTGAACTTATTACGCTGGGCTTCTCCTAGAACTATCAAAGAAACTTTTGTAACGCCAGAAGATTACAGATACCCATTCTTAGGATAATATCCAATCTTAAATATTTTACCAAAAGCTGAACCGTTAAAATGTTCAGCTTTTGTTTTTTTATGGACTCTCCTTCTCCACAACTAATTTAAAACTTAATTTTGTAGTACTTTTCTTATTTTATTGATTTACAGTAAAATAGAAATTGTAAAAAGCTTATTTTAATACTTTTAAAACTTCTTGTGCCTTTTTTTAAATACCGACCCTTTTAAATTTGCCCAATAAATTCAAGTTTAAAGAAAAGAAAAAAGATATGAGAAATTTAAACAACGTTCCTAAAGTAATAATGGATTCAAAATGTATTGGCCATCCTATCGACTTTAAATGGACAAAAAAGAAAATCGATCAGTTATTAGATCCTATTGAAGGAAATGAAGATCTAGAAAATACATTAATGCAAATTAATCATAAAGGCTCAATTGGGTTGACTGCCGCATTATTGGAATGGGTTTACTGGCGTTTTACTGGTTATACTCAAGCAACTTGCGACACACAAAAACGAATTGAAGCCCTTTGGTGTTCGATAAGTAATAGAGAGCAAACCAATCCTTTATTATTTGATACCGATTTGGAAATTTCAGCCTCTGGCCCTGTAAACGGTGCATTATGGATTGCATTAATGAATGTGAGAATGATTGATGTAAGATATCGAAAAGGGTCGTATTTTTTACAAAATGAACTTGTTGGTCTAGTTTTATTGGCACGCCACATTACTCCAAAAAAGAAAAAATTTGACAAATGGTTCAGTCAATCTATAGGGGCATTAATGCATACGCATCCGTGTACTTACAGAAATTCAACTTTAGACGAAACAGATGAAGCTGTATACGATTCCTCAAATGAGCCTGTACTCTCTCGTGAGTTTTTCTTTGATTCTGAATTCAAGTACAGTAATGTAGCATCCGAAAATGCAATTCATAATTTCATTGAGAATTTAAATCTTAAAGCAAATCCTTTTTTAGATTTTTCTAAAAAAGCATCTTAGTAGTAAAAACTATTAATTCAAAAAATAACCCGTAAAGAATTCTTTGCGGGTTATTGTTTTTTATTTATGGTTTGAATTTTAAAGGAAGATGAACCACCTTTTTGGTTTCAAAAAACTCATCATCAAATATTGCAGCCAAATCGTATAAAGTTGCATTTGGAAAATCTTTCAGTTCATCTGCTAAGTCTCCACCCTTTAAATATAAAATTCCATTTTTTAAAGTGTGTTTATGCTGTTTTTTGATTTTATCTTTTATCCAAGAAACAAAATCCGGCATATTAGTTACCGCTCGGCTTACAATAAAATCAAAATCGCCTTTTACCAATTCGGCACGTTTTTGTTCTGCTTTTACATTTTTTAATTCTAGTGCATCAACAACACCTTGAACTACTTTTATCTTTTTAGCAATCACATCAATTAAATAAAAACGAGTTTCAGGAAAAAGAATCGCTAACGGAATTCCAGGAAAACCACCGCCGGTTCCAACATCCAAAACTGTTGCTCCAGGTTCGAACTTCATGATTTTTGCAATTCCTAAGGAATGCAGGATATGTTTTGTATATAATGAATCAATGTCTTTGCGCGAAATCACATTAATTTTCTCATTCCAATCGTGGTATAAAAAGTCTAATTTTTGAAATTGTTCGATTTGAAGATCGGTCAAATTTGGAAAATATTTCAATATCTCATCCATTGCTGTAAATTTTTAACAAAAGTACTACTTTACGATTGAAATATTTAACTCAATTTTGCAAATTGAGAATTTATAATAATTACCTTTGAAAACTATTTAAAATAATTATGAATAACACTGCACCTACATTTGCAAGGCAAGACAATCTGAAATTTTTCAGGACACTTAACTCTCGGGTAAACAATTACTTTAAGGAAAACAACATTCAGAAAACTGGAAACTGGAAGTTGCACTTAAAAGCCGTTATTCTATTCGCAGTTTTTTTAACTCCGTATTTTTTAATACTTACATTAGACATGCCATTTTGGGTTATGCTTCTTTTATCAATTGTAATTGGTATTGGAATGGCTGGCGTTGGAATGAATGTAATGCACGATGGTAATCACGGTTCGTATTCCAATAAAAGCTGGATCAATAAATTTATGGGGGGAACAATTTATGTTCTTGCTGGAAATGTTTACAACTGGCAGGTACAGCATAATGTGCTTCATCATACATATACAAACATTCCTGGGCACGACGAAGACCTAGATGCTGGAAGAATTATACGTTTTACAGAACATGCAGAATGGCATAGTTTCCACCGTTTTCAACATTATTATTCTGTTTTCTTATACGGTTTATTGACTTTCAATTGGGCAATCACAACCGATTTTAAGCAAATGAGAAATTATCTGAAAAGAAAATTATCTTACGGAGAACCAAAAAGCCCAAAAATTCTTTGGACAACTTTGATCATCACTAAACTTATTTATATTTCAATTTGGATTGTTTTACCAATGGTAATTGGAATTACTTGGTGGAAAGTACTAATTGGCTTTTTTGTAATGCACTACACCGCTGGTTTAATCTTAAGTGTTGTGTTTCAATTGGCACACGTTGTAGATCATACAACAAATCCTTCTCCAAACGAATTGGGAGAAATGGACAATACATGGGCAGTTCACCAATTGTATACGACAACTAATTTTGCACCAAAAAATGCAATTGTAAACTGGTACACAGGTGGATTAAACCATCAAATTGAACATCATATTTTTCCAAATATAAGTCACATTCACTATGGTAAAATTGCAAAAATCGTAAAGGAAACTGCAAAAGAGTGCAACTTGCCATATTATGAATACAAAACAATGCGAAGCGCTATCGCGGCTCACTTTAAGCATTTACGTGAATTAGGAATGAAACCTGAATTATCTGTTTAAACTAAAAAATCTATTAATAATTAACCTTCCTTAATTAGCGTGGAAAATTAAGGACATTCAAAAATTTTATAATGAATCATATTCTTTCGGACAGAATCAACAACTTAGCGACTTCACAAACATTAGCTATGGCTGCTTTAGCTCGCGAACTAAAAGCACAAGGAAAAGACATTATTAGTTTAAGTTTAGGTGAACCTGATTTCAATACGCCTGACTTTATTAAAGAAGCTGCAAAAAAAGCAATCGACGATAATTACAGTACATATTCTCCAGTTGATGGATATCAAGATCTAAAAGAAGCAATCTGCAGAAAATTCAAAAGAGATAATAATTTAGAATACAAACCATCTCAAATTGTAGTTTCTACAGGAGCAAAACAATCTTTATACAACATTGCACAAGTAATGTTAAATGATGGTGACGAAGTTATTTTACCAGCACCATACTGGGTTTCTTATTTCGAAATCGTTAAACTTTCTGGCGGAGTTCCTGTGGAAGTTCCAACTTCTGTTGAAACAGATTTTAAAATTACTCCAGAACAATTAGAAGCTGCTATCACACCAAAAACGAAAATGATGTGGTTTTCTTCTCCTTGTAATCCTTCAGGATCTGTTTACAGCAGAGAAGAATTAACGGCTCTGGCAAAAGTTTTAGAAAAACACCCAAATATTTACGTAGTTGCAGATGAGATTTATGAGCACATCAATTTCTCAGGAACTTTCTGCAGTATCGGTTCAATCCCTGGAATGTTAGAAAAAACAATCACAGTAAACGGAGTTGCAAAAGCATTTGCAATGACAGGATATAGAATTGGTTATATTGGTGCTCCTGAATTTATTGCAAAAGCATGTACAAAAATTCAAGGACAGGTAACATCTGGAGCAAATTCTGTAGCACAAAGAGCTACAATCACAGCGGTAGATGCTGATCCAAGCGTATTAAACGAAATGGTTCAGGCTTTCCACGGACGCAGAGATTTAGTTGTTGGATTATTAAAAGAAATTCCAGGAGTAAAAATCAACGTTCCAGAAGGTGCATTCTACGTATTCCCAGACGTTTCTTCTTTCTTCGGAAAAACATTAAAAGGAACTGAAATTAAAGATGCAAACGATGTCTCAATGTATCTTTTAGCTGAGGCAAACGTTGCGACAGTAACAGGAGATGCTTTCGGAAATCCAAATTGTATTCGTTTTTCTTACGCGACAAGCAATGATATTTTAAAAGAAGCATTACGCAGAATTAAAGAAGCTTTAACTGCTTAATTCTATTATAAATTTATTAAAACGGCTTAAGGTTAAAAGTTTCATCACTTTTATACTTTAAGCTGTTTTTTTATGGGCGTGTCCTACGACCGGGCTATCCGCTATATCTTTTATGGCGAACCCCGCCATAAAAGGATACCGCTCCTATCCCTCACGCAAACAGAAAAAGAGAAATTATCATCTTCAAAATAGACAATCTATCTTATCTGTAAAAATGTCCATAGAATAAAAAAATATAAGTTTCAAAATTCCCATTCCACAATATTGTAACACCTCTCTATAATCCTGTAAAACAGACGCTTTATATTTTCCCAACTTTGTAATGTATTAATTTAAAAACTATTAGTCATGATACATACAGATGAAACCACAAAAGAAGCAGTTAAAACTTTGGAAGGATTAATTTCAATTCTTGAAGACGGAAAATTAGGATATACAAATGCTGCAGAGCATGTAGAAAATCCAGCAATGAAAACTGACTTTCTAGAATATGCTAGAGAAAGAGCTTTATTTATTGTAGAATTACAAGACGAGATTAACAAATTAGGAAAATCAACAGATACATCTGGCGGAGGACCACTTGGAGCTTTACACCGCACATGGATTGACATTAAATCATCATTTACAGGAGGAGATACAGAAGCAATCATCAATGCCTGTGTAACTGGTGAAGAAGCAGCAATTGAAAAATACAAATCTGCATTAGATGAAAACCATCTTGAACACAATCAAGTTTCTATTGTTTCAAAACAATTAAACAGTATTCAAAATACTTTATCACAAATTAAAATGAGAGCGAATTAATCGATTGATTTCATGCTTTTTTTTTGAAAACTGCTTAGTCTTCGGATTGGGCAGTTTTTTTGTTTAAAACTGATAATAATTATTACATTCGTTTTAATCAAATTTCATAACATTGACTCTATATTAGAATTAATACAAAAAATTATGCATAAAGAAATAATTAAATCAAACATTATGAAGATTTCAACTATAGTTTTCACATTTCTGTTCTTTATTCAAATTTCTTTTAGTCAAAATAATTCTAATCAAAAACCTCCTAAGAAGACTTGGAAGATATTAATTAGAAATGATAAATCTTCAGAAGAAAATTTCACTTTGGTCGGAAAAACGATAGCCGAAAATGATTTTCAAATCGAGAAAAAAGACAAAGAATTTCTATCAATTCAAACGTCCGTAAAAAACTTAGAGAAGTTAAATGCTCTTTATTACTTTAATTTCCTAATGAAAGACAGTTTAATAATTTTGACTGGAATGTCAAAAATTAACTTATCACTAAATTATGGAGGAGTTACTTCTGAAAGTTCATATGATAAAATAATAAATAAAGGGATGAGTGGTTCTATAGCTAAAGAGTCTTTCAATGAAATGTGGAAATTTGCATTATTAATTCCAAAATCAGAATACGAATTTATTACTGACTAACTTGGAAAATCTACTTTTAACCATTCCATATTAAGTTAACAAATTCAAAAAAATCCCTTCATCATTAGCAAACTCGAAATATTTATAAGAACTTTGCAAACTTTTTTCCGTGAATACCACAAAAGCCTAAAGTTCTACAAATGAAGAAGAAAATTGAAATATTAGCTCCTGCTAAAGATTTAATTGGAGGAATGGCCGCCATCAACAGTGGCGCCGATGCTGTATATATTGGTGCACCGCAGTTTGGTGCACGTTCTAATGCCAACAATTCTATTGAAGATGTTGCTGCTTTGGTACAATATGCACATTTATTTAATGCTCAGGTTTTTGTTGTTATGAATACCATATTGTACGATAACGAACTGGAAACGTGTCGCTCAATGATTTGGGAATTATACGATATTGGTGTCGATGCCCTGATTATTCAAGATATGGCGATTATGGAAATGGACTTACCTCCTATCGTACTTCACGCCAGTACACAAGCTAATAATCGTGATGCCGATAAAATTAAATTCCTTAAAGATGCCGGAATCAAACGTGTGGTTTTAGCACGTGAATTGAACCTTCATCAAATTAAAACAATCTACGATCATGCTGATGTTGAGTTAGAATTTTTCGTGACCGGAGCTTTGTGTGTTTCTTTTAGCGGAAACTGTTATATGAGTGTGGCAAACGGAGAACGCAGCGCCAACCGTGGTTCATGCGCACAAAACTGTCGTTTACCATACAACTTAATCGACGGAAACGGAGAAACTTTAATCAGAAACAGTCACTTACTTTCGATAAAAGATTTAGATATTTCAGAACAAATTCCGAATTTGATTGAAGCCGGAATTGTTTCTTTTAAAATCGAAGGGAGATTAAAAGATGTTGTTTATGTTAAAAACAACGTTTCTTATTTACGTCAAAAACTAGACAGCTATTTAGAAGGAGCAGGAAGCGAAAAATATATAAAAGCTTCTTCGGGAACTTGCACCTATACTTTTGATTCTTCTCTAAGCAGAACTTTCAACCGCGGTTATACGGATTATTTTGTAAACGAAAGACACAGTTCTATTGGTTCTTGGGAAAGCCCAAAATCAAAAGGGCAATATATTGGTAAATTGATCAGAACTGTTGGAAACGCTTACGAAATCGAAAACGGTGAACTACTAAACAATGGCGACGGACTTTGCTTTATCAACGAAAACAATGAAGCCGATGGAATTTACGTAAACAAAGCTGAAAACGGTAAAATTTATCCAAACGTTTTAAAAGAAGTAAAAGACGGAACTTTCATCTATAGAAATAACGACGCTGCTTTCATTAAAATTGTAGAAAGAGAAGACAGTGCCGTTCGTAAATTAAGTACCACTTTACTACTTACTGAAACAGAAACTGGTTTCGAGTTAATCGCAACCGATGAAGACGGAAACGTAAGCATCGTAAATTTAGAACACGCAAAAGAACAGACCAAAACAGGCGAGTCTATCGAAGAAAATATCAAAACACAATTGGCAAAAACAGGTTTTACACCTTATACTGCTAATGAAATCAATATTATGTTTTCTCAAAACTGGTTCCTTCCTATTTCAAAAATCAACGAAATGCGAAGAACTGTTTACGATCAGTTAACAGAAATTCGTTTGGCAAACTATAAACGCGAAGAACACCAGTTGGTAAAAACGTCACATCCGTACCCCGAAACCAAGCTTGATTTCATGTACAATGTTTCGAACAAAACGGCTCGTAAATTCTACGAACGTCACGGTGTTACCGAAATTGAAAAAGCATTTGAATTACAATGGGATCCAGGAAAATCTCGTGTAATGACAACGAAATACTGCATCAAATACGAATTAAAAAAATGCCCGATACATCAAAAAGATATTGTAGGCGTTAAGGTAAAAGAACCATTGGTATTAAAGCAAGGCGAATTGGAATACAAACTAAAATTCAATTGCAAGCCCTGCGAAATGGAAATCTGGGAAAAAGATGCCGAATTTGAAATTGAAGAAGATCATTTTCACTAGGTGACTTAACCGCAAAGTTTTCTACCGCAAAGAGCGCAAAGAAATACGCAAAGGTTCGCAAAGATTTTAAATTTAATCTTTGCGAACCTTTTTTTATATTGCAATTTACCCGCAATCTTGTCATTTCGACGCAAGGAGAAATCGCACACGAGATTCCGTAAAGTAAAAACACCAATCTTTGTCGAGTTTCTAATGCGATTTCTCGTTCCTCGAAATGACAAACTGTATGGTTACATGATGAAAAAATTAACCTTACAATAAATTAAAATCTGCCGAATCTCCAAATCTGAATAAAACTTTAAAAACTTTATTTTAATTTAAAAACAAAAACTTTGCGTTCTTCGCGTAATTCTTTGCGAACTTTGCGGTTAAAAGCATTTTTCTGTACTTTTACTACTCAAACAATACAACACTCCAAAATGAAAATACTACTTCTGGGTTCAGGCGAATTAGGCAAAGAATTTGTCATTGCCGCGCAACGAATCGGACAAACCATAATAGCTGTTGACAGTTACGAAAATGCTCCGGCGATGCAAGTTGCACACGGATTTGAAATCATTAATATGCTTGACGGCGAGGCTTTAGACCGAATCGTAGCCAAACACAAACCCGATTTTATAGTTCCCGAAATAGAAGCCATTCGCACAGAACGTTTTTACGACTACGAAAAACAGGGAATTACGGTTGTTCCTTCAGCGAAAGCGGCGAACTTTACTATGAACCGTAAAGCAATCCGTGATTTAGCTGCAAAAGAATTAGGTTTAAAAACAGCCAAATATCAATATGCAACTTCTGCAGAAAAATTACAAAAAGCCGTTCAGGAAGTTGGAATTCCTTGTGTGGTAAAACCTCTTATGTCTTCGTCTGGAAAAGGGCAATCGACTATAAAAACCAAGGAAGATGTTTTAAAAGCCTGGGAATATGCCGTTGCAGGTTCGCGTGGTGATGTTATCGAAGTTATTGTAGAAGCTTTTGTAGATTTCCATTCTGAGATTACACTTTTGACGATTACTCAAAATGGAAATCCGACTTTATTTTGCGCTCCAATTGGACACCGACAAGAACGAGGCGATTATCAGGAAAGCTGGCAACCGGCACAAGTTTCTGAAGCTGATTTGTATGAAGCGCAGGATATGGCGGAAAAAATCACCGAGGCTCTTGGCGGCGCTGGACTTTTTGGCGTTGAATTTTTCTTAACCAATAACGGTGTTTATTTCTCTGAACTTTCTCCTCGACCGCATGATACTGGAATGGTAACTTTGGCCGGAACGCAGAATTTCAATGAATTTGAATTGCATTTACGTGCGATTCTAAGTCTTCCAATTTTCGAGATTACTTTAGAAAAAGCCGGAGCAAGTGCCGTAATTTTAGCTTCTGAAGATTCGACAAATCCAACTTTCAGCGGAATCGAAAAAGTCGCTGCTTTACCCAAAACCGACTTCAGGATTTTTGGCAAACCAACGTCAAGACCTTACCGAAGAATGGGAGTTGTTTTAGCGAACGATTCATTAATAACTCCAATCGAAAAAGTAACAGAACGCGCCAAAGAAACGGCGAAATTAATAACCGTAAATTCTTAAGATATGAAAAAACTTATATTCGTGCTTTTCCTCTTTATCGGGATTGCAGCACAAGCGCAAACCAAAAAGAAATTTGACAAACCAACAGTCGTCGAAGCATCTTGTGGAGAATGTCAATTCGGAATGAAAGGCAAAAGTTGTGATTTAGCCGTTCGCATTGACGGAAAATCTTATTTCGTTGACGGAACTACAATTCACGATCACGGAGATGCTCACGCTGACAAAGGTTTTTGCAATGCGATCAGTAAAGCATTAGTTACGGGAGAAATCAAAGGAGACAGATTTAAAGCAACTTCATTTACTTTAATCGACGATAAAAAATAATGGCATTAATTCTCGAAAACATTGCCAAACACGTTTCTCTGACACCAGAAGAACAGGCGCTTTTTTTATCTAAATTAGAAACAAATACTTATAAAGCCAAAACGGTTTTATTGAATGCCGGTGAAGTCTGTAAACATTCTTACTTTGTTAATTCGGGTATTTTAAGAAGTTTCAATATCAACGATAATATTGTTGAACATGTTTTATCATTTGCCTGCGAAGGCTGGTGGATGAGCGATATGTACAGTTTTTTTTCACAAAAACCGGGACAGCTTTTTATTGAAGTTCTCGAAGAAGCAGAAGTTGTTTCATTGTCAAAAGAAAATCAGGAACAATTGTATTTGGAGATTCCAAAATTAGAGCGCTTCTTTAGAATTTTAATCGAAAATTCATTGGTTGCGAATCAGCAAAGATTAATGGACAACTTAAGTTTACCTGCTGAAGAACGTTTTGAAAAATTCAGTAAAAAATACGGAACCTTAATTCACAAAGTTCCTCAAAAACAAATCGCTTCATTCATTGGAGTAACGCCTGAATTTTTCAGCAAAATGAAAGCAAGACTTTTGAAGAAATAAGATTTCCCGCCACGAATTCACGAATTTTATTCACAAAGATTGTCAAAAATAATTCGTGAATTCGTGGCGGAAAAAAATTAAAATTGCTCAACCTCTGTAGAATGTTTCATTGCCGTTATCGAAGATCTTCCTATCATAACCGTATTTTGAACGGCGTCAAAATAAGAAGTTCCAACAAACGCTTGATGTTTTACCGCTCTAAATCCGTTTTTTTGTAAAGCGAATTCTCTTTCCTGCAATTCAGAATATCCTGCCATGCCGCGTTCTTTATAGGCTTTTGACAATTCAAACATACTAGTATTCAAAGCATGGAATCCTGCCAAAGTAATAAATTGAAATTTATAGCCCATTGCTGCCAAATCTTCTCTAAACGTTTCCATTTCGGCAACCGTTAATTTTGCAGCCCAATTGAAGGACGGAGAACAGTTGTACGCCAGCATTTTATCCGGAAATTCTTTTTTCATAGCCGTGGCAAACTTTCTCGCATAATCCAAATCCGGATTGCTGGTTTCCATCCAAATTAAATCAGCATACGGCGCGTAGCTCAAACCTCTTGCAATTCCCTGATCAATTCCGTTTTTAACGTAGAAGAAACCTTCGGCAGTTTTTTCACCTGTTAAAAATTTCCTGTCTCTTGGGTCGGCATCGCTTGTTAATAAATTTGCTGCATCAGCATCTGTTCTTGCCACAATTAAAGTTGAAACTCCCATAACATCAGATGCCAAACGTGCTGCAATTAATTTATTGATCGCTTCCTGCGTTGGCACTAAAACTTTTCCGCCCAAGTGCCCGCACTTTTTAGCAGAACTCAACTGATCTTCAAAATGAACTCCAGAAGCTCCAGCTTCAATCATCGATTTCATTAATTCGAAAGCATTCAGATTTCCTCCAAAACCTGCTTCGGCATCGGCTACAATCGGAACTAAATAATCTTTTTTATCTTCAATTTCATTTACAGTTTGAATCTGATCGGCACGTAATAAAGCATTATTGATTTTTTTTACCACCATCGGAACGCTGTTTACCGGATAAAGTGATTGGTCTGGGTACATTTCTCCCGCCAGATTTGCATCAGCAGCAACTTGCCAGCCACTCAAATAAATCGCCTCTAAACCCGCATCAACTTCTTGAATCGCCTGATTCCCAGTTAACGCGCCCAATCCCGCAACATAATCTTGATTTTTTAACTTTCTCCATAATTTTTGCGCTCCCATTTTGGCAATAGAATGCTCAATTTGATAAGATCCCTGAAGCGTAACTACTTCTGCAGCAGTATAAGGACGTTCAACCCCTTTCCATCTCGGGTTCGTAATCCAATCGTTAATCAATTCCTGAATTCTGTCTTCTGTTGTTTTCATAAATAGTTTAGTTAAAGTGGTTAGTAAAACATTTCATTCAATTAAAAATTTTGAATTAAAAATTAAAAATCTGCGTTATCTGCAAAATCTGCGTGAAAATATTTTTAATTTTTAATTCTCAATTTTTAATTGCTCATAAATATTTGTAGCAAGGAATAGTCAAAAAGTCAACAAAATCAGTATTTACCACTAATCTTTCCAATACTTTTTCAGCCAATGGAAATTGTTGTTTTTCGTGGTTTTCTTCGCCTAATTCCTCTTTGATTTTTCTGAATTCATCTAAAGCCAATTCGTGATAATAAGCCAAATCTAATTTTCGCCCATTATCTAAAACCACTTTATTTTGAAGCCATTGCCATAATTGCGATCTCGAAATTTCGGCCGTTGCTGCATCTTCCATCAAATTATGCAAAGCCGCGGCGCCTTGTCCATTCAGCCACGAAGCCAGATACAAAACCCCAACATTGATATTTTTTCGAACACCGTTTTCAGTGATGATTCCGATTGGCGGTTCAATCAAATCGGCTTCTGTAATTTTCCGATGTTCTCTTTTAATATGAATCTGGTTTGGCGTTGGCATTCCTTTATCAAAAATTTCTTTTGCCAGCGAAACCAAATCTGGATGCGCTACCCAAGTTCCGTCGTGGCCGTTTCGAACTTCACGCTCTTTATCGGTTTTTACTTTTGCAAAAGCAACTGCATTGGCTTCTTCATTGTTTCGAATCGGAATTTGCGCGGTCATTCCGCCGATGGCGTGAATGCCTCTTTCATGACATCTTTGAATCACCAAATTGGAATATGCATTCATAAAAGGCGAAGTCATATTTACCTGATCACGGTCTGGAACGATGAATTTTGGATTTTTTCTAAACTTTTTGATATAAGAAAAAATATAATCCCAGCGTCCGCAGTTTAAACCCACGATATGTTCTTTTAATTCGTAAATAATTTCATCCAGCTGAAAACTTGCCGTTATGGTTTCAATTAAAACCGTCACTTTTATAGTTCCTCTTTTAAGATTCAAATAATCCTCGGTAAAATCAATTAGATTATTCCACCAGCGCGCTTCCAGATAATGTTCTACTTTCGGAATATAGAAATAGGGTCCTGAATTGTTTTCTAAAAGTCGTTTATGATTATGAAAAACATACAATCCAAAATCTACCAGAGAACCCGAAACCTCTTTTCCATCAATTAAAAGATGTTTTTCCGGCAGATGTAAACCTCTTGGGCGCACAATCAGCGTCGCCGTTTTTTCATTTAAGTGATACGATTTCTGTTTCACCAAATCAGTAAACGTGATTGTTTTATTTACCGCATCGATTAAATTCAGCTGGCCTTCCATCAGATTTTGCCAAGTTGGCGAAGTGCTGTCTTCAAAATCGGCCATAAAAGTTTTCGCTCCAGAATTTAAGGCGTTGATAATCATTTTGCGATCAACGGGTCCAGTAATTTCTACTCTTCGGTCCAACAAATCTTTCGGAATTTCGCCTGCTGTCCAATTGCCTTCTCTGATACTTTTCGTTTCCGGAATAAAAACCGGCATAATTCCCTGATCAAAAGTGACTTGTTTTTGCTCGCGCTGCAAAAGCAATAGTTTTCGCTGTGATTCGAATTTTCTATGCAGTTCAGTTATAAAAGTAACCGCTTCTTCTGTCCAGATCTTTGAATAAAGAAGCTTCTTTTCGGCTAAAAATTCCATCGCCGTTTCGGTAGTTTCAATTTGGTTTTTCATAGCTAATAAGTTTTACACTACAATGTTACAAAAAGTTTTTCGTAAAAATAGCGAACGTTCGCTAAAATTTAAAAATATTTTTTTGGCGATTATTTGTAAATCAGTTACATTTGATATTATGGATATCGAAAAAGACTATATAAAGCTGATATTTGGGCTTAAACTCAAGCAAGTCAGAACTCAAAAAAATCTTTCTCTTTTTGGCTTAGCCAAATTGACGAATCTTTCAAAATCGTATTTAAACGAAATTGAAAAGGGAAAAAAATATCCTAAAGCAGATAAAATTTTGCTTTTATGCAAACATTTGGATGTGACTTACGATCAAATGGTGTCTTTAAAACTCGACAACAACCTCGCCCCTATTGGCGAAATTCTAAAATCTGGAATCTTAAAAGAGATTCCGCTTGACCTTTTCGGAATTCAGGAAGCTGATTTAATTGATATTATTGCGAATGCTCCGGCAAAAGTCAATGCCTTCATCAGTACCATTATCGAAATTGCACAGCATTATAATTTAAGCCGTGAAAGTTTCTTTTTAGCCGCTTTACGATCTTATCAGGAAGCCCACAGTAATTATTTTGAAGATTTAGAAGAAAAGGTAATTGCGTTTTCAAAGTCGTTTCAAATCAACTTAGATTCTAAAATCAGCATTGAAGAATTAGAATCCATTCTAAAAGAAGAATACGAATACAATATAAAAGAAATCGCTTTTACCGATCAAGAAGCTTTAGGCGATTTGCGCTCGATTTATGTTCCTAAAAGCAGAACTTTATTGCTTTCAACAGAACTTGACGCTCCGCAAAAAGCCTTTATTTTAGCCAAAGAAATAGCTTATAATTATTTGAAAATTTCAGATCGTCTGCTGACATTCAGCTGGATTAAGTTTGAAAATTTCGATCAGGTTTTGAATAATTTTTACGCTTCTTATTTTGCAGGCGCTTTGTTATTGCCAAGAAAATTGGTTGTAGACAAAATCAATAATTTCCTAAATAATGAAAAACCAAATCCAGAAGAATTTGTTTCTTTAATTGAAAGCTTCGAAGTCTCTCCTGAATCGTTTTATCAGCGTTTAACGAATTTATTACCAAAAGATTTTCAGTTGAAAAATTTATTCTTTTTAAGAATGTCACACCCTATTGGCTCGGATGTTTATCAAATTAAAAAAGAATTACATATTACGAATCAGCAAGAACCGCATGCCAACGAAACCAACGAGCATTATTGCAGACGATGGGTGTCTGTTAAAACCATAAATGAAGCCATCAGACAAAATAAACCGCATTTTTTTGATGCCCAAATTTCGAGTTATGTACATAGCGGGAATGAATATTTAGTTTTTTCATCGGCAACAAAAGATCCTTTTGTAGAAAATAATATTCGCAGTATTTCTGTTGGAATTTTAATTAATCCGACGATGAAAAAGAAATTTAAATTCATTGAAGGAAAGCCACTCGTTAAAAGAATTGTTGGCGTTACGTGTGAAACTTGTGATGTTAAAAACTGTCTCGAAAGAGCTGCACCGCCGATTGCACTGGAAATGAAAAAACGCCATGACAACACAGATTTTGTTGTACAGCAGTTTATTAACCAATATAGTTAGAACGTTATGAAATATTTTGCTTTAATAATAATATTCCTTTCTATTAACTTCAATCAGAAAACAGATAAACTTAACGGTCGTTACAATTATTTATTAGAAGACTATGGCTTATACGTACAAAAAGACAAAATTACTTTTAAGGACAGTGTTTTTGCCTTTGATAACAAGTATTTGCCAAAGGGAAAAATTTCTTATGGCAATGTAATACTGTTGGAGAATTTCATAAATACTGATTTAATTATAAGTATCCCAAAAGATCAAATCAAAAAAGATACTATTCAATTTTATATCCACAATAAAAATGGTGGAGGAAATTATCTTGACATTTCAGAGGGGAGAGGAAAATTGATTAAAATCAAATAATTTAGGAGTTTTTTTTTAAAAATCTCGCAAAGACGCGAAGTCGCAAAGTTTTATTTCACTTTGAATATAATTACCTAAACATATCTTCTCGCAATCTTGTCATCTCGAAAGATAACAGAAATTCATAGAATTTAGATTTTATTTTTTCAAAGTTTTAACCTTTCGTGGTTTTTTTAATATACTTTTGCTTTTTAAAAAAAGAAAAAACCTACAAAAAACATGAGTGACAATATACTGAATTTACGTGAAAAATATCTAGCTTCACTGACCCCACTAATGTCCGCAGTTCTAAACAGCGATATAAATAAAGTTAAACAATTATTAGAATTGGGTGCAGACGTTTTGGCTGTCAATGATTATGATTTTGGGAATGGCATATTGTATTATGCTGCACGACAAGATAATTTGGAAATAATAAAAATTCTTTTAGACACGGATGTTGATATAAATCAAAAAGATAGGGATTCTTACAAGCAAAGTCCTATTTTTACAGCACTCACACAATCAGGCATACCGGTACTTAAGACATTTCTTGAACGAGGAGCAAATCCAGACATACAAGATAAATACAAAATGACCACTTTACATTGGGCGGTGACACGTGAAGGACAAATCGAAGCAATAAAAACTCTTTTGAAGTTTGGAGCTAATGTAAATACTAAAAATCATAAAGGAATTACACCATTAATATCAGCAGTTATAACTGGAATTATGGAATATATTCAAATTCTTGTTTTAGCCGGAGCAGAAATGAATACTGCTGCAAAAGATGGTTTCACTGAACTTATGTATGCCTCTTATTATGGCCATGAAGAGATTGTAAAATACCTGCTAGCAAATGATGCAGACAAAAATGCAATAGCAAAAAAAGGGGAAACAGCACTTTCTATTGCTAAAAAGAAAAACTTTGATAGTATTGTTGTTATTCTCGAATCAAACTAAAATATTTAGTTAGTTTATACTAAGAAATAATTCCTACTCAATTTTGTCATCCTGAGGAAGGATCACACTATAAACTCCATCTGCATAATCGTCAATCTTTGTCGAGCCACTTTTGTGATCTCTCCTTCGTCGAGATGACAAACTGTGTGTTAATCGCACTGCTGTGCGCCTCTACCTTAAAACCTTTGTAACTTTACACCTAAACTAAAAATCTTAGATTCTTAGCCCCTCAGAACCTCAGTAACTTTTTTCTTAATCTAGATTAAGTGCTTTTCCTTGACCTTGGCGGTATCTTTGTACTACAAAACAACAAAAGACAAGATCATGGAAAATATAGTATTACATAAAGCAGAAACAAGAGGAAACGCAAATCACGGATGGCTTAATGCTTATCATAGTTTTAGTTTTGCAAGCTGGTACAATCCGGATAGAATTCAGTTTGGGGCACTTCGTGTTTTGAATGATGACACGATTGCGGGCGGAATGGGTTTTGGAACTCATCCTCACGATAATATGGAAATCATTACGATTCCGCTAGAAGGTGATTTGGCACACAAAGACAGTATGGGAAATACTGAAATCATTAAAAATGGTGATATTCAGGTAATGAGTGCCGGAACTGGTGTTCAGCATAGTGAGTTTAATCCAAACGCAGATCAGCAGACTAAATTATTGCAAATCTGGTTATTTCCGAATAAAAGAAACGTTACACCTCGTTATCAGCAAATTACTTTGGATGTTGCTGACAGACATAATAAACTTTCTCAGATTTTATCTCCAAATGCAGATGACGAAGGCGTTTGGATTCACCAAGACGCTTGGTTCAATATGGGTAATTTTGACTCAGGAGTATCCACAGAATATACAATCAAAAAAGAAGGAAACGGCGTTTATGCTTTTGTTTTAAAAGGAAACGTTACCATTAACGGTCAGGAATTAAATACTCGTGATGCAGTTGGAATTTCGGGAACTGACATTTTAAAAATTCAAGCCAATACAGATGCTGAATTTTTATTAATGGATATTCCGATGAACTATTAATTCGACAGCAATTTTTCAAACAAAAACAAAAAATAAACAAACGGACAATCAAAAAGTTATTTCATTTCTTAATCTAGGTTAAGTGCCAAATGAAGACAGTCAAAGTAACTTTGTCCTATCAAAATGAAATTAATTATTTAAAAATAAAAATTATGGCAACTACAAAATGGTCAATTGACCCAACTCACTCAGAAATTGGTTTTAAAGTTAAACACATGATGTTTACAAATGTTTCAGGAAAATTTGGAACATACGACGCTACAATTACTACAGAAGGAAATGATTTTGAAAACGCAGCAATCGAATTTTCTGCTGATATCGCTTCTGTAGACACTGCAAATGCAGACAGAGACGGACACTTAAGAAGTGCTGATTTCTTTGATGCGGAAAGCAACCCAAAATTAACTTTCAAAGCTTCATCATTCAAAAAAATCGATGACGGAGATTACGAAATAGTTGGAGATTTAACTATCAAAGGTGTTTCTAAAGAAGTGAAATTCCCTGTTGAATTTAGCGGTATCATGACTGATCCTTGGGGAAATACAAAAGTAGGTTTAAGCATAGAAGGAAAAATTAATCGTAAAGATTGGGGTTTAAACTGGAACTCAGCTCTTGAAACTGGAGGCGTTTTAGTAGGTGAAGAAGTTCGTTTAAACATTGAATTACAATTTGCAAAACAAGCTTAATACTTTATAATAGGTTTTAATTTGGTTGGTTAAAAATCCTGTACTTTTTAGGAAGTGCAGGATTTTTTTTAGGAACGAGGGGCTTCGACTTCGCTCAGCCTGACATGCGATTTATTGAGAATACAACTGTCAGGCTGAGCGAAGTCGAAGCCCCTCATTTTATATTTCGAAATTCCGTTGGAGACATTCCGGTTTGTTTTTTGAAAAATCTGGAGAAATACGAGTAATCTTCGTAACCTACTTTAAAGGCAACTTCATTTACAGCTAATTGTTTATCGATTAACATTCTTTTTATTTCGAGAATTACGCGGTCTGTAATTACTTCTGTGGCAGTTTTTTGGAGGATTTCATTACAGATTCTGTTTAAATGTTTCAGCGTGATATTCAGTTTTTCAGCATAAAAAGATGGCAGTTTTTCCTTTCTGAAATATTCTTCTAAAAGCGATTCGAATTTATTGATTTTAATATTATAGGAATGAGTTTGATGCGAATACGTTTCATTGTATTTACGAGCAATTTCGATGTGAATTGAATCTAATAAATTCAACATTTTGTCGAGCTGATATTTATTATTTTCATTATTTTCTTGAATCAGCAGATCGAAATAAGGCTGGATTTTCGCAATTTCTTTTTCTTCAAAAACCATTTCCGGCCGATTATGAATCGAATGGTAAAAATTGTAATCGTTGATATTCTTCTGTCCGAAATACAAATTATAGAGCTCCTGCGAAAAGATAATCACAAAGCCTTCAATATCTTCAGACAAACTCCAATGATGCATTTGCCCTGGCTGAAGCACAAATAAACTTCCTCTTTTGATTTCGAATTGATCAAAATCGACCTCGTGCAATCCTGAACCTTTTGTAAAAAACACCATTAAATACGAATCATGACGATGCGGTTCTTCTACAAAACTGTGACTTTTTAGATGCTCTTTAAATGTATTCACATAAAAATCACGATGAATATCATTACAACTAAAATTCTGAACACTATAAATGGGATATTTTTTCATACGGTATTAAATTTAGATTGCAGATTCTGGAATTTGGAATTTTAGATTTGAAATCTCAAACAAAATGTCTTTATTGTGCTATAATCAGCGAAGATATAAAAAAGACTTTTATCCTGCTCTATATTACCTTTGTATAAATAAAAAACAACAAGATCATGTCAAATGCATTAACTCATATTTTAAGTAACGAATGTCCTGTTTGTCATAAAGGAAAAGTGTTTACAGATAAAAATATTTTTTTGACTTTTGGACTTCCAAAAATGAATGAATACTGTAGTCACTGCCATTATAAATTCCAAAAAGAACCTGGGTATTTTTTTGGTGCTATGTATGTAAACTATGGATTAACAGTCGCTCAGGGTATTGCAACCTATTGTGTTGCACAGTTTTTCTTTGAAACAAATTTCGATTTAAGAATCATTCCGATTATTGCAATTGTTATTACTTTGCTTACTTCTTTCAACCTCCGATTTTCAAGATTAGCATGGATTTATATGTTTAAGGATTATACGAGCTAAAAAAATAGTATTTTTGCCTTCCAATTGAAACTAATTTTCAATTTTAAAAAAAGTAAAAATTAAATTAGACAAATGAAAGCATACGTATTTCCAGGTCAGGGCGCACAGTTTACAGGAATGGGCAAAGACTTATATGAAAACTCGGCTTTAGCCAAAGAATTATTCGAAAAAGCCAATGAAATTTTAGGTTTCAGAATTACCGATATTATGTTTGAAGGCACTGCCGAAGAACTAAAAGAAACTAAAGTTACACAGCCAGCTGTATTTTTGCACTCTGTTATTTTAGCTAAAACTTTAGGAGAAGATTTTAAGCCAGAAATGGTTGCAGGACATTCTTTAGGAGAATTTTCAGCTTTGGTTGCCAACGGAACTTTATCTTTTGAAGACGGTTTGAAATTAGTTTCTCAACGGGCCCTTGCAATGCAAAAAGCCTGCGAAATTACTCCATCTACGATGGCAGCAGTTTTAGGATTAGCTGATAATGTTGTAGAAGAAGTTTGTGCTTCTATTGACGGAGTTGTAGTTGCAGCAAATTATAACTGCCCTGGACAATTAGTAATTTCTGGAGAAACTGCAGCAGTTGAAAAAGCTTGTGAAGCGATGAAAGCTGCAGGAGCAAAACGTGCTTTAATTTTACCTGTTGGAGGAGCTTTTCACTCGCCAATGATGGAGCCGGCAAGAGAAGAATTAGCAGCTGCAATCGAAGCAACAACATTCTCTACTCCTATTTGCCCAGTTTACCAAAACGTAACAGCAAATGCAGTTTCGGATGCAAATGAAATCAAAAAGAACTTAATTATTCAATTGACTGCTCCTGTAAAATGGACGCAATCTGTACAGCAAATGATCGCTGACGGCGCTACTTTATTCACTGAAGTTGGCCCAGGAAAAGTGTTGGCTGGTTTGATTAATAAAATTGATAAAGAAGCGGTTACAGCGAATGCTTAATTTTCAAGTATTCAGTCTCAGTTTTTAGTTTTCAGTACTGACGATATTAAATAAAAAATCCTCATAAACTAAGTATTTATGAGGATTTGCTTTTATAATTGTTTTGCTTCTGCAGAATAATTATTTGTAATTCCGGTAATCAAGTAGTTTTGATTTCTTTTTTCGAAAAATATATACCAAGTTGTTCTGGAGTTAGCTTTGTAAAAAACATAATTTAAACCTAAATACTGAAGCGATTTTGGAGTTTTCTTATGTGAAGATTTTTTTATTCTTTCAGGAATTGCATCATAAATGTGTAAAACATACTCTTCAGCAGATTCAATAAATCCAAAATATTCTTTTTTATACAAAGTGACAACTAAATCATCAAGATAATGAATAACACTTGAAGTATAAATAACTTCTATCTCCCCCACCATTCCCTGATCCTTCTAATCGATTCCGCTTTTGCTTCCTCTGGAGTTAATCCTTTTGCAAACTCAGCATCAAAATCAAAAGTTTCTCGATCTATTCCTTTAAACTTAGGTTTCTGAACTTCGTATTCAACTCTGGGTTCTTCTACCCTATTGTTTTTTTTATTTTCTTTTTCCGAGCCCATAATTCCTACATTTTTAATCTTACAAATTTACAAAATAAATTGAATTAAAATAAAAATACCAAATGATAATCATTTGGGATTTTTTATATTTAGTTTTTAAACTGAAACTGAGACCAAAAACTAAGAACGAACTTTCTGTTCCCATTTCCAGGCGCTTGCCATTGCTTCGTCTAAGCTTAGTTCTGCTTTCCAGCCTAAAACGTTATTTGCTTTATCTGTATTTGCGTAAGCCTCGGTGATATCACCTTCGCGGCGCGGTTTAATTACGTATGGCAATTTTTTATCGCTTACTTTCTCGAAGCTGTGAATTACTTCAAGAACTGAACTGCCTTTTCCAGTTCCTAAATTAAACGTTTCAACTTTCGCCAGATTCTTTTTATCGAATAAACGCTTTAAGGCAATTACATGCGCTTTTGCTAAGTCTACTACGTGAATATAGTCACGAACAGCTGTTCCGTCTGGTGTTGGATAATCATTTCCAAAAACCGATAATTCCTGACGCAATCCTGCTCCTGTTTGTGTAATAAATGGAACTAAGTTTTGAGGAACTCCTAATGGTAATTCTCCAATTTCAGTTGAAGAATGTGCTCCAACAGGGTTAAAGTAACGCAGTAAAATAGCGCTTATATTAGTTACTTTCGCAGTATCTGTAATAATCTCTTCTCCTATTTGTTTCGTGTTTCCATACGGAGACATTGCTGTCTGCACAGGAGCATCTTCCGTAATTGGCATTTTTTCGGCCTGACCATAAACCGTACAAGATGAACTGAAGATAAAACTAGCCTCTGGTTTTTGCTGTAATTCTTGTAAAAGATACACTAAACTACTAATGTTGTTTTCATAATACAATAACGGCTGTTCCACACTTTCGCCAACTGCTTTTGAAGCAGCAAAATGAATAACTCCAGTAACATCGTTATGTTTTTTAAAGAAATCCCGAACGGCACTTTTTTCTCTTAAATCAATTTTTTCGAACAAAGGCGTTTTTCCTGTTATCGCAGTAATTCCTTTTAAAACATCTTCTGAAGAATTCGAAAGATTATCAATTATCACAACTTCAAAGCCTTCATTTTGCAGTTCGACTACTGTGTGAGAACCAATAAACCCTAATCCTCCTGTTACTAATACTTTCATTTTGTGGTTGTTTTTATGTAGTTAATTTGTAAGCCTGCCTTGCAATAAGAACCCAATTATTCTTTTGTTTTTGCCAAACAAGCATTATTCCTATTTTAATATCTCTATCAATACCGCCATCTTTGATATGCGCAGCAAGGACATGTCTCACTATTGCCGTATCATTTAGAATTGTAATAGTTTGATCTTGAAATTCAATAGTCACAAAATCAGATTTTCCGCTAACTATTCCCTCAATAAATTCTGCTTGATTTTGAAAATTTCCATTGGAGTGGACATAATTTAACTTGTCTGAAGTTAGTGCTTTTAATTTTGCTCCATCAGCATCAATCATAGCCTGACGCAAAATTTCAACTTGATTATTGACTGCATTCTCTTCTGTAGTGTTCGTTTTTTGTGCAAAAACCGAAAGCTGCAAAAGAGTCATCAAAATTAAAAGGCTTAACTTCTTCATAATTTATTTATTCAAAAATTCTAAAACAGAATCAGTTATAAATTTAATCTGCTCGTCATCAAGTTCTGTATGCATTGGCAGAGCAATTACTTCCTGCACTAATTGATTTGTAACTGGAAATTGTTCTTCTTTATAACGGGAATCAACATATGCTTTTTGAGAATGAAGCGGAATTGGATAATAAATCGCACATGGAATACCCTTATCTAATAAATGCTGCATTAGAGCATTTCTATCAGCATCTAAAATTCTTAACACATATTGGTGAAAAACGTGATCATTTTCATCTGCATCAAAATCTGGCGTAACAATATGTGCATTTCCAGCGAAAGCTGCATTATATTTTGAAGCCGCTAAACGACGTGCTTGATTGTACTCGTCTAACAAAGGCAGTTTTGCATTTAAAACCCCAGCTTGAATACTATCTAAACGTGAATTTACACCCACAACATCGTGATGATAACGTTCGTACATTCCGTGATTAACGATTCCGCGGATGATGTGTGCTAATTTATCATCATTGGTAAAAATTGCTCCACCATCTCCATAACAACCTAAGTTTTTAGAAGGAAAGAACGAAGTCGCCGCAACATGACCAATTGTTCCTACTTTTGATTTTGTTCCAGATTTAGAAACATAATCAGCACCAATAGCCTGTGCATTATCTTCAATTACATATAAATTATGTTCGGCCGCAATCTCCATGATGGCATCCATATTAGCAGCGCGTCCAAATAAATGTACCGGAACAATTGCTTTAGTCTTTGGCGTAATTGCTTTTTTAACTGCTTCGATATCGATGTTCATATTATGCAAATCAACATCAACCAAAACAGGAGTTAACTGCAGTAAAGCAATAACCTCAACAGTTGCAGCAAAAGTAAAATCCGCAGTAATAACTTCATCACCTGGTTTCAAATCTAAACCCATCATAGCAATCTGAAGTGCATCTGTACCATTTGCACAAGGAATTACATGTTTTGCACCTAAATAATCTTCAAGATTTTTTTGAAATTGATGAACTAAAGGTCCATTTATATAAGTATTTGTATCTAAAACCTCTTGAATTGAAGCATCTACAGTAGATTTTATTTTTTCATATTGACTTTTTAAGTCAACCATTTGAATTTTTTTCATTTTGAATACTATTTAAAAAGTAAAGACTCTATTTAGATAGAAATCTCTAAAAGGAGGAACAAAAATAGTTATTAATAGCTTCAAACCAATGAAAATAGTAGAAAGAAATGTAATTTAGCTGCAAAAATAATTACATGCTTTTTTTATACAATTTAGTCGTTTCTTTAGCAGGGTTTTTACTCAGAATCATCGCATTATTCAGCCCAAAAATCAAGCTTTTTGTTGAAGGCCGAAAAAATGTCTTTTCAATTTTAGAAAATAAAATAAAGCCTGAGGATAAAACTATATGGTTTCATTCAGCTTCACTTGGCGAATACGAACAAGGACTTCCTGTAATTGAAAAAATCAAGAAAAAATACCCTTCCCATAAAATCATTGTAACCTTTTTTTCTCCTTCTGGATACGAAGTGCGTAAAAATAACACAGTTGCAGATGTTACACTTTACCTTCCTTTAGACACAAAGCATAATGCGAAGAAATTTCTAAAATTAGTTCATCCTGAATTTGCATTTTTTATTAAATATGAATTTTGGCTTAACTATTTAAAAGAACTCGAAACAAATAAAATTCCAACTTATTTGATTTCTGGAATTTTCAGAGACAATCAGATGTTTTTTAAATGGTACGGCGGATTTTACAGAAAAGCTCTAAAGGCATTCACTTTCTTTTTTGTTCAGAATGAAAGTTCCAAGCAAAAAATTCAATCTATTGGATTTGAAAATGTAATTGTTTCTGGAGACACCCGTTTTGACCGCGTCGCTGCAATTTTAGAAAGAGACAACAAACTTGATTATATCGAAAATTTCAAAAACAGCCAGAAGGTTATTGTTTTTGGAAGTTCTTGGCCAAAAGACGAAGTTTTAATTGCCGAATACATTAATCAAGCGCCAGAAAATGTAAAATTCATAATCGCTCCTCATAATATAAAAGCAGATCAAATCGCTGAGCTTAAATCACTAATTACAAAATCAACTGTCTTATTCTCCGAGAAAGAAAACAAGGATTTATCAAAATACAATGTTTTTATAATTGACAACGTCGGACTTTTAACTAAAATATACAGTTACGGTACAATTGCTTACGTGGGCGGCGGATTTGGCAATCCAGGAATCCATAATATTTTAGAACCAGCTGCTTTTGGAATTCCTATTGTTATTGGCCCCAACTATTCTAATTTCGCAGAGGCGGTTTCACTTGTAAATCTGCAAGGATGCACAGTTATTTCTAATAGTGCAGAATTGAAAAAAACTTTCGATCAATTACTATCTGATAATGAAATATTTACAAAAAAAAGCATCATATCTAAATCATTTATTCAAGATAATAAAGGAGCCACTGAAACTATTATAAAAACCATTTCCTAATCATTTTTATTCTTAAATCAGAAGGGATTATATCTTTTTTATGAAAATTAAACCCATAAAAACATAATTTTATAGTAATCGATCAAACAGAATAATCCTTAAAAAACAAAATAAAACATAACAAACGTGATTAAAAGAGCCAAAAGAGCAATAGAATTTTCAACAAAAAATAAATTAGACAAAATATACAATAATATAATTTATTTTTATTAATTTGGCATATTATTTGATAACTAAGATAATCGTGAGTAAGGAAAATATTTTAAAAAAAAAGTGAAAAAATATTTTACATATTAAAAAATTTATATCTTTGCCACGAATTAATAATTAACCTTTTATAATAAAGTAAGATGAAAAAAGTATTTTTAAGTTTAGCTGTTGTTGCTGTTTTAACTGTTGTATCTTGTAAAAAAGCTGACGCTGCTGCTTCAGAAGCTGCCGTAGATTCTACTGCTGTTACTGTTGATTCAGCTGCTGCTGTTGTTGATTCAGCTGCTGCAACTGTTGATTCTGCTGCTGCTAAAGTTGATTCAGCTGCTGCTAAAGTAGAAGAAGTAAAAAAATAATTAGAACATAGTTTCTAACGATTTTAAAACCATCTTTTTAGATGGTTTTTTTTTATGACCAATTTTAACAATTGATCAGCTTCAAATAAAAAAGCGCTCACTACCGTGAACGCTTTTTTTTATTCTACCACTTCCTCAAGCTCCTCTTCAGATTCCTCATCTTCAAAAATTAATTCATTTGAAGAGAAATCTAAGATTTCCGACCTGGAAGCATAGGTTACGATTTCCTTTATACCTTTCTGCAGAAGCAATTCCGTACTGTATTTACGACTTGTTGCAAATTGAGCATCACCCAGCATCAATTTAAAAAAATACTTCCCGCCAGAGCCTTTAAATTTCAAAAATTTTGCAAGTTCAATATTCGCTTTAAATTTCTCAATATCTTCTTCACACTCAAATCTCAATTCATAACTCAGGCTCGTAAAAATAACTTTCCCTTTTCGCGAAGTAAAAGTAAATTTATATTCATCGTTAAAACGCCTACTGATTACAAAAGCACCCATTTATAATTTTAGATTTTAGATTGGAGATTTCAGTTTCTTAGATTCTTAGATTCTTAGATTCTTAGATTCTTAGATTCTTAGATTCTTAGATTCTTAGATTCTTAGATTCTTAGATTCTTAGATTCTTAGATTCTTAGATTCTTTAAAATAAATTTACTTCGTAAATTTATTTTATACAAGTTTAGACCATAAAAAAAGCCTCTTCAAAAGAAGAGGCTTTAGTACTCAGAGCGGGACTTGAACCCGCACGAACATTGCTGTTCACTGGATTTTAAGTCCAGCGTGTCTACCAATTTCACCATCCGAGCATTATATGATTTTGAGCGAAAAACGGGGCTCGAACCCGCGACCTCGACCTTGGCAAGGTCGCGCTCTACCAACTGAGCTATTTTCGCCTTTCAAATTCTATTTAAGAACTCCGCAATACTTGACTTGTTTCGTATTGCGAGTGCAAATTTAGGACATTTATTCAATTACACAAGCATTTTTTTTAAAAATATTTTACTTATTTTATAACTTTCTGATAACCTAAACTTTAAACTTGAAAAATTTTTAAAATTATTTTTTGACCAGCATCCTTTTAATCTCATTCAGCTTCATCAGTGCTTCTACCGGCGTAATTGCATTAATATCGAGGCTCAAAATTTCTTCTTTTATTTCTTCCAATAAAGGATCATCCAAATTAAAGAAACTCATCTGCATTTCTTCATTAGCCGCTTTTATTCCGTGCAAAGCATCACTAGAATGATTCTTTTCTAATTTCTTTAAAAGTTTTTGTGCTCTAGAAATAACAAGTTGCGGCATTCCAGCCATTTTTGCAACGTGAATTCCAAAACTGTGTGCACTTCCTCCTTTAACCAGTTTTCTAACAAATAAAACAGTATCTTTTAATTCCTTTACCGCAACATTAAAATTCTGAATTCTCGGCATAGATTCTGTCATTTCATTCAATTCATGATAATGCGTCGCAAATAAAGTTTTTGCTCTTCCTGGATGCTCGTGAAGAAATTCAGCTATTGCCCAAGCAATCGAGATTCCATCGTAAGTACTAGTTCCTCTTCCAATTTCATCCAGCAACACTAAACTTCTATCTGATATATTATTCAAAATAGAAGCTGTCTCGTTCATTTCAACCATAAATGTAGATTCCCCCATCGAAATATTATCCGAAGCTCCTACTCTGGTGAAAATTTTATCTACGATTCCCATTCTAACGCTGTCTGCCGGAACAAAACTTCCCATTTGAGCCAGAAGCACAATCAAAGCCGTTTGCCTCAAAATAGCCGACTTACCAGACATGTTTGGCCCTGTAATCATAATAAGCTGCTGTGTTTCTCTGTCCAGAAAAACATCATTGGCAATATAGGGCGTTCCTACCGGCAATTGTTTTTCAATTACAGGATGTCTTCCATTTTTAATATCCAGTTCAAAAGTATCATCGATTTCCGGCTGCACATATTGATTTTCGACTGCCATCTGGGTAAACGAACACAAGCAATCCAACTGAGCAACCAGATAAGCATTCATCTGAACCGGCTTAATATAAGTACTTATCCAAGCCACTAATTGTTCAAAAAGCTCACTTTCTATTTTGTATATTTTTTCTTCAGCACCTAGAATCTTGGTTTCATATTCTTTTAATTCCTCTGTAATATATCTCTCCGCATTTACAAGGGTCTGTTTACGAATCCATTCTTCTGGAACTTTATCTTTATGCGTATTTCGAACTTCAATATAATATCCAAAAACATTATTAAAAGAAATTTTCAGCGAAGAAATTCCTGTTCTTTCTGATTCTCTTTTTTCAATTCCCTCTAAAAATTCTTTTCCAGAAGTCGAGATCGCACGAAGTTCATCTAATTCTTCACTAATACCGCCTGCAATGGCATTTCCTTTTGAAATTGCAACAGGCGCATCTTGATTTAATGTCGTTTTAATTTTTTCACGAAGCAGTTCACAAGCATGCAGACTATCTCCAATTACTTTTACAGCTTCCTGCGGACTTTCGAGCGCCAAAGTTTTTATCGGAATAATAGCATCTAGAGATTCTTTTAAATAAATAATTTCTCTTGGAGACACTTTGCCTGCCGCAATCTTAGAAATTAAACGTTCTAAATCTGAAATCTGTTTAATTTGATATTGAATATTATGCAGAATTTCTGGATTCGACTTTAAATAAGCTACAACTTCATGTCGGCTTTTTACTTTATTACTGTCTTTTAAGGGCAGGGCAAGCCAGCGCTTCAATAAACGTCCTCCCATTGGAGAAAGTGTTTTATCGATAACATCTAAAAGCGTAACTGCATTTGGATTATAACTGTGATATAATTCTAAGTTTCGAATAGTAAATCGATCCATCCAAACATAGGCATCTTCTGCAATACGCTGAATCGCCGTAATATGCTGCACACGATTATGCTGGGTTTCTGACAAATAATACAAAATCGCACCCGATGCTATAATTCCTTCCTTCAATTCCTCAACACCAAATCCTTTTAAAGAAATGGTTTGAAAATGTTTAGTAAGGGTTTCTAAAGCATAATCTTCTTTATAGATCCAATCTTCTAGGTAGAAACTATGAAAATCTTCTCCAAAAGCATTCTTAAAATCGCTCTTGTTATTTTTTGGAACTAAAACCTCACTTGGATTAAAATTCTGCAATAATTTATCGATATATTCTGCATTACCCTGAGCTGTCAAAAATTCTCCTGTAGAAACATCCAGAAAAGAAATTCCGATATTTTTATTGGCAAAATAAACCGATGCCAAAAAATTATTTGATTTGGAATGCAGCACTTCATCGTTTAAAGAAACACCAGGAGTTACCAATTCTGTAACACCTCTTTTGACAATTGTTTTAGTCATTTTTGGATCTTCTAACTGATCACAAATTGCTACACGAAGTCCGGCTTTAACTAATTTTGGCAGATAGGTATTTACAGAATGATGCGGAAACCCAGCCAGAGCCGTTTCTGTATCAGACCCCGCTCCTCTTTTAGTTAATGTTATTCCTAAAATTTTTGAAGCTCTAATGGCGTCTTCTCCAAAGGTTTCATAAAAATCCCCTACTCTGAAAAGCAGACATGCATCAGGATATTTAGCCTTGATTTCGTTGTACTGTTTCATTAAAGGTGTTTCTTTCACCACTTTCTCTTTAGCTGCCAAATTATTGTGTTTTAAATGAAAAATTAAGACAGCGAATTTATGATTTTTTAGCGGCAATTCGAAAACTTCAAAAATTAAAATATTTTAAGATATTTTTAGGTTGTGATTTAAGAATTTTACATAGCTTTGTTTATCATTTAAAAAAGACCCTAGAAACAATGAAAAAAATAATTTTATTCGCTATGTTGGCTGTAGCTGGTATTACAGCTAGTAATGCACAAACAACTAAAAAAGCTAAAACTGCTAAAGTTGCTAAAGTTGAAGGAGCTGGAATGGCTTTTGAAACTGAAACTATCGATTACGGAACTATCGCTCACAATGCTGATGGTAAACGTGAGTTTGTTTTTGTTAACAACGGAACTAAACCATTAATCATTACTAACACTACGGGATCTTGCGGATGTACTGTTCCAACTACTCCAAAAGAACCAATCGCACCAGGTGCTAAAGGTGTTATCGGAGTAAAATATGCTACTGACAGAGTTGGTGCTTTTACAAAAACTGTAACTGTTACTTCTAACGCTGAAGGTCAACCTACAAAAATCCTTACTATTAAAGGTACTGTTTTACCAGATCCAGTAAAAAGCTAATCTGAAAAACATACAAATAATCGAAAAAGCTTCCTTATCTTTGGAAGCTTTTTTTATGACTACAATTCAACACTAATGAGAAAACTCGAAAACAGCGAACTAGACCGTAAATCTATTGAAGATTTTAAGAAATCTGAAAAAACACCTTTAATATTAGTTTTAGATGATATCCGAAGCCTTCACAATATTGGTTCTGTTTTTAGAACTGCTGATGCGTTTTTGATTGAGAAGATTATTCTGTGCGGTATTACTGCCACTCCTCCAAATAAAGAAATTCATAAAACTGCACTTGGCGCAACCGAAACTGTAGCTTGGGAACATCACGAAAATGTTCTTGAAGTTATTGAAAATTTAAAGAAAGAAAATGTGCTGACAATGGCCATTGAACAAGTTGAAAGTGCGATTTTTCTTCAAGATTTTACAATTGAAAAAGATCAAAAATATGCACTCGTTTTTGGTAACGAAGTCTATGGTGTTGCTCAAGAGGCTGTTGCAATATGCGACGGATGTATTGAAATTCCTCAGCTTGGAACCAAACACTCTCTTAATATAGCAGTTAGCGCTGGAATTGTAGT